>JAFXSR010000012.1 GCA_017525505.1 Bacteroidales bacterium
AAAAAGTCACCAAAAAATCAAGCCGACGGTAAGTGCCACCGCACAGGCCCGTACGCCCCAACCGTCGGCATAGCCCTCGCACGCATCGTCAGGGCGAATGCATGGCAGTAATCCCAGCGAGCTAAGCCTCGAAGAGGCTTTACGTACGCAGTGCAATTAACCCCTGACAAGGCCGTAGGCCGCAGTCTGGGGTGGGCAGACTATCTCTCCTCTCCTCGCGGCACACGGGGCATTTTCCCTGATGATGACACCCACCTGCCGCGAAACGCACACAGACTGACAACTTAAACCAGTCGTCAATTATCAACCCGTCAACTTGGATCAGTCGTAAGTACCCTAAAGAGGTAGAAGACTCCTGGAAGATTCTAAGAAGAGGGATTGAAGAGTGTATGAGGAGGAAATGAAACTTTTTTTCTCCTGTTCTTGCTTAGGTTCTGGAAAAATTATTAATTTTGCAGTGTTGTTCGTTCCGAAGCCGAATGGGTGGAAGGCGGGCGACAAACATATATAAAAGGCGTTGAGTCAACGTCTTATCTGCGGTACACAGAATCTGGTACATTCTAAAATCTTCCGCACGGTAAGGCAATGTTCAATGCCCATTGGTTTGTATATTCACGGTCAGGATGCGATTTGTCGTGTCAGGATCCGTAGAGACGCGAAATTTTGCGTCTCTACAAAGCGGATAACCCCCAATATCCGTTTCATATACAACAGCGTGGGCTTCGGCATTGCTTATCCTCGGAAGATGGGCAATACCAGAGCCTTGTGTACGGGATGAGCGATGAAATCAGATTCCTGCGCTTTTTTTATGTGGATTTTGAATGTCATTTTATTGATTCGTCATAGGGAATCAGACGGAGGGAAAGAAGCAGAAAAACCGGATGTCTAACTCCTATACTGATTTTGAAATCTACAACAGATTGCTCCGTAATGATGAGCGTATGATTCGGTATGTTTTCTATGAGCATTTCAATAGCATGCTCCGCTTCAATGCCCTCAAAGCTGCTGGTAACAAAAGCATAGAACTCGACGACCTGATTCAGGAATTGTATCTTTATATCAGTAAAAACGACTGGGAAAAGTTGCGGAAATATTCTCCCGAATACCCTTTTGCCAACTGGTTTTCCGTGGTTTCTTATCGTTTTTTCAAAGATTTTACCTTTTCCATGATAGAAAGCTCTCAAAATGTCCCTATTGATAATATAGATGACCGGACTGTCTTGTCACAGGGTAATAACATTTCAAGCTCAATCATCATGGATATAAAGAATGCCATTCGTAAAGCAAAACCGCCCAGGGATAGGCAAATATTGGAGGCTTTGATACTAAACGAAGAGGAACCGACCGACGTGGCGGCACAGTTTGAGGTCACCGTGGACAATCTATACAACATAAAACGAAGAGCCATAGCCAAACTTATCAAAAATCATCTTCAGGATTATTTAAACAGATAAAGATGGAAGACAATAAACACATATCAGACGAATTGTTGGCCAAATATTTGAGTGGTAAGGCTTCCGCTGAAGAAGAGGAAAGAGTTTTGGATTTCCTGGCCGAAAAAGATGAGAATCTGGAAGATTTTCTTACGGTGACAACTGCCGCAAGAATGCAACATGAAGAGGAATTAAAATCAGAGAAGCGCCAGCATTACTGGATTAAATGGGTGGCCGCTGCAGCCGCTGTTGTAGCAATAGTGCTCCTTGGAGTGTTCGCTTTCCAGCACAATGACACGGACAACAATTATTTTGCGGAAGAACAAACGGAGAAAACCAACGAAGTGACAGAAGAACCCTCTATAATTGACACTACCGACAACAACCTTACCACGCCTGCCACACCCGCTATCACTCCGCAAAGTATCGTTTCTCCCCAAGTTAACGAACCTAAACATTATGCGGATAGTGCCAAAAAGAAAAATTACACCACGATGATTTATCCTTCTTCACAACTTACTTCCGTTTCAGAAAATCTCCAGTCCTTGAATTTCAGATGGAATACCGATGCGGTGGAAATTCATCTGTTGGTGAAAACCGAAAACGAGAATACTCTTGTGGACCAGAAGCTTGGCACCGCAAAATACTACAAGCTCACCTTGCCCAAAGATGCCGACACGCTCCAATGGCAAGCCATATTCACCTTTTCTGATGGAAAATCACAAGTGAAAAAAGGTAAAATTATCCGCTGGGATACGGGTATAAACAATAAATAAATACCTGAAACACAAGCAATTTGAAGAAAAATAAGATTTTTTTTGATTCCAATGATAGATTGATTCACGAAACTCCCTATTCAAAGTTGTAGCGCAAAATAAATCAAAATGAAAAGACTGATCATGATATTGTTCGCCATCCTGCTTCCCTGCTTCGCCATGTCGCAGCACGATGAGGAATGGAACAATTTTCTCAAGCAACACAACTTTAATGAATACAAGGCACAACGCAATGCCCAATTCCAGGCATACAAAGATTCCATCAATAAAGAATTCGCAAAGCACATTGAACAGCGTTGGCAGGACTATCAGGTGTTTGTGGGCAAAAGAAGACCCTCGAAACCTGAACCTCAGCAGCTGCCCGTTGCCCCTCACGACACGGTGAAGCAACAGCCCGTTCAAATGCCCATTAACAACATTATTCCTGTTCCTGAAACTCACCCCATCAATCAGGATATTATCGAAGAGGAATCTATAGCACCGATGTCCGACACTAATATTAACCACAAAGTGTTCCAGAATGTGGATGTGAATTTTTACATGCAGAAGGTCAATTTTGACATTCCAGAATCCTATAGCCAGCTGATGCTCGAAAACATTTCCGAAAAAATGGTGGCCAAGTTTTGGACGAGTCTGGCGGAAGGCAAGTTCGAGGTGTGTGTCAACCAGTTCAAACAACAAAGAAAGGATCTCCATCTCAACGATTGGGCGGTGTATGACATGATTACCAACCTGGCCAGTGAGGTTTTCACCAGACGCTATGCGGAACAGACCATTTTCACTGTGTTTATGCTGAATCAACTGGGACTGAATGCCAAAATCGGAAGAAGCGACAACCAGCTGATTGTGCTCGTCCCTGCCCAAAATACCATATATGCGGTAGCCTACGCATTGTGCGACAATGAGCCCTATTATATTTTCAGTCTCTACCCCAAGGAACAGCAGGTGGTGGCTTCCGTTAGCACCTATCCAGTGGCATTCCCGAAGCCGACACAAGCCCTCGACATGAACATAAACGAGCCCATCAGCTTTGTGAGACAAGCCTCTTCTGTTATTTATACCACTGATTTCTGGGGCGATGAAGTGCCTTTCCAAGTGAACCAGAATGCCATTGACTTCTATGGCCGTTATCCGCAAGTGGATATTGAAATATATGCTAATGCTGAAATGTCGGACGAGCTCAAAGTATGGAGTGACAAACAGATCAAGCCGATTATCAACGACTTGGACGAATATGCTGCCGTATCTGTTATCCTGTATTATGTGCAAACCGCTTTTGATTATGCCACGGACATGCAGCAGTTCGGCTATGAGAAGCCCTTCTTCTGCGAAGAAAACTTCTATTATTCAAAAAACGATTGTGAGGACAGAGCAATATTGCTTTCTTATCTGATTCGCAATCTGGTGGGCTCCAAAATGGTGCTGCTCGACTATCCCGACCACATTGCCACCGCCGTTGCTTTCAAGGATGATTCCATGGCTACTGGCGATTATTACCAGGTCAACAACCTGAAATACTACGTTTGCGATCCCACTTATATTGGTGCCAACATTGGCGAATCCATGCCCCAGTATAGGAAAATCAAAGCAGACGTGTTGATGCTTAAAGGAAACTAATAATCAAAAAACAATTAAATACCAAATTATCATGAAAAAAACAACTTTGACAATTCTAGTTTTGGCTATCGCCATGATCTTCTCAGCATGTAAAACCACTAAGTCTGTTCCCGTTGCGAAAGTTGAGGAAATGACTGAAATAAGTATGCCCTGTGGTGATTTCGGCAAAGATACCAAAGACTTTTACGCAGGCGTTGGTGTTGGAGAGAACACCAATATGCAAGCCGCCCGTATTGCCGCTCTGGAAGGAGCCAAGGACATTGTGAAACGTAAAATAGGCGGTCAAGTAACGGGACTCTCTGCCGACTATTCACGTGTAATGACTGGCGGTGCAGCACAAAATGATGTACAAAACATCATTGAAGGTGAGATGTACACTACATTGAACAAGATGCTGAACGACGCCGAGCAAGCCTGCGAGAAAATGTACAAAACAAACAGTGGCACCTATCAGGCTCATATCGCTATCAAAATCTCCAAAGAGGAACTGATTGACAAAACCGCTACCGCCTTATCCCAAAACGACAAGCTGGAAATGGAATTCAACCGCGAGCAATTCCGCAAATGGATGAAACAGCATTTGCAGGACGAAAAAGAATACCGGGAAGGCAAATAGTAGATTGTTCGCTATAGTTTTCTATCATGAAAAGAGGATTATCAATAATTTTCATTTTTCTTCTGACCTTTACCGTTCATGCCCAAAAACCGGCATGGACGGTAAAACTGCCTAAAGCCACGAATAACACCTACATGTACGTGTGCGAGTATGCCATCGCTTCCAGCGAGACAGAGGCTCGTAACCAAGCCATTGCCCGTGTGTTTCAAAGCACGGCACTGCGCATAGGGCAACCCATTGAGTCTGACAAGATTTTCGAGGCCGTGCAAAATGGAGGTGATTTGGCTGTTATCAGCAGGCAATATAACATTCCCATTTACAAAGTGTGTGAGTATGTGGAGAAGGTGCAGGTTTATAGCTATAGGGTTTATGTTTTATGCCAAGTGGCGGTGAGTGGAAATATAACACCCCTGTTTGACTATAATTTCCGTGGCTGCAGCGACTCCAAGCAATACAACAATGGTGTGGCCTTGGCGGAATCCATCTTTATTCCCGGACTCGGTCAGATGTGCAAACGCCACTACGCTGAAGGTGCACTTACGCTGACTGGCGAGGTATTGCTGGTAAGTGCCGGTTTCGGATGCTTTTTTGTTTCCCGTGAGGAACTGAACATAATGAAGACTCCCAATATCACCTACGAGCAATTCTCTCATGCTTACAAGACATACAACACGCTGAGGACCACCAGCTATGTGATTTGGGGAGCTGCCGCTGCCTTGTATATTTTCAATTTGTGCAGAGCCTATACCCTACAACCCAAGTACAAAGAGACTTTGGCGGTATATCCGGCTCTTATTCCGAATAACCATAACACTGCGGTCGGTGTGGGACTGACCTTGAATTTCAAATAAAACACTACGAATGAAAAGAAACTTTGTTTTCCTATTGCTTATATCCCTTTTGCTGACTTCCTGTATCAAGGATTTGAAAAAAGAAGGCATTTATACCAAAACTATTTGCCGTGGGGTTTTGATAGAGCAGCGGAACAACCAGCCTGTTAGCGGCATGCGAGTATCCCTGACCAATGGTGACAAGATACCCATGACCGTGGTGTCTTCCGTTGATGGCACTTTTGAGATAGAGGTGAGTGCGGAAGAGGTGAGCCAGCGGTACTATTTGCAGATTGAGGCCGATTCTCTCTATGATTCAAAACAGGTTTCTTTGCAGGAGGTTGGATATGGGAAAAAATTGTTTGACATTGGCACCATTTACATTATTGGTCCCGAAGTTCCCGTAGTTAGCACTTTGGATATTAGCAATATTACTGCTGTTGCGGCACGTTGTAGCGGTACAGTTGTGGACGGAGGCAAATCCAATGTGGTTGCACGTGGCTTTTGTTGGAGTACTGCCCAATATCCGACTTTGAACGACTCCCACATTGTGAGTGGTGGTGGTTTGGGCAATTTTCAGGAGGAGTTAACAGGTTTGGCTGTGGGAACCACCTATTATGTGAGAGCATACGCCACCAATGGAGTTGGCACGGGTTATGGCGAACAATTGAGTTTTACCACCTTGGCAGGCTTGCCAGTGGTAAGTACGGAAAGTATTAGCAGTATTATGCCCACCAGTGCGGTATGTGGTGGTAATGTAATGGAGGATGGCGGCTTTGCCGTGACTGCCCGTGGAGTTTGTTGGAGCACCACCTTACAGCCCACCATTTCCCATGAGCACAGCAGCAATGGCACGGGTTTGGGTAGTTATATCAGCACCCTCAGCGGCTTGCAACCCAACACCACTTATTATGTACGTGCATACGCTACCAACGTGAATGGCACGGTTTACGGCGAACAGCACTCGTTTACAACAACCTCAGGTTTGCCAGTGGTAAACACCGCCATTGTGACCAACATTGCCAACGGCTCGGCCACTTGTGGCGGCACGGTGCAATCAGATGGAGGATTTACTGTGACTGCAAGAGGTATATGTTACAGCACCTCCCCCAGTCCCACCACTGCCAGTCCCCACACCACCGACGGCACCGGCTTAGGCAGTTTCGTAAGCCAAATGACTGGCCTGACCAGCGGTGTTACTTATTATGTCCGTGCATACGCCACCAATGGATTGGGCACGGTGTATGGGGAAGAGAGGGTGTTTGATGCAAACTAAAAAACATAATAATCATGAATGCGATACAAGAAGAATTTAATTCTATTGAGAAACTTTATCATTACACTCGTTTCGAGAGTTGTATGAAAATAATCAGATCCAATACATTATTGTTTGGAAGATTAAAAGATATGAACGATATTAATGAGTTATATCGGCCTCTTTATAGCACTAATCTATCTTGTGAAAATGCTGAAAAGGCTCAAAATTTGATTAACAAACTACAACAAATCTCATTAACAAGAGACACAAAAAAAATGATGGGTTTTGATATTCCGTCAATGTGGGGACATTATGGAGATAAAGGGAATGGCGTTTGCCTGGTTTTTGACAAACAAAAACTACTAAACATATTGTCAAACAATGAATTAATATTGTTTAAAGGAGAAATAAAGTATAGATCGAGTTTTCATTCCAGTATTTCCGTGAAATATGACAAATATGGAAATATCAAACCATTTTCTAAAAACGAATTAAAACAGTTTTTCTTTTCAAAAACAAAAGATTGGATAAACGAACAAGAATACCGTATTTTAGCCATTAACAACATTAATCAAGAAAGATTAAGTCTTTCTTTGCAAGATTCTTTAATGGCAATAATTATGCATAACGCATCCGATGTGGAGAATCACGAATCTGTATTTTCTTCAAAACAATATGATGAATTGTCAAAGATATTCAATCCCGATAAAATATGGGAATATGGTGCTTTTGTAGAAGAACGAAATATAAGAAACAACAATGGTGATACTATATGGAGTACTGTAAATTGGAATAATTTGAAAATTAACATATAGTGTGGGAAATTATTTTTAAGAACATATATTCCATTAAATCAATGAGAAAACAAAGGTCATGAAGAAAAGAATAGTATTATTAACAAGCTTGTATTTTATTGTCATCGGTTACTTGTGCGCACAAAACTATGACTTCTCATATAATGGATTATATTACAGCATTGGCAGTAATAACGAAGTAACAGTTGTTCGTCCATGTTATGATTATACAAATGATTGCACTACTAGTCTAATATACGATTATTATCCTTATGACCATCTTGTCATTCCTGATAGCGTCTATTATAACAATCAATCATATGCCGTTACGATTATAGATGGTTTTGCATTTTATAGATGTAGCAGGATCCGTGGCAAAGTCATTGTTCCATCAACAGTTAGAAACATTGGGGCTGCTTCTTTTGCTGGGACAAACATTGATTCGTTAATTATCAGTGATAATGTCACACATGTAGGAGAAAAGTTGTTTTACTATGAATATTCTCTTTCGGGACATTTGACTGCGGTTACCAGCAATACTAGCTTAAAATATTGCTACATAGGTGCTAATGTTAATTTACTACACAGTACTACATTTACGGGGTGTCAGAATTTAAAGACAATTTTTTACAATGCAAGAAATTGTACATATTATCCTCATACTTCATCATCATACGGCATTTATCACACTCTGTCTAAAGTTATTATCGGTGACAGTGTGAAAATAATTCCCTATAGACTTTTCGAACAATGTAACATAAATGGAACTTTAATCATTCCTAATAATGTTAAACAGATAGGAATGAACGCATTTCACAACTGCAATCATATTGATACCCTTATTATTGGTAATTGTCTCCTCATAAGTTCCAATGCATTTGAAGGTTGTACGAATATTAAACATTTAGTTATTGGAGACTCTCTTCAACAATTGGGTTCATATTCTTTTGCGAATTGCACAAGTATAAATGGCCGTGTGAAAATTCCTAATAAAGTAACATCTATTGATGAAAGCACCTTTTTTTCCTGTTCCTCTCTTGATACCATAATTTTACCCGATTCACTACAACATATTGGCAAAAATGCTTTTGCTAACTGTACCAATATTACAGGAAATATTTCTATTCCAAGTACTTGTAGCATCATCGATGCTAATGCTTTTGCTAATTGCGATAATATTATTGCCTTAGATATTGATAATGCCAAAACATTTATTGGCAATCACTCTTTTATCAGTTGCGACCGCCTTGTCTCCGTAAACTTTGGTGATTCAGCTATCAGCATTGGCAATTCAGCGTTTAAGGACTGTTTCCGTTTGAACAATGTACAAATGGGGAATTCGGTTACTCGCATTGGCAACAGTGCCTTTGAGGGTTGTGTGCGTCTGCCTTTCCCGAGATTGTCTAATGCCCTTACCACGATTGGAGATAATGCTTTCAAGGAATGCAACTTGTTCAGTGGGGAGATTACCATTCCTGCAGAAGTGGATAGTATTGGCGATTACGCTTTTTCGGGCTGTAGTGGAGTTACTGCATTGAACATGAAACCGCTCAATCCTCCCATTATCTTTGCCCACACTTTCGACAGTATCAGCATTAATATTCCTGTTTATGTGCCTTGCGGCAGAGTGCTTAACTACTACGTCACCAATTACTGGGAGAATTTCCCTAATATCCTCGAAGCACAACCCTTTGAGTTGGAGGTTTCTTCCAACAACAACGCCATGGGAACAGCTACCGTAACTTCCACACCTACCTGCGCCAATCATGAGGCCATTATCGCTGCCATCGCCAACGAGGGTTTCCACTTCCACAGCTGGAACGATGGCAACCAACTCAATCCCAGGGTTATAGCTGTGGAGCAAGACACCAGCTTCACCGCTATCTTTGCCGTCAACCAAATCAATGCCGTTATAAACAGCTCGGATGTAAGCATGGGGACTGTTACGGGTAGTGGAATATATAGCTACAACAGCATAATCACCGCTACAGCTATCCCCAACAATAACTATCATTTTCTCCGTTGGAGCGACGGCAATACTCAAAACCCAAGATATTTCGCCGCCACAGAAGATATCACACTTACTGCCATTTTTGTTTCTAATGTTTCCACTATCACGGTGACAAGCAATAATTCCGATATGGGAACGGCCATCGGTAGCGGCTTGTATTTCTACCAGCAGCAAATCTCCATTATGGCTAACCCCAATTACGGTTATCACTTTGTGGCCTGGAACGATGGAAATACCCAAAATCCCAGACAACTAATCGTTAACTGTGACACTTCGTTTGTGGCCACCTTTGCACCTAACATATATGCTGTGAGTATTAACAGCTTGAATAGTGTGATGGGCTATACCTCCGGCAGTGGCAACTACACATACAACTCCCAAATGAGCTTCTCTGCCACACCTAACACGGGTTATCATTTCACTCAATGGAACGATGGTGTCAGCCAGAATCCCCGTACACTCACTGTTACGCAGGACACTTCTTTTACAGCTCAGTTCGCCGCCAATTCCTACGCTGTCACAGTCACCGCCAACGACCCTGTCATGGGGAGTGCCTTCGGAGCTGGCTCTTTTACCTATAACACGCAAACAGTTATCTCCGCTACCGCCAACTATGGTTACCATTTTGTGCAGTGGAGTGATGGTGTGACCGACAATCCGAGAATGATTACGGTCACCAACAGTGCGGAGTATGAGGCCCAGTTTGCCATCAATTTTTACACCATCACTGTGGGCAGCAACAACCCCGCTATTGGTACCGCTTCAGGTGGGGGAACCTATAACTACAACTCCGTTATCAACTTGGTGGCCACACCCAACTATGGCTACCACTTTACGCAGTGGAGCGATGGTAACACGGATAATCCGAGAGCCGTCACCGTGATTCAGAATGCAAGCTATACTGCCCAATTCGCCATCAACTCCTACGCTGTTACGGTAAGTGGCAACGACCCCGCCATGGGAACCGTGTCGGGTACGGGAAGTTACATCTACAACAATACAGCCACTATCTCTGCTTCGCCCTACTACGGCTATCATTTCACCCAGTGGAATGACGGCAACACCGAGAACCCAAGAACTTTTGTTGTAACGCAGGACGTTACTTATACCGCCCAATTCGATTACAACACCTATACTATCAGCACCTACAGCAACGACATTACCATAGGCTATGTCACAGGCGGTGGAACTTACAACTACAACAGTATCGTTGCGTTAACCGCTGTTCCGTCAGACCATTACCATTTTGTGCAGTGGAATGACAGCATAAGTGACAATCCCCGAAACATCATTGTCAAGAAGGACTCCGTTTATACCGCCTACTTCGCCATTGACCAGCATCTGGTTCAGGTGAACTCCGACAACACAATGATGGGTACCGCAGAAGGCACCGGGCTCTATAACTATGGTTCCAATGTATGTATTTCCGCTACACCTAATTACGGCTACCACTTCACGCAGTGGAGTGATGGCAACACACAAAATCCAAGACATGTGAGCGTAAGTGGTGACACTGCATTTACAGCTTTGTTTGAGATTAACAACTATACGCTTACTGTACTCAATGGGGATACCACAATGGGCAATGTAAGTAACTCGGGCACATATAATTATCTTACACAAGTCACGATTTCCGCCACACCTGTTTATGGCTATCACTTTGTGCAATGGACTGATGGCAATACCGACAATCCCCGAAACGTAACCCTCACACAAGACACTGTTTTTACCGCACAATTCGCCATTAACACCTACTTCGTCAATCTTACGGTCAACGACAGTACCTTGGGCTCAGTTTCCGGTACTGGAGAATACGCTTACCAAACTCAAGTGCTCATTTCCGCTACTGCAAACGAGAACTGCCATTTTGTGCAATGGAGCGACGGCAGCACCTCAAATCCACGCCAAATTACCTTGACCAATGACGTGACCTTAACCGCCCAGTTTGCTGAAAATGAAAAATTTTTGGTTCAGGTGATAAGTTCCGATAGCGTTATGGGAATCACTGAAGGCAGTGGAGAATATTACGTTGGCATGCAAATCAGTATATCCGCTATAGCGTACGAGCACTACCATTTTGTACAATGGTCAGATGGCGTGACCAGCAATCCGAGAAGTGTAACCGTCATTGAGAACGCCACCTACACTGCTTTATTCGAGCCAGAGACCTATACCATTACCGCCACCTCCTCAAACGATGCCATGGGCACTGTCATAGGAGGCGGTAGCTATGCCTACGGCACTATTGTTGAACTCCGGGCCAACGCCAACAACGGCTATCACTTTGTTTGCTGGAACGACGGCGACAGCAGCAGCATCCGCAGCATCATCGTCGAAGGCGACGCAGAATACATTGCCACCTTCTCGGAAGGCGTATCTGTTGCAAACCACCAGAAAGTTGAGATGAATATTTATCCCAATCCAACCTCTGGACAATTGAACATCTTTGCAGATGGTATACAAAAGGTAGAAGTGTATGACCTGCAAGGGCGGTTATTGTATATCTCACGCAACGAAAACACCCTTAACCTGAGCCATCTTACCAATGGACTTTATACAATTCGTGTATATACCACCAATGGAATTAGTGAGAAGAAAGTGATGAAAGTAGGGGAATGAGGACAATGGTGATGTACGGCTTCGCCGTGATGTATACGTCACTACCCCGCCCTTCGGGCACCCGTTGGAGGCTGTGCCTCCTTTCTCCTCCTCGCTCGGCAGAGCTCATGCAAGCATGGCTCAGCTCTCGCTCGTTCGTCGATTCTAAGAGAAGGGGAATTATGCGCCACCTCACTTGTTCTACCAAGCCCTGCAGGCCGCTGGCCTGCATGAAGTCCTGATGATGCACGTAGCGTCATAACATCGTGTAGGCTGCTATTTCAGCAATGCCAGTATGTTTTCTGGGGAGATGGTCATCTCGGTGACAGCACAGAGGCCTGCACCCATGTCTTTTACGCTGGCGCCAAGGAAATGAACTTTGTCGTCGATGATTAAGAAACGGTCGTGGTGGCGATGCGGGAGCTGAATGAACTCAATCAAGGGGTATTGCTCGTTGTGCTTCTTGAGGTCGGTGAGGAACTGTTCGCTGTAGCGGGTGTAGATGGTGGCCGTAACTCCATCGGCACGCTTGGTGAGCATGGTTAATACACGGTCGTCAACGAAATTGTCGATGAGGATGACCCGTTGCTTTGCGCTGCGAACAAGGTCGGAAACGTAGGTCCAAGCGTCCCAAACGCAGCCGGTGGGGAAAACTGCTTCGGGAAGTAGTTTGGGAGCGCTCTCTTCGAGTTTGTCAAGGATGCATTCTATCTTGTTTTCCGTTTCTTTTCGCCATTGTTTATTCTCCAATTGTTGGAGCTCGATACTATTTAGTCTTTGGAAGATTTGCATACTAGCAGCAATATACCGTTGCATACCCACGAAAGCCCTCATGATTTTGATGTTTGTTTCGATTGCTATTTGGCTGCGGAGTATACCGCTAAGCATGCCTATTCCTTGTTGAGTAAAAGCGTAAGGCAAAGCGCGACGATCTCCACCTCTTTCGTTTGAAGTGCCATTTTGGCACTTCAAACTAGCATTCTCTGTTTCTGTCTGCAAAAGTACAACATCTGAATCAGAAAATCAATTGTAATAATGTGGTCAATTTGCTGAAAAACAACAATTTAATAAATTTCATTTTTCGGTCAGAAAGTTGCAATGACACACTTTCGCGGCAGGCTTTTTTCATCATCACTGCAAGTGTCTCGTGTGCCGCGAGGGTATATGTAGCACTTTTCCCCAGGGGTTCCACCCCTGTCTGTAGTCTTTTCGGCCCTACGGGCCTTAATTTGCCAAGATGCTGCGTGCGGGGGCAGGGCCGACGCTTGGAGCGTATGGGTTTGTGCGACTGCACTTACCGTCGGCAAAGATCTTTTGGTTACTTTCCCATCTTTGGAAAAGTGAAAAAAAGGTTGGAAAGGACTTTTACACAGTTCCCATCCGTGGAGAGAGTGCAAAATGTTATCCCCAATCCGCTGTGTATAAATTTCAGAAAAAGGGACTTAAAAGCTCAATACATCTTTATATATTTGCAAATTACATTTATAGTGTTGTATTATGAGCAAATATCCTGATACTATTGACAAAATCACAAAGGCGAGACTGCGCTTTTCGGCGTTCGGCTCAGTGGTGAGTATCGCCCTCACCATGTTCTTTATCGGCACCTTGGCCTGTTTCGCTTTCTTCTCCACCCAGTATATCCACAATCTTTCCAAAAAGATTGAGATGGAAATCCTGTTTTATGCTGATGTGAAAGAGGCTGATATCGTGTCGATGGAGCAGCGCATGAAGATGGAGCCGTTTATCGCCGCCTCGCGTGTGTCTTCACGCCAGGAGAACACCCAGGAGGCCATCAAAACTATCGGTAACAACTATACCGACATCATCTCCAATCCTATCAATGCCTCCATCATTATCAGCGTGAGTCCCGAATATGCCAACTCCGATTCTCTGCAGAAGATTTCCAAGCGCATCAAGAAAGAACAGATTGTGCAGGATGTGCAGTATCCCGATTTCCTCGTGAAGTCCATCAGCAATAATTTCCATACCTTGCAATGGGTGGTGCTGATTATCAGCGCGGTGTTTATGCTGATTTCCATGTTGTTGATTGCCAACTCTATCCGTTTGCATATCTACGCCAAACGTTTCAATATCAAGAGTATGCTGCTGGTGGGTGCCACCCGCAGTTTTGTGCGCGGTCCCTTTGTGCTGAAAGGTTTGAGCCAAGGTGTATGGGGCGGTGCCATCGCTGTGATTCTGCTGGGCTTGCTGCTCTACCAGGGCAACCTGCTCTTCCCGCAGTTCGTCGATTTCTCACAAATCTTATATGTCTCCCTGATACTGTTAGCGGTGTTTGTATTCAGCATCTTCTTTACGGTGATGGTTTCGATTATTTCGGTGAATAGATATATTAGAATCAAGGACGAAAGACTTTACCTGTAAATTCCATGCCTCGAAGAGGCATAATCTCAATAACCCCAGACGGGAGTCTGGGGGTGACGACTAAACAAATAAAATCCCAAAAATATGGCACAAGTAAATAACAACCAAAAAACGAAACTGGTCCCCAACCCATCTGGCAAACAGCCGGTCCGCCAGGATCAGAAACCTCCTTTGTTCAGAAAAACCAATTACATACTGATGGTTATCGGTGTGGTTTTGCTGGTTATCGGTTATTTTTGCATTGCTGGAGGTGCTGCAGAAAGTCCCGAACAGTTTAATCCCGAAGTGTTCAACACCCGTCGTATTGTGGTGGCTCCCATCCTCATCCTCTTGGGTTTGGTGACGGAGATTTTCGCCATCATGTGGCGCCCGAAGGTGAAAGAAGATACGAACGAGGAAAAAGCTGAGTAGGCATGAGTTGGTGGGAAGCGTTATTATTGGGTATTTTGCAAGGATTGACGGAATACCTGCCCGTGAGCAGCAGCGGTCATCTTACGATTATGCAGGACATTATGGGACTGCAAATTTCCGATGCCGCCAAGCTCGAGTTCGACGTTATTGTGCATGTGGCCACCGTGCTTAGCACCATCGTGATTCTGTGGAAAGAAATCGAATGGCTGTTCAAAGGCACTTTCACCACGCTCCAATGGAACGAGGAGAAGAACTATGTGGCCAAGATTCTGGTCTCCATGATTCCCGTGTTCATTGTGGGCATGTTCTTCAAGGATTATGTGGAGGCTATTTTCGGTAGCGGCTTGACCATCGTGGGTTGTTGTCTGTTGGTGACGGCTTTGTTGCTGGCTTTCTCTTATTTTGCCAAACCGCGTCAGCGTGATGATATCTCATACGGTCATGCTTTTGTCATTGGTATCGCGCAGGCCGTGGCGGTACTGCCCGGTTTGTCCCGTTCGGGTTCCACCATCGCCACAGGCTTGATGCTGGGTGACAAAAAGGAAAAACTGGCCCAGTTCTCTTTCCTTATGGTGATTATACCGATTCTGGGAGAGGCCTTCCTTGATACCATCAAGTTTGTGAAAGACCCGTCGCTGATTCAGAACGGACTGGGTATTGTTGCGGTAGTCATCGGCTTTTTGGCCGCTTTCATTTCCGGTTGCTTCGCCTGCAAGTTCATGATCAATATCGTGAAAAAAGGCAAACTGATTTGGTTTGCCGTTTATTGTGCGGTGGTGGGCGCAGCCGTGTTAATCTATAGTTTATGCTAAACCATAAGGTTATTCATGAGGCACAGTTCGAACTCCCTGAAATGGAAATCAATACAGAGGGTGATGTGCTTCTTGTGGACAAACCCTACCGCTGCACCTCTTTCGATGTGGTGGGCAAGGTGCGTCAGTATATCAAGCGAAAATACCAGCAAAAAGTGAAGGTAGGCCATGCGGGCACCCTTGATCCCTTGGCCAGCGGTTTGCTGATTATCTGTGTGGGCAAATTCACCAAGCAGATTGACAATTACCAGGCGCAGGAGAAGGAATATACCGGAACTATCCGACTGGGCTCCACTACACCGAGTTTTGACTTGGAGAAACCCATTGACGCGGAATATCCTTACGAGCATATTACAGCGGAGATGGTGGATGAGGTGCGTCAGAGATTTCTTGGTGATATAGAACAGGTGCCGCCTCAGTTCTCGGCTATCCGTATGGGTGGCCGACGGGCATACGAAATGGCCCGTGAGGGAGAGGAAGCTCCTATTCAGCCCCGGCAGATTTCTATCCCCACTTTTGAAATTACACGTTTTGAGTTGCCGGATGTCGATTTCAGAATTGTGTGCTCCAAAGGCACGTATATCCGTTCCATTGCCCGCGATTTCGGGGTTGAGCTGGACTCAGGTGCCCATCTGACAGCCCTCCGCCGTACCCGAATCGGAGAGTTCAAGGTTGAGGATGCCATACAGTTAAAAATTGACAATTGATAATTGACAATTGACAATTAATATATTAGTAAGTCCTAATAATCCATCATCGTCTAACCTTCCTAACCTTCCTAACCTTCCTAACCCTCTTACCTTCTAACCGTGTAACCTTAAAACCAAGAGCCATGACAAAAACCAATATCATCACTCTTTTCTGCCTCTGTTTGGCAGTGGTATTCACCTCCTGTCGTCCGAAAAGCCAGCAGGAAACGCAATACGATAACAATGATCCAATGACCTACACCACGTCTATTATCGCCGATACTATTCTGGCGGACATCCGTGACCAGTCGGACTTGTACCCTGTGACGGATGATTTTCTGGAAGATTTTCTGGAAAGGGTGGCCGAGTATGAGGGTAAACACATTACCATCAATACCAAAATGCCGGAAGAATGGGGCATTTCCTGTGTGGAGCGCTTGCCGGAAGGCCGCGAGCTGTGGTTACTGCGCTCTATGGACCGCGAATGGGCTTATTTGGTTATCACCTCCGGTTTCGGCACCCAGCGTATTCTTGACATGGTGCCGGTGGCGGTGAATCTGGCGCTTCAGGACAAGGATGTGCTGGAAACGGAAATCTGGGAGACCTATCGTGAGTCGGACGGCTCTTTTATCGTTCATAAAAACTATGAATGGATTAAGAATCTGGATACCAACGCCACTCAGAGCGACATTAGCGAATATCAGCGCCATTCTTATTTTGTGGACCGCTATACCATCAATGATTTGTGCCGTTTCGAGTGCACGGAGGTCAACGATTCGGTGCCAGAATACAGTGCGGTGGTCTTTTTCTACAAAGAAAATGTGAAACCCGACGAATGGGACGATGTCATTGAAATGTTGCAGGCATTCTGTGAGGACCGTAGTGTGTTTTACGAAGAGGTGAAAACAGGCTTCGGCGATGTGGCCGTGCACGATTTCACCCTCAACGAGGTGACCCGCGTGGATATGCTGCCTTATATTCAGGATCTGCCTGCCGGTATGGTGATGTTTAAAAAAGGCGAAACTCCCAAAGCGGTGCGCTTTGGGAGTTTCGAGAGAATGCAAATTGAAATCAAACGTTATTTCAAAATGTTGTCATTGTAAACATCCTGTAGAGACACACGGACGTGTGTCTCTACAACGGCGTTTTCTTGTTATTTCTTCATCTTTTCAGGATACAGATAGACCTTCACGTATTTGTCGATGTCGAAATTCTCTTTCATGAATTTCACGATATCTTCGATGGTGATGGCGTTTACTCTCTCCTCGTAAGTGTTGATGCTGTTAATATCCTCGCCACTCTGGTATTTGCCTGAGATGTAGCTCAACCACATGTTGTTTTGCTTCATTGAGGTTTGATGGTCATTGATCATCTGGTTTTTCACCTTGCCCAGTGTTTCTGCAGAAGGACCTTTTTCGGTGAAGTCTTTCAGAATATTGAAAACAGCTTCAGACAGTTTGTCGGTATTTTCGGGTGAGCAGCTGAACATGATCATCATGCTGTAAGAGGGCTTGGGTTCTCTGTCGGGGGACATTTGCAGCATGGGTGAATATACGCCGCTCATTTTTTCACGGATGGTGGCAATCAGTTCAATCTGGAGTGCTTCGTTGATCTCGCTGACAATCATGGTGTTTTTAGGAGTCCATTCCATGTCGTGCTCGTAGGCGATACCAACCCAGCTTTGCTCTTCTTCGCCGGCATAAATAACGTCATTAACCTGCTTGTCGGGGAATCCTTTGACCACATCGTATTTCGGAGTCTCTTTTTCGCTTGTGGTTTTCAGTGAGCCAAGATACAGTTCGATGTATTCCTTGATCAGATTTTCATCGAAGTTACCCACGAAGGTGAAGATAAAGTCGGCAGGATTGGCGAAGCGCTGCTGATACAGTTGGAAAGCTCTGTTATAGTCAACAGATTTCACTTCTTCTTCAGACATTAACTGTTTCTGGTAGGGGTCATTCTGAGTGGTGATGTCCATGAATCCCAAGATGAACTTGTACATGGGGTTGGCACCCAGCATTTTGATTTGTTCCAGATATTCGCTGGTCACCAATTCGGCTACAGAGGCGTCTTCTCTCGGACTGGTGAAGAAGGCGTGGATGTACTGGAAGAAGAATTCCATGTCTTTAGGAGTGGAAGAGCCGCTGAGACCTTCGCTGAAGAGGTTGATATAAGGACTTACGCCCACTTTTTTGCCTTTCATTTTCTTTTCCAAAGAAGAGTAATCCAGGTCGGAGATACCGGCACGGTCCACAAAGTCGCAAGCGAAGTTCAATGCGGGGATATCACATTCATAGTAGAGGCTCATACCACCCTTGCTGCGGGCTGAGAAAAGAATCTGGTCGTTTTTGAAATCGGTTTTCTTCAACACTACAGTGATGCCGTTGTTCAAGGTCAGCTCCTGAGCGTCGATTCCGGTGATTTCTTTGGTCTTGATGATACTGCCGGCTTTGAGCTGGTCTTTTTCAACAACTTCTTTGTCTTTGTATGTGTCAACGTAGGCTTCAACATGTTTGTTGCCGGGGTTGGTAACAGCAGCCAGCACGTCTTTTTCAGTGGGCACATTCACACCTTCTTTGTCGGGAGCCATCACGATAGCCACAAGATTTTCGTCGGTGATCCATTTCTTTGCCAGTGCGTTGACTTCTTCCAGAGTGATATCATCCAAATATTTCTTGGCATAAGCGAATTCTCTCTTGGCACCGGGGATGGGGTCTTGGTGCAGATAGTTGGCTACATATTCGCTGGCGAAACGGGATGATTCGGTTTTCTTCACCTCGTTGGCGGCAACTTCATATTCGTTCAGCAGTTCTTCTTTGGCACGATTCAGCTCGGTTTGCAGGAAACCATGCTGGAGCACTCTCTGGTCCTCGCGCATCATAGCCTCGATGCTTTCAATAATTTTGTTTTCCTTGCAGGCAATCTGGCAGCCGTACATGTCGGTGTTGCCAATCAAACCACTGTAGCCGCAGCTGGCGCTCAGGAACGGACAGCTGGCTTTCTGGGTCATTTCGCTTAAACGTGAGTCATACATGGTGTTGTAGAGTTCATACATCAGGTTGGTGCGGTAGTCGCCCACGGTCTTCATTACGAAGTGGGGGAATTTGCGGACAATCAGCACCTGGTTGCCCATAGCTTCCTTGTCGGTGGTCACCACAGCAAGAGGGGCCTTGTTGGGCTGGATGTTGTTCGGCAGTTTCTCGCGAGGATTTTTCACGGGTTTAATCTTGCTGAACTGCTTGATAATCTGTTTCTCCATAGCATCCACATCGATGTCACCCACAACGATGACAGCCTGCAAATCGGGACGGTACCAGTCTTTGTAGAAATCTTTGATAGTCTGGTGTTTGAAACCGTTGATGATCTCGATCAGACCGATGGGAACACGTTCTGCGTAGCGTGAGCCTTGGAAGAGGACGGGGAACCATTTCTTCTGCATTCTGTCGCTGGCGCCCAAGCCCATGCGGTACTCTTCTGCGATAATACCTCTTTCAGACTCGATTTCATCACCGTCGTACAGCAAGCCGTTGGCCCAGCCGTTCAGGATGTCCAAACCCATCTGGATGTATTCGGGCTTGTCGGTGGGCATGGTGATTTCATACACGGTCTCTTCGAAAGAAGTGTAAGCGTTGATGCCAACGCCGAAGGTCACACCAATCTTCTGGAGCTCGCTGATCATAGTGTTGTGGGGATATCCCTTGATGCCATTGAAAGCCATGTGCTCGGTGAAGTGGGCGAGACCTCTCTGGTCTTCGTTCTCCTGACATGAACCGGCGTTAACGGCCAGACGGAATTCCACACGGTTTTCGGGTTTCTTGTTGGCACGGATGTAGTAAGTCATTCCGTTGCCCAATTTTCCGATTTTCACGTTCGGGTCGGGATTGATGGGGGCATTCAAATCCTGGGCAAAAACCATGCTCATGGAAAAAATCAACACCATCAATGCTGAGAATAATTTTTTCATTTGGACTTAATTTTTTGGTTGATAATACGTTAGTTTGAATATTTCTTATATTTTTTTTAAGTGGACAAAGGTACGAATTTTTTTAATGTGCCAATGTGCTAATTGATATAATTCAAAGTCCAGAATTCAAATTTCAATACTACCCCCTATCCACTAATCCCTATCATTTGCACATTTGCTAATTAACTAATTTGCTAATTCTAATTGGCACATTAGCACATTGATAATTAGCATGTTTTACTCCTCAATTTGTTGGATAATCGCGTCGCAGTTGTCGATAACCTTGCGGTACATTTTCAAGGCGATGAAAAATCCGATGATGGCTCCGAATGCGATAGCTCCGGCCATGAACTGCCAAGGAGCATCTGATTGTTGGATGATTTCCGAGCAGAACCATACGCACCAAGCGATAACCAAGGGTAATTCAATTATTGTGCTCCATTGGTAGCTTTTTTTCAGGGTCTTCATTTTGTTGGCCACGGTACGCATGTCCTCACTCATCAGTTGACGCTCATTAATTTGTTTATGGATAATCCAGGTGGCAATAGCGTCAACTGCCATGAACACAATGGTGGCGATGATAAAGACGGTGGAGAGATTGTTGAAAGCTAGCGGTGTCCATAGGATCATAAGGATGGCGGCGCCAATGCTGATCCATCCCTGGCGGTTGATGGTGGAAACCCTCGATTTCATGGTTTCACGCATCAGCTTTTCATTGACGATGGTTTCCTGCTCCAGTTTTTTGCGGAGCAAATCCATTTGGGAACGTAAGCTTTCCAGTTCTTGCTGTTCGGTTATTGTATTTTCGTTTTCCATGATTTTTGGTTTTAAGCGTGAGACATCTTGATTAACTGTTGTTTGATTCTGACCAGCTTGACACTTACATTCTTGACACTGATGCCTACGATGGCGGCAATCTCGTCGTAGCTGAGGTTCTCTAGCCACAGAAGCACGATGGCGCGATCCACTAAGTTCAACTGGTTGATGCGGTCATACAGCATCCGGATCTGCTGACTGTCGTCATCCTCGTCGGTGAACAAGTTGCCGGCCATCTCCAAAGGAATCTTCTCCCCTTGGCGTTTTTTCTTGCGGTCGAAGGAGATACAGGTGTTCAGTGCCACTTTCCATATCCAGCTGTTGATGGCGGCATCCCCTCTGAAATCCCCATAGCCTTTCCAAAGATTGATAAGTACCTCCTGAAAGAGGTCGTTTACCTCATCCTCGTCTTTGGAAAACATGTAGCAAACCGTGTAGATGGTGCTTTTGTGTTTCTTGACGATTTGTTCAAATTCTTTTTCCTTGTCCATTTCGTGAATGTTTGTGTCTTGTTTCAGAATCGAAATCAACCTTAAGACGCTAAAACGGATGGAAAACTACAGTTTATTTCGAAATAATTTCATCCATGGGGATGTCGTTTTCTTCAACAGGCACATTATCAACAAGTTGAAAATCAAAACAGATGCCAATTTTTTTGACGGAACGGTGTTGGCAGAGGAAACGGTCGTAGTAGCCCTTGCCCCTTCCTAAGCGGTTGCCTTGTCGGTCGAAGGCTACTCCCGGTACCACGATGAGGTCGAAATCTCCGGTGTAAGCTTCGTTCTGGGGTTCCATAATGTTGAAATCGCCCACAGCGAAACCTGTATTCGCCGCAAGTTCCACGGGAATGATGTCATCACCTACTACGGTGGGCAGTATGATGCGTTTGTGCAGTCTCCATTTCTCGATGAACGCCTGTGTTTGCACTTCGTCGGGTAGTGAGCTGTACAGCATGATTTTCTGCGCACTGATGAAGTCGGGGTGTTGCTCCAACTTGCGCATGATCAGTTCGGATTGTGCTTGCAGTTCTTCTCTGCTGTGTTGTTTCTTCAGCGCTCTGATGGCGCTGCGAATCTCTGTCTTGGATGTCATACTTGAAAATTTTTGCAAAAATACCCAAATTTTAATTGGCACATCAACCAATTTGCTAATTTGCTAATTAATTAGTATTTTTGCCGAAAATTTCGTGCTATGAAAAAACTACTTTTCTTCCTCGTATTAATGGCTGTCTCTTTTACGGCTTGCAAAAAGAAATCTGTCACTCCGGACGATGCCACCATAGATTTGAATGGCTTGTACATATTGAACGAAGGCGTTTGGGAGCATAACAACAGCTCCATTTCTTACTATAATCTGGATAACAATACCTGTACCGCCGATATTTTCACGGCAGTGAACAACCGCGGACTGGGCGATACAGGCAATGACTTGCAGCGTTATGGTTCCAAGCTGTACTGCGTGGTGAATACCTCTGAAAATGTGCAAGTGATGGATTTATATACGGCCAAAGTTGTTGGCACAGTGCCGTTGCAGGGTAAGTCGCCCCGTCGGATCTGCTTCAATGGACCGAAGGCCTATGTGAGTTGCTTTGACGGTACGGTGGTAAAATTCGATACCGCTTCGTTGACGGTGGAGGCAACCGTGGCTGTCGGGCCAAACCCGGAGGGCGTTTGTATTGCCCATGGCAAACTATATGTGGCCAATACGGGCGGCTACAATGCTCCGAACTACGGGACCACGGTCACTGTGATTGATTTGTCCACTTTTTCAGCAATAAAAAACATCAACGTGGTGGATAATCCAAGCCGTTTGTTTTTGGCTCCCAATCAGCAGGATATCTATTTGATTTCCAATGGAAATTACTATGATGTTAGTCCCCGTCTCCAGAAAATCAGCACCGCTACAGATGAGGTGGTGAGGACTTTCGATTTTGATATCACAAACATGGCTATTTTTGGCAACAGGGCATATCTGTATTCGTACAATTTCAGTACACAGGCATATACTGTCCAGATTATGGATCTGTCTTCCGAAATAATTGTTAATGAACATTTTATTTCGGACAATACGAGCTTGGATACCCCATACGGTATTGCGGTTAACTCGAGAAATGGTGACGTTTATGTGACTGACGCACACAATTTCACTGTGAATGGCGATGTGTATTGCTTTGGCCAGGACGGCATAAAGAAGTTTTCTTTTGAAGTCGGAATCAATCCTTCGGCAATGGTGTTTTTAAACTGAAAGTTGAAAACTGAAAACTGAGAGTTCCGTCAAGACGGCGAGACATGCACTGTGTGCATTCGGGAAGACGATAATCTAACCGAGTAAGCGTAGCGTCGTCTTAACGAGTGAGCAAAGCGAATGTCTTGACGAGCGAACGGAGTGAGCGACTCCCCGAACGAACGAAGTGAGTATCTTCACGTTTATAAAAAAACGCAAAAAACAACCATATTTAAAAAACTTTTTGTATCTTTGCAGGTTGTATTATGAATTAATTTACGGCCTATGAAAAAGATTTTTACGCTGATATTGATGTTGACGACAGTGGCAGCTTTTGCCCAGTCGTTGAGTGTGACTTACGAAGGCTCTCCTGTAAATAATGGTGACACTTTGGAGGTGATTGTCCCACAATTGAATTCTACGGTAGAATACTACCTGGATTTGACCAATGTTACAGATGAAGATGTCACGGTGGTGGTTTATAAGAGTGATTTGGAGATGTCAGAAGGGGCTTCCGCATCCTTGTGTGTTGGAGGCTCTTGTTTTCCACCAACCACCACGGAGTCCAATCCTTTTGTAATTCCGGCCCACTCTACTTTGTCACACACGGGTGACAATCCAGGGAATGCCTTTCATTTAGGCTATAAAGCATTGGTTGCTGGAACTTCATACGTGATGTTCACTTTCGCCAACTATGATAACGGCGATGATTATGTGTCTGTGACTTTCAAGCTGGTGTACGATCCCACGGGTATTGACATGGTGTCCCAGGTGACCAAAATGCGTGCTTATCCGAATCCCGCATCCGAAAATGTGACGGTGGAGTATGCTGTGTCAGGCAATGCCGGCAAGGTGCAGTTGGTGATTAAGAATATGCTGGGAGCCACCCTCTATACCAGAAGTCTGGATGTAAATGGCAGTAAGGTGAAGATGGATGTGTCCGAATATCCGGCAGGCATCTATTTTTATTCTATTGAAGCTGATGGAAGACCCCTGGTGACTAAAAAACTGTTGGTGAAATAGCTTGAGGCGTTCTCCTTGTCGAGGAACCTAATCGGATGGCCATGATGGAGAAGGTTAGCGGCGCTTTTGATTTTTCCACAATCTCTTTTGTTAACAGCAATTGGGTCACTTTGATTTTCATTGTCGAGTTGCTGTTGCTTACCATCAATGCGGTGCTTTACCGCCGGCGGTTGGTGTTGTCCATCCAATGCCTGTATTCCAAGCGTTCTTTCTCTCAGGCCTCGAAGGAGGGAAAGTTCTTCAGCGATGGCATGTTTATCTTTTCGGTGCCTTTTTTCCTGCTTACTTGGTCGTTGAGTCTGCTGCAGTTGGGTTCATACTACTATCCGAAGGTGCTAGAGACATTGACATATATGGAGGCTTTTGGACTGATAGCCGGAGGATTGGCTGCTTTTTTCTTGCTGAAACTGTTGGTCGATTTTTTCCTCTTCGAGTTTTTTGATTCTGCTGAAACAAGATACGATTTCCATGTGCTCGGTTTTTCTTTTCAGTTGAATGTCTCTCTGACCCTGATGCTGGGGCATATTGTGGTTCAAAATACGAAATTTTACCATTTTTATTCTTTTATCTTGTTGATATTCATAGGCCTTTACATACTGAGATTATATAAAAGTTTCAATTTAAAGTCAAAGCGGGTTAATTTATTCCAATTTTTTATGTACTTTTGCACGCTTGAAATTTTACCCTGTATGGTGATGGTGAAATTGTTATATATGTTTGGTAATCAGGGAATTTTAGCATTAAATTAATTAATCCGTTTTGTGCAGATGAAAGTAAAAAACATCCTAATTTCGCAGAATGCACCCGTAGATTTCGAGAAATCTCCGTATGCCGATTTGAAGAGAAAATACAGCATCAACATAGATTTTTACAAATTTTTCAAGCTGGAAGGCATCACAGGGATGGAGTTCCGCCAGACTAAGGTTAATATCCTTAGTCATACAGCTATCGTGTTTTCCAGCCAGGTGACTATCGATTATTTCTTCCATTTGGCCCAGGAATTGAGAGTGGATATCCCCGAATCCATGAAGTATTTCTGTACTACTGAAAGTATTGCGCATTATCTGCAGAAATACATCCAGTTCAGAAAACGCAAGATTTTCTTCCCGAAGAGCACCATGGCTAATGGCATTTATGACCTTTTCGCCAAAAACAAAGAGTTGTCTTACCTGATTCCATGCTCCTCCGACTCACAGGGCAGCAAGTTCGACGAGTATTTCGACCAGAATGAAATTGAATACCATCATGCTGTTGTTTTCAAAACAGTGCCGGCGGAAGTGAAAAATGATGTTGACATCAACAAGTATGATATGCTGGTCTTCTTCAGTCCGGTAGGTGTGCAGTCTCTGAAGTATAATTTCCCTGACTTCAAACAGGACGAGAACTTTGCAATCGGAGCTCTCGGACCGGCTGTCATTTCCGCATTGGAACAGGAAGGTTTCACGGTGAATGTGAAAGCTCCTACCAAAGAGGCTCCGTCCATCACCACTGCCATGGATTTATTCTTGAAGGATCATGCAACCCGGAGAAGATAAATCTGTTTCGTTCTCCTTCCCAAAAAAAGAGCGGCTCTGTTCCCGCCTGCAAATGGAACAGCTCCTTTCGCTCAAACAGTCCGTTTTTTCTTATCCGCTGAAATGCTATTTTCAGCATTTGTCACTTTCGGACGAAAATCCTGTTTCGAAGATGGCCGTCAGCGTGCCCAAGAAGTTGGAGAAAACCGCCGTGGGTAGAAATAAAATCAAAAGGTGGGTGAGAGAAGCGTATAGGTTAAATAAGCATTTGTTATATAATGAGTTAAACGAAAAGAGCATAGTGGTGAATATGCTTTTTGTCTGCGTGGGCAAGGAGAAATTGTCGTATGCCCTGATAGAAAAAGCGGTGGTGGAAATTTTGCATGCAATCTCATGTAGAGACGCTATGAATAGAAGTTCTGCCCAAATGACCAAATGATTCCCGTGATTAATAGTAGGGACGTTTTATGAAATGTCCCTACAGACAAACGAAAATATGGTGAAATTCCTGAAGAAAATCTGGTTATGCTTTTGCAAAGGCTTGGCGGCCATCATGATTGGCTTGATAAAGCTATACCAAATCACGCTGTCACCACTGATAGGCCGGCAATGCCGTTATCAGCCTACATGCTCCAACTATGGACTGGAAGCCATCCGCAAGCACGGTCCTTTCAAAGGCGCTTGGCTCACCCTGAAACGGGTGCTCTCCTGCAATCCTTGGGGCGGTAGCGGTTATGACCCGGTACCGTGACAGTTGACAATTGATAGTGGATAATTGTGAGGATTGATTAATCATCGATAATTAGCACATTGGCACATTAATTAATTTGCTAATTAACAAATTTGCTAATTCATTGTGTCATTTTTTTTTGTACTTTTGCAAACTTTTTTGAGAGAGGGTGGAAGGAGCAAAAATTTCTATGACGAGAAGATAATTCAGTCAATATAAACTACTTGTAATGAGACAATTAAACATCACTAAACAAGTTACCAACAGAGAGACCGCCTCGTTGGACAAGTATCTGCATGATATCGGAAAAGTTGAACTAATTACCGCCGAAGAGGAAGTTGAGTTGGCTCGAAAGATTAAAAACGGTGACCAGGCCGCTTTGGAAAAACTGACCAAGGCTAACCTGCGTTTCGTGGTTTCTGTGGCAAAACAGTACCAAAACCAAGGTTTGAACCTGCCTGACCTTATTAATGAGGGCAACTTGGGCCTAATCAAGGCTGCCCAGCGTTTCGACGAAACCCGTGGTTTCAAGTTCATCTCCTATGCTGTGTGGTGGATCCGCCAGTCTATCCTGCAGGCTCTGGCTGAGCAGTCGCGTATCGTGCGTCTGCCGCTGAACAAAATCGGCACCATCAACAAAATCAACAAGGCCTATGCTTATCTGGAACAGGAACTGGAACGCGAACCCAGAGCTGACGAAATTGCCAAGATGCTCGATATTACCGAGGCTGAGGTGAGAGACTCTCTCCGCAATTCCTCACGCCATCTGTCCATGGATGCCTCCCTGACCCAGGACGAGGATAACAACATGTATGATGTGCTGAAATCAGAGGATTCTCCTACTCCTGACAAAGGTTTGTTGTACGAATCCCTGAAAACCGAGGTCAACCGTGTGATTGCCACGTTGCCACAACGCGAGGCCGACATCCTGAAACTGTACTTTGGCCTTGACAGCAAGCACCCCATGACCCTCGAGGAAATCGGCGAGAAGTTTGACTTGACCCGTGAGCGCGTGCGCCAAATCAAAGAGAAGGCATTGCGCCGCTTGAAACATACTTCAAAATGTAAGATACTGAAATCTTATTTAGGATAATTAATTGATAATAAGAAAAATAAAATAGCTATGAAGCGAACCAAAGTGATAGATTTGCTCAAACGTCCCGAGGAAACGGGTTTGGGAAATAAAGTGTGTGTGAAAGGCTGGGTGAGAACCAAGAGAGGTAATAACAGCGTGGCCTTTATCGCCATTAACGATGGCTCCATCGTGAGCAATATCCAGGTGGTGGCCGATCCAACCCAATTTGACGAAGCACTGATGAAACAAATTACCACCGGTTCCTGCCTTTGTGTGACAGGTACATTAGTGGAGTCTCAGGGCAAGGGACAGACTGTGGAGATTCAGGCTGACACCATCGAGGTGTATGGTACTGCCGATCCCGAAGTTTATCCTTTGCAGAAGAAGGGTCATACCATGGAGTTCCTGCGCGGAATCGCCCACCTGCGTCCCCGTACCAATTACTTTGGCTGCGTGTTGCGTCTGCGTCACGCCATGGCGTTCGCTATCCACAAATTCTTCAACGATAAGGGTTTCTTCTATCTGCATACCCCGCTGATTACCGCTTCTGACGCGGAAGGCGCTGGTGAAATGTTCAATGTGACCACTTTCGATCTGAACAATATTCCTCGCACTGAGGACGGCCAGGTGGATTTCAAGAAGGATTTCTTCGGAAAACATACCAATCTGACGGTTTCTGGTCAGCTCGAGGGCGAGCTCGGTGCTTTGGCTTTGGGTGCTATCTATACTTTCGGCCCGACTTTCCGTGCCGAGAATAGTAATACTCCCCGCCACCTGGCTGAGTTCTGGATGATTGAACCGGAAATGGCCTTCTACGACATTACCGATAATATGGATCTGGCCGAAGAGTTCATCAAATACCTGGTCAGATATGCGTTGGATAACAATATGGACGACCTGCGCTTCCTTAACGATATGTTTGACAAGGGACTGATTGAGCGTCTGGAATCTGTACTGAAAGAAGATTTTGTCCGCTTGGACTATACCTCCGCTATCGACATCCTGCTGAAAGCCAACAAGAAATTCGATTATCCGGTTTCTTGGGGCATTGACCTGCAGTCCGAACATGAGCGTTACTTGGTAGAGAACCACTTCAAACGCCCAGTGATTTTGACTGACTATCCCAAAGACATCAAGGCTTTCTATATGAAGCAGAATGATGATGGCAAGACTGTTCGTGCCATGGACGTGTTGTTCCCGACTATCGGTGAGATCATCGGTGGCTCAGAGCGTGAGGCTGATTATCAGAAACTGTTGAATCGTGTGCATGAGTTAGGTATGACCGAAGAACAGTACTGGTGGTATTTCGAAACCCGCAAGTTCGGTTCCGCTCCGCACTCAGGTTTCGGTTTGGGCTTCGAGCGTCTGTTGCTCTTCGTCACAGGCATGACAAATATCCGCGACGTGATTCCCTTCCCGCGTACTCCGCAGAACGCTGAATTCTAATTTTTGCCATGTTGAGACGTGCTGTAGCGCGTCTCAACGACAACCTCAAAACCCCGTAAATCACTATGATTGGAAAGGGCAAAATATCATCCATCACCCGCTTGCATCAGAAGAAATTCAGAGATGAAAGCGGGTTGTTCTTGGTGGAAGGCATCAAGTCCGTGGGCGACTTGCTGCGCTCCTCTTTCGAGGTGGGGGAAGTGCTGGCGACTGACACCTGGGTAGGGGAACATGAAAACGAAGTGCCCGCCACTGCTGAATTGACCTTGGTGACATCTGCCGAAATGGAACGCCTCAGTGCATGGAAGAACCCTCAGCCGGTGATGGCGGTGGCGAGGATTCCACAACGTGACATTGCCGATATCAGGCAAGACCAGCCGCTGCTGATGTTGGACGATTTGCGTGACCCAGGTAACATGGGCACGATTATCCGCACCGCCGACTGGTTTGGTATCCGCCAGCTCGTATGTTCCCAAACTACCGTGGAATTGTATAATCCTAAAGTGATTCAGGCCACCATGGGTTCTTTTACCAGAGTGAAGGTTTATTATGCTGATTTAGAATCTTTTATTGATAATAATCTAAAAGAAAGAAGGATCTTGGGTGCTTTTCTGGAGGGAACGCCCGTTCAGCGTTTCGATTTCCAGCCTTCCGATGTGATTGTCATCGGTAACGAAGCCAATGGCATTACCGAGGCTGTTGCCCAGAAAGTCAACTCCAAAATCTTGATTGACAGTCCTGTGAAGTCCGCCGACAAGGCAGAGTCGCTCAATGCCTCTATAGCGGCCGCTATTATGATGTATCAATATAGTCTATCGGTGAGACGGTAAGACTGAAAGACACTCACTGCGTTCGTTCGGGAAGACGAAGATATAGGGGAGTGCTACGCAGGGGAGTTGGGCTTCGCCCAAGGGGAGTTGTGCTGCTCACTCGAGGGGAGCCTATCGGTGAGACGGGAAGACGGGGAGACATGCACTGCGTGCATTCGGTGAGACGGGAAGATATCCTGATAAGAGTGTGCGTTAGGGCATGATTGTAGGGACGCGATTCATCGCGTCCGAATAGAGAGAAGATGAAATAATAAAAATGGGACTATGACGTTATAGTATCATTAATCGTTGATGATGATGAAAGCGATAAGGATTATATTATATGTACTTGCGTTCGCTGTTTTATTCTCTGCCTGTAAGACTTCAAAACATATGCAGCGCAAGGCACAAAAGGCGCAGACCGAAAAAGTGGTGAAACCTTCTGGAAAATCCGAGGAAGTTGTAGTGCCTGCGAATCCCAAACCCAAAACCCCGGCAAAACCCAAAGCTTCAGCGTCCTATAATTGGGTGAGTTATCGCGGTCCGGCCGAAATTGTTTTCGACGGGAAGAAGTATCAGTGTAACTACTATTTGGTTAACCGGACCGACAGTATCCTGTACTTGAATCTCAATTTCATGGGCATTGAGATTGCCCGTTTGGTGGCCACACCCAAGGAGGTGATATTTGTCAATAAATTGTCGAGCGAGTATTATCAGGGCGATTACAGTTTTGTGGAGAAATATCTGAAAGCGAAAGCAGATTTCTACACCTTGCAGGCCGTTTTCAATGGTGACGAGGCCAAACTCAGGACATATAGCGATTTCAGTTTCAATTATCATTCATATATCAATCCTGCTGATCAGCGGCCGTTTTTCGACAATTTCAGCATCAGCATGAATGGCGGGCAGCGAAAGCTTGACGCTCAGGTGAAAAACTTGAAATTCAACACCCCTGGCCCTACGGGCATCAAAATCCCTGAAGGGTATAGGGAGATGAAACTGTAATTTACACACAAAAAGCACACAAAGGACGCACAATAGAAAAATTTATTGTATTTTTGCAAGTCCATAATCAACAATAGCAAGGAACGGATATGGAAGGTGTTTTCAATTTTGATAAAGCTATCAATGCTGTGCTTTACATTGTGAAGCATCTGAAAAGGGCTGATTTTCACAAGGTATTCAAAATTCTGTATTTCTCGGATAGGAACATGTTATCTATGTCAGGAATGATGATTACAGGGGATACATACATTGCGATGAACGATGGTCCTGTGCCGTCTAATATGTACGACATTCTGAAATCGGTACGAGGAGACGGATATTTCAAAGATTTGGCAAATCTAGCTGCATACGTCGCTGTTGAAAATTGGGATATTGTCGTGGCAAAAAAAGAACCAGATATGGGGAAGCTTTCACGAATGGATATCAAGGTTCTTGACGACAGCATTCAACAGTATGGTGATTTGTCGTGGGACGAAATCCGTGAGAAATCACACGATTATGCATGGCGCAGCACAACCCTTAACCGTCCGATGTCCATACAAAACATGATGTTGGAGACGGGATGTGACGATGGTTTCATCCAATATGTGAAAGAAGAAATGAAGCTGGAAAAGATGTTGTATCAGAATTAACCATGAGTGTTGATATTCCCCAAGACATTCTCAAAAAATCATTTTTTTCATCCCTAAAACTGGGTGATGTGTTCTTGAAGAACTTTGAGGGAATTGATCATCAGAAATTTTTCATTGTAGCTGGAATGACTGACGACAAACTGACAGTATGCAGTGTGTTCATCAATTCAAACATACATCCTTCTTTGTATAACAAGCAACTGATACTGAACGCTCAGGTTCCTTTGAAAAAAAACGACAACACTTTCCTTTCTCACGATTCGTTTGCCAATTGTTCCCATACGTTTGTGTTAGACGCAGATTTGATAATCAACGAAATTCTTTCTGGACAATGCAAAGTGATAGGGAATATAGCCCCCAATGATTTAAGAAATGTCCGTTGTACAATTGTAAATTCGGGGTTCTTGAAGAAGGAAGATGAGGAACTGTTTTTCAAGGATTTACTTTCCCACTGAAAACAGTTGTTCCAAATCAGAAATTTCCGTTTTAAACATATGACAAATTGCATGAAATAGGACTGAGCAGCTTGCGCAGCTCATATTCCAGCTTGGCGGCGGCGAACTTGGCGGTGGTGCAGTGGAAATGACGTATCAGGGCACTGTTTTTGGTGTGCCTGTCCAATATCGCCACTCCCTCCTGGTAGTCTTTGCCGCTGGCCAGCCATTGCAGAATGTCTTCCATATCCTTGTCTTTTGGGGCAAAGATAGGAGGTTATAAACGGGAAATATAGGACAAGAAAAAGAAAAACACGGTCGTGCTGTTTGTCCGTGTTTTTGTTTACCTTGATGTCCGCGACAACGATTGAAGCGGTTATGAGGACGCAAGGACGAAATTCGAGCGAAAAGCGTGCCCGGTCGCCCTAATTATTGTTTTACTTTTTTTCTTTTCACCACTATGAAGTAGAATTCTATTGTCATCTTATTAATTAACTCAAATAGAGATAGTTTCCTTTGTAGATTTTTTCAAAGATAAACATGAAAAAAATTTTTGATGTAGAAAATACTATTTTTTTATACTATTTTTTATTTTTGTACCCATATAGTATGCAAAAAGAATATTGACTTAAATCAATTAAAGTTAAACATTTAAGATAAATCGTATGATAACCCTGATTGTAATAATTGTAATATGTGCAGTGATATATTTCATTGGCCTTAGCATAATTTCATCAAATGCAAAGAAAAAAAATGCCACAAAAAAAGCTCTTTTAGAAGAAAAATACAAAACTCTAAAAAGTGTGAACAACTTCTTTCCAACAAAAAGAGTCGGACATAAAAATTTCATTTTTGCAATTGATGAAACGAATAGCAAGGTAGCAATTGTTGAACGTTACCGAACAAAAATTATACCTTTTGAACAGATTCTCAAGGTTGAATATATTGAAAATGCCACTACCGTTGCATCCAAATCGTCTATTCGTACTGTTGGTGGAGCAATAGTTGGAGGAGCAATTGCTGGTGGTGCTGGAGCCATTGTTGGCGGATTATCGGGTGATACAACAATGAAGAATAAGATTTCATTAATGCAGGTAAAAATTACTCTACGCGATATACAAGAGCCATCCATTTGCCTTAAACTTATAGAATATGATTATGAAGGTGGTTTTGATCCTTCCAGCGACGCATGGAGTGAGGTATATAAAGAGAATAAGAAAATCGTCAACAACATTGTGGATAGTTTAAGTGTTATCATAGACAAAGTAGATAAAGAAAACCAAAATAATAAGGTTTCAGTAACTGAAAGCAGTAATCAATCTATAGCTGATGAATTATCCAAACTTGTTAAGTTAAAAGAGTCTGGTGTTCTTACTGAAAATGAATTTGAAGAACAAAAACAAAAACTTTTGAACAAATATTTTTTCTATTCGTTAGGTATTTTTTTTATCAGTCGTTTTTGTAAATAAAATCACTCCTATACATATATAAAAAGCCGATACAGAACGCAAGGGCTCGACATAAAAAAAACAAAACACAATCTATGTGCTGCTGATTCCTATGTGGTTTCATTTTCATCCTCTTCCTCATCCAGGTTGGTGGACTGCCCTATAAGGGTGTAAAACTGACAAAACAGGCAAAAAAACACGGTCTTGCTGTTTGACCGTGTTTTTGTTTACTTTAACTCCGCGACAACAATTGAAGCGGTTATGTAATAACGCAAGGACGAAATTCTAGCGGAAAGCATGCCCGGTCGCCCAATAATTAAGACTACTCAATAAATTTCATCAATTCCTCTTTCTTTTTATCATATTCTTCTTGGGTGATAATCTGTAAGTCTAATTTTTTCTTCCATTTTTCAAGTTCCCTGATTGCTTCTTCACTGGTCATGCCTTGTGATGGATTTATTTTATTGTTCAAGGAATTAGCATTTTCTTCCTCTTTATTAGCAGTCGGCTTATCCATCTTACTAATAATCAATTGCAAGTCTTGTTTAATAGCTTTAGCTTTTTTCGATTCTACCTCAATATCTTTATATCCGTGATTTGTATAGAGTCGAATTTTATCTATTTGAAGATTATCATCAGCAAGTTTGGTTATCTCTTCAGAAATTAAATATAATGTTATTCCAGGAGCAGCACTACCAGCAAAGCCAGATGTTCCACCCCCCTTTGATGTCATAGCAAATTGTGGATTAAGAAACCAAACAACTGAACCATCAGACATTAAGACCGCAACTGTTTTCCCTACATCAACGGAAAAATGTTGTGGGGCAAAACCGCCTACTATTGCTTTCAAAATCATTGCAAGGTCTGAACCTACAGCCTTGAACGAACATTCCATCGTCACATTAGTGTTCAAATCGAAAAATTGAACCCTTTTGGTCTCTATTATATGTTTTTTAGTAAAATTATCATAATAGTCCTCTTTAATATTTTGGCAATTCACATTTGACCATAAAAAAAACAAGAAGAATAATGCTACAATTTTTTTCATATTCAAGATATAATTATTTACCTTGCAAAACTACAAAAAAAGCCGTTACCCTCGGCAACGGCTTCACACAAAACTCTAAAACATACTTTATGTGACTGATTCCTAGGTGGTTTCATTTTCGTCATCATCCTCATCCAGGTTGGTGGACTGACCGATGAGGGAGTCCATTTCGCCTGTGTAGATTTGGGCGGTTGGAGTGTCATAGACAAAGGCGATGGTTGCTCCGTTGTTGTCGGTGACAGCCTTGCCGGAGGTGGCCTCCACGGAATCTCCGATTTCGGCTCCTCGGTCAGCGTCACCCAGCATGTGGACATCACCGTTGTTGAGGCGTGCGAGGATGATGGTTTCGGAGTTCATCACGGAGGCGATGAAGCCGAGCAGCTTTGGCTTGAAGCCGGGGTGGTAGATTTCCAGGTTGGCTTTCATGGACTTGCCGCCGAAAGTGCCTTGGGTGGTGTATTTGAGCTCACCCATGTCACGGGAACAGTAGATGTGGTAGAAACGGTAACCGTTCACCATCACGATGTCCCCCTCCAGCATGGCGAAATCCTCGTAGGAGGTTCGGTTTGTCGGCAACTTGGGCAGCGAGGCCACATTGTCCTTGAGGGAGATATAGACGTTCTTGTTTTAATCATAAAACAGATTACAGGGATAAAACCAAGGGAAGTTATGGTTGTTGAGAAATCTGCGGAGACACAAACGTCACCCGTTTTCGGAGTTTCATAAATGGTTTTTCCACCAGTATATACAACAAATATGATAAAACAATAACCGCAATCCAATAGATTACATAGCTCCAAGCTCCCCATTGTTTTGCTGTTTCACTGAAATTCGCGACAATAAGCTGCACTATCATCAGGTTTATCAAATACATTGAATATGAAAGCACACTGACATGGGTTATAATGCCCTCAAACGATGTGCGTGATTGGGATAACTTTGCCGCAGACGGTAGCAGCATCGCGAATGCCACCGGTTGAATCGTACAGCTGAACACGTTCTTATAAAGAGTGCCTGGCTGCTGTGGAACAGATACGACCACCACTAACAAGACCAAACCAGCTAATAGAAATTTCAGTGAATGACGCTGCCACACGACAGGCGCATACAATTGCACCCATGCGACCATCACGCCAATAAAGATCGCATCGCAACGGGAAGCAACCGTCTTCCGAATCCAGACATCCCACCAAAACCATTCGGTGGCTTGATCCGAAACGGAAATCCGGAATAATATGGAAAAGAGAATAAAACCCAGACAGATGAGAGGGGTCAAACGACGTGCTTCAACTTTTTTGGAGAAAATAGTCAGTAACAATGGGAAAATTATATAAAACCACCATTGCACCGGTAGACACCAGGATTCCCAATAGAAATCGTAAAAAGGTGTGAACAGATTTTGGGTAAAAGTGGCAAATCGCCACATAGGGAATTTATGCAAATCGCCATGAACCAGTTGACCTTGCACCAGCATTATGTATGCAAATAGAATTACAAAATAACAGGGTGTCGTTCAATAAGAAAGCACCATGTCCGTGCACCACAAAGAAAATGGCAATGGCTCGGAGAAAATCAAGCCCAAAAATCCGATTTTGTTCAGTTTCGATACCTAGCATAGGATTAAAAATGCAAGAACCCAAAAATTAGGTGTGTTGAATATTGTCCTCTTATACCTCTAATCCCTCAAACAAATCAATCGGGTGCTCGGCAACGACCACATCGGTTTCGATGCGCACGCCAATGCCTTCTTCGGCAATGTAGATGCCGGGCTCGCAACTCAGCACCATGCCGGGCTGGAATACCCAGTCGCGCTCACCCACGTCATGTACATCCAAACCGATGAAATGGCTGGTGTTGTGCATGTAGTATTTCTTGAACAGCGGCTTGCTCGGATCTTGCTTTTTCACATCCTCTTCGGTGTAAAGTCCGAGTTTGATGAGCTCCTCATCCATTCTTTTGAAGACAAAATCGTTGATTTTGTGGATGGTCATGCCTGGGGTGAATTTGGGAATGGTATCCTTATAGATGGATAGGACAGCATTATAAACAGCTTGCTGGCGGGGTGTGAATTTTCCGTTGACGGGGATGGTGCGGCTGCAGTCGCCGGCATAGTTGGCGTATTCTGCCCCGAAATCCATCAGCAGCATGTCACCGTCCTGCATTATCTTGTCATTTTTAATATAATGTAAGATACAGGTGTCGGCTCCGGAGGCGCAGATGGGGGCGAAGGAGTGCCCGCTGGCTCCGTTGCGCATCATCTCGTATATCAGTTCGGCTTCCACTTCGTACTCGTACATGCCGGGTTTGACAGCGGCTTTGGCGCGTCTAAATGCCTTGGCGGTAATATCGCAAGCTTTCTTCAAGGCTTCTAGTTCTTCGGGCTGCTTTACGGCACGCAAGGGGTTGAGGATGGGAGCCAGACGACGGTAGTTGTGCAAAGGGTAGTCCTTTTTCAATTGCTCGGCCATGCGCACTTCACGGGTGGGGAAGCTGTTCTTGGAACGTGAGCTTTCCGGCAGGTGCAAATATACATTCTTGGCATAGAAGAGCATGTTGTTGAGGGCACCTTCAAAATCTTCGATAAATACCACATTTTTAATGCCTGAAATGGCGCAGGCTTGTTCTTTGCTCAGTCTGTGCCCGAACCAGGTGATCATCTCGGGGCTTGGGTTCTTGATGAACAACACTTCGCGGCAGTTGGGGTCTGGATGCCATGGGGCCAATGCCAGACAGGTTTCTTCCTGGTCGATACCGCAGAGGTAGAGCAGGGGAGAGTTCTGCCGAAAGGGGTGGGTGGTGTCTCCGCAACGGGGATATTCGTCGTTGGAGGTGAGTAACACGATGGAGTCTTCCTCAATTTCCTGAATCAGACGCTTTCTGTTGCGGATGTAAAAATCTTGATGAAGGGGTTGGTATCTCATATTTGTTTGTGTTTAATGTGCTGATTAATGAAGTTGAAAACTGAAAGTTGAAAGTTGTTATTTGAATTTTGAATTCTATCCCCTAAACATCTGTACCCTGTATCCTGCTATTATTTCCTCAGCTCAAAATTACTTCCAAGGTAAACCTTGCGTACCTGCGGGTCGGCGGCCAATTCCTCGGCGGTGCCGGCTTTCAGCACGCTGCCCTCGAAGAGCAGGTAGGCGCGGTCGGTGATGGACAGGGTCTCATGGACATTGTGGTCGGTGATGAGGATGCCGATGTTTTTGTCCTTCAGCTTGGCCACAATGGTCTGAATGTCCTCTACGGCAATGGGGTCAACACCGGCGAAAGGCTCGTCCAAAAGGATGAACTTCGGGTTGGAAGCCAGGCAACGGGCGATTTCGCAACGGCGGCGCTCGCCACCGGACAGGTTGCTGCCCTTGTTTTTCCGCACTTTCTGCATGTTGAACTCCGAAATCAGCTCTTCCAAGCGGTCTTTCTGCTCAGCCTTGGTCATGTCGGTGAATTGCAATATGGCCATGATATTGTCCTCAACACTCAGGTTGCGGAAAACGGAGGCCTCCTGGGGCAGGTAGGCAATGCCCATCTGCGCCCGTTTGTACATGGCCATGCCGGTGATGTCGTTGTCGTCTAGGAAAATCTTGCCTTCCAACGGCTGGATAAGCCCCACAATCATGTAGAAGGAGGTGGTTTTGCCGGCGCCGTTGGGACCGAGCAGTCCCACAATCTCCCCTTGCTTCACATTGATGGAGACGTGGTTCACCACGGTGCGGTGCTTATACTGTTTGACTAAGTTATCAGTTCTGATTGTACTTATCATTAATTTTCAGTTTTCAACTTTCAGTTTTCAGGGGTCAGTGATTAGAATTCAAAGTTCAGAATTCAATTATTTATTGTCAGTTTTCAGTTTTCAGTTTCTGCCTTTACCCGGTCGGCAATCATATCCACAAGGTTCTGCAACGGCTTCTTCACCATGGCACTCAGGAAAATCGGTATCTCGGCGTCGATATCGGCGTGCAGGTCGGTGCCGTCGTCCTTGCCATCCATGAAAATGGCAATGCTCACCGGGATGTTCTTGTCGTTGCTCGCGGTATAGATGATTTTGGATTCGGACTTCTCCGCAATGGTCAGTCGCATGGTGGCGACCCCCGGAATGGCGAATTGGCAGTAGTCCTCGCCAGCTTCCCAGTCCTTGACCTGCTCGGGAAGGAATTTCTCAAAATAGCTTAAATTACACAATTTGTCGTAAACATTGCGGTTGTTGGCCCGCACATGAATGGTTTTTCCACTGACTTTCATACTTAATATTATTTAGTTTGCAAAGATAAAGAAAAATATTGAATTGGTGGTGTTTTGTTTTTTTATTCGTTTATACGTTTATACGGGGAGACACTCGCTGCGCTCGTTCGGGGAGACGCTCGCTGCGCTCGCTCGAGGAGTCGTTCACTTCGTTCACTCGGTTATACGATACCGTCTTCCCGTCTTCCCGAGTACACGTAGTGTACGTCTCCCCGTCTCCCCGAGCACACGTCAGTGTGCGTCTTCCCGAATGCACACAGTGCATGTCTTGACGAGCTCACGCAGTGAGCGTCTCCACGCCTCCACGTCTCCACGCCTCCACGAATACATTCATTAGCACATTAACTAATTTGCTAATTCTCTCATTATTTTTCGTATTTTTGCATTTTAAATGAAAAGAAAACAATGGGCAATATATTGATAACCGGAGCCAACGGACAGTTGGGATGTTGTTTGCGGGACTTGTCGCATGGCGACGAGCGGAACCGCTATTTTTATACCGATGTGGATGAGTTGGATATCACCAGTTTGGATCAGGTGGAGGATTATGTGTCGAAGCATGACATCGAGGTGATTATCAATGCGGCGGGCTACACGGCAGTGGACAAGGCCGAGCAAGATGAGGAACGTTGCTTCCAGATCAATGCCGAGGCAACCCGCAACCTGGCTCAAGTGACCAAACGCCACGAAATTTTCCTGGTGCATATTTCTACCGATTATGTATTTGAGGGAAACTTGGATGTTCCTCACAAACCTGATGACCCGATTAACCCGCAATCCGTTTATGGCAAATCGAAGGCCGCCGGTGAGCAGGCAATCTTGGAGGCGGACTGCCATGCGGTGATTATCAGAACTTCGTGGCTGTATTCTGAATACGGTGGTAATTTCGTGAAGACGATGTTGCGCTTGGGCCGTGAGAAGGAGGAACTTCGTGTGGTGGACGACCAGATTGGCGGTCCTACCTATGCCGGAGACCTGGCCCAGCTGATTCTGACCATCATGCGGCAACGCGATTTTATCGAGGGGACGAAAATCTATCATTTTGCCGACCAGGGAGCCGTGTCGTGGTGCGATTTTGCGCGTCAGATTATGAGAAATGCATCATTGTCGTGCAAAGTAATGCCGATAAGCACCGCCGAATACGGTGCCGCCGCACCGAGACCCGCTTTCTCTGTTTTTGACTTAAGTGCTGTTAATCAGGACTTTAGCTTTGAAATCCCCCATTGGAGGGATAGTTTGCAGAAATGTATGCAAAAGCTTAGTAATCAATAAATTATAAAATTTCATCAGAAAAAAGTGAAAAAAAATCACTTGAAATGTTGCCAAGTAAAAAAAAAGATGTATTTTTGCAGTCCCAAAGATAAAGAGAATTAGGGCACGTTCTTTGCATGTGATTTAACAAGCCGTTGTAGCTCAGGGGTAGAGCACTTCCTTGGTAAGGAAGAGGTCATGAGTTCAAATCTCATCAACGGCTCTTTTTGTATAGATTTTTGTTCAGTAAAATAATTTATTAAAAACCTTAATTTATAAGAAAATGGCAAAAGAAAAATTTGATCGTTCGAAACCACACGTAAACGTTGGTACTATTGGTCACATTGACCACGGTAAAACCACTCTGACCGCAGCTATCACCACTGTTTTGGCTGCCAAAGGTTTGTCAGAAGTAAGAAGCTTCGATTCTATCGATAACGCTCCCGAGGAAAAGGAACGTGGTATTACCATCAACACAGCTCACGTTGAGTATCAGACTGCCAATCGTCACTATGCTCACGTTGACTGCCCTGGTCACGCTGACTATATTAAGAACATGGTAACTGGTGCCGCTCAGATGGACGGTGCTATCCTGGTTGTTGCTGCAACTGATGGTCCTATGCCTCAGACAAGAGAGCACATCCTATTGGCTAAGCAGGTAGGTGTACCAAGAATGGTTGTTTTCATGAACAAGGTTGACATGGTGGATGACCCCGAATTGTTAGACCTCGTTGAAATGGAAATCCGTGAACTGTTGTCATTCTATGGTTTCGACGGTGACAATACTCCTATCATCCGCGGTTCTGCTCTGGGTGGTTTGAACCAAGAGCCGAAGTGGGTTGAGAAGATCATGGAACTTATGGACGCTGTTGACACTTGGATTCCGCTTCCTGGCCGTGACAAAGATAAAGACTTCCTCATGCCTATCGAAGACGTGTTCTCAATCACCGGTCGTGGTACCGTTGCTACCGGTAGAATTGAAACCGGTATTGTACACACTGGTGATCCCGTTGATATCATCGGTATGGGCGCTGAAAAATTGAAATCAGTTGTTACCGGTGTTGAAATGTTCCGCAAGATTTTGGACGAAGGTGAAGCTGGCGATAACGTAGGTTTGCTGCTCCGTGGTATCGACAAAGACGAAATCCGTCGTGGTATGGTAATCGCTAAACCAGGTTCAATTAAACCTCACAAAGAATTCAAGGCTGAAGTTTATATCCTGAAGAAAGAAGAAGGTGGTCGTCACACTCCGTTCCACAACAAATACCGTCCTCAGTTCTACTTCCGTACAACTGACGTTACCGGTGAAATCGTTCTTCCCGACGGCGTTGAAATGGTAATGCCTGGCGATAACTTGACTATCACTGTTAAGTTGTTATCAGAAATCGCTATCAACAAGGGTCTGCACTTCGCTATCCGTGAAGGTGGTAGAACCGTTGGCGCTGGTCAGGTAACCGATATCTTAGACTAATACTGAATCCAGTATATCAAAGGGCTGACAAATAGCCAGCCCTTTGCTCCAGGAGAGTAGTTTAATGGTAGAACAGTGGTCTCCAAAACCATCAGTGAGAGTTCGATTCTTTCCTCTCCTGCCTTGAAAAACGAGGACATTCGCGTCCTCGTTTTTTTTGTGCTTTTTCTGATGGAATACCTGCTGACATCAGAAAAATTTTGTTGTTATATTTTTTCTCAAGAAATTATGATTATGTGTGCTGAAAGCACACCATTCTATTAACCCCTGACAAGGCCGTAGGCCGCAGTTTGGAGTGGCGATACCCGTGGAGGAATACAGCGTACCGGAGGTACGCAACTATGGATGTCGTAGTAGCGTGCCCTCGGCACGCGTATTACACACTCTTTCCCATCACCCCACACTACGCACTATCGTGCTTGTGCGGGGTTAATAGGATATTGTGCCTTCGACACATTTTTAATTAACGAATTTGCTTATTTGGTAATTATCGAATTCTCTTATTGTTTTTTTTTGTACCTTTGCAAGTTAATTTCATTATTATGGGAAAACTGACCATACATACCACCAACTACCTGCGTACAGGTTACGAGGAGAACGATATCACCCCCGAAGATTATATCTCGGCCATCTTGGAATACGACAATCAAGGCAATGTGATTTCAGAGAATACCTATAACCCTGATGCCACACTTTTGTCTGCTACCACTACCGCATACGATGATAACCATCATCCTTTGCTGGTAAAGAACTACGACGGTGAGGGCATGCTTTGCGAGCAGATCAGTAGCGTGTACGAAAACGGCCGGCTGGTGGAACAGAAACAATGCTACGGTGAAGGTATGCCCGAATATACTACCCGCCTGGTGTATGAAAATGACCGCCTGTTGCGCCGCAATTGCTACGAGGAGGAAGAATTTTCCTATACCGAAAGGGCTTTCTCATACAATGACAAGGGCCAGCTGGTGAAGGATGTGGAGTATGATGAGGATGGCAATGAACTGTATGTCACCACCATGCAGTACGACGAGAAAGGTCGCGTGATTGTGCGTGTGCGTGATGAAGTGCAGCAGAAAGACCGCCGTACCGTCAATTTTGAATACGACGAACAAGGCCGGAAAATCAAGGACCTGATATACAATTATGAGGAGGCCCTGATTGCCAAAGTGTATTATCGCTACGACAGCGAGAACCGCCAGACAGAGCAGGAAGAGGAGGATTTGGACCATTACCGGCTGACGACCTACGAATATGATGGCAACAATGTGGTGAAAATCTCCGCATACGACAAGGAGAAAAACCTGTTGTCTTATACCATTTACACTTACGATGCTGAGGGAAGGGTGCTAACCCAAGACGCATATTCCAATGATGAGGTGAATCCTACTGTCTGCCGATTGATGAATCATACGGATTATAACAGAGCGTAGTCATGGCCAAGACCAAAACACAGTTCTTCTGCAAAAATTGTGGACACCAGTCCGCCCAGTGGATGGGGCGTTGCCCGTCGTGCGGCGAGTGGAACACCTTTGAGGAGGAAGTGTTGGTGCGCCAGGAGACCCCAAGAGGCAAGTCCAATGCGGTAATACGGCAGAGCAAACCCAAACTGTTCAGTGAGATTTCCCTGCAGGAAATGCCGCGTCTGCATTCCCATATCGGCGAACTGGATCGCGTGTTGGGCGGAGGCATTGTGGCAGGCTCTATCACCTTACTGGGCGGCGAGCCTGGTATCGGAAAGTCAACTTTGCTGCTGCAGATGGCCTTGCAGATGACAGAGACCAAGATATTGTATGTGTCGGGTGAGGAGAGCGAAAGCCAGCTGAAGATGCGTGCCGAGCGTCTGGGAAGTCCCGATGCGCTGAGACATTGCTATATTCTGACAGAGACTTCCACCCAGGAGATTTTCAAGCATATAGAGGACCTACAACCGCAGTTGCTGATTGTGGATTCCATCCAGACCTTGCAGAGCAACTTGATAGACTCTGCCTCAGGCTCGGTGTCGCAAATCAAAGAGTGCGCCGCCGAGTTCCAGCATTTGGCCAAAACAACCGCCATTCCGGTATTCCTGATTGGACATATCACCAAAGATGGTACTTTGGCGGGTCCCAAGATTCTGGAGCATATTGTGGATACGGTGCTGCAGTTCGAGGGCGACCAGCATTATGGTTACCGCATTGTACGTTGCATCAAAAACCGCTTCGGGTCCACCTCGGAGTTGGGTATTTTCGAGATGAATGAGAATGGCTTGCGTGAGGTGCTGAATCCTTCAGAAATACTGGTTTCCCAGCACGAAGAGGACTATAGCGGCAGTGCTATCGCCGCGGTGATGGAAGGCAACCGCCCCATCATGATCGAAACCCAAAGTCTGGTGAGTTCGGCGGTTTATGGTACCCCGCAGCGTTCGGCCACAGGCTTTGACACCCGCCGTATGAATATGTTGCTGGCAGTGCTTGAAAAACGTTGCCGCTTCAAAATCGGTGCCAAAGATGTGTTCCTGAATATCGCCGGTGGCATCCATGTGGAGGATCCTGCTATCAACCTGGCCGTGGTGGCGTCTATCCTGTCGTCAACAGCCGATATTGCCATCGATGCCAAAACCTGTTTTGCGGGCGAGCTGGGACTGAACGGCGAAGTACGCCCCGTGACCCGTATCGAGCAGCGTATCATGGAGGCCAACAAGCTGGGCTTTACCCGTATGTTTGTATCCAAATACAATTTGAAAGGTGTGAAGTTGAGCGGTTTGAAAATCAAAATCCTGCCTATTTCACGGGTGGAAGAGATGTTGTCTTTATTGTTCCAATCGTAAAAAATGAAAAAATACTGGTTGCCGATATTGCTTTTGCTTTTCTCGACAGGCCTGATGGCCCAGTCGAACGGCAACTATGTGTATAATTTTCTGTCGCTCAATTACTCCAGCCGCATTGCGGGTTTGGGTAGCAACCTGCTTTCTGTTCATGACGAGGATCCGTCCATCATCATGACCAATCCTTCGCTGATTAGCGACAGACACCACACCTCGCTGATGATGAACTTTACCAATTATTTCAGGGGTTCCAACTATGTGTCGGCGATGTATTCACATTCGTTTGGCAACGTGGGAAGTTTCGCTTTTGAGATGCGTTATGTCGGCTATGGACGATTTGTGGAAACCGATGTGACAGGGCAGGAGATAGGCTCATTCCGCGCTGGCGATCTGGCCGCAATTGTGGGTTGGGGCCGCGAGTTGGGCAAGGGTTTCTCTGTCGGTGCCAGCCTGAAAATGATTTATTGCGGCTATGCTGATTACAATTCTTTCGGAATAGCCGCCGATGTGGCTGGTACTTACCATAACGAGAAAAAACGGCTTTCTGTTTCCTTGTTATTCAAAAACATGGGCTCCGAACTTAAGCCGTTCACCCCGGGAAATTTCGAGAAGTTGCCGTTTGACATACAGCTGGCTTTTTCCCAGCGCTTTGCCCATATACCGGTAAGATACCACATTTCATTGCATTCGCTGTACAAATGGAATATGGCATACACGGGTACTGACAATCCTTTGTACTCAAAGGATGCCATCACCGGTGAGGTGCAGACCCCCTCCAAGGCGGCTACTTTTTTTGACAATTTGTTCCGTCATGTGGTGGTGGGCATCGAAATCATCCCAGTGAAGTACCTGTCGCTGTATTTCGCTTACAATCACAATATACATCAGGAGATGAAGATTCCGCAGAAGCGTAGTTTCGCTGGTTTCTCCTATGGCTTCATGATCAATATCAGATCGATACAGGTCGGTTTCTCACGTAACCATTATGCGGTGGGGGCAGTGCCTAATAATCTGACGTTCAGTATGAATATTGAAGAGTTAAGTAAATTGTCCAAAGAAAATAAAGAAAAGAAATTAATACGTCAAAATTCAAAAAATGAAAAGAATTAGTGCGCTTTTGCTGCTTCTGTTGGTGGTAAACCTGGTGTTCGCCCAGAAAATTGCCTATACCGTCCTGTCCTCCGATGACAATGGGTTGACAGTGAAAATTGACTTGCCTGCATATTCCGCATCACCAGTGGAAATCAACGGCCAGATATATCAGAAACTGGCCCTCTCGGGCGCATATACCCTCGATGAGTTGGGTGTTCCGGAGTTGTTGGTGGATGGAAAATCATTGATTATACCGGTGAATAGCCAGCCAACAATATCTGTGTTAAATGCTGATTATGAGGTGCTTGAGAATTTCAATTTGCTTCCTTCCAAAGGTGTGATCTTCAGAAATACCAATCCTGAAGATGTGCCTTATCAGTTTGGTGCTGCCTATCAGAGGAATAGCTATCAGTTTGATAGTCCCGTCCTATTGTCTGAAACATTTTATCTTCGCGATTTCCATGGTGTTACACTCCGTACTATGCCTTTTGACTACAATCCGGTGCTACACCAACTCAAGGTTTATCATTCACTGACCGTACGGGTGAACTATAATGCTCCTTATACGGTTCAGCGTGCCCGCAAAAATTGCGCCGAATTCAATGAGGTCTATCAGCAGTTCTTCTTGAATTATGAGAGACCTCGTTACACCACTATTACCGAGGCGGGTGAGATTCTGATTATCACGCCGGCTCAGTTTGTGAACGCCATGCAGCCGTACGTGAACTGGAAAATCAGAAATGGTTATCCTACGACCATGGTTACCTTAGAGGAAGTGGGTAATTCCAATACAGCTGTCAAGAATTATATCACGACCTTTTACAATGAGCATAATCTGGCTTTTGTTTTGATTGTAGGTGACGGTAATTTGTTCCCCTATTTCACCAAAGACGGTGAGGTCTCCGATAATTTTTACTCCGAAATTGTGGGCAATGATGAAGTGCCGGATATCATCTTGGGCAAGATTTCCGCAGAGAATGCCACACATGTGACTACACAGGTGAACAAGTTCATCCAGTATGAGGAGAATCCTGAGCAAACCTCCCATTTTGCCACTTTTTTGGGTATCGCTTCTTCTGAAGGACCAGGTGAGGACAATGAGTATGACTATCAGCATATCCGCAATATTGACAATAAATTGCAGGCTTTTACCTATACAAGTGGTTACGAATTGTTTGAGGGTTCTCAAGGAGGTTTGGATGCCAGCGGCAATCCAACCGCTGCCAATGTAAGTACTGCTGTGAATGCGGGTGTGGGTATCATCACTTATTGTGGACATGGAAGTGAAACTAGTTGGGGAACCACAAATTTCAACAATTCACAGATCAACAATCTGACCAATTACTATAAATTGCCATTTATTATTTCGACGGCTTGTTTGAATGGCAGTTATGTCAACAACACCTGCTTTGCCGAGGCTTGGTTGCGAGCCACAAAGAATGGCCAGCCTACGGGTGCTGTCAGTACGGTGATGTCCACCATGAGCCAGCCTTGGAATCCACCTATGGTTGGCCAAGATGAGATGGTCCGTTTGCTGACTGGCGCTGAGAATACTCCGGTGAAGCGCACTTTTGGCGGTATTGTTTTCAATGGTCTGGCCAAAATGCACGATGTTTATCCGACGACTTCCTCACAGGGATTGCAGACCATGCGTACATGGGTGCTTTTCGGTGACCCGACTTTGCAGGTGCGTACCGCTGTTCCTCAGTACCTGACAGCTACACACAATGGCCAACTGTTTGCCGGTGTCACGCAGTTGCAGGTCTCGTCTCCTGTGGAAGGCGCCAAGGCGGTGCTCACTAAGGGCAATACCATTCTTGCACAGGGAATCATTTCAGGAGGTAGCGTTATGCTGAATTTCAATGAGACGTTGCTTCCTACCGATACCGTACATTTGCTCGTGTCTAGCTTTAATTATGTTCCGTATCAGGCCGATATTCCTGTTATCGTGAACAATGAACCGTACCTCATTTATATGAGACACGAGATTGATAATGTCTCAGGACATCCTTCATACAACGAGTCGGTGGATGTGACCCTTCAGATGAAGAATGTGGGTGGGGTTGCTTCCTCCGATTTCTCGGTGGTGGTGACGACTGATGATGAATATGTCACCATGTTGCAGAATACGTTCAACTCAACGGGATTACAGCCCAATGAGAGCGTTTCCATTGCAGATGCTATCCGTTTCAGAGTGGCTCCGAATGTGCCTTACGGTCATATCGCAAATTTCCATGTGGTTGTGACATCTGGTGATTTTGTGACAGAACAGGATTTCTCACAATTGCTGTATGCGCCGAAACTGGCTATTGGTAGCTGCACGGTAGATGATTCACAATCCACAGAGACCGTTAATGGGCGTATTGACTACAACGAGACCGTGAACCTGAATATCCCGTTGCAGAACATTGGTAACGCCAAGGCCCTGTTTGGCTTTGTTACAGTGGAAAATCTTAGTGATGCGCTTATCTTCAACTCTCCTATGACACAGACGGTGCCGTTTGTGGCGGAGGATGCTTCCGTCATGCTGAATCTATCGGTGTCTGCCAACCCTAATGTACAGGAAAGCACTGTGGCGGAGTTTAGAGTTGTCTATACGGCAGGTTTCTATAAGGCTGAACGGACTTTCGCTTTGTTGATAGGTGCTAGTATTGAAGATTGGGAAACGGGAGATTTCTCTTCCTACGACTGGGATTTGGGAACTGCCAACCAGTGGCAAATTACCACTTTGCATCCCTATGAAGGCACATACGCCGTGCGTTCCGCTCAAATTGGAAACAGTAAAAGTTCTTCGCTGAAACTGTCGATGGAAGTTGCTCAACCTGATACCATCTTCTTCTATTATTATGTGTCCTGTGAGCAAGGAGGATCCAGTTGGTGGGGTCAGACACAGCAGTATGATTATTTGGCTTTCTATATCAATGGCACAAAACAGGACTCATGGGACGGGGAAGTGGCTTGGACCAAGGCGACATATCCTCTTGCTGCGGGATCCTACACATTTGAGTGGCGTTATGTGAAAGACAATTACCAAACGGGTGGTGAGGATTTAGCCATGATTGACTATATCTCCCTGCCCGGTGCTGCCAAGTCTCCGACAGCAGTGGAGAATGTGACTGGAGCTGGAGAAAGCATCAGTTGCTATCCCAATCCAGCAAGCGATTATGTGGTGGTTGCCGGTGAACAACTGGCCTCATTGCAGCAAGGCAGGGTTGACCTGTTCAATGTCTCGGGACAGCGTCTGCGCAGTGTGGCGGTGACGGATTCACGAATCACTGTGGATGTGCGCGATCTGGCTGCGGGAACTTACCTGATGGTGATTTGGAATGGTAAACAAAGAGTAAAAGCTATTAAAATTTTGAAGAAATAAGATGTCGAAACCGCTGATTTTGATTGTCAATGACGATGGCTATGAGGCCAAGGGTATGTACGCCTTGGTGGAAGCCGCAAAAGAATATGGAGAAATAGTAGTGGTGGTGCCTGACAGCGTGCGCTCAGGTATGGGCCATGCCATCACCATGAATGAACCTCTGCGTGTGAGCCTTTATAAAGAGGTGGATGGTATTAAGTATTACAGAACCAATGGAACTCCCGTGGATTGCGTGAAATTGGGACAGAAAGTCGTGCTTCGGGGTAGGAAAATAGATATGGTGCTGTCGGGCATCAACCACGGCTCCAATTCGTCTGTCAGCCTGATTTATTCGGGTACCATGGCGGCGGCGATCGAAGGCTGTTTTGAAGGCTCCAGAGCTGTGGGTTTCTCCCTGCTGGATTATTCGCCCAACGCTGACTTCACCGCAGCGAAACATTTTGCCAAGATGCTCATTCCAAAGTTGCTAAAAATGACTTTCCCGCCATATATCTCCTTGAATATCAATATTCCAAAGGGAAATATCGAGGATATCAAGGGAATCAAGATCACACGGCAAACCAAAGGCTATTGGGAAGAGGATCTGGAAGAACGTGTTGACTGTTTCGGAAGGCCGTATTACTGGTTGTCAGGTTATCTGGTTGACCAGGACGGGAAGGAGGACAGCTGTCAGTGGGCACTCACCCACAATTACATATCCATCCAGCCGGTACAGGTGGATTTGACAGCTTATCAGTATATGGATAATTTTAAATTTCTGGAGGAATAATGGGCAATTTTGTAGATAAATTGAGAAAAGACTCTATGCCGATGGGACTGTTCATCGGCTTTATTTGTCCCGCCATTTGTTTTGGACTCTTGTATGCCATTATTACGCTGGTTCAGCATCAAACTGGAGCTTTGAATATGGACCGTATGATTCAGAAACTCATTTTGCTGAGCGTGATTCCCAACGTGCTGTTACTGCGGTATTATTTGGTGAAACTGAAATACGACCTCACAGGCAGAGGCATTTTGTTGGTGACCTTTGCCATTGCCATGCTGTTTGCGGTGCTGGAAATTGCCTTATAACAATGTAGAGACGTTTCATGAAATTTCTCTACACGGTAACTTGATTAGCATAGTCCCTTTATTCTTATTGCGACAAGAAACTTAAAATAATAAGATTATGAAAAAACTCCTGTTATTTTTGGCAGTAGTAGTTTTATAAGCACCGCAGCTTTCGCCCAAAGCGTAACCCTAACCTTTACCGCCAAGGATGCGGCCAACCAACATGTACAGCTCAACCGTGTGTCCATCACCAACCTGACCAAGGGCTGGCAAGAGACCATTTACTGGCCCGATACCACCTTAACCATGCAGAACGGTACGGGTATCGCCGATGTAGAGATTCACGGCCGTGTGTCTCTACAAATGTCGCAAAACAACCCCAACCCCTTCACCGGCACCACCGAGGTGAACCTGATGGTGGCAAACGAAGGAACGGTGGCATTGGACATTGCCGACATCAATGGCCGTATTGTTGTGGTGAATGATTATGCTTTACAAGCGGGTTCCCACCAATTCCGCATCACCCTGGCCACCGCCGGCACCTACGTGATGACCACCCGCCAGAGCGGCCAAACCTCCTCCATCAAAATGGTATGCAACGGTGGCGGGAATGGCAACAGAATCGAATACACGGGAACTGTTTTGGCGAATGATTATTCGCCCCAACCCGTCAAATCCAGCTTCCGCGTCAGTACCACAAACCCCTTCACCTTCGGCGACCAGATGGAATACGTAGGCTTTGCTTCCATTAACTGCATTGCGGCAGAAAGCCAGCATATTACACAGGTGCAGGAAGCTTCCCAGACCTTCACTTTGCAGTTTTCCGAAACGCAGCATCAGTTGCCAATCGTTACCACTAATACGATAACTTCTATTACGGCTAATTCTGCCACTTGCGGTGGTGATGTTACTTCAAATGGTGCTTCTTCCGTTACCGCTCGCGGTGTATGCTGGAGTACTTCGCAGAACCCTACTGTGAGCGAAAGCTACACCACCGATGGCAGCGGTACGGGCAGTTTTACCAGTAATATTACAGGTCTGACTACTGGCACTACTTATTATGTGCGGGCGTATGCCACCAATAGTGCAGGTACGAGCTATGGGGAACAACGAAGTTTTACTGCTGTTGTTGATGCTGGATATTCTTGCCCAGGTGCTGCCACAGTGACAGACTATGACAACAATACTTACAACACGGTGCAGATTGGCAACCAGTGCTGGATGAAGAAGAATTTACGCACCACACACTATAGCGATGGCACAAGCATACCTTTGGGCAGCAGTACAAGTAATACAACCGCATATTATTATGTTGACAATAACATTTCCAATGTGAGCACTTACGGCTATCTGTACAACTGGCCTGCGGTAATGGGTAACTCATCTTCCAGCAGTGCTAATCCCAGTGGCGTTCAGGGTATATGTCCAACAGGCTGGCATGTTCCGAGTGATGCAGAGTGGATACAGCTGAGTGACTATGTGGGCAGCCAAACGCAGTATCAGTGTGGCGCTAATAGCGCCTATATAGCCAAGGCTTTGGCGTCAACATCAGGATGGGCCATTATTATGTCCAATTTATGTGCTGTGGGTCTTGAGCCGAGTTCAAATAATTCCACGGGCTTTTCGGCTCTTCCCGCTGGCTGCTACGGCAGCAACTTAAGCTCTTTTGGCAGCGACGCTGACTTCTGGAGTGCTACGCAGATTTATGGCAACTTCGTTTACTACCGGCAGATTACCTACAGTGGAGCCTACCTGTACAGGAATGCCAACGACAAGTCCTACGGATATTCGGTCCGTTGTCTTCGGGATTAGAGCAGACTGCAGTCAATGTTAATAAAATAGAGACGCGATTAATCGCGTCTCTACATTGTCACCTGATACTTGTAACCTGATTAACTGACCAGTGCGGCGGCACCTAAAATCGCCACGTCGTTCTGCTTCAGCTGCGATACCATGATTTTGATTTTGCCCCGGTAGTTGGACAACACATTATGGTCGAACGACTTCATGACAGGCTCGAGGAGCACTTTGCCGGCTTTCACAGGACCGCCCATCAGGAAGACCGCTTCGGGTGAGGAAAAGGCTACGGCATTGGCCATGGCCAAGCCCAAAATATTACCGGTATATTCAAACACCTTCAATGCCAGCTCATCGCCTGCGTTGGCGGCATCCCCAATCATCTTGGAGTCAATTTCCTCTGCGGGAACTTTCGACAAAACGCCGTCATAATAGGGGTCTTGGGACATCATGTCGAGGCAGGTTTTGCGGATGCCGCCAGCAGAGGTGTATTGTTCCAGGCAGCCTTTGCGCCCGCATTTGCAGTCGCGGCCGTCGGGGAAGATGATGGTGTGGCCCAACTCACCAGCAAAGCCGTCGTGGCCGTATAGCAGTTTGCCATCCACGATGATGCCGCTACCTACACCAGTTCCGAGGGTGAACATGATGAAATTCTTCATGCCCTTGGCACCGCCATAGACCATCTCGCCGTAAGCTGCAGCATTGGCGTCATTGGTGATGACGGCAGGCAGGTGCAAGCGTTCTTCCATCATTTTGGCCAAATAGATGTTGCCTTTCATGTTGAGGTTGGGGGCATTCTCGATGCAGCCCGTGTAGAAGTTGCCGTTGGGTGCGCCAATGCCGATGCCTTTCACTTCCACTTTCTGTTCGTCAATGAGCTGACGTATGGTTGTTGCCAGGTCGTCGGCATATTGGTTTGCGTCGCTGTATTGTGCGGTGGGGAGGTTCTTGCGGGCCACCACCTCGCCCGCCGGGCTCACCAGCCCGATGTCGGTGTTCGTACCACCAATGTCTATTCCTATTGCGTACATATAATGTTTATTTGATGTTTTGATATCCCCTACATTGCGCTACGCTTATGTGGGGTTATTGATATTTGACCTCTTCGAGGTCTTATGAAATTCAGTTATACTTTTTAATTCTTAGTTTAATCTCGTAATCTATAATTTTCTTACTCTCTCACCATGTATTCTTTACCTTCCGCTCACCGTATTGAAATACCCCACCCCTATCAGCCTGTCGTACAATGAAGTCTCATCGGTGAGATAGATAAAAACTCCGTATTCGTTCTGGGTTTCCCAATGGCTGCCTTCGATGTAGGTGGCATCGATTTCAGTGCTGCCGTCATGCACAAAAACGTATTGGTAGTTGTAAATTCCCTGTTTCAGGTATAGTTCAGCTTCCCAATAGTTGGTGGCAGGATTGTATTCGAGTTTGGCATCATCCTGAATTTGCCAGTCGGTGAGTTCCCCGAAAACATAGATGTTGCCGCCGGTGACGGGGAAGTCACATTTCAGCGAGAAACGGGTCATGACATAGTCCTCGCGGTTGGTACCAGAGTAGTCGCTGTTCTCCCAATAGCATCTTCCCCTGAGGGTAGTGCTGCCCTGATAAGCACCGTAAGGTCTGGCAATGTCTTCCAACACCAGGGCATAGTACCCTTTCCCATCGTATCGGATGGAAGCGATGCGGTCGCCGTTGTAGCGCAGGCTTTTCAAGGAAAACATTCTGAACTCGGAGCTGCCGTAAAAGCTGTTTTCGTTTTCGTCGTAGTCAAAGCTGTATTCACCGGGTTTGCCGAAGCGGTAGCGCAGACCGATGACGGCGTTGTCCCAGCGACCATTCTGTACAATGTTGGCACGCAAGTTCCGTGCGGGATCATGGATGACATAGCGCCCCGTGTTGACGTTGAAATCGACTTCCTGTCCCGTGAAGCGATAACGTGTGTCAGAGGCGGCATGTACCTCTCCGGTGATGATGGCCTCCTCTGGTTCTTTGACCATGAAACGGCGAGTGAGAACGGGATTGTCTGGAGTGTCGTCATAGACGAACAACAGGTAATTTCCTGATTTGGTTATTCTCAGCATTTCGTTGGGGAAACGCAAGGTGAAATGCACGTAGCTTTGCACGGTGTTGAACGAGTACGAGTGGTCCGTGAACTCGTCTTCGGTAAAGCCGTCAATATAGTCGAAAGGATTGAGATCAGAGGGCTTCCAGTCATGGGTACAGTGAATGACAGTGTATTTCAGATAGCGGTTGTCATTGCCTTCCAAGTCATCGTAGTTCAGGCAAAGCTGCTCTCCGCTGCCAAGGGTGATCAAGGGATAACCCAAGGGGACGGAGACGGGTGTAAGGCTGACACTGGTCAAACCATTAACATATGTTCTATTCTCAAAGGCGATGTTGTCGTACTGTTGTGCCCGGAGACTGAGCACGGAAACGAGGACCAGTATGAATAAGATAGTGTGTTTCATTTTAGGGGTCAGGTTTACAGGTTTACAGTTTACAGGGGGTAGGGTTTTTCCGTCGTCTGAACAACAATATCACACCACAAATGATAAAAATGTACAGTGTCCAGAGCAGTGTGGTTTTCCAATAGTTTAAATGGTCGAGGCGGGGATGGTACAATTTGTCAGGGCTCTCATGCCGGGTAATGGGGTTGAGCCAGAGTTCGGTGCCATCGGCGAAGGTGAGGACGGTGCGTACGTATTGGTCCTCGGGCTGAATGACATAAGAGGCTTCTTCTACATCGGTTTCAACATGAAGTACATGTCCGCCTTGTCCGATGAATTCGGCTTTGCTGAGCGGTTTGGTGGCAGCTACCCGCAGGGTGTCGCCACATAAGTCCGCTTTGGTGAGGTAAGGCAGGTTCTCCTCGAATCGTGCCCTTTTGTGAGGGAACGTTTCAGTATAGGTCGGGTCCATAGGGAATGCCACTCCGACAGCGTTGCCGGCTACCAATGCTTTCAGCAGCTGGGGACCTTCGTTCACCTTGCTGTTAATCAGGGTGAAACGATTGGCAGGGTCGTTGATATTGGTCATGTTGTGGGCATCGTCACCGCCAATGAGATAAACCAGGTGACCATTGGAAAGGGCCATGTCCCAGTGGTCGGGTGACTTGCGGTAGCCATTCAGTACCTCCAACAGCTTATAATTGCTGAGGTATTTGAAATCTTCAGGATGGTAACCTTTCTCCACAAACGAGGGGTGGGCGGGAATGGCCAGTTCGGCCTGCTGTGCCATTTTGTTGAGGGTGTGTTGTTTCATGCTGAGGGTCTGCCACAGCGGATAGTCAATTCGTCTGACTTTTCTGGCCCCAAGCCCTAACTGGTGAATTTTGAAGATGCCGTAACCATGCTCATAGCCGGGTACGTAGCTGGGGTTGTCCTTGCCGTAATCGCTGATGGTATTGTAATTGGAAATGCCGATATGGTCAAAGCCGAAACTGCGGTACACGCTGTCTAATAGTTCGTTGCTGTTGTTGCGTCCGTTGGCTACGCCGCCTGCGGTACGGGTGTGGGCGTGGAAGTTGCATTTCAACCATGCTGTGGAATCCATGCCCTCGTATGGGTTATGCAGGTAGTCGCCATGGAAAGGGTAGGGCTCGTCGAAGTCATAAACAGGAACGAAAAGACTGAAACAGAGCAACAATGCGATGAAGAGCCCAATGAGCCATAGAATGAGTTTGACGATGAATTTCAGGATGCGCATGATTATAACGATACAAGTCAATTTGCAAAAGTACGAAAAATAATCGGAATTATCCCTTATAGTCTTGTTGATATATTAAGATAGATTCATTGCGTAATATATTCGTAGCCATCTTCGTCCTCGCAGATGGGGATGTTCCATTGGCACACAGTAGCCGTTTGTGTCCCTTCAGATGGAGATGTTCCATAGGCACATTGTTTAGTTAGCACATCGGTAATTTTCCAGCTTATATACAAATATGTACTCCGCTATTTGTCCGCCTCGGTATATGGCAAAGGTGTCAACAGGTATGATCTGCTCAAAATGGGCTTGAAGTTGCCAATTGTCGGACCCGTAGTAATTGTAACTCTGGTCGATGAACCAGTAATTCCGGCTGTCCTGCAGTCCACCACGGTACTGGTTAATCCAGTAATATTTATGGATTTGTGTCAGATCGCCGAGAGCATACAGCTTCAGTCCCAAAGGGGTGGCGATGTAATAGTCCATGTTGGCGGCAGGAAACCATTTCAAGGCTATGATGCCGTCGTCGGCTTGCATTTCGTCACGTGCCACAAGGCTGTCGCGAACCTTGGCAAAACCTTCACGCATCTGGTCCCATCCGTACATGTCTAGGGTCACATCGCCTTTGCCAACAGAAGTCATCTCAACCTCTTTTTTCGAGGCGAAGTAGGACTGAATGTGTCCGGTTTTGATTTCGAAACTGCCGACGCCAGCGGCTGTAATCAATAGCAACAGGGCGGCAATGATGACCCCTGGGATGCGGTAGATACCCGTCATGTTTTCTTGCCGGGAAGCCAAATAAGCCCCTGCTATCGGAATCAGCAGACATACGCCAGGAGCACTCCAATGGGGTAGGGTAGAACGGGTGAGCGAAAAGTAAATGAAGATGCCTATCCAGGGCAAGGCGGTGAGCAGCAGTAGGCGGCTAACGCTGGTTTCAGTCTGGAAATTTCTTCTGAAATAAGATGCTAAAGCTATGATAATCAGGATGTAAACGATGGGATTGTTGTAGAGGAGCTCTCCGGCCAGTTCTGTGCCCAAATAGTCGAATCGTGGTTTCCCGAAAAGACTGACCCGATCTCCGTGAAAGGTGAAGCTGATGAAGTCATTCTGCATGTTCCAAATCAGTATTGGTAGTAAACAAAGGGCGGAGATTAACACGGAGAGATACAAATAGCCGTTTTTCAGCTCTTTTCTGTCGTAAAACAGGACAAATAAACCGACCCCCACCCAGATAAAGGCGGCGGAGTATTTGGACAGCATGGCCAGACCAGCGAACAATCCCGCCAACAATAGGGATATGTTACATGGTAGGGACGCAAAATTTTGTTTCTCTACAGGGAAATCATATTTTGTTTTAAAGTATCTGATAAACAGATAGATGGAAATGAGCGTAAAAAACATGAGCGGAGTGTCAGGCATGATGAAGACTCCAGTGATGACAAAAGCATAGAGCGAGGCAGTGTAAAGCAGTGCGGCAAAAAGTCCTGCGATTTTGTTTTTGAGTTGGGTGCCGATCAGGTAGATAAGCCAAGTGTCCACTGTCATCAACACTACAGAAGAGAGTCGTAAGGCAAATTCACTGTCAAACAATAGGTTAAGGCTAAAAAGCTGCATCATCCAGCCCACCATGCCAGGATGGTCGAAATGTGACCAGTCGGGATAAAGGGCGTAAGTCCAGTAATAGACCTCATCGTTGCCAAGCTCGTGGAATCCCGCCAGAAATGCCCGGATTACAGTACTGATGGCAAGGAGGATAATAAGAACTTTCGGTATGTTTTTCTCTTGAATTGTCATAGTCACGTTAGCGTTGAATCATTTATGCAAAAATACGAAAATAATTGGCAAATCAGCAAATGAGTTAATCTGCCAATGAATTTGTTCGTTGAGACGTTGAGACACTCGCTTCGCTTGCTCGTGGAGACGCTCACTTCGTTCGCTCGTTAAGATGACAATTGCTATAACGACTCGACGAATGCACGCAGTGCATGTCTTAACGATTTGACGAATAAACGAAAAACAAAAAAATCAACAATTCGATAAATTTCACTATTTTTGCAAAATATTATTTTTACAAGAATTTGGTGGCGTTTTTTTGCAAGATGGCTGAATCGGTGGTGAAAAAAATAAAAGACTCTCTGCACTGGAATATTCTGGACAGTTACATCCTCAGGAAATTTTTGGGGTCGGTAACGTATTCTATCATGTTGCTGATGGCCATCATTGTGGTGGTGGACATCACCGAGAATCTGCAACGCTTTTTGGATAATAATGCCCCGATGTCGGCGGTTATCACGGGATATTACATGAACTTTATCCCTTATTTCATCAATCTTTTTATTCCGCTGTTTACCTTTATCAGTGTGATATGGTTCACTTCCAAGCTGTCTTCCCAAAACGAAATTGTGGCGATTCTGAATGGAGGGGTGAGCTTCTACCGTATGTTGGTGCCGTATTTCGCGGGTGCGTTGATTGTGGCGTCTTGCGCCTTGGTGTTGGCCAATTATGTCGTGCCCAAAACCAATCAGAAATTGTATGAGTTCAAGGATACTTATCTGGAACATCGTTCTTTGGCACAAATGAATATCCATATAAAGAATTCCTCCAACAGTTATATTTATCTTGAACGGTGGACGAAGGCGGAGAAAACGGGCTATGAGTTCACCTACGAAGTGCTTGGTGATAATGCATTGGTGTACAAGTTGAGTGCGCAACGCATTGTGTATAATGAGGATGCCAAGACATGGACGCTGTATGGGGGAACGGAACGTTGCATCGAAGGTGACAAGGAGTTCTATTCTACATTTATTCAGAAAGATACGGTTTTCAATCTTACTCCTGTGGATCTGAATCAGGATGCGTTCGTAAGTGAAACCATGTCCACTCCTGAACTGAACAAGTTTATCAAGGAAGAGAAGGCCAAGGGTTCCACGCTGGTGGACCAGTACGTCATTGAACAACAGCGTCGTCTGGCCAATCCTTTTGGTACGGTCATCATGACAATATTCGCCGTCAGCGTGTCCTCAAGAAAGACCCGACGGGGAGTGGGGGTGCATATATTCATTGGCATGGGTTTGGCATTCACCTTTGTTTTTTTCCAACAGATTTCCACGGTGTTCTCGGTGCAGGGAAACATGCCTCCGGGTCTTGGTACATGGATTCCGAATATCCTCTGCCTGATTTTGTGTGTCATCCTGCTTCGCTCAACCCCGAAATAGGGATAATGTGCAAATTAGTCAATGTGCTAATGTGCCAATTGAATCAGCAAATTAGCAAATTGAACTGAATGATAATCAAACAATTAAACAAATCAACAAATCAACAATTTTAATGGGTTTCTGGGATAAATTTAAGGATATAAAAAAAGAAAAGCTGAGTCCTAAGCAGATTTTACAGGAGTACGGACTGATAGTGCTGGGCACGTTTATTATGGCCATCGGCTATGTGGTGTTTGTGTCCCCGTTGAAATTGGCACCGGGAGGGGTTTATGGTATTGCCATTATTCTGCACCATTTGTTCAATTTCCCTATAGGTTTGTCTGGTATTTGTTTGGATTTGCCACTATTGCTTATAGGCACACTTTGGCTGGGGCCGAAATTTGGCCTGAAAACCGTGGTGGGTATTGTCTCACTTTCAGCTTCCATATCGGTATTGGAGTATTTTTATGGCTATGACCCATTGATCGGATTGGCCTCAAACCCTTCTGTACCTGACCCCGCTGCCAATTTTATCATCGCCTTGTGTGGCGGAGTGCTTATTGGTATTGGCTTGGGTATCGTGTTTAAAACACGTGCTACCTCCGGTGGAACGGATATTGTTGCTATGATTATCGGCAAGTACCTGAAACATATTCCTATCGGCACATTGATGATTTGTGTGGACTCTTGTGTGGTATTGCTGGCGTTGGCAGTGTTCAAGGACTGGACAATTCCTTTGTACTCCTGGCTGATTATCTATGTAAGCGGCTATGTGGTGGACAAGGTTATTGCCGGTTTCAAGTCGGGCAAGGCAGTGCTGATTATTTCTGACCATTATGACGAAATCCGTGACCGTATTTTCAGCGACCTCGACCGTGGCGGCACTTTCTTGCATGGCGAGGGTATGTATAATAATGCCGAGAAGAAAATCATCTTCCTGTCCCTTTCCAGAAAAGAACTGCCACAGCTGATTTATTTCGTGCATGAGATCGACCCGAATGCCTTCTTGTCTATCTTGGAGGCTTCCGAAACCTTGGGCTATGGCTTCCAATCCCTGCGCGAACAGGCACTGAGCCGATGATAATTAGCAAATTTGTTAATTAGTTAATTGGTTAATTATCAATGTGCTAATGTGCCAATTAGTGTTATGGGGTAGTGATTCCGAATTCTAACACCTGTTCCCTGAAACCTGTTATTCTCGTCCTAACAGTTCCGCGGCGATGTCCCAATTATTGTTGGCGATAAGTTTGCGAATCTGCGAGGAGCGGACTTTCACATCGTTCATGGTGAACTCAGGAATCTCGATGATCTCGATACCGTGTTCTGAACAAAGCGCTTTCATGCTTTCGTGGTTGCCTTCACGCTTGTGGCCGAAGGAGTGGCTGGGTCCCATCACAATGGCTTTCGCCCCGATTTTGTCTATGATAATGTCTTTCAGAAATTTTTCCGAAGAAAGTTGCGAAAATTCTTTGGTAAAGCGGATAATTATCAGATAGTCAATATTTTCTTCTTTTATCAGTTTGATTTTTTCTTCCAAAGGAAAAATCTGGAAAAAATCTGAATTAGGGTGTAGCACCATCTGCGGATGAGGGTCGAAAGTGATGGCGACACTTACTCCGCCTATTTGGCGGCTGTATTCCTTCACCTTCTCGAAAATCTGTCGGTGCCCCAGATGAATACCGTCAAACGCCCCCACTGTCACAACTGGGTTCTGCAATCGCGGTATTGCATCTATGTCGGTGATAATCTCCATGATATTTTCAGTTAAGAATTAAGAGTTAAGAATTGTTGATTAGTTCTTAGTCCTTAGTCCTTAGTTCATTCTGTAACCTGTCCCCTGTTACCTGAGCTTCGCTCCTGCTTCGCGCTCGTAGGCGGCAATGAGTTTGTTCATCACCTTGTTGATTTCCTCTTCGGTCAGCGTTTTTTCAGGATGCTGCAAGACGAAATTCAAAGCGTATGATTTCTTGCCTTTCTCAATCTTGTCGCCCTCGTAAACATCAAACAGGGTGATGTTCTTTAACAGTTTCGATCCATATTTGAAGCCGATTTCCTCCAATGTCTTGTAGCTGACATTCTCGTCGATGATGAGTGCCAAGTCGCGTTTCACAGCGGGGAAGGCGGGGATGCTGCGGTAGTTGACCTCTGCTTCGCAGGCGGCATACAGGGTGGTGGTGTTCAATTCCGCATAGTACACGGGCTTTTTAATGCCGAAGTATTTCAGGATGTGTGCTTGTACTTGGCCGATACGTGCCAGTACTTCGCCATTCATGCGGTAAACCACCTTGTTGAACAGGTCGCTGCTGTTTTCCGTGCTGGTTTCAATCTGGCCGGCAGGAATATTAATCTTGGAAAAAATATTGTTGATGATGTTTTTGAGGTAGAACAAATCCAGCTCCTTGGCGGTGAAATTCCAGATGTCCTCGAATATTTTGCCGGTGGCGAAGAGGGTAAGGTATTCTTTTTCAAGGTAGCGCTCGGTAACAGGGGCGTCCTTGGCACTTTCAGGATTGAGGTGGTAGGTCTTGCCAAACTCAAACAATCGCAGGGAGTTCTGCTTGTTGTTGAGGTTGCGGGCAATGTTCTCCAAACCCGAGAACAGCAAAGTCTGACGCAACACACCTAACTCACTGCTGAGCGGATTCATCAGTTTGACGGTCTCCGCCTCGTTGATGAAGTCGAATTTCTGGGCGTATTCGGCTTTGGTAAGCGAGTTGTTCATTACTTCATAAAAGCCGGCATCCGCCAAATAGGTTGAGATTTTCTTCTGCAACTTGCGGGCAGAGTGGCTGTCATGATCCGTCATCGGATAATGCAGGATACTCGGGATTTCGATATTGTTGTAACCATAGATCCTCAGAATCTCTTCAATCAGGTCAATCGGGCGGGTGACATCCACACGGTAAAGCGGGACGGTGACCAACAGTTGTTCCTCGCCGGAAGCTTGCACCTCCATGCCCAAGAGCATGAGGATGTGGTTCACCACATGTTTGTCGATTTTCTTGCCAGCCACCTTGTTGATTTCGTCGTAGCGGAGGGGGATTCTCGGATGAGCAATTTCGGTGGGGTAGATGTCCACGATGTCAGAGGTGATGATACCTCCTGTGAGTTCGCGGATCATGATGGCGGCACGTTTCAGCGCATAGATGCAGATGTCGGGGTCGCAGCCACGCTCGAAGCGGAAGGAAGCGTCGGTCTTCAAACCATGACGCTTGGCTGTTTTACGAATGCTGACGGGGTTGAAATAAGCGCTTTCCAAAAACAGTCGCTTGGTATTGTCGGAAACACCAGAGTTGAGACCGCCATATACACCACCGATGCACAAGCCGCCCTTGGTGTCACATATCATCAGGTCGTCTTGGCTCAGTTTGATTTCATTACCGTCCAAGGTGGTGAAAGGAGTGCCCTCTTTCAGATTTTTGACGATGATTTTCCCTCCCTGGATCTTGTCGGCATCGAAAGCATGCAGTGGCTGGCCTATTTCAAACATGATATACTGGGTGACATCCACCACGTTGTTGATGGGACGTACACCGATGGATTTTAAACGATTTTGTAACCATTCAGGGGATTCCTTCACGGTGACATTTTCCAATGTCAGTCCACTATAACGTGGGCATGACTTAGAATTTTCAATGGAGATGTCGATGGGGAAGCTGCGCGAGTTGACGTTGAAGTCGAAGTCGTTGGGCAGCATCAGGGCAGAGCAGGGGATGTGGTTGATTTCGAGGGCGGCGTGCAGGTCGCGGGCCACACCGTAGTGCGAAATAGCATCGCTACGGTTGGGGGTGAGGCCAATCTCGAAAATCCAGTCCGATTCCACCTTGAATAGCTTGGCGGCGGGAGTGCCTACCACTGTCTCAGGCGGCAGCACCATGATGCCGTCGTGGGAAGAGCCCACGCCAATCTCGTCTTCGGCGCAAATCATGCCTTCGGAAACCACTCCTCTCAGCTTCGATTTTTTGATGGTGAAGGACTCGTCACCATTATACAGTACCGTGCCGATGGTGGCCACAATGACCTTCTGTCCCTGTGCCACGTTGGGGGCACCGCAAACAATGTTCAGCGGGGTCTCTCCGCCCACATTTACGGTGGTGACATGCAGGTGGTCGGAGTCTGGATGCGGTTCGCAGGTGAGCACCTCGCCTACCACCAGACCTTTCAGTCCGCCTTTGATAGTTTCGTATTCTTCCAAACCTTCAACCTCTAAACCGCAATCGGTCAAATATTTACCTGCTTCTTCGGCACTGAGGTCGCATTTCACATATTGCTTCAGCCAATTATAAGAAATCTTCATTGAGTTGTATTTTAATAAGCTTGCAAAGATACAAAAAAATAGCAAATGTGCAAATGAGTAAATTAGCAAATGATTTAATTTTTAATGTGCCAATTAACAATGTGCTAATATGCCAATTCTTATTTGAATTTCACCTATAATTTGAAAAAAATATGTATTTTTGCTTTTTCTAATCCGTAATTTCAAATCTTCTAATCTTCTAACCTTCTAACCTTTTAACCCTCTAACCATCCTAACCCATTAACCTCCAATCAAAAAAAACATGAAAAGAAAAACCACTATCCTTATCGTCACGTTTCTCTCTGCGCTGGCTTCCTTCGCCCAGAATCCCATTCCGGCCCATTTCGACGAATGCGTTGATTTGGTGGCTACAGTGTGGCGGCTTTCCGGTGCCCATGAATACAGTCGCTGCGACGTTCCTAACTATGCGCATGAGCTTGATTCCGTTTTCGCAGCCTACAAAGAGCACCCTGTTGTACAGCTGGCCCGTCAATATCCGCAGGAATCAGGAATCGGTTACGACGCGGTTGCTTCGTATGGTTTGCATCTGACCATGACGGAAAACGGCGATATTGTGCTCAACGACAATTTCGCGGAAGGAGGCGATGCCTCTTTCGACCGTTGGACTGAGCGGCAGAAAAAGGATTTTTTGGAACCGCTGAACGATTTTTATCGCACTTCCCATTTCCACGACTGGTACTTGAGGAAAAAAGACTTCCATGCGCAGGTTGAGGAGGCGTTCAACGCCATCAATGAGAAGGTGGACTACAGCTGGTTCAGCAGCTATTTCGGTCCCCAAAGCGGCAGTAGCTTCCGCATTGTGCTCAGTCTGCTGGTGGGTCCGAATAATTACGGGTGTAGTGCCCGATTGAAAGATGGTAGTAACGCTTTGAGTCCTGTCATCGGCTGTTGTCAGCTTGATGAGAACGGGGAGATATTCTACAATGCGAACGCTGTGTTGCCCATTGTTATCCACGAGTTTTGCCACCATTACTGCAATCCGCTGAACGACCAATTCTGGCCGTTGATGGGCAAATCCGCTGAAAAGGTGTATAAGGAGAGAGAAGAGCAAATGCGGAAATCCGCCTACGGCTCGGCACAGATTATGATGAATGAGACATTTGTCCGTGCTTCGGTAATCCGCTATATGAAAACGCACTATCCGCAACTCGATGAATCCGCACTTATCAAATCGGAGGAAGAACAGGGTTTTATTCTTACCCAAACTCTGTGCAATGCACTGAAACAGTACGAACAGCAGCGTGACAAGTATGCTACGATGACCGACTTCATGCCTGTTTATGCCCAATCCATCAACGACTTTGATTTGAAAGAATATTTGAAACAATACAAGAAAGAGCAAAAAGAACTGGCCAAGATGAACGCCACGTACAAAGTGAATATCAAGAACGGTGCCAAGAACGTGCCCAGCGGTCTTTTCCATCTTGTCATCAAATTCTCTAAGCCGATGACCGGGGGTATTGCTTTGGGTTACAGTCAAACGGGGGCGGATTTCCCTACGGTCAAGAACTATTCGTGGCCTGATAACCGTACTTTGGATGCCGTCTTCTCTCTGGAACCCTCGCATCAGTATGGTTTTACGGTTTTAGGCTCTTACTTCACTACCGCGGACGGCCATACTGCCGGAGACACCAAAGAGTTCAACTTCACTACTTCCTCAGCCAATAAATGAGAGCGGCGATGACGAGGAGCGATAAGCTGATGAGCCCAAAGAGATCGCCGAAAGGCCAGTGAAACATCCTGAATGCGGCGTTGGCGACAAGGAACAGTCCTGCGATTTTGGCGATTCGGATAACCGGTCGCTCCTCCGGGACAATTCGCGCCAGATGGTTTCCCGTCATCAACACAAACACTAGTCCCGAAACTCCCGCTAACATATAGATAATGCTGCCGAAAGGCCAATGTATCAGTTTGAAAACGAGGCCGACAAGACACAGCGCGACCATGACGATGCCTGTCCAGTAGGCTTTGCCACGACAATAGCTCGGTGACTCGGTGGTTTCGTTGCCGTTTAATCGTGCGGTCAGCGACAAAAGCTCATCGCTCATCTTGGCAAGCCGGTCTATGTTGATGATTGCCAGAATGATGGATACCGTGAGGATGGCCGCCACGATGATGAACGAGGAGTGCAGAGGTGCTATTCCTGGTTTTCCCTCTGTTTCGGTTACAAACCACATCATCCATAGACAAAGGGCAAGCGTTCCGGTAATCCAGACCAAAGAAAAGCGGGTCTGTGCTGTTTTCACCTTTTGGATAATCGTTTGGATATCGGAATCCTCAGTGTTGATTTTCAGCACTTTCCTGCAGCTGAGCAGCTCAAATAGTCCGATGAGCAAAAACATCAGCACCGATAGGACCATAAACGAAACTTGAAGTTCGAAACGATACCAGCTCCAGCAAACTGCGGCGGAGAGCAGCCCGTAAGTGAGCACTATTTCCATATTGCGGCGTTTGAAGTCCGATATTTTCGAATGCAGCATCTCGTGAATCAGGTCATTGTTGACAATTTCCTGCTGGTTGAATTTTTCTTGGAGTGTCTTGTATTGCATTTGTAACGAAGACAATTCCGCTTCCTGGTTTTGTTTTTTCTCTTCCATGATACTAAGGCTTAATGGGTGATGGATTTCGCTTTCTGGACCAATTTTTCCTTGATACGGTGCAGTTTGATCCCGACATTTGCGACAGAGATGCCCATAACGGCGGCGATTTCGTCGTAGCCGATCCCCTCCAACCACAGCAGCACAAGACCGCGGTCCATCACATCGAGTTGGTGAATGAGCGCATAAAGCTGGCGAATCTGTTCGAGAGAGCTGTCCTGAGGGTCGTAGGGGTCAATGTCGGTGCTGAGTGAAACCGTCTGCGGACGACGTTTCGTACGTTTGTTGCCGTTGATGGCGGTGTTGAGTGCGATGCGATACACCCAGGTGTTCACACTGCTTCGGTTCTCGAACTGGTTGAATCCCAACCATAAGCGGACAAGAATTTCCTGAAACAGATCGTTGATTTCCTCCTTGTCGCGCGAGAACATGTAACAAACGGAGTAAATCGTCTGTTTGTACTGTTTCACCAATTCCTCGAATTGTTTTTCTTTGTCACTTTTCATCTGACCGTTTTTTGGATTTTTATGGCATTGGACAACTCTTTCCCAAAATTCTTACAAAAAAAATCATTTTTTTTTCACAACAGCCTTCTCAGTCATACTCCACAATGTTGGCTTTTATTTTTGTCAATTTTCGTTCGGTGCACAGGAAGAGGGTATTCTCAAACTCCAGTGGCTGTAATTTCCCAAGGAGTCAATTTCCAACATTATGGGCATGTAATTCACTTTTTGAAAATCAGGAATTATCTTTTTCAGGATATTATTGGCCACCATTTTATCCAAACCGCTTCTACTGTCAAATCTATAGGCGCTTCCTTTGTAGTTGACTTCTGATAATAGCTTGTCAAAATGTGATTTGTCTGAAAAATAAATGACCATAACCCCTATGGAATCTTCCTGTAATAAGGGATTCTGCAAGAACTGCTCTTCAAGACTCGGTTTGCATGCCCTACACCATTGGGCTCCGATAAAGATAAAACTTGTTTTGGAATGCTCTATTTCCTTCGACAGCAAGTCTATACATTCTTGTTCACTCGAAGACGAGGTGTGAAAACAAGAACTTGTCACAAAAGAGAGACAGATCGTTGATAATAAGAAAACAAATATTCTTTTCATGGTCTTGGTTATTTTGTTTGTTATCAATTTTTTGTTGTATCTAACAACAAGCTTTTCTTGTTTAATGATTAGGTGGGGGCAAAGATATAAAAAATGTCTTCTTTCACGATAGTAAATGTGGCGAAATTCGCTATACAGTCATTTTCGCTGGCCGTCAGGTCTGCGGGCGAAATGATAGTCTGCGTGCTGAAAGCACGTTACTCTATTAACCCCTAACAAGGCCGCAGGCCGCAGTTTGGGGTGGTGATACTCGTGGTGGAATGCAGCGTGCCGAAGGTACGCCACACTGCGCTCCTTTGTCGCTTCTCTCCAGGGAAGCGAAGTCCGTTGAACATGCCTTGGAGAGAACGACGGTGCAAATATACAATTTTAATCGCGAACGCAGCGGACGGACATACCGTGGTTTTTGAAATAGGTGGATTTGACGACATTGCCTTCGCCATATCTTAGGATACGGATGCTTGCATGCAGGTTGTCGGTCTCTTCTGTAGCACTCCAAAAATCAGCGACATTCCCCAAATTAATAGATAACGAAAGTCCTGCGGGTAAAGCCGAAAAGCCAGTACTGTTGTTTGTGCTTGGATTATTGCCTATTGTGCAAGTGGAGGTGTAGCTGTTCCATCCTGTGGTAGCTGCCAATGCCTTTCCTATATTAGATATGTCGTTGTTGCATAGATAGGCGCTATGGATACTTACATAATCGGTTAGTTGTGTCCATTCCGCATCGCTTGGCACGTGCCATCCATTAGGACAAATGCCCTGCACACCACTGGGGTTGGCAGTACTGCTACTTGCCCCATTCATTACAGCTGCCCAATTGTATAGGTAGCCATAAGTGCCAACTAATTCGGCATTGTTGTTGGGATAATAGCGTTGTGCAGCATAATCGTGATGGGTGGCGGAGCTTCCAAGAGGGATTTCTGTACTGCCGGCATAATGTGTGGTGCGAAGGTTTTCTTTCATCCAGCACTGATTGCCAATTTGTACAGTATTGTACATATTACCGTCCACATCAGTTACAGTGGCGGCAACTGTGCAGGGTTGTCCGTCATTGCCTGTGCCGGTATGAAAGCTTGTTTCATTGCTATACGCAGTACCGTTGTTGTTGGTTGCGTATGCGCGCACAAAATAGGTGGTGTTGGGAGTCAAACCTGTTATTTCACTGTCAAAATCACCCAAGCCAATGTTTATGCTATCACAAGTATGTGAATCCATGATAGTGGGTTGTGGTGTGGTGCTCCAGCATATTCCTCGGGCTATCAAGGTGTCTCCAATAAAGGAAATATGACCATGCCCCACAGCGGAAGTGTCTGTGATAAAATTGACATTGGTTGTAACAACCGAAGGTACTGCCGGAGGAGCAAACCCCAGGTTTCTAACACATCTGACGCTCAAAGCATAAGCTTTGAACATGGAATTAAAGACACCTGTTGTGCTAATATCGGGCCACATGTGGAGAATCGGGAAACAGGATACTTTATCGCTTGTGCTATTGTTTGAGGTCCAGAATAGTGTGCAATAGCCTATTGGGTAAGTGCTAGAACTGACTCCTGCTGGTAGTGCGGAAAAGCCCGTCATATCGTTTGTCGATACCTCATTGCCTGGAGCGCAAGCAGTACTTGAACTTCTCCAATCTGTGGTTGCGGAAGCTAATGCTTTTGCAATATAGCTTGTGTTATCGCCACAGTGATAGTTGCTTTGACTTTCCACATAGTTTCGCAAGGTGGTCCATTCAGCCAGACTGGGCAAATGCCAACCGTTTGGACAAACACCTTGTATAGTCGTTGTTTCTGTTGCGGGTACATTATATGCTGCGGCATGCCAATTGTAATTGTAGCCATATATGTTGACGTCGCCATTTGCGTATCTATATGGGGTGCCTGACATGTCATTGTCAACAAAAACAGGTATTTCTTCTCCATTGGGGTAATGTGTTGTTCTCAGGTTCTCTTTCATCCAACATTGCGTGCCTAATCTTACCATGTGATACACATTGCCGTCATAATCCGTAAGCGTGGAATTACATGCGGTATCCAAGGTGGTAAAGCTTTTTTCCTCGCCATACGCAATGCCGATGGCATTGATGGCATAACAGCGATAATAATAAGTCTGTCCTGGCGTTAAGGGACTTGCTGTGACAGAGAATGTTCCCGTACCATCACCTTCCACAGCATGCGGACCGTTCACATCTGGATTAGGATTGACATCCCAGCAAACGCCTCGTTCCGTCACAGTAGAATACCCGTCGTGAATAACCTTTCCGTAACACACTGCCGAGTCGGAAGTGATAAACACTCTGCTGTCGGTGGATACTTCTGGAATAGTGAGCACATGGTAGATGGTGTCAATTCTGTTGCCGAAAACAAACTCTGCCTCTTCCAAATATCCGTTATCACCGGAATTGCCATCTATGATTTGTATTTTCCATGTTCCATTAAGAGGGCATCCTATAAGTTTGGAGAAAGAATCGTCAGGCTTATATATATTTGTCATATTCACCACATCTGAGGAATCCACATACTTGTCATTTGTGTTCCCGTGTGGATTTTCGACAGTAATGTGATTACACAATTCGTACACATGTGAATTTCCACAGGCATATTGATATCCCTGTGTGGTATCGTTGGACCAACAGTAATTCCAGCATTCACCTATGGGATTATTTGCGGTGTCGCACAGGTAGTAATTGCTATTGCTACTGTTATAACAGCCAAAATAAGCTTGAGAGGAAGATACCCCCTGCCAACCTATTTCTGTATTGGGAATGCTCGATTGGCAATTATTCCCATTATTGCCTTTTCTCAGAATGGTTGCGTACTGACCATTGGGGCAAACAAGGGATATCCATAAGTCAGAGATAAAGGAATGCTCCATTTTTAAGCGAACAAAGGCAATATCCTCTTCACTTTGTATAGTATCCGTAGAATCAAATTCATGAACATCAAATGTCCTATACAAATAACAACCTCCTATACAGTTGCCATAAACAGGTATATAAAGAGTACTATCATTAACGTAGTTATATAGATGCTCAAGGGTCATCCATGCTGGAAATATCAGTTCAATATTTTCATTCTCACTTACGGTTTGTTCAATAGTATTGCTTGCCAAGAAGGTGTCCAGTCTTACATAGCCTGTAAACTGCATCAAATCACCTTCATTATAAGGATATTCCATAACCCCTTTGCCAGACTTTACTTTCAACTCAACGTCTATTGTGGAACTTTCATATTCTATTATATTGTTGCCCTTTGAAGAAAGATTGACCATTTTGATGCTGGCACTTTCTTTTGAGCCAAGTACACTAAGCACATACGACTGGGCAGCTCCCAATGAGAGCCTGAAAACATGACTGCCAGCAGTCAAGTTGCGGGACTCCCGCAATACCAAACGTCCGTTGATGTCATAAATGCTGATATTTACGTCATCATTATAGGGAAGATGTATAGAGAAACGTGTAGTTCCGTCGAAGGGATTGGGAATGTTCTGAGACAAGTACAATCCCTTTTGTTCTGGTGTTGGTGTATTATGATCCTCAATACCCACGTAGGTCAATTCCAATGTGGTGTCTGGATAATATATCGTTTGGGTCCAGTCTTGCGTTACATTATGGATGTCCACGTGATGTAGTCTTACATACTGGTTTAATACGTCCATCCCTGTAAATGACAGGTGAATCTGTGCGAAAAGGACTGGCAAAGCCAGTAATTCGATAATAATCACTAACAATATTTTTTTCACGATGATTTTGGCTTAATTGTTTTTTTGTATTCTTTCGTTGCGGCAAATGTACTGTTTTTTCAGTTTGTGTTATTGTTTTCTAAGTTGAAAAAAAGAGAATCTCGTCCATATTCCGTCATGTTCTCGTTCTAACTATATTGTGTTCAGTAGTTTAAACCACTGCAAAATCTTCTTCTCCCCCAATGAAAAATGTGGCGAAATTTGCTATACAGGGGTAAAATTCTTTTCCGTGGACGAAATATGGAAGGAAAACAAGAATTGTTTCCGCTTTTTTGGCATGCCAGAGGCCTGCCAGGTTTGGTAGAGTTTGTTGTTGATTTTGTTGAAAACGCCTTCGTATGTAGCCCAGTATATCAACACCACAATCACCTTACTGCAACCCTTTTGCAATAAAGTCCTTTAGGGTCCCTTTGTTCTTTATTTTGAGAAGTTGCTCCGCACCCTTGTCTTTTGGGAGCGATTTTTTATATTGCTCATAGTAGTTGAGGGCGGTTTCTATGCCGGCATAACAGCCTTCCACTTTGTCATTGTCCTCGTTTTGGATGGCATACTGAGCCCAGCCGCCAAGGAACAAAATAAGCAGGTTGCCGTCCTCGAATTTTACCACATTGGTGTTGAGCTCCATGTGTACGTCGGGTGTGCCTGTAAGCCACCACATTGCGTAACTGGCCACATCCTTGCGTTTTGAATCAGACGGCGAATGGGTTTTCAGCCAGTCGATGCAGTTCATCGCATCCTGCGTGTACTGGGCATATTCTGATTTTTCGATGTCACCGGGAATTGCTGGCACAACGAACTTCTGCGCGCTCACGCCTTGCATGAGAAGCAGACATAAGGTAATAAAAGCGAACTTTTTCATAACATTCTTGTGGACTTCTGTTATTTCCTTTTTATGCCGTCCTCTCCAGGGATGCGAAGTCTTTTAAACATACCTTGGAGAGAACGATGGTGCAAATATACAATTTTTTTAATCGCGGACACAACGGACGGAAGAAGCATAATCTTTGCGTTTATTATCATAATTTACAGAACCATAATTGTAAAATAGATAGGGACTGAATGCGTTATCGCTAGATTCAGTGCTGCTCCAAAATTGTGCATGCGTTCCAAAAAAGGCAGGATCACTCAATGCAAAGCCTGCAGGGTATGCGGAGAAACCTATCGCATCGTTAGCACTTTGATTATTGCCAACAGTATACGGATCAGTGCTTGTTTGCCAGCCTGTTTTTGAAGCTAAAGCTTTGGCAATGTATAGATTATATCCACCGCTACGATATTCGGTCTGACTATTGACATAGTCTAGCATTTGTTTCCATTCCGCTTCGCTTGGAACATGCCAGCCGTTAGGACAAATACCCTGTACCCCGCTGGGATTGGCGTTGCTTGAACTGCTTCCATGCATCACAGCAAGCCAATTATACAAATAGCCGTATGTTGACACAATGCTCTCGTCAGAATTAGGAGCAAAACGTAGTGATTCATAATTATTAGTGTGATGCCCCAATTCAATATTTGTTCCGTCAGGGAATTTTGTGGTTCTCAGATTTTCCTTCATCCATAATTTCCCACCAATCCAAACTGCGTTGTAATGGTTCCCGTCGATATCGGTTACCGCATTGTTCACCACAGTTCCAGTCGTTTGCGGATCGGTGTTGTCATTGTTGCCATTGTTGTTTGTCTCGTCTTTTTTGCACGAAACCAATGCAAGGCAGCATAAGAATGCTGTCAGAATCAAAAATTGTCTTTTTTTCATAATAGTAAAGTTTAATTTGTTATGTAATGTGTTTATTTGTGTTGTTTTTTTCGTGACAAAGAAAACTAAATCATTTGCAAAATTATTTTTTTTTCAGGATATATTTTTTCTTGTATAAGAAAAAAAATGAAAATTTCGTCCATATTCCGTCAAGTTTTCGTCCATTTTTCATCCTAACTATATTGTATTCAGTAGTTTAAACCACTGCAAAATCTTCTTCTCTCACGATGAAAAATGTGACGAAATTCGCTATAGAGGGGTGAAATTCTTCTCTATGGACGAAATATGGACGAGAAAAAGACTTGTTTTAGCTCTTTTGGCATGCCAGCGGCCTGCCGGGCTTGGTAGAAATGGTAATGGTGTGGTAATAGTTTCACAGGCCGTCAGGTCTGCGGGCGAAATGTTAGCTTGAGTGCTGAAAGCACGCTATCCTATTAACCCCTAACAAGGCCGCAGTTTGGGGTGGTGATACTCGTGGTGGAATGCTGCGTGCCGAAGGTACAAATCCATTTGCTAATTTGCTAATTAACTAATTTGCTAATTCCATTGGCACATTAGCACATTGTCTCATTAGCACATTAATCCTTCATTTCCCCTATTGTCGTGCAGGGGTTGTATCCCAACTGCTGTAGCAAATGCACTTGTGCGGGGATGGTGGCTTCGAAGCGGGGCCAGTCTTTCCGTTCTTTGGGAGTCCATACGGTTTCGGCCAGGGCGCACAAGCGGGGCAGAAGCATGTATTCGGCATGGTCGTAAGTGAAAATAAACTCCGACCACAAGTTGCACTGGGCTCCCTTGATACATTTGGCTTGCTCGTCGGTCAGGGTGTCAGGGATGGGCTCGAAAGCATAAGCTTTTCCAAGGGGTACGTAGCCGCCAATGGCCTTGGGCTGGGTTTCGGGCTCGTCTTGGTAGTAGTCGAAGTAGCAGAAGGCGGTGGGCGACATCACCACCTCGTTGCCTAACTGGGCGGCCTTGATGGCGGTTTCGGCCCCCCGCCAGGATTGCACGGTGGCCGTGGGAGTTACACCTCCATCCAGAATCTCGTCCCAGCCAATGATTTTCTTGCCGTGCTTGATCACTTCTTTCTCAATCTCAGCCACCATCCAGGCTTGCAACTCCTCCTCGTTGGCCAAACCCAAATCCTTGATTTTCTGCTGGCATTTGGGACAAACTCTCCAGTTGTCCTTGTAGGCTTCGTCACCGCCAAGGTGAACGTATTCATAGGGGAAGAGTTCCATCACTTCGTCAAAAACATCCTTCAAGAAGACCATCACCGAGTCGTTACCGCCGCAAAGGATGGCTTTAGGGGGCCAATAGGGACCGAGGGCCACGCAGTAGGGATAATCGTCGCAGGCAAACTGCGGATAGGCGGTCAGAATGGCGGAACTGTGGCCGGGCATTTCGATTTCGGGTACCACATCGATATGGCGGGCGGCAGCGTATGCCACAATCTCGCGAATCTGGTCTTTGGTGAAGTAGCCACCATAGCTGCGTTCCTCGCCTTCTTTGGCCTCTTCGGCCTCGCCCCAGGGCACATCGCTGCGATCTACTCGCCATGCACCCACCTCGGTGAGCAAGGGATATTTGTCAATCTGGATGCGCCAGCCGTGGTCATCGGTGAGGTGGAAGTGGAACTTGTTGAGCTTGTACAAGGCCATCACGTCCAAGTGTTTCTTCACTTCGTCGATGTTGAAAAAATGACGGCACACATCCAGGTGGCTGCCTCGCCACTCGAAACGGGGATAGTCGGTGATTTTGACTCCCGGAACAGCCAATGCCACAGGATTCTCCGTGTTCGCATTGGCCGGCGCCAGCTGGAACAGCGTCTGGAAACCATAGAACAGTCCCGCTTCCGTATTGGCGGAAATCAGAATGATCTTTTTATCCACCGCGAGCTGGTAACCTTCGTCGCCAAGCTGGTCGTTTTTTTCGTCATTCAATTCAAAAATGATGATATTTCTGACAGGTGAATTTTGCACTTTGGGTTCAAAACCGAAATAGTGCTTGTAATTTTCAACGATGTATTGTCGGGTGGGATTTTGCTCGTCGAGATTCAAAAATGACAATTTGGTGTGCTTGTCAAGGATGAAATTCTTGAGCGAATCCTGCTCTATCGACACGGGTTCGGGCACTAAAGCTATTTTCTGGGGCATGGGTTTTTCGCTACAGCTGTAAAGCAAAAATGCCAAACTGAGCAGTAAAAAAATTTTTTTCATATTAAATTGGATTTAGAAAGTGCAAAAATAATCTATTTTTCAAAAAAAAAGTTATCTTTGCAAATTCAAAAATTCAACGACTATGACATCAACTGTTACCACTATTCTATATGCCGCTCTAATCATCGGAGCGATAGGTATGATTGCGGCAGTAATCTTATATTTTGTCTCCAAGGCGTTCAAAGTGATAGAAGACCCCCGTATCGACGAAGTCGCCGAGCATCTGCCGGGTGCCAATTGCGGTGGTTGCGGCTTCGCTGGTTGCCGCGCGTTGGCGGAGGCTATCGTGAAAGCCAACACCCTGGACGGCTACAAATGCCCTGCTGGCGGTGACATGAAAGCGATTGCCGGAGTGATGGGGCTGGAGGCCGCCGAGACTGAACCGATGGTGGCGGTGGTACGCTGCAACGGCAGTTGTGAGAATGCCCCTGCCAAGGTGAAATACGACTCGGCATTGTCCTGCCAGTTCGCCACATCCATTTATGCCGGCGAGAGCGCTTGTCCTTTCGGCTGCCTCGGTTGCGGTGACTGTGTGAAGGCTTGTAAGTTTGATGCTATCCATATCGACGATACCACAGGTTTGCCAGTAGTGGATGAAGAGAAGTGTGTGGGTTGCGGCGCTTGTGCCAAGACCTGTCCGCGTAAAGTCATCGAAATCCGTCTCAAGGGAAAACTGGGCAGAAGAGTGTTCATGTCCTGCGTCAATAAAGAGAAAGGTGCCGCGGCACGCAAGAATTGCTCCGCTGCCTGTATCGGTTGTGGCAAATGTGCCAAGACCTGTCCTTTCGAAGCGATTACGGTGGAGAATAATCTGGCCTATATCGATTTCACCAAGTGCAAGAGCTGCCGTAAATGTGTGGCAGAATGTCCTACAGGTGCCATCCATGCGGTGAATTTCCCGCCGAAGAAAGAGGCTCCCGCAGCTCCTGCGGCAGAGATGAAGGCTCCCGTTGAGAAGGCGGCAGCCCCCGCCGAAGCATCTTCAACTTCCGCTTCCGAACAATAATTTTTCTGAAAAAATCAATCTTATATAGAATGAAGACTTTTAAAATAGGTGGTATCCACCCCGAGGAAAATAAATTAGCCAAGGCCAGTTCTGTGGAGTTGTTCCCGATTCCGAAACAGGTTACCGTTTTCCTGACCCAGCACCTTGGTGCTCCTTCTGTGCCTCAGGTGCAAAAGGGTGACAAGGTGAAAGTGGGTCAGTTGATAGGCAAAGCCGAGGCTTTTATTTGTGCCAATGTTCATTCTCCCGTATCGGGAACGGTGGCCAAAATCGAGCCAGTGGCCGATTTCCTGGGCTATAAAAAAGATGCTATTGTAATCGATGTGGAAGGCGACGAATGGGCTGAAGGAATTGACACTTCCACCGAGCTGAAAAAGGACATCACCCTGACCAAGCAGGAAATTATCGACCGCATGAAAGCATGCGGTATCGTCGGTTTGGGCGGTGCATGTTTCCCCACCCATGTGAAATACATGGTGCCGCCAGACAAGAAGGTGGACTACCTGCTGATTAACGCCGCTGAGTGCGAGCCGTACATTACGGTGGACTACCGCATGATGCTGGAGCGTGCAGATGAGGTGATGGTCGGCATAGAGGCCATGCTGATTGCTTCGGGAGCTCCCGTGGCGCTGATTGGCGTGGAGTCCAACAAACCCGATGCTATCGCGCACCTGAGCAAAGTGGCTGCCAACTACAAGAATATCCAGGTGGTGGAGCTAAAAACCAAATACCCGCAAGGTGCTGAAAAACAGCTGATCAAAGCGTTGACCGACCGCAATGTGCCTAATGGCAAACTGCCGATTGAAGTGGGTTGCATTGTCAACAATATTGCTACTGCCTTCGCTATTTATGAGGCGGTGCAGAAGAACAAACCAATTATTGAAACCTTCACGACAGTGAGTGGAAAGTCGGTGAAGAATCTGAAGAATTACAGAGTCCGTATCGGTACTTGCATCAACGATATTCTGAATGCTGTTGGTGTTCCTGAAGATACAGGAAAGATTATTTCCGGTGGTCCAATGATGGGCAAGGCTATTTCCAACCTCAACGCATTCACCGCCAAAGGTATGTCGAGTTTGCTGCTGATGACCGAATCAGAAAGCAAGCGCGGCGAGGTATATGAGTGCCTGCGTTGCGGCAAGTGTGTTCGTGCCTGCCCGATGGGGCTGGAACCCTACATGCTGCATGCTTTCAGCGAACTGCAACGCTACGAGGACTGTGAGAAATATGGTATCATGAATTGTATCGAGTGTGGCTCTTGCTCTTTCGGCTGTCCCTCCAACCGTCCTATTCTGGACATGATCAGGGTGGGCAAGAACAAGACGGGTGCGATGATTCGTGCGAGAAAATAAACGAAAAGCGGGTCTGTTTCAGACCCTGCTTTGTTTTAAAAACAGGATATGATTGTCATAACAGGGGCCGACGGTTTTATCGGAGGCTGCATGGTTCAGTATCTCAGTAAATTAGGTCGTGACGATTTGGTTCTGGTGGATAAATTTCCCGTAACACATGTTGAACCAGGCCACGATGCGCCAAAAATAGCGTCCTGTCCTGATGTAGAGACGTTTCATGAAACGTCTCTACAAACGATGCGGTATATCGAAAAAGTGCCCCGTGATTTTTTTTTCGATTGGGCGGCGCAGAATATGGCTCATATGGATTTCATCCTTCATTTTGGAATGGAAAACGCAGGAATGCAAGCTGATGCAGCATTGCTTCGGGAGTACAGTCTAGAGTTTTCGCAACGTTTGTGGAGTTTGGCGGCGATGAACCGCATCCCCTTGCTTTATGCGGCATCTTCTACCGAGGCAAAATGGAGCTGGACAGGCCAGGAGTGGACTGTGTGGGGGCGTGGGATGGCCGAAACGGAGCGGCTGAAGTGGCAGTTTGACCTGTGGGTGTTGAAGCAGCGTATGACACCACCGCTTTGGGCGGGTTTTGCCTTGCCCGAAGTGTACGGTCCCGGAGAAACATGCTTGGGAACCGCAGCCTCTTCCGTGTGCCAGCTATTCAGGCAATGGCAAAAGGATGGACGCATGCTTATTCCCCTATGCAGAGATTCAGAAAACATTGAAAATGAGCCCACAATGGACAGAATCTACGTCAGGGATGTGGTGACGGTATTCACTTGGTTCATGAATCATCTGCCTGCCAGCGGTTTCTATTATCTGGGTGCTGGCTATCCCCGTCCGCTGAGCGCAGTGGCGGCGGCAATTTTTTCTGCCCTGAAACTGACTCCCCAAGTGGAATGCCAAATCATTCCTTTTGCCGAAATTCTTTTTCCCCAGCAGAAAAATATATTGCCACTGAATAGAATAAACCGTATTGGTTACAAGAAAAATTTCACTCCTCTGGAGAAGGGAATCAGGCTTTATGTAAAAAATATTCTTAATGGATAGTTGTTTTTAACAAAATTATCATCCTGAAAATCAATAAGTTGATAAAAATCAGTCGAAAATAGCAGAAAAATGCCCCCTTGAGTGAAAATTTTTTATACTTTTGTTATTCCATTTAAGTTTTATATATACTGTTAAAGAAGCTAATAAAAACCATATTCAAAGCTAAGATACAATGGCTACAATTACGGAAAAACAGATTTCCAAAATGCTGAAAAAATTTTTCGGCTTTGATAATTTTAAAGGAAATCAGCTCAAGATTATCAAGTCTCTGCTGAAAGGGAAGGATTGTTTTGTAATTATGCCGACTGGCGGTGGAAAGTCGTTGTGCTACCAGCTGCCAGCCCTGATGACAGAGGGCACGGCCATCGTTATTTCTCCCCTGATTGCCCTGATGAAGAATCAGGTTGATGCCATTCGCAATTTCGGCACGGAGATCGGTATCGCCCATTTTTTGAACTCCTCGCTAACCAAGCAGGAAATCAAAGAGGTGAAAGATGATTTGCTTTCAGGCAAAACCAAATTGCTGTACGTGGCTCCCGAGTCACTGACCAAAGAGGAAAATGTCGGTTTTTTCAAGGATATCAACATATCGTTCTACGCTATTGACGAGGCGCATTGTATTTCCGAGTGGGGACATGATTTCCGTCCGGAATACCGTCGCATCAGAAATATCATTGACACCATCGGGAAAAAGGTGCCGGTGATTGCCCTTACGGCAACGGCTACCCCGAAGGTGCAGAGCGATATTCAGAAGAACCTGGGCATGGACAAGGCCGAGGTGTTCATCTCTTCTTTCAACCGTCCGAATCTATATTACGAGATCCGTGAGAAGACCAAGGATGTGGACAAGGAACTGGTGAAATTCATCAAGAACAATCCCGGCAAGTCGGGCATCATCTATTGCTTGAGTCGAAAGAAGGTGGAAGAGCTGGCGGAGTTCTTGCAGGCGAACCAGATTAAGGCCCTGCCGTATCATGCGGGCTTGGATTCGCATACCCGTGTGGAGAACCAAGACGCTTTCCTGATGGAAAAAGCCGATGTCATTGTGGCAACCATCGCTTTCGGCATGGGTATCGACAAACCCGATGTGCGCTATGTCATCCATTACGATATGCCGAAGAGCCTGGAGGGCTATTATCAGGAAACTGGTCGCGCCGGCCGCGACGATGGTGAAGGCGTTTGTATCGCTTTCTATGACCCGAAAGACCTGAACAAACTGGAGAAATTCTCCACGAAGAAGTCGGTGGCGGAACAGGAGATTGTGAAACAGCTGTTGGCGGAAACCGCCTCGTACGCCGAGTCAACCAACTGCCGCCGCAAGCATCTGCTCCACTATTTCGGCGAGGACTTTGAGGAGGAAAACTGTCACAATTGCGACAATTGCAACCATCCGAGACCCAAAATGAACGCCGCTGACCAAATCTGCCTGGCCATCGAGGTGATTCAAACCGTGAAACAGCAGTTCAAAGAAGATCACGTCATTGACATCATCAGAGGCGAGAAAACTACCTCCGTGGAGAAATTCAAACATCAGAAACTGAAACAGTTCGGCGAAGGCATGGATTACGACCAGAACTTCTGGGCCAATGTGATTCGTGTCGCTATTTTCGAGGAACTGATCGTGAAAGATGTGGAGAACTATGGCTTGCTGAAGGTGACACCCAAAGGCGAGAAATATATGGTGAATCCCTATTCTGTGATGGTGGCCAAACCGAAAAATGCGGTTGACATTGACGAGGATTGTGACATGGTGGAAGAACCCGTAATGTCGAAAGGAGACGCTTTTGACAAAACTTTGTTCTCTTTGCTGAAAAATCTCCGCAAAGAATTGTCCAACAAGGAGAATCTGCCCCCATACGTCATTTTCCAAGACCCGTCGCTGGAAGATATGTGTATCCAATATCCGACCAATATCGAGGAAATGACGCATATCACCGGGGTGGGCGCCGGCAAGGCACAGAAGTATGGCAAGCCTTTCGTCGATTTGATCAAGAATTATGTGGAGGACAATGAGATTGAGCGTCCACAGGATTTCGTGGTGAAAACCGTGGTGAACAAGTCGGCCAACAAGGTGTATATCATTCAGAATATCGACAGAAAAATCGCGTTTGAGGATATAGCGGTATCCAAAGGTATGGAAATGGACGAGCTGCTTTCTGAAATCGAAAGCATTGTCTCTTCCGGCATGAAACTGGATATCAATTATTATATTGATGAGGTGATTGATCCGTATCATCAGGAAGATATACTGGACTATTTCAACAATGCCCAGTCCGATTCCGTACAGGATGCCCTCGAGGAATTGGGCGAGGATGAATATAGCATGGAAGAAGTCAGAATCATGCGCATAAAATATTTGTCGGAAGTCGGCAACTAAAGAGTTAAGAATTAAGAGTTAAAAGTTAAAAATTAATAGATATGGGTGAATTTGAAGAAAATGTAACGAATGTTGTCAACGAAGAACCAGTGAAGGAAACTTGTGAAACTAAGAAAAAATGCAAATGTAATTTATGCCGTTGCATTTTGGAGGCTGTACTCGTAGTGGCTGTAATTGTACTCTATGTACTGTATTTCTTTTTCCCGAAAACAGCCAGTCACAAGCCTTCACAGAATGTGGTGAATACAGAGCCTCGTTCGGGTGAGATTATTTATATCAACATCGACAGTGTCAATGCCAAATATGAGTTGGTGGATATCTTGACCAAAGATATTGAGGCCGAGATGAGCAAACAGGAGGCTGTGTTCCAGAATCGTCAGGCTACTTTGGAAAGAAAAGCCGCTCAATTCCAACAGAATTACCAGGCGGGTATTCTGACCCAAGTCCAGATTGAAAACGCTCAGCAGCAGCTGATGCAAGAAAGCGAGAACCTGAAAGAGGATTATGCCCGTGTGATGGGTGATTTAGAAGCCCGTCAGGCCGCGGCCTTGAAGCAGATTGCCGACTCGGTAATCAGTGCTACCAAGCTGATCAACGCTGAGAGAAACGCCTCATATGTTTTCTCTTATCAGTATGGCGGTCAGTTGATTGATGCTGATCCTTCCAAGGATGTGACCAATGAGCTGCTGGAGATATTGAACGAACCTTTTAAATCGACAAAGAAATGATGAGAGTTGCTGTGTTGTTTCTGTTTGCTTGTGCGCTGATCCTGTCTTTCGGTTCATGCAAGGGAAAAGCTAAACAGGCGCAGGAACAAGTTGAGGTGGAGACCGTGGAGATGAATCCTGCGGCTATCGGTGCGGGAACGGATAATACATACAATGATACGCTGTCCGGCAAGAAGGTGGAGGAACAGTATGGTGACAACCAGGCAAAAGTGGTGGCTTATTATAAAGTGGATGAGAACGGTGTGTTGACGGATGAAAAATACAGAGAGGTCTATTATTACGATAGTACTCATTATAAATACACCGAAGGCAATATCGTGAGCCAAAGCAAGCGCGATGGTGACTGGTTCGCTTATCACAAGAACGGAAACCTCTGTACAGAAGCCCATTACGTGAACGGCAAGGAAGAAGGTATGTACAAGGTATATCACGATAACGGTTATTTGTATTATGCCGGTGAGTATCGTCAGGGACTGAAGGAAGGGCTCTGGAAATTTTATGACGAACAAGGTCGTTTGATGTACAGTCAGATATACGAGAATGGCCGTTTGAAAGAGACAAAACAAATCAATGATAATCAATAAAAAAACAAAAAAATTATGGAATTACCATTTGCAGAATCATGGAAAATCAAGATGGTGGAACCCATTAAGAAATCCACCCGTGAACAACGTGAGAAGTGGCTCCTTGAAGCCCACAACAACATCTTCATGCTGAAGAGCGACCATGTGTATATCGACCTGTTGACTGACTCTGGTACAGGTGCCATGAGTGACCGTCAGTGGAGTGCGATGATGATGGGCGACGAGAGCTACGGTGGTGCCCGCTCTTTCTACCACATGAAGGACACCATCACCGAACTCACCGGTTTTGAGTATGTTATCCCCACCCACCAGGGACGTGCGGCCGAGAACGTGCTGTTCTCCTATCTCGTTAAACCAGGTATGGTTATTCCCGGTAATGCTCATTTTGACACTACCAAGGGCCACATTGAGAGCCGTAAGGCATTCGCAATTGACGTTACCGTTCCTGAGGCATACAACACCCAGCTCGAAGTTCCTTTCAAGGGTAATGTCAGCCTTGAGAAATTGGAGAAGGTTTTGAAAGAAAACGAAGGCAAAGTGCCATTCATGGTTCTCACTGTTACCAACAATACCGTTGGTGGTCAGCCTGTGAGCATGCAGAATGTCCGCGAGACCTGCGAACTCTGCCACAAATACGGCGTGCCTGTGGTGGTGGACAGCGCCCGTTTCATCGAGAACTGCTATTTCATCAAGACCCGTGAGAAAGGTTACGAGAACAAGACTCTTCGCGAGATCGCCCTCGAGATGTATTCGTATGCCGATGCCATGACGATGAGTGCCAAGAAAGATGGTCTCGTCAATATGGGCGGTTTCATCGCCACCAATAAGAAAGAATGGTATGAGGGTGCGAAATTGTTCTGCATCCCATTTGAAGGCTTCCTCACTTACGGTGGTATGAACGGCCGTGACATGGACGCTTTGGCTGTCGGTTTGAAAGAAAACATCGAGTTTGAGATGGTTGAAACCCGTATCAAACAGGTCCACTACCTCGCTGCCAAATTGGATGAGTATGGTATTCCTTACCAGCGTCCTGCCGGCGGCCACGCCATTTTCGTGGATGCCGACAAGGTGTTGACCAACATCCCGAAAGAAGAGTTCCCGGCTCAAACCCTGACCTGTGAGCTTTATCTGGAAGCCGGTATTCGTGCTTGCGAGATTGGCTACGTGCTGGCCGACCGTGACCCGGTAACCCGTGAGAACCGCTTCGGAGGCAACGACTTCGTGCGCCTCTGTATCCCCCGCCGTGTCTATACCAACAATCACATGGACGTTATCGCTGCTGCCTTGAAGAATGTCTATGACCGTCGCGATACCATCAAGCGCGGTCTGGAGATCACCTGGGAAGCCGAACTGATGCGTCACTTCACTTGTCAGTTCAAGAGATTACAATAATATTTGAAATAAAAAATGAAACGAATAATATCAACCATACTGCTTATCGCTTTTGCGATAGGCAGTATTTTGGCTGCTCCGCTGAAAAACGTGCCCTGCACCTTGGTTCAGCCTAACGGGGAAGTGATTCACTGTTTTGTCAGTGGTGACGAGTTCTTCAACTATTATCATGATGCGGACGGTTATACCATTATTATGGATACGGAAACAGGGTATTACACTTACGGTGTCGAACAGAATGGTATGGTGGTGCCTACAGCGTATATTGTGGGACAAACCAATCCCGCTGTTACCCCGGCTTTGACACCAGGTGCGCGTATCAGTGACGAAATCATCATGGCACGCCGTGTCGAACACGCCCGCCAAATCGCTGACAATGACCCGGCCGTTGCGACTACCCGCGAGATGAATCATGGGGTGATGAACAACATTGTGGTGTTTATCAGCTTCCAGAATGACACGGTTTTCCCGAAAACATACAGTCAGGTGGATGCCATGTATAACGATACTACAAACACCACCTCTGTTTCGTTGAAGAATTATTATAGGAATGTGTCGTACAATCAGTTCACGATACAGTCTTTTCTGTTTCCTCAGGCAGGACCAGAAGATGTGATTGTTTCGTATCACGACATCCACCCACGCAGTTATTACAGTCCGTATAGCGCAAATAATCCGTACGGTTATCTTGACGACGCCGGAAGACGAGAAAGAGAGTTTACCTTGTTGGACAGCGCTATCAGATATGTCAAGAATTTCATTCCGACGACGCTGGATATGGATTATGACAACGACGGCAAGGTAGATAATGTGGTGTTTATCATCAATACCGGCGTGGATGGATGGTCCAGCTTGTTATGGCCTCACAGATGGTCGATTTTTGACCGGTCTGTATATATGCACGGGAAACGTGTGTATGATTACAATTTGATTCTGGCAGATGATGACTATTATTTTGACATTGGCACTTTGTGTCACGAGATGTTCCATTCCTTGAGTGCCCCCGACCTGTATTCATCCAGTGGAAATTCTTCATATAATGGCCATTGGGATTTGATGGAGGGAACGACCAGTGTGCCGCAGAATATGAGTGCCTATATGAAACAAAAATACGGGCATTGGATTGAGGATATTCCGGAGGCAGACGCCAATGGATACTATACCATCTATCCTGTTGCCACTTCCCCTGACTGTGCCTATAAGATTTATCCTGACAGAACTCATCACTCCAACCAATTTGTGGTAGTAGAATTTAGAAATACTTCTACGCCATTCGATGGAACAGTCTATGGAACAGGTGCCCGTATCTACCGAATCAATACTGATTTCAACGGAAATCATAGCACCGATTATAGTACTGCTTCGTATCCGGAAGTCTATACTTTCCGCAGGGGAGGATTCCCAGGTGCTGACGCTTATACAGTTCCTACAGTGGGCAATATGGAGCAGTCTTATTTTGGTGCGCAAAACCGGACTGAGTTCAGCGAATTTACAAATCCCGCGCCGTTTTATAGCAATAATTCCGCTATAACGGGATTCCGTATCGCTGACATCACCAATTATGGCGATAGCCTTCGTTTCTATTTGGTGAAAGATGAGATTGTGATTGATACTTTCCCCTGGATGGAGTCTTTTGAAGGTGTCAATATTCCCTATTGCTTCCATCATGAGTTCGTTAACAATTACAATAGTTGGATAGTGCGTAGCGGTAACAATTCAGGATCGATTCCCAACGCCCATTCGGGCAACACCAATGCCATGTTCTATTCGATTTCAAACGGTGTGACGAGGCTGGTGTCACCCATTTTTGACTTCAGTTTATTGCAGAATCCGACTCTTTCGTTCTGGTATGGTCAGGTGGGTGGTGTCAATTACACTATGAATGTGTATTACCGTAGTACCCCCTCAGATGCTTGGACTTTGTTGCAGAATTACTCGTCTTTTGCAGGTCCCTGGAGTCAGGCAACCCTTACATTGCCAAATCCTTCTTCCTCTTATCAGATAGCTTTTGAAACGGAAGGCGTCAATGGCACGGGTCTCGTACTTGACGATATTATGATTAACGGCACTCCGATTACGGATGTCACTATCATGGCTTCCGCAGGTGAGCACGGACAGATTTCGCCCTCTGGCAATGTAATCGTTCCTGTGCATAGCAATCAGACATTTGATCTGATTCCTGAACAGGGTTATACCGTTGACCAATTGTTGGTGGATGGCGTTGCCCAGTCAAGAGTGCTGCATTATACTTTCGAAAATGTGGTGGAAGACCACACCATTTCAGCTACGTTCCGTGTCGCTAACCCGTCATTGAATGTTACGCCTGCCGCTTTGTATTTTTCCACCGCTGCTGGCGAAACTTCCGCACCGAAATCGGTGAATGTGATCGTCAATGATTTGGTGGAAGATGTCCAAGTGCAGGTTGAGGATCCTTTCAAAGTGTCCAATGATATGGAAAATTACGGTCTGACAACAACTGTGCCTTATAATGGCGGCATGGTTTATGTGGTTTTTGCTCCAGATATGGGTGGTAGCCATAATAAGACGATGACCATTACAGCTGAGTCCTTGACGGCAACGGTGGCATTGAATGGTTCGTGTACGGGCATTGAGGAGCAGAGCGCAGAAAAGGTACAACTGTATCCGAATCCTGTCGAAAACAGTCTGAATCTGGTATTTGCCGCTAATGATCTGCCTGAGAAGATTGAAATTATTGATGTTACCGGTCGAGTGGTGATGCGTGTGAAGGTGGTAGATGGTACCACAACCGTCAATGTGGGAAGTCTGAACGCCGGTGTGTATTTCGTCAGAGCCGATAATATCGTCAAGAAGTTCATCAAGAAATGATTATAATCAACAATGTCCTGGTATCCGATGACCTCTTCGACAGTCAGTTTTGCTGCGATTTAGCACAGTGCAAGGGCTTGTGCTGCGTGGAAGGCGACACAGGAGCTCCCGTTGACCCTGAGGAGATTGCGGACTTGGAGGACAATTATCCTCTCTTCAAGAGATATATGTCTGAAGAGGGTATTGAAAAAGTGGAGGCGGAGGGAACCTTCGATTATGATATGGAAGGTTCTTTCGTGACCCCGCTGCTGAGCGACGAACGTTGCGCTTACGCTTACTACGATGAAAATGGCATTGCCAAATGCGCTATTGAAAAGGCTTTTGAAAAGGGAGAGATCGACTTTCAAAAGCCTATTTCCTGTCATTTGTACCCCATCCGCATCAAAAAGCTGCCCGACTATGAGGCGTTGAATTACCACCGCTGGTTTGTATGCGCCGAAGCCTGTGAGCTGGGACATCGTTTGGGGCTTCCAGTTTTCCGCTTCCTGAAGAATCCCATAATCAGAAAGTATGGTGAGGTATTTTACCAGCAACTGGAAGACAACTACTGCGAGATCAAGGCCGCAGGTGGAGTGGTGCTCAATGCGGAAGGCAAGGTGCTGATGATTTTCCGCCGTGGCAAGTGGGATTTTCCCAAGGGAAAAGTGGAAGACGGAGAAACTGTCGAAGAAGCCGCCTTGCGCGAGGTGAGTGAGGAAACCGGCCTGCAACAGCTGTCCATTGTCAAGCCCTTGCCCGATACCTTCCACACCTACAAGTTAGGTGGAAAATGGGTGGGCAAAACCACAGCGTGGTATATCATGAAGTCGTATGCCCACGAGAATCTGGTCCCTCAAACTGAAGAGGATATAGAGGAAGCCCGATGGGTGAAATTTGATGAGGTTTCACGTCTCCTCAAAGACTCCTACCCGAATCTCCGGGAACTATGGAGTAAACTGAAACGTGAAGACGAGGAGACGCTCACTGCGTTCGCTCGGTAAGACGCTAAGACGATATATTCGTCTCCTCGAGCTAACAAAGTGAGCGACTTCCCGAACGAACGAAGTGAGTGACTCCACGTATAAACGATTAAACAAATAAACGATTAAACGATTAAACAAATAAACACCATGAACACCCCCCTCGTTGGAATCATAATGGGCTCAAAGAGCGATTGGAACACCATGAAAGCCGCCTGTGACGTGCTGGAAGAATTTGGCGTTCCGTATGAAAAATTTGTCATCAGTGCACACCGCACGCCGGAGAAAGCCATTGAATATGCCTCTACTGCCCGTGAGCGCGGGCTGAAAGTAATTATTACCGGTGCCGGTGGTGCTGCCCATCTGGCAGGTATTACCGCAGCCAAAACCACCTTGCCCGTTATAGGCATCCCTATCAAGAGTGCCGCACTGAACGGCTTGGATTCACTGCTGTCTATCGTACAGATGCCTGGCGGAATCCCGGTGGCTACTGTGGCTATCGACGGTGCCAAAAACGGCGGCCTGCTGGCTGTGGAAATCCTCGGCGCTTTCGATGAGAAGATCGCTGCTCAGCTTACGGAATATCGTCGCACCATGGAGAAAAAAGTACTGGGATCAACACTCGATTAATAGCTTGACAGCCTGAGATGTTCAAGGTTTATAAGGCATCGGCCGGCTCTGGCAAAACTACCAGCCTTGTGGCTGAATATTTGTCTTTGTGTCTGCTTGAACCCAAAAAGTTCAGGCATGTGCTGGCTGTGACCTTCACCAACAATGCGACTGCCGAGATGAAGGAACGCATTGTGAAAACCTTAAAAATATTCGCTTTTAGTCCTGCCTCCGAATGGAAAGGCTCTGAGGCGGCCATTTATAAGCTTATATTGAGGGATAGTCGTTACAAATTGCTGAGTGAAAGCGAATTCCGTGGTAAGTCGCTCGGCTTGCTGAAGGAGATTTTGTACGATTATCCGAATTTCACCATCAGCACCATCGACAGTTTCTTCCAGCGTATCATCCGCTCGTTCGCCTTCGACCTGGGCATTAACATGAATTACAATGTTGCCATTGACTTGTCCGATTGTTATGAGCAAACCGTGGATATGCTGCTGAATAAGTTGTCGAAGAGCGACAAGGATTTGTCAGAGCGTATCATGTTTCTGGTGGACAAGCAGATGAACGAGAAAGGTCGCTGGCAGCTGGAGGGTGAGTTAAAAAAGTCATTGGCGACGATTTACAATGAAAGGGCTTTCGAGCCTGCAAAGGCTTTGGAGAAAATGCATGAATCCGATTCACCCAATGATTCAGAAAATGGTGAACTGAAAAAGGCCGTGAAGGAAGTGTTTCAGCAGCTGGCTGTCAAACGAAACACTCTTCAGCAAGAGGTGAACAAACTGCTTGTTATTTTCAATCAGCTGAGTGATGACTCTTCGGCATACATTGGCGGTTCAACGGGCATTTACAAGTGGGTGCGCGTGCTGCGTGACCAGCCGGCGACCGTTCCAGGCAAGACCGTTTTCAAGGCGCTGGAAGCGGAATCGGTCCTCAAAAAACCGTCGCCAAACGAGAAACAGCTGCAACCTGCCATTGTGGAACTGGCTCAGGATATTATTGATCAGCAAGCGGCATTGAAAAACTGGGAGCTGATTTCAAAACATGTGTCGTCTTTGCTCTTGCTGTTCGACCTGAAGTTTATCATGGAGGATATCAAACTTCGCGACAATCTGTTTTTCCTGAATGAGACCAATGGCCGTATTTTTGACGAGATCAAAGATATCGATACGCCTTATATCTACGAGAAAATCGGCAACAAGTTTTCCTATTTTTTCATTGATGAGTTCCAGGACACCTCGCGTATGCAGTGGGAAGATTTCAAACCACTGATTAAGAATGCGCTGTCCGGTTTGAATGCCTTCGGAGAGGAAGGTAAAACCATCCTCTTCGGGGATGTGAAGCAGTCTATTTACCGCTTCAGGAACGGTGACTCCACCTTGCTTAATAGTCTGTCCACCCTTGAAGGGGTGAACCTGAATCTGGGTGATGGTTTGTTGACTCCTGATGATTTCGAGTTGACCTTGTTGGACACCAACCATCGTTCGTCGCAGGCTGTGATAGATTTCAATAATGGATTTTTTAAATACCTGATAAATAAAGAATTCAGTCATAATTCCTTGCTGGTGGATTATTATGCGGATGTGCAACAAAAGAAAAGTCGGGAGAAGGAGGGTTTTGTGTATGTGCGTTTCCAGCAGGAGGATGACAGTGAGGATTACCTGATGGAGGAAACACTGAAAGCGGTGCAGGATGCTGTCAGTAGAAATTACGAATATAGGGATATAGCGGTTCTGTCCAAGTCCAACCGGACATGCAGCGACCTTGCCCGCTATCTGACGGAGCATCAGATTCCAGTGATTTCTTCGGATTCCTTGCTTTTGAGTGCCTCTCCGGAGGTGCTGCTGCTGGTGAATACCATGCGCTATCTGCTCTCGCCCGATGACAAGTTGTCGCAATTGTCTATTGCAGAGTATTTCTGTAAAGACAGTATGACGGATGCGGTGGATAAAATCAGTCAGGAAAATGGCTTTCAGAAATTGATAAAAGATTTGGGAGAGCGGGTGGACGCCGATATATTGCTGGATATTCCCCGTTTGCTTTCGTTTCCGGTCTTTACCATCGTGAAAGAATTGCTGTTGGCCTATCATATCTCTACGCCTGATGCATACGTAATTGCTTTTATTGACGCTGTTTACGACAATTTCAATTCGCAGTTTTCGGATTTGACGCAGTGCATGAACTGGTGGGAGGAAAAAGGCCGCAAGATGTCGCTGACTTCATCCAAAGAAACTGATGCGGTGACAGTGACTTCCATTCACAAATCCAAGGGTCTGCAGTACCCGGTGGTCATTTACCCGATGAAATCCTATCGACAAGGCAATGGCATGGAGACCGTCTGGTGCGAGAATGAATTGGACGATTGTCCGCTGCCGTATTACATCCTGGATACCAGCCAAAGCGCTTTGTCGGGTTCCTCTTTCGAGGCTTTGGCGGAAGAAGAGCGCGTCATGACGGAGATTGATAATGTCAACGTGATGTATGTGGCCCATACGCGTGCCGGAGACGTTTTGTATGTCATTACAGGGAATCCTGCGATCAGCAGGGGCAATTACGCCAAGTTTTTGGGCAATTATATCCGTTCCCAACAAGAGGAAGGGCAAGCGTTGCAGAAAGAATATTTTTTTGGCGATAGCCTGTGCCATAAGGAGACCCGTGCCAAGGAGAAAGAGCCTCAGTACAATATCGGTCAGCTTTATTCTTCGGATTTCACTTTGCAATCGAAACAGTTGCTGGCTGTTTCCGACCGTAGCTACAAGCAGGAGCTGGGTGTGTATATTCATGATTTTCTTTCAAGAATTGAAAACTTCCCTCAAACCGAGGAAGAGCTGGCTGAAATTATAGAAAATGTGGTCGATATGGCAGACCGTCAAATTCTGCGGTCGGTGTTGCGCAAGATTATGAATGATGCTAGCCTCCAACCGTATTTTGCTCCTGGGGTGGAGGTGATGAACGAAACCACCATCATGAATTGCGACGGCCAGTTGCGCCGTCCTGACCGTATCGTGTTCCTTGATGATGAGGTGATGGTGATTGACTACAAAACCGGTAAGGAGGATGAAACTTATCAGCAGCAGCTGGATGAGTACTGCGAACTGTTGCGGCAAATGGGTTATCACAATGTGCAAAGCATGTTGTTGTACGTTTAAACTTGCGCCTTTTTGGTGTGTCGTTATATAGTTTAATATTGAGGAGTATGAAAGAAACAATGGTTCTGACTTTGTTCCTTGCCTTGGCATTTGTCGCTTTCGCCCAGGAACAACCCACTCGTTTTTCCCTTGAGGATTGTCTGAAATATGCCGAAGAGCATAGTTATGACCTGCAGAATGCCAGATTGAATCAGTCCGCTTCGGAGATCAATTACAAACAAGCCAAACTGCAGATGTCACCTACGGTGTCCGCTTCCGCCTCGCAGGGTTTTTCCTATTCGCACAGCTCTGTCAACGGCGGTGCCGACTGGACCGGCAACTACGGTCTTTCCGCTGGAATCACGCTTTTTAATGGACTGAACACATTCAACACCATCAAGCAACGAAAACTGGACATCACCCAGTCTTCACTGGCATGGGAGCAGTCGAAAAACAATGTCAATATCCAGATTGTGCAGGCCTTCCTGAGTATTTTGATGAACGAGGAATTATCAGTGTATCAGAGGGAGGTAATCAACAAAAGCCGTGAGCAGATGGAGCAGGGATATCAGCGTTTCAAGGTGGGCCAGATTTTGGAAAGCGATTATCTGCTGCTGCAAGCCCAGTATGTCTCCGACTCGGCCAATTATGAGAATACTTTGCTTACCCTGCAAAATAACTATGCCAACCTGAAATCTTTGTTGGCTATTTATCCCTATGCGCCTTTGGAGGTGATAAAACCTGACACGGCTACGATGATGAGCAATTTGACGATTCCTGCCATGCAGGAGGTGATAGATAAGGCTATGGATTATCTTCCTGCATTGAAAATCAGTCAGAATCGCGTCGAGAGTGCCAATTATGATGTGAAAATTGCCAAATCGTCCTACTATCCTTCCCTGAACCTGAATGCGGGTGTCAGCACCGGATATGCTTCCAAAAACGGTTCATTTGGCACACAGCTAGGCGAACGTCTGGGCGAGAATGTGGGACTTCAGCTCAATATACCCATTTATAACCAGAACCGTGCACGCGCTGCGGTGAAACTGGCGAAAATCGGAGTGCAGCAGGCAGAAAACGATTACCAATCGCAACAGATTGAAGTGCTGGAGGAGTTGGAACGTTACTATATCGCCGTCAAAGAGGCTCAGAATAATTACGAGGTGTCGGCAATCAGAGAGAGGGCATACGAGGCCAATTTCAGTGCCTATAACATGAAGTTCATGTATGGTACTATCACCGCCGCCGACCTGCTGACCCAGCAGAACAATTACTTGTCAGCTCTGAATACCTACATGCAAAACAAATACTCCTTCGTCCTGCAGCGTAAGATTCTGGATATCCTGACCGGTGTTCCAGTGACCCTTTAAATTCCCCTTCTTTTAGAAGGGGTGCCCGAAGGGCGGGGTAGTGACAATTATTATACCAAAAGACCTCGAAGAGGTCACATTTCAATAACCCCGCACAAGCGAAGCGCAGTGTGGGGTGGTGACAAAGGAGAAACATAAAAACACACTATATGGAAGCAAAAAAGAAGAAAAAACTGATTATCTGGGGCATCATTGTGGCGTTGCTCATCATTGTGGTGGTCGCTATGATGGCGTTGAAAAAAGGCAAACCACATGGTATGACGCTCAACACCGAACGTGCTAAAGTTGACAGTATTGAGGTGACGGTGACCGCCACGGGCGAAATCCAGCCCGTCTATAAGGTGGATGTGGGTACACAAGTCTCCGGTAAAGTGGAGAAATTGTATGTGGATTTCAATTCCGAAGTGAAGAAGGGTGACTTGCTGGCTGAACTGGACCGCTCGACTTTGTCGGAGCAGGTGCAACAGGCGGAAGCACAGCTGTCGAATGCCCAGAGCAATCTGACTTTGGCACAGCGAACGTATGACCGAACAAAAGCCTTGTTTGATAACAAAGCAGCAACACAGGAGGCTTTGGATGCGGCCGAGGATGAGCTGATCAGGGCCAAAAACCAATTGGTGACGGCCAAGTCCAACTGCCAGAAGGCCAAGGTGGACTTGGGTTACGCCATGATTTACTCGCCGATTTCGGGGGTGGTGCTCAACAAAGCTGTGGAGGAAGGCCAGACTGTGGCTTCTTCTTTCAATACCCCGACGCTGTTCACCATCGCCAACAACCTGACGGAAATGCAGGTGGAAGCCAATGTGGATGAAGCGGATATAGGTCAGGTAAAAGTGGGCCAGCCGGTGACTTTTACCGTTGACGCTTTCCCCGAGGATGTGTTTATGGGCACGGTAAAGCAGGTGCGTCTGGAGCCTACGGTTACTTCCAATGTGGTGACATATACCGTGATTATTGATGCGCCTAATCCAGACGAAAAGCTGTTTCCGGGTATGACCGCCAGCGTGTCCATCATCGTGAAGAAGGAGGTGGGCGTTTCCGTGCCTATGGAAGCCTTGTACTGCAATATTGACAAGACTGCGATGGAAGCTTTGATGAAGCAGGGTATTACGATTAAGGAACTGTATGCCAGTCAGGAAGAGTTGACCCAGAGTCTGAAGGATTTGGAATCCAAGACGGTGTGGGTGAAGCGTCAGAATACGGTGGAGCAACTGAGTGTGAAACCGGGACTGAACGATGGAGCCAAGACACTGATTACCGAGGGAATCCATGAGGGTGACGAGGTGGTGCTTTCCGTCTCCGAGATGAAGATGTCTGGCACACCTCAGAAGGAAGGTAATAAACCCTTCATGATGGGTCCACCACAACGTAAACAGAGATAGGCTATGGGCAATGAGATTCTTAAAATAACGGATTTGAAACGCATTTTCCGTGTGGGTAACGAGGATGTGCACGCATTGAACGGAGTCTCCTTTTCGGTCATGGAAGGCGAGTTCGTCAGCATCATGGGCACCAGTGGTTCGGGTAAATCCACATTGCTGAATATTCTGGGCTGCCTCGACCGTCCGACTTCAGGCGATTATTGCATTGATGGGGTGTCCGTCAATACTTTGTCGAAAAGGGAACTATCAACCATGCGCAACCGCAAAATCGGTTTTGTGTTTCAGAATTACAATCTGCTGGCGCGTACCACTGCTATCGAGAATGTGGAGCTGCCGCTGATGTACAACTCGGAGGTGTCAGCCAAAGAACGTCGCGAAAGGGCGGTGGAAGCGTTGAAAGCGGTGGGCTTGGAGAATCGTATGCAACACCTGCCCAATCAGTTGTCGGGTGGACAGCAGCAACGTGTGGCCATTGCCCGCGCATTGGTCAACGATCCCGTTATTTTGTTGGCGGATGAGGCCACGGGAAACCTTGATACCCGCACTTCATACGAAATCATGAGCTTGTTCCAGGATCTGCACGACAAAGGCAAAACCATCGCCTTTGTGACGCATGAACCTGATATCGCAGTGTTTACCACTCGTACCATCAAGCTGAGAGATGGCAATATTATTGAGGACAGCTTGGTGGAAACCCAGTCAGCCGCCAAGGCCTTACAAGAGTATAAAGAGTTTAAGATTTAGACTATGAATGTATTGAATCTTGTCAAAATAGCCATCAAAGCCTTGTTGCGCAACAAAAGCAGGGCGTTTCTGACCATGTTGGGTATCATCATCGGTATCGCTTCAGTGATTGCCATGGTCAGCTTGGGACAGAGTTCCACGCTGAGCGTGCGTGAGCAGCTGTCAGGCATGGGTTCCAACATGATTATGGTCATGCCTGCACGGCAGATGCGTGGTGGTGTCAATATGGGTAATTCAAGTGCAAAGTCTTTGGATATGAAAGATTTGCGTGCTTTGGAGCAAAATACTCGCTATGTGGCACATGTCTCCCCTTCGGTGAGCACGGGCGCACAGCTGGTGTTTGGCTCCAACAACCATCCTGGTCAGATTCAGGGTGTGTCTCCCAGTTACCTCGATATACGTATGTACAAACTCGAGAGTGGCATCATGTTCACCGAAGAGGATGTGAAGACTTATAACAAGGTTTGTGTAGTAGGTAAGACGGTAGTGGACAATTTGTTTACCAATGGCGAGAATCCGATAGGGCAGGTGGTGCGTTTCGGTTCCATTCCGATGAAGATTATCGGGGTGCTGGAATCCAAAGGACAAAACCAGATGGGTCAGGATCAGGATGATATCGTACTGGCACCCTATACCACTGTGCAAAAGCGTTTTATGGCTATCACGCATTTCAACATGCTGTTTGCTTCGGCCACTTCTGAGGAAGAGTCGGAGCTGGCAGCCACAGAGATAACCTACATCTTGCGAGCCAATCACAAGATTGCCGAGGGCGAGGAGGATGACTTTGACATCCGTACCCAGGAGGAATTGCTGAGCACCATGAGTTCGGTGACGCAGATGTTGACGATGCTTTTGGCCGCTATCGCTTCTATTTCACTGATCGTGGGTGGTATCGGTATCATGAATATCATGTATGTAACCGTTACGGAAAGAACCAAGGAAATCGGTTTGCGTATGGCTATCGGTGCGCAGAATCGTGACATCATGTTGCAATTCCTGTCTGAAAGTGTGATTCTGAGTTTGATTGGCGGTGTGATAGGAATTATCCTTGGACTGATATTGTCGTATGCCCTTTCCCATATTCTGAGTTGGCCGTATGTGGTGAGTCAGACAGCCATTCTGGTATCATTTTTGGTGTGTGCCGCCACAGGTATCTTCTTCGGCTGGTATCCGGCCAAGAAAGCTGCCAATATGGATCCCATCGCCGCCTTGCGTTACGAGTGATTAGGGGTTAGGGGTTAGGTGTCAGTGGTCACTAACTATTAATTGTCAATTGTCAACTATCAACTGTCAACTGTCAACTAAAAACAAAACTCCCTAAACACCAACCCTTTTCCGCCGTTAATTTTCACGGTGAAGCGTTCGTCAAGGGCTTTGTTCAAACTGCCTTCCCATAGCTGGGCAAAACGGCGGTTGTGGACAGGGTATTGAAGTCCGCTGAAGCTGAAAAGAGCTTGTCCGTCAAAACTGAATACTGATACTTCCTGCCCAGGAGTGGAGGCAAATGTTGTGTCCTCAGAGATAAAAGAAAATAAGCCGTAGTTGCTCACCATGATGAGGTCCATGTGTTCAGCATACATGTTTAGTATTGACAGATTGGCCAGCTGGTGGTCATCGCGTAGTCCAGAGGCTCCTAATATGGCTACGGGTCCGAGCTGTTGTCTCTGGCAGTATTTCAGGGCTTTCTGCAGATCATTGTATTCTTCGTTCTGATCTTTAATAATGATATCCTTGAATTGCTGTTGCCTCTCTTTGGAAACGGAATCGCAGTCGCCAATGACCACATCAGGTTTCATGCCGATTTTAAGCAGCTTTTCCAGGGCCCCATCACAGCACACAATGAAACGGGCATGTTGAAGAAACAGCATTGGGATTTCTCCCTGCGGAGTCTCTCCATTTCCTACAATAACTGTGGAATAGCGTGACAGTTCGTGTGTGAAAATATTTTCCATTATTCTTTGGCCAAAAAGTCTTGGTCTTGCAACGCTCTCTTCAATACTTCCGCAAAAAACTCATTGTCTTTCTTGGTGTATCTTCTCTCGGTGAAAACCTGAGCTAGATTGTCTAATTTGTTTTCTTCCAAAATTTTAAGGGTATTGGGGTGAGCTTCTTTTTCCTTATACAGTTTATTGATATCGTATTCTGAATAATCCTGATATACTTCCTGATGAATCATCGCCTCCACCGGCAGTTTGTCGGTCAGTTCGGGTTGCTCATCGGGATGGCCAATGGAGATGCATGCCACGGGGATGACGTTTTTGGGCAGTTTCAGCAGTTCGATGAATTTGTCAATCTGATAAGTGATCGTGCCTAACCAGCAAAGTCCCAGCCCCAAGGATTCGGCAGCCACACAGGCGTTCTGGGCGGCGATGAGGGCATCGGTGACAGCCCACTGGTACGATTGCAGGTTGCTGTAGCAGTCGGTGGCGGCGCCGCGGAACTCGCAATAGCGGTTGAAGCGGTGCAGGTCGGCGCAGAAGGTCAGCATCAGCGGGGCATTGGTGGCAATGGGTTGGTTGAAGTGCAGCGGTGCCGCCTTCTCCATCATCTGCTTGTCGGTGGTGACGATAATGCTGAACAGCTGCATGTTGCCCATGGTGGAGCCGTTGCAGGCACAACGTAATATCAGATCCAAGTCTTCTTTGCTGACTTTCTCCGAGGTGAATTTCCGGATGCTGCGGTGTTGCAGTATTGTTTCAATAGTCTTATTCATAGTTTTTTTATTGTTTATTTGTTGATACGTTAAGACGCTCACTTTGTTCGCTCGGTGAGTCGCTCATTTCATTCGCTCGCGGAGGCACTCGCTGCGCTCGCTCGGTTAGATTATCGTCTTCCCGTCTTCCCGTCTTTCCGAGTACACGTCAGTGTACGTCTTCCCGTTCCCCCGAAAAATCATGCTTCCACCGGCGATGGCTCCACAGCCAGTAGGCCGGTTGCTTGCGGATGCTTTGCTCCAGCAACTGCACATAGCGGTCGGTGATATAGCCATGATCCGTTTCGTTGGGTTTCTCTGTTATTAATTCAAATTCAAGATGATAATGCCCTATGCGGTCTTTCACTACTTCGTAGTAAACAACGGGTAAATCGTATTTTTTGGCGAAATGTTCCGCACCGAAAATAATCCCCGAGCGCTGGTTCAGGAAGTCGGTGACGTAGCAGCTCTTGGGATTGCTAGGCGATTGGTCGCTGAGCATCATGTAGCAGCAGGGCTTGTGCTCCGATTCGTAGCGCTCGAAAACCTGGCGCACCGTGTCAGCGAATACCACCTCCGTGCCGTAGCGGGTGCGCGCTCTGTTGATGAGTTTCTCGAAGTTCTTGTTGCTGTTGGCCTTACCCACCCCGATACCATGGTGCTTGAACTGCATATCCAGACTCAGCACCATCCATTCCCAGTTGTTGTAATGGCTCGACATGATGATGACACTGCGTCCTTCGTCAAAGAAGTGGTTGACAATCTCCGCATTCTTGCTCCAGTAGCGTTTTTTCACGCCACGGCGACTAAGGGTGAGCATCTTCAGCATCTCGGCAGCTAACTGGGCCAGATGCCAATAATATTGTTTTCTGATTTTGGCCAGCTCTTTCTCACTTTTTTCCGGAAAAGAGTTCCGCAGATTCTTGTCGATGACTTTCCTTCGGTATCTCACTACATAATTCAGGAAAAAATACAAAATACCACCGATGCCGTATAAGATGAACAGTGGCAACAATGAGAGCGGATAGAGTACAAACCAGAATAAAAAGTGCATAATTGGTATTTTGCAATGTCGTTTTGCGTGATGCTACTCAAGGGCGTCACTTGAAGAACGCCCGGATGATATCCATACCATTGGCGTAAATCAGCAGGATGATCAGCAGGGTAAAACCAATAGTGTTGGCCACACCGATGAACTTGTCGCTGGGCTTGCGGCGGGTGATCATTTCAACAATGATAAACAAGAGGTAACCACCGTCCAACGCCGGGATGGGGATGATGTTCATGAAGGCTAAGATGATACCCAGGAAAGCGGTCATGTTCCAGAAACGCTCCCAGTCCCAAACTTTCGGGAAGATGCTGCCGATAGTGCCAAAACCACCCAGTTGCTGGGCTCCTTCTTTGGTGAACACCAGCTTGAACTGTTTCACGTAGGTGGCCAGGGTTTCGAAGCCTTTGTCAATGCCCACGGGAATAGATTCGAAGAAGCCGTATTTCACAACTTTGGAGGTGAGGAAAGAAGCCGGACTGACGGGGTAAACGCCGATGACACCTTCGTCGCTGATGTGGACAGTGGCCTGATACAAAGAGTCGCCACGGTAAAAACTCAACTCCACATCCTCGTTTTTGCTTTGGGCAAAAGTGGACTGATAGTCGAAGAAGGAGAAACACTCCTCGCCATTGATGGCCACCAGGGAGTCGCCGTGCTGCATGCCGGCAGCTGCGGCAGGATGGTCTTCCATCACCATATCCACCACAAAGGGGAAGTTGAACTGGCAGAAGCCCGTGTTGTCGCCGGCAGCCAGCACTTGCTGCCCGAAATTTTTGGGAATCCTGACGCTGACGGTCTCGCCATTTCGATCCACCAGCACCTCTTTGACATCGTCAATCAGCAGGGCTGTGGCAAAATCGCCCATGGTTTCGGGAACTTGACCATCCACGGAGATGATTTTGTCACCGTTCTGGAAACCGATATTTTTGGCGCTTTCGGTAAACTGCAGGCCATATTGGGCTTCGGTGACGGGCACGTATTCCACACCGTAGTGGTACATGACGCCAACATAAATGATCAAGGCAGTGAGGAAGTTCATAAGCACACCGCCGATGATGATGAAAAAGCGCTGCCATGCGGGTTTGGCGCGGAATTCCCATGGCTGGGGTTCGGCAGACAGTTCATCGGCCTTGGTGGTCTCATCCACCATGCCGTTGATGGAACAGTAGCCGCCCAAAGGTAGCCAACCAATGCCCCATTCGGTCGTTTCAGGATAGTTCTTCCAGTCTTCCGGCGAGTCGGCGGAGAAGAAACTGAATCGGTACTGTTCGCCGCATTTCTTCATTCTCACAATGGAAAAACCAGGGTTGAAAAATAGATAGAATTTATCTACCCGGGTATGAAAAAGACGGGCGAAAAGATAATGTCCTAATTCGTGTACAAATACCAGTAAGCTTAAACTCGCAACAAGTCCTAAAATCTGCATTCCAATTCCCATAATCCTATATATTTCAAAAATTCAAAATTCAAAATCCCAAATCCAAAATCCATCATCCTGTAATCTTCTAACCTCCTAACCTTTCTAACCTTTCTAACCCCTAACACCTGTCCCCTGTAACCTTCTCCTCACTTCCCTGTCAATCTCCAAATACTCCTCAATGCTTGTAGGATGCGAAAAGGGTACTTCCTCCAGTTGCTGTTCAATCATGCACGGAATATCCAGGAAGCCGATACGGTCGTTGAGGAAAAGCGATACGGCCACTTCGTTGGCGGCGTTCATCACGCAGGGACGGTCACCACCAGCCCTCGATGCCTGGTAGGCGATGTTCAGGCATCGGAAGGTTTGGGTATCGGGCTTTTCGAAAGTCAAAGAGGGGTAGTCGGCGAAGTTCAGCCGGGGCATTTTGTTTCTTTCCCGCTGGGGGTAGGTGAGGGCATACTGGATGGGCAGCTTCATGCTGGGCAGTCCCAGCTGCGCTTTCACCGAGCCGTCGGCAAATTGCACCATCGAGTGGATGATGGACTGCGGATGCACCACCACCTCAATCTGGTCGAGGGTGGCGTCAAACAGCCACTTGGCCTCTATCACTTCCAGCCCTTTGTTCATCAGGGTGGCGCTGTCGATGGTGATTTTGTTGCCCATACTCCAGTTGGGGTGCTTCAGGGCCTGTTCTTTGGTGACATGTTCCAGAAAAGCCGTATCTTTGCCCCTGAATGGTCCTCCGGAAGCGGTAATGATAATTTTCTCCACGGGGTTTTGCCATTCCCCTGCCAGACACTGGAAAATGGCAGAGTGTTCTGAATCGACGGGCAACAGTGGCACTCGGTGTTCCACAGCGGCCTGGGTCATCAGTTCGCCTGCTACCACTAGTGTTTCCTTGTTGGCCAAGGCGATGGGCTTTCCGCAGCAGATGGCGCGGTAAACGGGTTTCAGGCCGGCCACGCCCACAATGCACGACAGCACGATGTCGATGCTGCTCATCTCCACAATGTCGCACAGCGACGACTCCCCGGCAAACACCTTGATGCCATCGTCCCACAGGGCGTCTTTCACCTGTTGGTACAAATCCTCCTTGATAATGACCACTGCATTGGGTTTGAATTTTTTGGCTTGTTGTATCAGCATTTCGGCGTTGGAGTAGCATGCCAGCACCTCCACCTCGAACAGATCAGGCAGTGCCTCAATCACTTCCAGGGACTGAATGCCCATGGAACCCGTAGAACCCAGTAAGCAGACTTTCTTCTTCAATGGTCAAAATTTTAAGTCTGCAAAGATACGAAAATTTCCCTCACACTTTTCTCATATATTTACTCCACATCTTCTTGATTTTTCCAGTCATTTCCTTGCGGAGCCAAGCGGGTTGTCCACAATGATACCGAAACATCCGTCAAAAAACTCTTCTGCCTTCCAATCTTTGGCCATTTTGAATGTCTTTTCTGTTTTTGTGATGCTTTTAATCCTGTCAAGAGCATAAATTCTGCATCCATGACCTTGACCGACCAGATACCAGCACTGTCTGAACAGTTTGATACGAAGGGGCATCACATCAAAAGTCGTGTCCTCGTCTCTCCAGTAGCTGTGATAAATGATATTGAGGAGAACACTTTCTTTCATGGCCCCGATAATGGTCTGAAGATGTTCATGTCCCGAAGGTACATATTCCAGTAGTATTCGGTCTTTCAGTTGTTTGTTTTCCGTCATCAGATTACTGACAGAAATGGTGTTCAGCAACCAATTTCGAAGTCCTCCATTCTTTATGTCATCAGCATTCTCGATATAGTATTTGTAGCCACCTTTGCGTTCGCATTGAATGATAAGACCGAACATTTCTTCTGCTTCATGAATCCAAGTATGGAAGGTCCGTTTGGGTATCTCAAGCCCTTCGCTAATATCGTCGGCAAGCCATTTCTTGTTGATTTCATCGTATGAAATGTACCCGTTCTTGTAGATGGTGTCCACAAGCCAAACGTATTTGGTTAGTGTGTTTGTTGACATGATTTATTCAAATATCTTCTTTAATTTCTCGTATATTTGACCTAAATTTTTTTTCGTGATAGCCTGACTCATTCCATTGTTTGTTTTGTAAAAAATGACACCGTTATTATTGTCATTGTATATTTCGAGGAATGTTTTTTGATTGTCATTCGATAAATTTAACCACCCATCATTCAACAAGTTCTTCCATTTCGTTTTAGATCTCATGATTAAAAACCGTACATCTTTCTTTTCCGCCAAATACCAAATCATTTTTTTTATAAAAATCTGAGTTTCCAAATAGTTTGGGAATTTGGTCTTTTTGTTTTTTAATGGAAACTCATGATCAGATTTTATAGAACTGTATCCATGATATTCAATTAATGCTATATGTTTGAAAAACTCATCCTCAGTTAACTTATACTTTTCTTCAACTTCTTTTCGTAATGATTTTAATTTCTCATACCAATACCAATCACCAAGCATGTTAACAGCCTCTTTGAGTGAAATAGGTATGTCTTTGACGTCATCCTCTGGTAGAAATGATTCAGCTTCCAATAAAAGGGTCTTTTTCTTATAAGCCATAAGTTTTTGTCTTATAATTTTATTCGACTGAAGCAGTTTCGCCAAAGATTCATTCACCTCCGGCACATAGCCTGGGTTAAGGGTCAATATAATTAACTTGGCTTCTAATGGGTTTCCCCACCAAGGTTCAACAGGTATCGTGGTGATGATTTCGTCAGTAGTTCCTTTCCATTTTTTATTAAAATCATTTATTGCTGATAAATCATCTTCGCAGTAATATTTATTGTCCTGTCCGTATAAACAGTCATCATTGAGTGCAAGTTTGTCATAATCCTCGGCCAGTTTTTTCCATGGATTATAAGTTTTGATTTCATCGTCATTTTTAAATTTTTCTGGTATTTTACTCATAATTGCATCCTTTCATTATTATAGTTGTTGCAAAAATAATAATTTTTTCAAACCAATTCTGTAATCAATTCCTCCACAATCCAACGTGGTAGCATAATATTCTGTATGTAATATTCGAACATCGGCTTGAAGTGTTGGGCGAATTCTTTCCGGCATTTGTCGAAAATCACAATATCCTCAAAGAAGTCGCATAGCACAAAGCATTTCTCAGGAGTTCTGTGCGCTTTTAGCATCAGCTCGTACAAAAGTTGCCGGTAATTTTCATGGTCAACGACCAGTTCATATTTCTGCTTGACTTCTCTTGAAGGATAGTTGTCTATGAAACAAGCATACACTTCAAGAAGCTCTCCGTTTTCATCAGGGATTGTTTCTTTAAACGAGCTCCTGAAATAAACCAACACCGCATCGTCATCCATTACATCATCGATGTTTGAATAAATTCTTGACCATCTCTTGTTTGGTGTGGGCAGACCATCAACAAATACTGGCTTTTTCAGAGCATTATGTGCCTTTTCTCGTTCTGGTGGGTCATCAAATTGATTCACACGCCATATTTCCCACGGGTTGAAAATCTCAAACATACCTTTTTTCAAATCATACAATGTCGTTCCGGATTTTTTAAATCCGCCGTGCGCTTTTGCCCACGACAAAGGCACCGAATGATTATCCGCCATCAGGCAAGGCTCGTCAAAACTCAAGTATTGAACCATGAGCCTGTATCTGCCAAAATCGCAGTAATCGTAGGTGTAAATCTCTTTTCCTTCATCATCCGTAAAGCCAGTTTCAACCCCTGCAAAAATTACTGGTACTGTTGACCACAAGCTGTTTGACATCTGGTCAGGCCTATGGTACCTTGTATAACTCAGATCATTTGTTATCAACATCATGACATTCCCAGTGTCGAAGTAAAAATCTCCGAAATAACAGAAATCAAATCTTCCCATGGGATTCACAAATCGTATTTTTCTGTCTTCCAATAGATGTTTCAAAGGCTTGCGATTCAGAATGTCTTCATGATGCTTTCTTTCCAAATCAAAAACACCTTGATAAGAAAATTGATGTGTATTCATAGTGCCATTGTTTTAAATTTTCTGCAAAATAAAAACATACATATGCCAAATTATAGCATAGGTGTCTTATACTGAAAAAAGTTGACACTTTTTGGAGCAATACCGAATATGAAAATGAAGAAAAATACACGAACAACGAGGGTGTACAACCCAGACCTCGACGAGTACGAATGGAGAGAGGTCGAGACAGACAAGTATGTTTTTGACGAAACAGACAAAATTGCGATAGTGCGTGAATACCACGAGCGAGGTTGCCCGGCATCGGAGATTGTGGCCAAGTACCACATCAGCAGTGCGGACTGTTTGGTTATAGCAGGCAGACATATTACAAGCGTGACGACGACAACGACTTCAAGCCGCTGGCACTGGAGCCGCTGATAGTGGAGCGCGTCAAGGACTACCGCAGGGAGAACCCGAGGCTGGGCAGCGTCAAACTATGGATGATACTGAGGAGACTGTTTGATGAGACCGGTTGTTTTCCCGGAAGAGACGCCTTCATTGAGCTACTGCGTCGCCACGGCCTGATGGTAAAAATCCGAAAGCGGAAACACTATGTCACCACGGACTCAAACCACAACTACCGCAAATATCCCAACCTAGTCAAAGGGGTGCAGGTATATGCCCCGAACCGGATATGAGTGAGCGACATCACCTACGTGGAGACAGAAGAGGGCGTGTACTACCTCTCTCTAGTCACTGACCTATATTCCCATAAAATTGTTGGCTGGTCCATCGGGCCAACACTCGACACCATATATCCGCTGGAGGCGCTGCGCATGGCCCTTGCTACGCTACCCGAAGGCGACGCACCCTACCTTACCCACCACTCCGACCGCGGATGCCAGTACTGTAGCCGCACATACGTGGACACCCTCAAAATCAGGAAGATACAGATCAGCATGACACAGAGCGGTGACCCTCTGGAAAACGCTGTGGCCGAACGTGCCAACGGAATACTGAAGTCAGAGTGGCTCTATCACATGGATCCGCCATCAGAGAAGGAATGCAAGAGTGTCGTCTCGCACATAATCGACTTTTACAACAACGAGAGACCGCACATGAGCGTCGGCTATCAGACACCGTCTGAAGCACACTGTCAGAGCGGGTTACAGAAAAAAATGCTGGAAAAATCCATGGGAGAAGCCGCCTGATACCCAAATTATGAGTATCTTTGCAACGCCAAAAGAAAACTCACTCGGGTTTGTCCACTGGCAATGAAAAAATGGATGTCAACCGAATCAGTGAAATGGCATGTAAAATGTAAACCTATACAGGGATAGTGTAAACCTGTTCAGTGATATGAACGAAACAATGTAAACCAATTTAGTTTAACCTTCCCAATTCTGTCAACCTTTTTCAGGGAAAGTCATTCTTTCCATAGGGATTTCATACATGTAGCATTTGAAAAAGTTTTTTTTTTGAAAAAAAAGCATTTGAAAAAGTTTTTTTTGTATCTTTGCCAAACAATTAATAAGATATGACAATGGAATATTCAGATGTTAAAATATTGTATGATAACTCAATACGAAAAATATACAATGTAAATACAGATTTCAAACGCTATCTTTATCCAACGATAAATTGGAATAATCGATTGATAGGTATCAAGGGCGCGCGAGGTGTAGGGAAAACCACCCTTGTCTTGCAGCACATAAAGGAGACTTTCAAGGATGTGGAGAAGGTGTTGTATGTCTCAATGGATGACCTTTGGTTTACCTCACATTCTGTTATGGATTTGGTGGATTATCATGTAACACATGGGGGTACGTATATTTTTATGGATGAGATTCATCGGTATGACCATTGGCAGACTTTGATTAAAAATATATACGACCATTATAATGACCTGCATATTGTTTATACGGGGTCTTCCATGTTGGAACTGGATGCGAAGGAGGGAGACCTCTCTCGCCGGTTACGCTCATACGAGTTGTTCGGTATGTCGTTTCGGGAGTTTCTGTGGTTTGAAGGTATAGCACAGCTACAAGCGGTGACTTTGGAAAAATTACTGCAAAAACACCTTCGGCTGGCATTGGAGTTGACCTCTAAAGTGAAAATAATTCCGTTGTTTGAGAAATATCTCAAATGTGGGTATTATCCCTATTATGCGGAAGAAGGGGATGGCTTTTATCAACGTTTGCAAGGCACAATCCGGCAGGTGCTGGAATCCGATTTGCCTGCTGTGGAGGATATCTCGTTTGCCACCATTCAGAAAATAAAAAAAATGCTGATGATACTGGCCCAGCGAGTGCCTCAAACACCCAAGATGAGCGAGTTGTATGCCCAATTGGAAACAGGGCGTGACCAAGGACTGAAAATGCTTCACCTGCTTGATCGTGCAGGTTTGGTGTCCTTGCTGAGTTCTGAGGCAAAATCCTTAAAACAGCTGTCAAAGCCGGACAAAATTTATCTTGGGAATCCGAATCTGATGTACTGTCTTTCCCAAAACATTGACACAGGCACGCTTAGAGAAACATTTTTCAATAATCTGCTACGTGTGGCACATTCGCTGGTGCTACCATCTAAAGGTGATTTTCTGGTGGATGAAAAATGGCTGTTTGAGGTAGGTGGAAAAACGAAGGATTTCTCGCAGATTAAGGATATTCCCAACAGTTTTTTGGCTCTTGACGGCATTGAGTTTGGTCAAGGCAACCGTATCCCCTTATGGATGTTCGGGTTGTTGTATTAGGGTGTTGTTTTCGTTATCGGATAATTCCCAAATGTAGCCATTCGGGAATTTTTCAGGTTTATTGCTAACCGACTCATTGATTCTCTTATTTTCTACACCATACAATTCTGCCACATCGGCATCCAATATTTTGGAAAATTCGGAATGAATTTCCCGTATGTGGAACTTCGTCAGGAGTTCCAGGCCTGTGGTTTGCTCAAAATAAGAGATTTTACTTTTTTGCTCGTTCTCTTGCAAGTGCTTCTTTTGTGCGTTCCACTTCACGTTTCAGGCTTTCGATTCGCCGGTCGTGACTTGCAGCCCGGTCAATCTTCTGTTTGCGATAGCTGGCCTTGCTGCTAGGAGACGATGCATTCTTAATCAGGCTGGCATAATGTTCATTGTCCTTTTTTTTACGTTCGCGCTCCTTAGCGATGTCTGCGCGGAGATCAATCAGTTTCTTTCTGTAATATTCTACACTCATTGTTTTGTTTTTTTAATGGCCTATAGCCAAATTCAAAGTTTCTCTGATAATGTTCTTCGCCTTCTCAAGTTCACTGCCCAGCGAATCTTTTCATGGGTGAATTTCAGCGTTGGAATTTGTGCCTTTCAAATAGTTCATATGAACGATATATTAGGACTTCATAACAAATTGATGATGCCGGCCACAGATGCTGGAATGCAGAAAAATAGGAGGGCGTAGCCCAAAGCAGTAAAAACGCGGCTGTTAAAAAGAGCCACTCTACTTTTCACCCAGAACCAGCGTGGCGGAACTGTTTCTGCCCAGCTGGTGAAGCCGATGATAAGACCGAATAGTGCCGAACCAGCGCCCGCATAAAGCACCCAGTCTTCAATGTCACCCATTGCAAAATAACCTGCAGCTGTGAACAGGATTATGGGATAGAGAATGTTTAAAATCCAAAGCAGAATTTTCATAAACTGTTATTTGATGAAAAAGTGGGGCATTTCGCCCCACTTTGGCGGGTGACCATTTCCCTTCGGCAAAGTCTAATAGTTTTTTGCCGAGTTGCTGGACTGTCCAGTCTGGATCGAACTTAAACCCAGCCTTGGTTGCCAGTTCTCTTAATGCAGCTTTTGCTGAACCGCATTTTTCCACCATCTCTTTGCTTACTTCGATGGAGTTGTCTTCGTTTTGCCAAACCATGTGACCGGCAATTTTTTTGCCTCTTTTCTTGTCACCTTTTGTAATGGAACCTGTTGCCATAATTGTTAAATTTTAATTTTGCCTACTCTTGTTCCCGCGTTTGCCGATACCTTTTTCCGCTTCCTCGTATTCAGCAATTTCGATACCGTATCGTTTAGCGCACTTTTCTATCTTCTTGAACTTGTCGGCGGGCCACATGGGATTGGTGAACGTCACCTTGCTTCCGTCTTTCAAAGTCAGGAACATCTCCATGTCAGTAATCTGTTTGGAGAGTCTCTTATCAAATCTGCTGTCTTTTTCTTTGCTAACAATGTTGTCCACGGTGTCGATTTCATCGTCGATTTTATTTTTCGGGAATACTTTTTGCAAATCCGAAAGTGTGGCATTCGGGTGTAGCTTAATGTAAGCCTTCATAATTCCTAAAGCCGTCCATTTCTGTGACTGACCATAAACTCTTACTTTTTTTGACATAATAACTGTTTTTATAGTTCTTGATTTGATTTTTTTTGCTTATTTTTTCAAGTTAGATCTCATTTGTTTCAACTCTGCAATCCATTCGGAAGGTACGGTGTTGTTTTTGCTGATGTTGAGAGGATAAGCGAACTTTTTTTGGGCAAGTTCATCCGTTTCTTTTTTTTCAGCCTGTATTGTGCTGTCCGTGTATTGCCACTCCCAATAGCAGTTGTCTATCAGTCTGTTCACAATTGTTTCCGCATTTTTTTCATCCGTGTTTGGTGCCATAATGGCACGCAAGGTTCTCCGCAGGGTTGAGCTCTTGAACGGACCGCAGATGTGCCAGCGGATACGACGACTCATATCGCTGCTGATGCCAAAATAAAGTGCACAATATGTTTCACCGTGTATTTGTCGGATTTGAATACTATTGTCGGGAATAAGATGTCTTTTGGAGAATTGAGAGAGAATCTTTTCGGCGTCCTGTTTTGGGAACCACCAGCAATATACACCAGGAAGTTTCTCCACTTCCAGATGTCGCTCTTGGATTTGCTGACGAATTAGTGCGGCAGATTGAATAATTTTCCCTCCATTTTTGGGAGAACTTATGTTTTTATGTGAAATGGTTGATAAAACTGTCATTTTTTTGTTATTTATAGTAATCTGAAATGTCTTGCCTTCAATTTTTAGGGAACTGGTCGAAAATTTCGACCACCTCCGACTTCTCTATTTCATTCAACTTCCAAATGTATCCTTCTGGGATGGGTGATTTTTTCTTCTAAAATCACATCATGATGTTAAAATATCCCATTAAATTAATTTACTATTGTTAAAATATTGTGTTTGAATTTCTAATTTACTGGTTTTCAGTAATGAAAAATTTTTAAGAAGATGTTGAAAGTCATCGTTCCATGTAGTATCTTTGCCGTTGGAAAAAATACAGAAGTCATGGAGAATCCAGAAGTTCAGAACCCCATAGCAGAAGCCAGAAGATACGTGGACAATGCGGCAGAAATTATTGTCAATTCAAAATATGATCCTGAAAACCAATTGTATAGGGACAAAAAGTATGTCCGTATAGCAGGTGATACCCTATGGAAGGGCTGCCTGATAGCCCTGGATGCGTTATTGCATGTGCGTAAAGGCAAGGGTCGTCCGTCAATAGAGAAATACAAGAAAGCGGCAGCACAACGCGACCATAAATTATTGTCATATATTGTGGCGGGTTATGAAACCATGCATCTCACTAGTGTCTCTTAATAAATGTTAATACAAAAAATCGATTTCCAATTGTCCGTCATCCACGTCCTCTTCCTGTCTGTGCTTGAAAAGTTCGCGCATGTTGTCTTTGACCAAAAGGGAACTTCCAAGGATGCGCATGACCTCGAAGACGGGTCTGTCCAGCTTGAGGTCGTGCTCGATGATGGCAACGAGACAGTACGTGATGATGGCGACGTGGATCTGTATGCGCACAGCATTCTCGGACTCGCCCCAGAACCTTTTGACGCGGAGATGCTGTTTGATCCATTTGAAGAAAAGTTCCACCTGCCAGCGGTAGCGGTAAAGCAGTGCGATGTCCTTGGCAGAGAGATAGAAGTTATTGGTGTAGTAAATGAACGAACGTCCGAGGTCAGCTGCATAATAAACGATTCGTCTGATCTGCGACGGATAGTTGTTGAAATTGCGTTTGCCAGTGAAACGGATGGTCTGGTCAAGGAGTACACCATCCTCTCCATCAAGAAGGTTCTCGCCCGAAAGGACCTCATATTCAGGCTTTCCCTTTTCCCGTATGATGAAGAAAGCCCCGCACAAATGGATGGAGAAAAGCCGTGCAAGGTCGAAATAGCCCCGGTCAAACACGTAGCAGGCCGACGGCTCATAGGTGATGCAGTCCATGAATTTCGTGTCGTGGACAGCGGCGTTTGTGATTCTGTAGAAGATAGGGATTTCAGTGGCGATGTCGATTTGTGTATGGACCCTGATGCCGGACTTTGTGCTTCTGAAGTGTGCCCAAAGGAAGAGGGACATGCAAAGGTCAATGGTGGTGGAGTCAACCGCATAAAAGCGCCCATGCAATTCAAATTCCTTGGTAAGGCGCCTTTCCTGTGCAAGGAATACCATAAGAAAAGCGTATTCCTCGAATATATGTGGGTCGCGGAGCATGTTCGCTTTGGAGAGCATGTTCCTGTTGGCGGGAGTTTCGCCGAGGCCAAGATGGTAGGATCGTTTAGCATGTGCAGCAGTTATGTCGGTGAGTTCCCTGAGGGTTCCGCATCCCAGCAGTTGCCCGAATATGAGCGTGAGCAGATGATTCCAGTGGGAAAAAGACCATTTCTGGGTTTTGTCGGGATACTTCAACACAATTCTTCTGAACTGCCGTTGCGGCAGAAAGCTCACGATTTGAGCGAAAACATACTTTCCAATGTGCATCTTTGTTCCATATTTGATACGGGTGCAAAGATGCAAATTTCAAATCACGGACGATATATTTCAATTCTAAGTAATTGTGCATAAAGTATATAATAGTAATTTTAAGAAAATTTAAGAGACACTAGTGCATGCATCTTGTGATGGGCTATGATGGCAACAAGGAGAAAAAAGTTTCTGATGCGGGGTTCGAGAGGGCCAATGCCATTATCGACCGCTGTGCAATATTGATGCCTGGAACGGCGCAAAACAGCACAGCGTAAAGTGCAAAACAATTCGATGCATGTGGCAAAGTACAAAATTTATCCGTCTATTACGTAATTCGGGAAATTTGTGTAAATTTGCATTTTTAAACCAAAATGCGAAAATGAGCAACGAAATTCGGGCCGGTGGCTTTAGTATTCTGCCAACGGTGGTCAAGAACCTTTTGATAATCAACTGTTTGTTCTTTCTGGCAAAGATAGTTCTTTCCAGCAAGGTCGACTTGGATGCCCTTTTGGGCTTGCACTATTTTTCCGCCTCTGACTTCCATGTGTGGCAGATTATCACCTATATGTTCATGCATGGCGATTTCGGTCACCTGTTTTTCAACATGTTTGCTCTGTGGATGTTCGGTGCGGCGGTGGAGAACGCATGGGGTGAGCGGCGCTTCCTTTGCTATTACCTGGCCACCGGTATCGGGGCCGCCATGGTGCATTACCTGATTATCTACTTCCAGCTCCATCCATCTTTGGCGTTGATTGACGCTTTCCTTGCCAATCCTACTGTTGACACTTTCAGTCAGCTGTCGAATGTGTCGCGTATCAATCAGACGGCTATCGCCCAGAATCTGATGTATCTGCAGGCCCATCCGTACGCAGTGACAGAATTTGTGCCCCAAATAGAGGCTTTCCGTGAGACTTTGCTGAATTCCTACAATATTATCGGCGCCTCGGGAGCGGTCTTCGGCCTCCTGCTGGCTTTCGGTATGATGTTCCCCAACGCAGAGATTTACGTGTATTTCCTCCTGCCCATCAAGGCCAAGTGGTTTGTGGTGATTTATGGTGCCATCGAATTGGTATATGGGGTATTGGGCTCTTCCGACGGAGTGGCGCATTTCGCCCATTTGGGCGGTATGCTGGTCGGCTTCCTGCTTATTATGGCTTGGCGTAATCACGATCGCAACGATGGGTGGACACAGCCTCGCAATCGCAACCGGCGGAGAATCAAGTTCGCCACTTCGTATGACGACGAGGAGGAGAGTTATACCCGCCCGATGAGCGACGAGGAGTATAATGCGAGAAAAGTCAATGAGCAGAAACGCATAGACGAAATCCTGGACAAAATCTCAAAGTCGGGTTATGACTCCCTGTCCCGCGAGGAAAAAGATCTTCTTTTCAAGGCTTCAAAAAGATAATACTCCATCATCATGGAAAGGCGAAACCGATATCAGAAAAGCCAAAAGAAAAACAAGCTTTCCATTGTGGGGAAGATCCTGAAGTTTTTGCTGATTGTGGCGAATGTGCTGCTCTCCCTCTCTTTGTTGATGGCTTTCTTGTCGGCATACCTGCCCCCGTCGCATAGCATGGTAGCCAGTTATTGCGGACTGGCATTCCCGTACTTGCTGATGGCTAATTTGGGTTTTGTGGTGTTGTGGCTGTTTATCGATTATCGTTTTTCTTTGGTCTCTTTGAGTATGGTTTTGCTGAATATCAACAATATCGACCGTACTTTCCAGCTCCGCCCCACAGAAAAGCCTTCGGTATGCGCAAATTGCGTGAAGGTGATGAGTTATAACGCCAAGTTGTTCGGCCTGTACGACGAGGAAACCAGGATCATGCGAGATGTCAAGCGGAACCAGGTGTATGCGCTTTTCGAGCGGGAGCGCCCGGAAATCCTTTGTGTGCAAGAGTATTTCTACGATGGCAGTGGCAAATTGAAATTCCCCACCACCGATACAATATTGCAGATTTTGCGTTTGGACAATCCGAAACGTAATTGTTACCAATATTTCCCGGTGAACAACAAAGCCAAGAATTACCATTACGGCATGGCGATTTTCAGCCGCTACAGAATTCTGAACGGTGACTGTGTCTATACCACCGACAGTTCTGCCAATGCCGCGGTGTACGTGGATGTGAAGTATAAGTCTGATACGTTGAGAATCTATAATGTCCACCTGGCTTCCATGCACATGGATGCCGATGATTATGCCATGGGCAGAGAAATAGCTTCCAATGGCATGGATGATCCTAATCTGGACAAGAAAGCACGATTGTTGTCCAAGAAAGTGGAAAAGGCTTTCCTTGAAAGGGAGGAACAGGCCCGTATGCTGCGTGCCCACATTGACAGTTGCCATTATCCGATTATTATTTGCGGCGATTTCAATGATTCTCCGGTGTCGTATGCCTATCATAAGGTGGGACATGGCCTGAAGGATGCGTTCCGCGCAAGTGGGGGAGGACGTGGAAAAACATACAACGGCGAGGCGTTCCCGTCATTCCGTATCGACTATATCTTCCATGATGACCGATTCAAGAGTTTCGGTTATACCACCTACGATTCGCTAAAGGTCTCCGACCATTTCCCGATTTGGACGAATATATCACTTCTGAAATGAAAAAACTGAGCCTTTTCTTGCTGTTGTTTCCGTTATTGCTATCATGTTCCCGCATGAATACTGTGGAGTTGTCGGGAGAGCTGGAGCATGGCAATGGACGGATGTTGCACCTCTCATTGCTTACCGCCGAGGGGTTGCAGCCGCTCGATTCGGTCATGGTGCGGCATAACTCTTTCCGTTTTAAGCTGAATGCCGATGAGGTGGAATGGATGGAGGCGGGGCAGCCGGTCTTCCTGCAACTGTCGTTCACTCCTGATAATGGTCTGACAACTCTGGCTCGTGGCGGGGAAAGCGTGAGCCTCACGGCGGATGCCAACCAGCTGGTGTCGTCATATCGTGTAAGTGGCCCCGAAGACGCCCGTTTGATGTGGACCTTGGACAGCGCATTGGCTTCGTTTGTCCAATGCACAGACACCCTTCTCCAGATATACCATCTTTATATGGATGTTGACAGTATGCGCGGTGTGGTGGAACAACGATATAACAAGGCTGTGGAGAGCCATCGGCGGTTTTTGCGGGACTTTATCCAGTCTCATCCGCAGTCGTTCAGTACCATGATCGCTTTTTATCAAGGTTACAATAATTTGCGTTTTTTTGATGAAGCAGAGGATGCTGATTTGCTGCGTTCGTTGACAGATTCATTGGATTCTTATTATCCTAATAGTCAGTATGTGAAATATTTGCAGTCCAGAATTAGGTGATGTTGCAGAGGTGCTGAGCCTCTGTTTTTACAATTTAAAATCCGTATTAGAAGAAATAATTTCATCAATTGGTGAAATTATCAGGATATTTATGTAACTTTGCACACGGAAAATATTAATAACAAAACAATATAATTATGAAGCATTTGATTTTAGCTATTAATCCCGGTTCAACTTCAACCAAAATCGCTGTTTTTGACCAGATGCAGCAAGTGTTCCTGAAGAATATCAAGCATACCACCGAGCAGCTTTCCGTGTTCGGTTCAATCGCTGATCAGTATGATTTCAGAAAAAACACCATTCTGGAAGAATTGAAAAACAATAATATCAATCTGGATGAAATCGCAGTGGTGATGGGCCGTGGCGGTTTGGTAAAGCCTTTGACCTCTGGTGTGTATCGTGTCAATGATTTGATGAAGAAACACTTGCGTGAAGGTTATAACGGCCAGCACGCTTGCAACTTGGGTGGTTTGATTGCCGATAGTATCGCCAAATCCATCGGTTTGGAGGAGGCTTATATCGCTGACCCGGTGGTGGTGGACGAGTTCGAGGAAGTGGCCCGTATTTCCGGTCATCCCAAATTCGAGAGATTGTCCATCTTCCATGCCTTGAACCAGAAGGCTATCTCCAGAATGTATGCCAATGATAATGGCAAGAAGTATGAAGACCTGAACCTGATTGTGGCTCACATGGGTGGCGGTGTCAGCGTGGGTGCCCACAAGGAAGGCCGTGTGATTGATGTGAACCAGGCCCTCGATGGTGAAGGCCCGTTCTCTCCCGAGCGCTCTGGTACCCTCCCGATGAACCAGATCATCGATGTTTGCTTCAGTGGTAAATATACATACGAAGAAGTGAAGAAGATGATTGTGGGCCAGGGCGGTTATGTGGCTTATTTCGGTGTCAACGACGCATACGCTATCGAGAAAGCCGCACTGGAAGGCGACAAGAAAGCCGACCTGCTGGAAGAGGCTATGGCCTATCAGGTGGCCAAGTATATCGGCGAAGCCGCTGCGGTGCTGAAGGGCAAGGTGGATGCAATCATCTTGACCGGCGGTATCGCTTACGGTGTGCCCGTGGTGAACCGTATCAAGAAATACATCTCCTGGATAGCTCCTGTGGCTGTTTATCCTGGCGAAGATGAAATGAAGGCTTTGGCCATGAATGCCAATATGATTCTGGATGGCGAAATCCAGGTGAAAGAATACGCATAGTGAGATTCGCAGTTTACAGTCGCCATGGCGACGGGAATGATATCCTTTTTATAAGGGAAGTACTTGCAGCCCTGCACGATAAGGGCTGCAAGTTGTTTCTGCATGAACACTGCAAGGAGGTGGCATCGTGGACAACTGCGTCCCGCAGTTGTGAGGAACAGTCCGTTGATGAACCTTGTGAAAATCATGCTATGGCCAGCGGCTATTTCAGCAATCACGAAGAATTGAGCCAGTTGCAGCCTATGGATTTCATGCTCTCTTTTGGCGGCGACGGCACCTTTATTGATGCGGCCAATCTTGTCGGTGACCTGAAAATCCCCCTCCTGGGTGTCAACACAGGCAGGGTGGGCTTTTTGACAGCCATCAACAGGAACAACTATCAGTTGTGTTTCCAAAAACTGCTTCAGGGTCAGTATGTGGTTGAGAATCGCTCGCTCTTGCATTTGGACTGTTCAGGACCGCTGGATATCGACTGTGATTTTGCCCTGAATGACATCACGGTCCGGACTTCTGACGAGAACTCTATCAATGCTATTAAGGTATGGGTGGGGACGAAGCCGGTCAATACCTACTGGGGCGACGGTCTGATCATCTCCACGCCAACGGGCTCCACCGCCTATTCGCTGAGTTGTGGAGGACCCATCATTGTGCCTGATGCCAACGTGAATGTGCTGACTCCTATCGCCTCGCACACATTGGCTGTCCGGCCGATGGTCATTTCTGCCGACGAGGATATACGTATTGTGGTGGAAAGCCGGAACAACACGTTCTCACTGGCCCTCGACTCCCGTCGTGTGGTGGTGGAGAATCCAGTGGAACTGCGTATTTCCAAAGAAAAGTTCCAAATCAAAACCGTGTTGTTCGAGGATACCGACTTTTACCGCACTATCCGCGAGAAACTGCTCTGGGGGATTGACAAGCGGAATCTCGGGTGATATTCGTTAAGGCGTGATGGCGTTTATGTCGTGCGCTTCGCGCATTCGGTTAGGCGTTAAGTCATGCACTGTGTGCATTCGTGAAGGCGTTTAAGCAATTATCGTCTTAGCGAGCGAACGAAGTGAGCGTCTCCACGTCTCCACGTCTCCACGTCTTCACGTCCCCCGAAAAATCAACCCCAAAAGTTATTTTTAAAAAACCTTGTGCATATCAATATATTTTGTATATTTGCAAGCTAAAATTTTACTATGGTGAATAAATCTAAATTATTAATAATCAAATAAATAAAACAATGCGTAACAAAGGTTTAATTCTGTTTTTTACAATACTTCTTGCATTAGTGTGCTTGTATTGTTTGTCTTTCTCCTTCGTAACATGGCGTGTGGGACAGAAAGCCAAGGCTTTCGCCAATGATGCTGCCGCTATCGAAGAAGTGAAAAAAGCCGCTAACGGTGACGTGATGCGCGAGAATTACCTGGTTGACTCTTTGTTGTCCAGCAGAGAACAGTATTATCTCTCTAACATGAATGACTCTGTCATTTATCTGGGAAATACGTACAAAGACTGCAAATACAAAGAAATTAACCTGGGTTTGGACTTGAAGGGTGGTATGAACGTAACCCTCGAAATCTCTATTCCTGATGTGGTCCATAGCTTGGCCGTCAATACCGATGACCAGTTGTTTACCAACACCTTCGAGAAGGCCAATGCCAAGTATGTGGCCGATGGTGGTGATTTCATCGACATCTTCGTGAATACGTTCAACCAGGAGAAAGTTGCCCTTGGTCTGGAGAACGCCAATCTCCGTACTTACTTTGGAGAGCGTTCCGGTATCAAGAATGCCAGCGATGCGCAGATTGTTGAATTCATCAAAACAGAGTCCAGCGAAATCGTTGACCGTACTTTCAAAATCCTCCGTACACGTATCGACCGATTTGGTGTGGCTCAGCCTAACCTACAGCGTCTGCAGGGTGGCCGTATTCTCGTGGAACTTCCTGGTATCAAGGAACCCGAGCGTGTGACCGACCTGTTGAAGAGCACCGCTAAACTGGAATTCTGGGAAGTGTATAACGACCCGGTGAACGGCAAGTCCATCCAGCAGCGTTTTTATGAGGCTGATGCTCAGCTGGCAAAGGAAATGAAGTCCAAAGAAGCCGCCGCAGAACAGCTGGCTGCCGCAACACAAACTGCTGAGACCGCCGAGGCCGATACTACTGTGGCAGCAACAAGCGCCTTGGAGGCTCAGTTGGGCGCCACTGAAGAAGAGGATGAGGACGAAGACGAAGAAATCGACACCCGCCTGGGTGCTATCATGAGCAAGGCTGTGGCTGGTACCGATGGTCTGGTAATCGGCTATTTCAAAGAAGCTGATGTGAAAGAAATCGATGCCATGCTGCCCGACTTGCAGCGTATTTTGGGCGACAAGAGCGCCGTTTTCTACTGGGGCTCCGCTGAAAAGCGCTTCAACAACGCCATGCCTTTGGTTCCTTTGAAAAAGAATAATGATCGTATCGGTCCTAAATTGAGTTCCGAGACTATTGGCGGTGCCCGCGTGGTGCGTTCCGCCCGTCAGGATGTGGACCAGAACAATCGCGTGGTGGTGACCATGTCAATGGAAGATCAGGCTGCCGACGAATGGCGTAAAATTACCCGCGCTGCCGTAGATAATAAATCTAAGGTAACCTGCATCGCTATCGTGTTGGATAACTTTGTATATTCTTATCCGAGCATCCGTAGTGAGATTCCTAACGGTAATTCTGAAATCTCCGGTAACTTCACCATCGATGAGGCTAAGGACTTGGCAACTGTGTTGAATTCCGGTAACCTCGAAGCCCAGGTGAATATCGTACAGTCCGAAGTGGTTGGTCCTACCTTGGGTAAGGAATCCATCCGTTCTGGTTTGCTGTCCTTCGTACTGGCATTCGTGCTCGTGTTGATTTATATGGTTCTCTATTATAACCGCGCTGGTTGGGTGGCCGATATCGCCTTGTTCACCAACGTGTTCTTCATCATGGGTGTGCTTGCTTCTCTGGGTGCTGTGTTGACGCTGCCTGGTATCGCTGGTTTGGTGTTGACCTTGGGTATGGCTGTGGATGCCAATGTGTTGATTTTTGAGCGTGTTCGTGAGGAAATGCGTGCTGGCAAGGGCAGCAGAGTGGCCGTTGAGGAAGGTTACAAGAATGCCTACTCCGCTATCATCGACGGTAACGTTACTACCTTGATTACCGCTATTATCCTTTATATCTTCGGTTCAGGTCCTGTTCAGGGTTTCGCAACTACCTTGGCTATCGGTATCCTGTCATCCCTGTTCACCGCTATCTTCGTTGCCCGTTTGATTTTCGAAAGACGCTTGGCTAAGGGTAAAGAAATCACCTTCGGTAATGAGTTCACCATGAATACTTTCAGAAACGCTCATTTCGATTTCTTGAAAGTGAGAAAAATATGCTACGCTATTTCAGGTACTTTGATTGTCATCTCCTTGATTTCATTTTGTACTTTGAAATTACAGCCCGGTATCGACTTCACCGGTGGTAGAAACTATGTGGTTCGCTTCGACCAGGAAGTGAAAACCAATGATGTTCGTGCCGCTGTGGCAGCCGAATTCGGTGGTAATCCTGAAGTGAAGACTTTCGGTGGCAACGACCAGGTTCGTATCACTACCAACTACAAGATTGATAGCAACGATCCCGCTGTGGATAAAGAATGCGAAAAGAAATTGTATAACGCTTTGAAGGGTTTCTATCAGAAAACTTCCATCACAGAGTCTGAATTTACCCAGCAGGTTGATCCTCGTGGTATCCAGAGCTCTCAGAAAGTACAGCCCACCATCGCAAGCGAATTGTTGTGGGATGCTATCTGGGCCGTTTTGGTATCCCTCGTGTTGATTTTCATCTATATCGCTATCCGTTTCAAGAACTGGCAGTTCGGTATGGGTGGTGTGATCGCTTTGGTTCACGACTCCTTGCTGACCATCGGTTTGTTCTCCTTGTTCTACAAGGTGATGCCGTTCTCCATGGAGATTGACCAGTCCTTCATCGCCGCTATCCTGACGGTAATCGGTTACTCTATCAACAACGTCGTAATCATCTTCGATCGTGTTCGTGAGAACTTGGCTCTGTATCCGAAACGTGATAATTACGACAACTTCAACGCCGCTATCAACAGCACTTTGGGCCGTACGGTGAACACCGGTGGTACCACCCTCGTGGTGTTACTCGCTATCTTCATCTTCGGTGGTGAAGTAATCCGCGGTTTCGTCTTCGCAATGTTCGCCGGTATCTTGATTGGTACTTATTCAGGTATCTTCGTTTCCAACCCCTTGGCTTACGATATGCTGAAGTCAAAGAAGAATGTAAACAGAGCGAAAGTTGAGTTGAAATAAAAAATGAAAAAAATAATTGGGAAGACGTTCGTTTTCTCAATTATTTTTTTTAATTTAGCACCCTCAAATTTGAAAAGTATAATTATATGAAAATTTTCAAGTCATTCGTTGTTTTCTTGGCGGCAGTTTTTATGACTGTTGGTGCTGTGAAAGCCCAATCACCATTGCGGGATGCCGATTATGATTTCAAAAACTGCAAGTACGAAAAAGCACTTGAGGAATATAAGAAAGGTATCAAGAAAATCAGCAAAAACCGTGTTGAGGTTCAGCGTGTAACTTTCCAAATCGCCGAGTGTTATCGTATCATGGGTGACTTGAAAAAAGCTGAACAGCAGTATTTGCGTTTGGAAAAAAAGAACTACCAGAAGGACAATCCGATCATTCTTTTCCACTTGGGAAGTATCTACAACCTCAGAGGCGAATACGACATGGCCTTGAAATATTACAATAATTACAAAAAACGTGCTCCAGAAGACACTCGTGTCGATGTGCGTATTGAGGGCTGCCAAAAATCCAAAACCTGGTCTGAGAATCCTACCCGCTATGAAGTGGAAAACCTGAAAAAGTTCAACACCAAGCAGGATGAGTGGGCTATCAGATGGGGTAATCCTGAAAAACAGAACCAGCTGATTTTTACTTCCAACCGTGAAGGTTCTACCGGAAAAGGTACTGACCAGTGGACTGGTTCTTCGTTCTCAGATATATACAAATCTGATAAGCCGAAAAGCAAAAATACCGAATGGCCGGGCGAGTGGTCTCCTATCACTCCGCTGGACGAAGGTGAGACTTTGAACTCAGGTGTTAATGAGGGCGAGGCTTCCGCCAATAAAAAAGGTACGGCGTTGTATCTGACCAAATGTCCTCAAGACAAGAAAGTGGTCTATGGTTGCTATATCTATGTCTCTCAGAAAAAGGGAAAGTCCTGGGGTGAACTGGAAAAGGTGGTCCTCGGCCCTGATTCATTCAACTATGTGCATCCGTACATCATGCCGGATGAATTGACCATTTATTTCGCCTCTAACCGTCCTGGTGGTCATGGTGGCTATGATATTTACAAGGCTACCCGTGCGAAGAAGTCTGCCAAATTCGGCAACATTACCAATTTGGGTCCTAATGTGAATACTCCCGGACAAGAGGTGTTCCCGACCATGCGTGGCGATAATGAACTGTATTTCTCTTCTGATGGTCATCCGGGCATGGGTGGTCTTGACATTTTTGTGTCAGAGTTGAAAGACGGTCAGTTCCAAGTGGCCGAGAATATGATGGTACCCATCAATTCCTGCTGGGACGAAATCGGAATGATTTTCGATGACAACGAGTCTTTGGATCCCAAGTCCAAATCTCCTTACCTCGCCAAGGGTTATTTCTCCTCCAACCGCCCTGGTGGCCGTGGTGGTGACGATATTTATTATTTCGTGCTCCGTCCGTTGGTTTATACCCTCGCCGGTTATGTGAAGGATGCGGTGACCCTGCAGTATATCGATGGTGCCGAAGTGGAGATTATCGGCTCCGATGGTACTTCCTATAAGACTACCACCGATGTGAAAGGTTATTATTTCTTCGATAAGACCAAAATTCTGGGCAATACTACATACAATATGCGTGTGACCAAGCCTAAATATTGGGAAGAGAACAACACTGCCACACAGACCACTATCGGTTTGAGCGAGAATACCGATTTGAAACAGGATTTCGTTCTCGAACCGATTCCTACCGAACCAATTGTGCTGCCGGAGATTCTGTATGATTTGGCAAAATGGGACCTGAAACCGCAATATAAGGACTCCTTGATGTATTTGTATGATATTATGGTGAAGAATCCTACTCTTGTGGTTGAGTTGAGATCCCACACTGACTACCGCGACTCAGATGAGAAGAATGAAGTTCTGTCTCAGAACCGTGCCCAGACTTGTGTGGACTTCCTCGTCAATGAGAAAGGTATTGCGCCGGGTCGTATCGTGGCCAAGGGTTATGGTGAGTACAGTCCCCGTAAGATTGAGAAAGACATGCGTGGCACCTACCAGGGCAAGCCGTATTTCTTCCCCAAAGGAACAGTGCTGACCGAGGAATACATCCTTTCACTGCCGAAAGCTGAACAGGAAGCTGCTAACGCTTTGAACCGTCGTACCGAGTTCATCGTGTTGCGTACCGACTATGTGCCTTCAAGCGATGAAATCGCAGCCGCTCATGGTACTAGCAGCGCTATCGCTGTGGTACAGCGCCGTACGGTACCTGTGACGATTACGGATAACAAGGTCGAAGGTACCTGTATTGCCAATAACAAGTCCTTCAAGTTCCAGATTGGTGAGAATTCAGAAGAGGTGTATATCAGCTATACTCTGGCATCTCGTTTGCTGAAGGAGATGATTATTAAGGCTAATGACTTTGAGGATGTGGAAACCGCTATCAACAAGGAGGACGGTTCCATTACTGATAATGCTATCCTTTATCTTGAAGAGTTGCGTGTGGGTGATGACTACGATGAAAACGTGAAGGTCATTGTGAAGAAAGGACTTCCCACTGATTTCGTTATCGGTGATGCCTTTATCACTGATGCCTGGGGCAAATACACCATCGATAAGGAAAAGAACATGATAGTTTATGATAAATAAAAAAAAGGCTCGCATCCGCGAGCCTTTTTTTTATTTGCTAATTTGCTAATTTGGCAATTGCCTCAATTCCGTTTTTCAACCGGATGACAGTTTCTTCCACACCGAGAATGTCGATGATTTCAAACAAATCCGGACCTTTGGCGTCGCCTACCAGTGTCAGGCGGAAACTGTTCATAATTTGTCCCATGTTCAGCTCATTGCCGCGGATGTAATCCATTACTTTGTCGTGCGCTGCGGTTTTGTCAAACGGCACTGTTGAGGTCAACAGTCCGGCGATGTGCGTCAGATGTTCCGCAGTGCCTTCTTTCCATCTCTTCTTGATGACCTGCTCATTGTATTCGGTGGGTCTCTCGAAGAAATAATAGCTCTGAGACCATAAATCGTTGATAAAATACAGTCTTTCCTTGATTAATGCTACTGTACGGATGATTTTGCCCATGTCCGCGTCAAGTCCTTTGCCTTGCAGGGTCGATTTTAGGCTCTCTGCGAGCTTTTCGTCGGGATAGGCTTGCAGGTAATGGTGGTTGAACCATTTGGCTTTCTCAAGGTCGAATTTGGCGCCTGCCTTGCTGATTTTCTCCAGAGAGAACAGTTGGATCAGCTCATTCATTGACATGACCTCTTGGTCGTTGCCTGGATTCCAGCCCAGCAGTGCCAGCATGTTGATAACGGCTTCGGGAAGATAGCCGGATTCGCGGTAGCCCGAGGAAATCTCACCGCTCTTGGGGTCTTTCCATTGCAGCGGAAATACCGGAAATCCCAAGCGGTCGCCGTCGCGCTTGCTCAGCTTGCCGTTGCCGTCGGGTTTGAGCAGCAGGGGCAGGTGGGCGAAACGGGGAGCTTCCCAGCCAAAAGCCTTGTACAGCATCACATGCAGGGGAGCTGATGGCAGCCATTCCTCGCCACGGATTACGTGGGTGATCTCCATCAAATGGTCATCCACAATGTTGGCCAGATGGTAAGTGGGCATACCGTCGGATTTGTACAAGACTTTGTCATCCAATATATTGGAATTAATTCTAACCTCGCCTCTGATAATGTCATTTACCAGAATTTCCGTGTCAGGCGTATGTTTGAAACGGATGACGTAGGCATCCCCATTGGCCAAACGCTGAGCCACTTCCTCTGCACTGAGTGTCAGAGAGTTGGTCATGCTTTCACGGGTGCGCCAGTCATACTGGAAATTCTTCTTTTCGGCTTCGTATTCCTTGCGTTTCTGCTCCAGCGCTTCCGGCGTGTCGAAAGCGTAATAAGCCCAGCCGTTGGCAATCAGCTGGTCGGCGTATTGCTTGTACATGGGTTTGCGCTCGGATTGTTTGTAGGGACCATAATTCCCGCCAATACCAACACCTTCGTCAAATTTGATGCCTAACCACTGGAAGGCCTCGACGATGTATTCCTCAGCGCCTTCCACAAAACGTGTCTGGTCGGTGTCTTCGATTCTCAAAATCATGCTACCGCCGTTCTGTTTGGCGAACAGGTAGTTGTACAATGCGGTTCTCACTCCACCGATGTGAAGTGGTCCTGTGGGACTGGGAGCAAAACGTACTCTTGGTTTCATTTTATTTGTAATTTATTGAAGATGAATATTTTCTTTTTGGATTTCAATAGGTTCGTTTTTCAAAGCCTGGCGCAGTTCTTTGGAGGCTTTCTTGTTCTGGATGCCTCTCACCATGGCTTTGATCATGCCACCCAAATGAATGCTGCCACCAATGCTGACCCCGCCAATGGCTGCCCATTTGCATACTTCCTTCTTGGTGTTCAGACTTTTGGCGTCTTTTTCATCGAGAGTTGCGGAGGTCTCGTTATACTGTTTTTTGTAATCCTTGTACAACACGTATGAAGCAATGGCTCCCCCGTAAAATGCAAGTGACAATACCATACATGCCACGCCTTCTTTCCCTTGCGTAGCGATTAAAGTGCCCATGCCGGGAACGAGACCGTAGAAAAAGGCTTCTCCCCCAACAGTTTTGTATTTGATAAGACTGATGTCTTGGAAGTTCTTGTCGTTGCAGCTTTTGTTTTTGGTCAGAAAATGGTAAGTGCCGTAGTGCATCCGTGGGTCGCTGGCCAGTTTGTCTTCGATCACCGGATTCAGGGCATAAGGGGATTTGTTGACAGTCTTTTTTCTTTTTTTGACAATAATCTGCTGATAACTGTTCCATCCCAGGTCTATGTTGAAGGTGGAGGAGGAGCGTATGGGAATTTCCTCACGGTAGCTCGGCTGTAATGCCGGATGCCCTAACAGGCTTGACATGCGGCTTTGCAGCACGGGGAGATTCTTATCAGTTGATATAGTGTTGAAACTGATGATATTATAAAAGGATTGGTTGATTCCCAGCGTGTCAAAAATGATGGAGAAGTCCATGCGGAGAGAACCGTTGTCGGTGTTGTTCACCAGCTGATTCAGTTCGTTTTCAAGGGCATTGCGAAAGTCGGAATATTGCTGGGGATTGCTTTCGCTGTACTCGTAGGTGATCTGGTCGCGCTGCTGCAGAATGTCTAATTTCCTGTTGATACTGGAAATGCGTTCAGTGGCGTTCTGGTTGTTGAGATCTTCTTTCAATACCTTGGCATACATTTCTTTAGCTCCTTCGTAATCACCGTTGCTGTATAGTCTGTCCCCTTCTTCGGTATAGTTTTTTATTTTGTACTCCTTGTATTGTTTTTTGATGATACCCATTTTGGTGTCCACCCTTCCTATATACTCCGGGAGCAGGTCATATACTTCTTCCAGCAACTTGATGGCTTCGGGAAAAGAACCCAGCTGGGCCAAAGAGTCGGCTAAGGCCATGTTCTGGAGAATAGTCTGCTCCTTGATTTGTCTGGCGATGTTCAGTTGCTCTTGTTGAGTTTTGCTGTCAAGAATCAGTTGCTGTATGTTGGCGGGACTGTAGCATTGGATAAGAAATAGCCCGTTCCCTTCCTTCTCTTCGGGGAAAACGATGCGGTAGCCCTCGTTAAAGTCGAAAGTCAGCTGTGGCGCTTGTTTTTTTGGTTCTGAAAGGTTGTGAGTATTTGGTCTGACAAAAGTGTCAATGATTCGTGTGTCCTCGTTCTCATCGTACTGCTCCATGTATATTTCCTTGCATTCCTTCAGCAATTTGTTGGCACAGTCGGCGGTGGTGTTGTATTCCACGAAATTGTAAAAGCCTTCTTTGTAAAAGGCATTGACATAAATGTCGTTGAAACCCTGCGAGAACTGCCAGTTGCACAGGCTGAAATGCAAAGTGTCGTTTCCCCATGCGAAAGACGCGTTGTTTTCGTTGGAAACCATAAAAAAGCGCTGCCGCCCCATCATTTGTCCCATGGAAAACACGTCACCACGGTATAGCTCATAAAGTTGGGCGTGGCTGAGACATCCGTCAAAAGTCTGATTTTGTCCAGAAACTTGCAAAGTAACGGTCCCTGTCAGCAGGAGGATAATCGCTCGCAGATATCTCATTTTCATTATTTTAGGCTATTATTTTCAAGATTGTCAGCTGGGTTCTGAAAAAGTTTGCAAAATTACCAAATTTTTTGGTATCTTTGCCCTCGTTTTTAACTTGTATATATGAAAAATTATACAGCATTGATTTCCGAGGAATTGGGCTTGACCGAATTACAGGTGAAAAATACCCTTGATTTGTTGGAGTCTGGTGCCACGATTCCTTTTGTGGCGCGTTATCGTAAGGAAGTAACCGACAGTATGGACGAAGTGCAGATTGCTGCCGTCCGTGATTTACATGCCAAGTGGGTGGAGCTGGACAAACGGCGCGCCGCCATTTTGGATTCCATCGGTGAACAGGGCAAACTGACTCCTGAGCTGGAAGAGAAAATAAATAATGCCCTGAAGATGAGTGAGTTGGAGGATTTGTATTTGCCTTACCGTCCCAAACGTAAAACGAAAGCTTCTGTGGCCATCGAAAAGGGGCTGGAACCTCTGGCGAAAATCTTGATGCGCCAAGGACCTGTAGATGTGAAGGGAACCGCTGCCAAATTTGTGAATTTGGAAAAAAGCGTGCGAACCACCGATGAGGCTTTGGCTGGTGCACGCGATATCATGGCCGAATGGGTCAGCGAAAATATCCATATCCGTGAGTCGCTTCGCAATAGTTTCAAGACATATTCCGTCATCACAGCCAAAGTAGTGAAAGGCAAGGAAGAGGAAGGGGAAAAGTATGGGATTTATTTCAATGCCTCTGAGAAATTGGCGAAAGCGCCGTCCCATCGTATTCTGGCCATGTTGCGTGGCGAGGAAGAGGGTTTTCTGCGTCTAACTATCGCCCCTGACGAGGAACGTGCCTTGAATATGATGGAACGCTACTATCTGCGTGCCGATAATGATTGCTCCAGGCAGGTCTCGATGGCGATTGCGGATGCATATAAACGATTGCTGCAACCTCAGATGGAGACGGAAATGCGTAAATTGTATAAGGAAAAGGCTGATACAGAGGCTATCAAGGTGTTTGTGACCAACTTGCGCCAATTGCTGATGGCGCCGCCATTGGGACAAAAGACGGTGCTGGCTCTTGACCCGGGTTTCCGTACGGGTTGCAAACTGGTAACCCTGGACAAGCAGGGCAAGCTGTTGCACAATGAGACCATCTATCCGCATCCGCCGCATGCCCAGTACAAATTGGCTTCCGACAAGCTGAAACGCCTGGTGTTGCAGTATAAAGTGGATGCCATTGCTATCGGTAATGGCACAGCTGGCCGCGAAACGGAGAATTTTGTCCGCCATATCCCCTTCGAACGTGATGTGATGGCCGTGGTGGTGAACGAAAGCGGGGCATCGGTGTATTCGGCTTCAGAAGTGGCTCGCGAGGAATTTCCCGATTACGACGTGACCGTTCGAGGGGCGGTTTCCATTGGCCGCCGACTGATGGATCCGCTGGCAGAGTTGGTCAAAATCGACCCGAAATCCATAGGGGTAGGGCAGTATCAGCACGATGTGAACCAAACTCGCTTGCAGGAAAGCCTGCAGGAAACCGTGGAGAGTTGCGTGAACAAGGTGGGTGTGGAGGTGAATACGGCCAGCAAGGAGTTGCTGTCATACGTTTCAGGAGTGGGACCCGCATTGGCCAAAAATATTGTGGATTACCGCAATGAGAATGGGCCTTTCCCACATCGCAATGCTTTGAAATCAGTGCCTCGTTTCGGAGCCAAGGCTTTTGAGCAGGCTGCCGGTTTTTTGCGCATCCGTGGCGCCGAAAATCCTTTGGATGCCAGCGCTGTCCACCCTGAAAGCTATGCTGTGGTCAATGCGATGGCCAAGAAATCGGGCTGTACCGTGGCCGATTTGATGGCAAACGCGGAGCTTCGCAGGAAAATCAATCTGAAGGAATTTGTAAGCGATAAGGTGGGTATGCCTACCTTGACCGACATCATGCAGGAACTGGACAAACCAGGCCGTGATCCGCGACAGGATTACGAGGTGTTCGAATTCGACAAGTCTGTAACCTCTATCAACGATTTGAAAGAGGGAATGGTGCTCCCGGGTATTGTGACCAATATCACCAATTTCGGCTGTTTTGTGGACATCGGTGTGCATCAGGACGGACTGGTGCATGTGAGCCGCCTCGCCAACAAGTTTGTGAAAGACCCCAACGAGGTGGTGAAACTGAACCAGAAGGTGATGGTAAAGGTCGTTGCCGTGGAAATTGACAGAAAACGCATAACTCTTTCAATGAAAGATATTTAGACATAGCTGTCGAATTGTTGAACTGTTGAATTGTTTTTAATTTTCAGTTTTCAACTTTCAGTTTTCAGTTTTCAACTTCTCTGGAGTATTTTTATTGCGGTTGTAATCAGTTCCTCGTCTATGCCGAAAATCTCCGCTATGCTGATGGCTTCCATTGGCACATCATCTTGTGTGGTCTCTACCAGTTGGTAATCCATGTAGCGGTTGATGTTTTCTGGCGTGATGTTCTTTTCGTTGTTTTTGATTTTCAGTCCTTTGACGCGCAGCCTGCGGCAGTCGGACTGCAAACCGCCATAGTGTGTGGTAATCAAGGCATCGGTATGGTGTTGCTGCATAATCTGGATGAAACTGGAAACCAGTGCCTTGCCTTCCTCGGGGTTGGTGGTACGGGCCAATTCATCCACTAAAGCCAAAATCTGCTGCTCTTCTTTCACCGCTTTGATAATCTTGTCAATGTTGAGGATTTCCACGGCAAAAGAAGACAAACCGTTCATCTCTGACTGCTGGTCGCCGATGCTGAAGAGGATGTCGTCCACCAAGGCTATTTCAGCGGAGACGGCAGGGACGAAGAAGCCGAATTGGCACATCGTTTGCGCCAATCCGATAGTCTTTAGCAATACGGTCTTACCTGACATGTTGGCACCTGTGATAAGCGTGGGTTCGTGCTTCAGCTCAATATCTATGGCTTGGAAGTTGCCCGTGGAGTGCTTTACCAGCGGATTGAAGAGTCCGGTGAAGCGGCTGTTGCCTTCCGTATTGCCAGATTCGTTTGGTTTGCCGTTGTTCTCTTCGGCAGAGCACGAGCAACATCCTGTTGTTTTGCTCTTATCCTCCACGATAGTAGGTTTGCACAGTTGCCATTTGCGAATTTGTTCGGCATGGGCAAACAGCAGGTCCAAATAGCCGATTTGGTCCAGATTCTGCTGGATTTGCAGGGCTTTCATGGATAATCTTTTGCTTAGTGCTGTGCGGATTTTGTCCTCCATCTGCGACTCTTCCCATTTCAGTTTCTCAATTTCCTCCTCATCGGTGCTTTGGTCGATTTTCTGACGGATTTCAGCCAGCTCAGGCTTATAGGAGGAATAGATATGGAATTGAGGCAGGCGGTTTTTGTCGGGGTCCAAGGTGTCAATCACCACTGTCAAATCGTGGAAGGGAATCCAGTCGAAACCGTTGTCCATCAGTAGTTTTGCCACTTTGTCCGAAATTAGGCTGAATTTCTTGACCTCGAACAGCTGGATGTCGTCCAGCACATTGCCGTCAATGAGGTTGACCACCGACTGGCTGATGTCGTTTACATGGCAGAGTTGCTCAATCAGCTGCGCCATGACGGCGGTGTTGTGATGTTTTTCCGCAAACTGGCACACCGCTTCCTGAATGTCCAATTCCATTCTCAGCTCAAAGGCGTTGGTGTAAAATTGCCTGTGCATCATTTTTTTGCGACCTACGGCCGAAGCGAATTGCAATTCGTCGGTCATGAATTTGAAAGCGCTCTGCTGCTCGATATGTTGTTTGATATTAGCCATGATTCTATTTTATTTTTGTGCTTGCAAAGGTGGTAATATTTGTTGATTTGTTGATTTGTTGAACTGCTGATTGTTGTATGGTAATCATTTGCTAATTAACTAATTAACTAATTTGCTAATTGAGACCATCATTTTCACTCCCGTTTCGATAATTTCGTCAGGGAAGTCAAAGTCTTGGTGGTGGAGTGGGGGAGTGTCATTTCCACTGCCTAGGCCGAAAAGAGCACCAGGATAGTACTGGGTGAGCAGTCCGAAGTCCTCGCCCCAGGTGAAAGGCACATCTTTTTCGATGTAGGTCAACCCGTTGTCTGCGGCGGCCTGCCGTACGATGTTAACAGCCTCTTCCGAGTTTTGGCCGCCGGCAAAATATTCCAGCCAGCGTATTTCGTGCCTCAATCCTGGAGTTTTGCCAACTTCTGTTTGGACAATATTTTCAGTTTTCTGTTTCATCGCTTGCAGTAGCGCTTCACTCTTGGCTCGCATGGTGAATCGCAACACACCATGGCCGGCGGAAACACCGTAGGCTGTTTCACCGATATGGGATTCCACCAGTGTGACAATTTGGTAATTGTCATCGGTCAGTCTTGGGTGGTTGAGCGCCAACAATTGTTCGGTAATGCCTGTGGCGGCGCGGAAAGGCGAGATGCCCTTTTCCGGTTCCGCCGCGTGGGAGGTCTGTCCGTCCAATTTGATCTCGCAACTGATAACAGCACAAGTGAAGCTGCCCGCTCGGCAGGTGATGTTGTGGAGGGGAATGCCCGGAATATTGTGCAGGGCAAATACCATATCTATATTGTAGGATTGCAGGAATCCACTTTGAATTAATTGTCCGCAACCCTGTCCGGTTTCTTCCGCTGCCTGGAAAAACAATATTGTTTTTCCCTTGTTGATGGGATGCAGATGCAGTTGTTCGGCCACGCCCAGAAGAATGGTGGTGTGTCCGTCGTGTCCGCATTTATGGGCATAACCCGGAGTGTGGGAGGCGTATGGCAAGGCGAGATGCTCGTCCACACCCACCGCATCCATGTCGCCCCGGAAAAGCAGGGTGTGGCCTTCTGTTCCGGAATCGTAAATGGCAATGATGTTGTGATTGTCGGGAAAGCTGTGGATGCTGGTGGGGTTGAAGTCCTTCAGCATTCGCATGATGGCTTCCGATGTTTTCTCCTCTTTTCCCGATGCTTCTGCCAGTGAGTGAAAATGTTGGCGTATTTCTGTATAGTTCATGTCTTTCTTTTTTCAGAATGCAAAAATACGTTTTTTTAATGAGCCAACAGGCTAATAGTTTGGTAAGCAAAATTTAATTTGCACATTTGCTAATTAACTAATTTGATAATTGATTTTTTTGTATTTTTGCGCTTTCAAACTTTAAAATCTAGTATTATGAAAAAATCAATTGGAATCTTCGTGTTTTTGTTAAGCACAGTTGTTTTGATGTCTTCTTGCAAGAAAGATGTAAAGTATCTTCCTGGTACTTGGAAAGTGACTTCCGCTGTCATTAATGGCGATAGTGGGGATGACGTGAGGGATGTTTGGACTCTTACCGATGGTGGCGGTTGCGTCATTGAGTGCGACCTTGATGAGTACTTCGATGATATCCCTTACGATCTTCTTAATTTCAATGGTACTTATGCCACTGTTGGTAACAAGACTTTAACCATTACAAGTAACAAGTTCAACGAAGCGTATGGTTATTATGAGCAAGTTACTTATGATCTTGATATCCTTTCGTTGAATAAGAAAACAATGATGGTTTCCGGTACTATTAAGTATGTAAAAAACATGGAAAGTGTCACCAATTTGAAGACATCTGACATATCTCTCACTCTTACGAAGAGATAATATGGTGAAAAAGAAAAAAGAAAGGGAGACGTGCTTCGGTACGTCTCTTTTTTTTTACTTGGGCTTCCCTCGTATAGTTTATATTTTATCCCACATCCCATTCTTATTAACATAACCACCGCTTACATCTCACCGCTGCTCACCGCTCACCCACAAACATAATCCTCTAATCCTGTAATCCTCCTCTCACTTTCATCGCTCACAGCTCATCACTCACAGAGGAAATTTTTTTCGAAAATTGCAGATTATTAGTAAATTGACCCCTGTATTTCTGTTCAGGGGCTTTCTTTTTGTCAAAATCAGCCTCTATAAATCCGACATTAAGAATTATTTTATTTTCCATCCGTAATATTAATTAACAACAGGCTGTTTATACCCTCTAAAAAAAGCCATGTAACACGCTTGAACATCAGTGTTTTATTTTTTTTTTGAAAAAAAAACAGGGAAAGGTGTTTTTGTATGAAAAAAATTAGTATTTTTGCCGCCAATTTTGATAGATAATGAAGAAGAAAAATAACGGAAGGTCTATCAGGTTGAAAATTAGATACTTAGAAAAATAAAATAGAACAAAAACAATGGGAGCAAGAAAAAGATTAGCAGCAGATGCGCGTAAAGAAGCCAAGAAAAATGTCTATATGGCTCGTTTAGTCGATAATCCGACTTCTCCGCGCAAAACCAGAATCATGGCTGACGTGATTAGAGGAAAAGACGTTGATTATGCAATGAACGTGTTGAAATTCAGTAGAAAAGAGTCAGCAGAGAAACTTTTGAAATTATTGAAATCGGCTATTGCCAACTGGCAGGTGAAAAACGAGGGTGCCAGACTGGAGGAAGCCAATTTGTATGTGAAGACCATCATGGTTGACGGAGGCAGAATGCTGAAGAGAATCAGAACTGCTCCCCAAGGCCGCGCACACAGAATCAGAAAACGTTCCAACCACGTGACCATCATCCTTGATAGCCGCGCTCAGGAAGTTGCAGTTGACAATAATAATACTAACGAATAATATTAATTACAAAAAGTATGGGTCAAAAAGTTAATCCGGTAGGTTTAAGATTAGGAATTATCAGAGGATGGGATTCTAATTGGTATGGCGGCAAAAATTTCGCCAATAAATTAGTCGAGGACGACAAAATTAGAAAATATTTGAACGCGCGTCTGTTCAAAGCCGGAATCGCAAAGATTTACATTGAAAGAACACTCAAGCTTGTAACGGTTACCATTAACACCGCCCGTCCCGGTTTGATTATCGGAAAAGGTGGTCAAGAAGTTGACAAACTGAAAGAAGAGTTGAAGAAGATTACCAACAAGGAAATCCAAATCAACATCTCCGAGGTGAAACGCCCCGATTTGGACGCAGTTTTGGTTGCCCAGAACATTGCCAAGCAGATCGAAGGCCGTATCTCCTACAGAAAGGCTGTTAAAACCGCCATCGCCGCCACTATGCGCGCCAACGCAGAAGGTATCAAGGTTTCCTGCTCAGGTCGTCTCGGCGGCGCTGAAATGGCAAGAACCGAACACTTCAAGGAAGGAAGAACTCCTCTCCATACTCTGAGATCCGACATCGATTACGCTCCCGCTGAAGCCCATACCACTTACGGTCGTATCGGTATCAAAGTTTGGATCTGCAGAGGTGTGGTTTATGGCAAGAGAGACCTCTTCGCAGCCAACAACGAGGCCAAAGAGTCCAAGGGCTCAGCCAAACGCGCTCCCCGCGGTCCCCGCAAAGAGAAAAGAAGCTAACAGCGTTGACTTCACAATCAAATAGTATATAAACAATAAAATTATACAGCAATGTTACAACCAAAAAAGACCAAATACAGAAGACCGCAAAAGGGCAGAATGAAACGCATCACCAAACGCGGTTCTGAAATCGCTTTCGGTTCTTTCGCCCTGAAAGCCCTCGAGGAATGCTGGATCACCGGTCGCCAAATCGAAGCAGCCCGTCAGGCTATCACCCGTCACATGAAACGTGAAGGCCAGCTGTGGATCTCCATCTTCCCCGACAAGCCCGTGACCAAAAAGCCTGCTGAAGTGCGTATGGGTAAAGGTAAAGGTACCCCCGAGTATTTCGTGGCCCGCGTCAGCCCCGGTAGAATCATGTTCGAAGCCGACGGTGTTCCCTTCGAAGTAGCTAAGGAAGCCCTCCGCCTCGGAGCCCAGAAGTTGCCTATCGCAACCAAGTTCATAGTTAGAAGAGATTATTCAGAAGAAATTTAAGAGCAATGAAACAGCAAGTAATACGTGAACTCTCCACTCCCGAAGTGAAGGAAAGATTAGTGGAAGAACAACAACAGTTGGTGAAACTGAAACTGAACCACGCCATTTCTCCTATCGAGAATCCTCAGAAGATCAAAGAGCAGAGAAGAACCGTGGCTCGTCTCAAGACCGAATTGCGCATGCGCGAATTGAAAGAAAACGTGAAATAATTTATCCCATGGAAGAAAGAAATAAACGAAAAGTCAGAGAAGGTCTTGTCACCAGCAACAAGATGGACAAAACTATCGTGGTCAGCGTAGAAAGAAGACTGAAACACGCCAAGTACGGTAAGTTCCTCAAAAGAACTACCAAACTGATGGCTCACGACGAGAAAAACGATTGCAACATCGGTGACAAAGTAAGAGTTATGGAAACCAGACCCTTGAGCAAAAGCAAGCGCTGGAGATTAGTAGAAATCATTGAAAGAGCTAAATAGTTATGATACAGCAAGAAACAAGAATGGCAGTGGCCGACAACAGCGGCGCAAAGGAAGTTTTGTGTATCCGCGTTCTGGGTGGTACTAAAAAACGCTATGCCACCGTTGGCGATAAAGTGGTCGTCACCGTGAAAAGCGCCATCCCTTCAGGTAATATCAAAAAAGGTTCTGTCTCTAAGGCAGTGGTCGTCCGTACCAAGAAACATGTCCGCAGAAACGACGGTTCTTACATCCGCTTCGATGATAACGCCGTTGTCCTCCTCACCCCCGGTGATGAACTCCGCGGCACCCGTATCTTCGGCCCTGTAGCCCGTGAACTTCGTGAGAAACAATATATGAAGATTGTTTCCCTCGCTCCGGAAGTACTTTAATTGTTGCCTATACAACAATTATATATAAAGGACAATTGACAAAGACCAATTGAAAAACAATTAAAAACAAAAAGCAATGAAAATTCACATCAAAAAAGGCGACATCGTTAAAGTTATTGCCGGTGACTCTAAAGGCTCACAAGGCAAAGTGATGATGGTAGATGTCGAAAAATACCGTGCCATGGTGGAAGGCGTGAACTTGGTGTCAAAACACACTAAGTCCAACGCTAAGAACCCCAACGGCGGTATCGTTAAGAAAGAAGCTCCGATCCATATTTCTAACCTGATGCTTATCGACGCTCAGGGTAACGCTACCCGTATCGGCAGAAGAAAGAATGAGAACGGCAAATTAGTTAGATATTCAAAAAAGTCAGGAGAGGAGATTAAGTAATGTACACACCAAGATATAAAGAAAAATATACAAAGGAAGTTCTTCCTGCACTGAAAGAACAGTTCGGATTCAAATCCGCGATGCGTATCCCGAAAATCACCAAGATCTGTCTGAACCAGGGTCTCGGTAAATTCGGTATCGCCGACAAGAAGTTAATCGAAGCAGGTGTTCAGGAAATGACCATGATCGCTGGTCAGAAAGCCGTAGCTACCAAGTCAAAGAAAGATATCTCCAACTTCAAGTTGAGAAAAGGTATGCCCATCGGCGTGAGAGTGACCCTCCGTGGCGACAGAATGTACGAATTCCTCGATCGTCTGATCTCCGTTTCTATCCCTCGTATCCGTGATTTCCGCGGTATCAGCGACAAGGGTTTCGACGGCAGAGGTAACTACACCCTCGGTATCCCCGAACAGATTATCTTCCCCGAAATCGACATCGATAAAGTGGCTAAAATTAACGGTATGGATATCACCTTCGTTACCACAGCCCATAATGATAAAGAGTGCCTCGCACTGTTGAAAGAGTTTGGATTACCATTTAAAAATCAGAAATAAGCTATGGCAAAAGAATCTTTAAAAGCAAGAGAAGTAAAAAGAGCAAAATTAATTGCTAAATACGCCGCTAAACGTCAGGAGTTAAAGAAGATCATTAATGGTAATGACTATGAGGCAAAGCAGGCTGCTATCGTGGCTCTGCAGAAACTGCCCCCCAACTCAAACCCGATCAGATTACACAATCGTTGTAAGTTAACCGGTCGTCCGAAAGGTTATATGCGTCAGTTCGGCATTTCCCGTATCAATTTCAGAGAAATGGCCTCCGCTGGTCTCATCCCGGGCGTAAAAAAAGCAAGTTGGTAACATTTAAAATTAGGAGAAAGATACTATGAATACCGATCCGATTTCAGATTATTTAACCCGAATGAGAAACGCCATCAGGGCTAATCATAAAGTGGTGGAAATCCCTACCTCTAAAACCAAACGCGAAATCACCAAGATTTTGTTCGAGAAAGGTTATATCCTGAATTATAAATTTGTCGATGACGTACACCCCGGCATGATCAAGATTGCTTTGAAATATCATCCGACTTCCAAGTTGTCAGCAATCACCGAACTGAAACGCGTGAGCCGCCCCGGTCTTCGTAAATACGTTGGTGTTGACGAAATGCCTTCCGTGATGAACGGCCTCGGAATCGCTATCATTTCCACTTCCCACGGCATGATGACCGATAAGGAAGCCAAAGCACAGAAAGTCGGTGGCGAAGTTTTATGTTATATTAGCTAATTAGGAGGATACAGATATGTCAAGAATAGGAAAATTACCCATTTCAATTCCTTCAGGTGTTGAAATCAAGCAAGACGAGAAATCTCACGTCGTTACCGTTAAAGGTCCCCTCGGTGAATTGCACCAGTATGTTGATCCCGATATCACTATGGAAGTGGAAGACGGTCATCTGAAACTGTCACGCCCGACCGACCAGAAACGTCACAAAGCCCTCCACGGCCTTTATAGAGCACTGCTCAACAATATGGTGACCGGTGTTTCCAAAGGCTTCGAACTGAAACAGGAAGTTGTGGGTGTCGGTTACAAAGCCGAAGCCAAAGGTTCCCATCAGTTAGACCTGAGTTTGGGTTACTCACACAATATCCTTTTCGATTTCCCGGATGAAATCAAGGTGGAAACCATCAACGAAAAAGGTAAGAACCCCATCATCATCCTCAAAGGTATCGACAGACAATTATTAGGCCAGGTGGCTAACAAGATCCGCTCATACAGAAAACCCGAACCTTACAAAGGAAAAGGTATCCGCTTTGTGGGTGAAATTGTTAGAAAGAAAGCCGGTAAATCAGCAGAAAAATAATATTGAAAATTTAAGACAATGGCTTATAATAAGAAAGAATTTAGAAGAAACAGGATTAAAAACCGCGTGCGCAAAATCGTTAGCGGTACTCCTGAACGTCCGAGAATGTCCGTCTTTAGAAGCAATAGGGACATCTACGTACAAATTATCGATGATAGAGCCGGTGTTACCCTGGCATCTGCTTCCTCTGTCGTTGCTGACATCAAGAACCAGAAGGTTACCAAAACCGAAAAGTCTGCAATGGTAGGCAAACTGATCGCCGAACGCGCCAAAGAGGCTGGCATCAACGCTGTCGTTTTCGACCGTAACGGCTATCTGTATCACGGTAGAATTAAATCTTTGGCCGACGCAGCCAGAGAAGGTGGTTTAATTTTCTAATACGAGGAGGAATATGTCAAACGCTAATATCAAAAGAGTAAAATCAACCGATATCGAATTCAAAGACAGATTGGTTGCAGTAAACAGAGTTACTAAAGTTACCAAGGGTGGTCGTACGTTCAGCTTCTCCGCTATCGTCGTCGTTGGTAATGAGAATGGTATTGTTGGCTACGGCCTCGGCAAGGCAAAGGAAGTTTCCGCCGCTATCGCCAAAGGTATCGACGATGCCAAGAAAAACCTGATTCAGGTTCCCGTACTCAAAGGTACTATTCCTCACGCTCAGGAAGGCAAATACAGCGGTTCTTTCGTATTCATGAAACCCGCTGCTCCTGGTACCGGTGTTATCGCTGGTGGTGCTATGCGTGCCGTCCTCGAAAGTGTTGGTGTGAAGAACGTGTTGGCAAAATCCAAAGGCTCTTCCAACCCTCACAGTGTGGTGAAGGCTACTATCAACGCCCTGGCTCAGCTCCGCGATCCTTACACCATCGCCAAAGTGCGTGGCGTACAGCTCGACACCGTATTCAACGGCTAAAATTACAAATCCTTTTTATATACAAGACTCCGACCATTTGGTTGGGGTCTTTTTTTTTGTGAAGACGTGAAGGCGTTAAGTCATGCACTGCGTGCATTCGTCAAGGCGTGAAGGCGTTAAGACGATTTTTTCCGTCTTGACGAGCGAACGAAGTGAGCGTCTCCACGTCTCCACGAACGAGCGTAGCGAGTGTCTCCACGTCTCCACGTATAAACGTCATTAACTAATTTGCACATTTGCTAATTAAATTGTATCTTTGCAGAAATTTTGAATTATGGCAAAAGAAACAATCACCTATACCGAAGCTCTGGCGGAATTACAACAGATCGTCAGTGAAATGGAAGACGCCGACATCCCTGTGGATGAGCTTTCCGACAAAATCAAACGCTGTACCTTACTCATCAAATTGTGTAAGGACAAACTGTCCAAAACCGAGGCCGAAATTGCGAAAATCATGGAAACTGTCTAACCCCGTATATCATGGAAACCCTCACCACCCCCCTGATCGAAGAATACTGCGAGGCACACACCTCCCCGGAAAGCGAATTGCTGTACCAGTTGTTCCGTGATACCCATTTGCACACAGTCAAGCCTCGGATGCTGTCGGGACAGCTTCAGGGACGTTTTCTGTCCATGGTCTCCCGTTTGGTAAGACCAGTGCATGCATTGGAAATCGGCACTTATACCGGCTATTCAGCACTGTGTCTGGCGGAAGGTTTGGCTCCAGAAGGCATGCTTGACACGATAGAGGTGGATGAGGAGTTGGAGGAGATGATCAACAGATATGTCAACGCATCAAAATATAAGGATAAAATCAGACTCCATATCGGTGATGCTCGCCAGCTGATCCCCAGCTTCAATTGCCAGTGGGATTTGGTGTTCATGGATGCAGAGAAAAGAAGCACTCGCGAATTTTACGACTTGCTGCTGCCCAGAATGCGCAAAGGCGGACTGATGATGATTGACAATATGCTGTGGAGCGGGAAAGTAGTGGAGGAGGGGAGCCGTCATGATTTGGATACACAAGCCATCATGGAATTCAATGACTATGTGCAGCGGGACGAGCGCGTGAGCAATGTGCTTTTGCCTTTGCGTGATGGGATTATGATGGTGATGTGCTGAGGCATACGTTAAGGCGTCAAGGCGTTAAGACATGCACTGCGTGCATTCGTTAAGGCGATAAGACGTTGAAGTAATTAATTAATCGTCTTGACGAGCGAACGAAGTGAGCGTCTCTACGCCTCCACGTATAAACGGAAAAAAATAAATTATGAGAATAGACATACTGACCTTATTCCCTGAAATGTTCACGGGTGTTTTTGCTTGCTCCATTATCAGCAGGGCGGTCAAAGGCGGCTACTTGGAATTGCACACACATGATATAAGAGACTATAGTACCGACAAGCATCGCCGCGTGGATGACTATCCCTTCGGCGGCGGGGCCGGCATGGTGTTGATGGTGGAACCTATCGCCCTTTGCATCGAGAAACTGAAGAGTGAGCGAAAGTACGACTTGGTGCTCTTCATGGCTCCCGATGGCAAGACCTTTGACCAAAATTATGCCAACCGTCTCTCTTTGCAAGAGAATATCATGATTTTGTGTGGACATTATAAAGGAGTGGACGAGCGTGTGCGCGAGTTGTTCATTGACGAGGAGGTAAGTATCGGTGATTATGTGCTGTCCGGAGGAGAGATTGCGGCCATGGCCATTGTGGATGCGGTGGCCAGAATCATCCCGGGGGTGTTGCATGACGAAACTTCCGCATTGTTGGACTCGTTCCAAGACGGACTTTTATCGGCACCTGTCTATACCCGTCCGGCTGATTATCAAGGCCATAAGGTTCCTGACATCCTGCTTTCAGGGCATCAAAAGAAAATTGACGACTGGCGTTTGGAACAGCAATTGAAACGAACCCAAGAACGCCGTCCAGACCTGTTGGAAGATATTTAACAACATTCTGTTCAAAAAAAAAATCGATAAAAAATAATTTTTTGCGTTTCATGTAAAAAAAATATGTATTTTTGCATGTTGAAATTGTAGTGTACTGCAATCTCAAGAAATATTTATAAACAGTGAAAAACCAATAAAATAGAGAGAAAAGAGAGAAAAAAACAATAACAATTAAATTCAAAATCTTATGAAAAAACTATTATCGATTTGCTTCTTAAGCATCTTTTTAATGATGTTTGGCATGCAAGCGCAAGCGCAGAGGGACTGCTGTTTCCAGCTTTCGAATCCCCATGCTGACACTCTCCACGGCATTGCGAATCTGCCGGGTGGCAACTTGCCATTGTCTCATTACATGAGTCCTCTGGTATTTGGTGCCACCGATGTCTATGACATGATTTTCTCAGATGCTAATTGCTTGGGTATTGACGAAGGTGCGAAAGTGTCCGTTGAACTCGAGTTGTGGGTTGATGGTCCGAATGGTCTTGAGAATGTCCTTGACGGACAGCACGACCTGAGTCGTTACTGCAATATTACCCTCCAAACTGCCTATGAGGAACTGCATTGGGTGGGTACTCCCATGTTGCAGGAAAATTATTCTTTTGTGTATGAGTACCCAGGTGCTATTCCGATTTTCAGTGGTACTTATAACATTAGTAATGTAGCTTTCGACTATTTTTATTTCAGATTCCTCACCAATACGAGATCAAGAATCGTTGTTACCTGGAACCAGGTTTTCCGCGATGTTATGCTGATTGTTCACATCAGAGAACGTATCCATGGTACCGACAATTCTTTGTACTGGAATTCTCATGTTGAAGAAAGTGAATACTACCAGATTGGTGGTCACCAGTCTCATCCGGGCAGAGTGTTGGCCTCCGATACTTTGACCCCTGGCCCTATTGTTGAAAAGAACGATACTATCAAGGACTGCGAACCTGTGACTGTTGGCATGCCCCCTTACACTATGGATACTACCGGTGATTATAGAATCGCTTACGTTGACACAACCTGCGGTTACCGTATCGACAGCGTGGTGAATTATAATTATACTCATTATGTACACCCGACTACTCCTACTTTGTCAGACTCAACTTACACTTATTGCCAGAGAGCTACTTCCGATTCTATCGTTTTGGGTCCGGAACCCAATGATAGTCTCCGTATTGACCATGGAGCCGACATCGTGGCTTATTGGTCATTAGATGGTGACACCTTCTATTATGCACCGTCGTTCACACCTAATACGGATACTTTAGCGGGTACATATACATATTATGTAAAACGTCACGACAATGTGACTGGTTGCGAAAGTGGTGTGGATACCTTCCAGGTGAGAATCACCCCGATTCCGGCTGGTCCGAGTGTAACTGACACTTTGGTGGAATACTGCGTTGGTGAGACCCCGGTTGCACTGACCTATACAGCTCCCGCTGGTCAGCAGGTTCTTTGGGGTGAGGATGTTGACAATATCACTTCAACAACCGCTCCTGTTCCCACTGCTACTGCTGCCGGTACGAAAGTATATTATCTGAAACTGCAGGATACCACCACCGTGAACCAGTGCATCAGTGATGATTATGATTCCATTACGGTCAAGGTGTATGACAATCCTACAGTGGCTATCACCATTGATAATGATACATTGTGCTTCGGTGATGTGGCTTCAATGACCGCCGCTCCTACTGACTTGACTACCTATCAGTGGAAGGAGGACGGTGTCAATGTGGCTGACTCAACGAATTATCATTTCTCATACACTAATGATGTGACCGACACGACTTTGATTGTATTCTCTGTCGCTGTTACAAAATTGCATGTGGTGAAATCATGTAGCGGTAAAGACTCTGTAGAAGTATTGGCTTATCCGACAATCGGTGCTCCTACTCCTGTTCGTGGCGATACCGCTATTTGCGGACCTGGTACTGTGACCCGCGAAGTTGCTAACGGTGCTCATGCCTCTACTTCAACTTGGTATGACAAGACCAAAACAATCGTTTTGGGAACAGGTACAACCTATACTCAGAACTATACTGAAACTGATACTTTGTATGTTTCTTCTTCAAATGATTTCGGTTGCGAAACTCCGAAGGCTAACTGGTTGTGCATTATTGTGACAGTGGACAGCGTTCCTCAGATTACTTTGACCACTGACCATGTTGGTGATTCAGTTTGTGCTGAAGAAAACCTGATTATCCGTTCTTCAGTTGTTCCTACGGGATATGTTTTGGATTACGTATGGAGTGGCACTGGTTTGGTTGCCCCTCTTAACAGAGACAGCGTTGTTTTCAACTATGCAACTGCTGGTACTTATACCGACACTTTGACGGTGACGATTCACTATACTACCCCTGCCCATCAATGCTCCAACCATGCTACTATCGATATTACCGTTGATACTCTTCCTGTGATTGTGAAGGATGTGAACTACACGGTTAAGAATAATGATTACTGCGTTGGTGTAAATGGTAAAATTGAATTCACTACTCCCGACTATGTAAGATATAGTATTGACAGTGCTGCTACATGGCAACCCTCCAAGGTGTTTGCTCCTCTGGCCGCTGGTGATTACTATTTGGTTGTTGAAGATGGCAATGGTTGTAAAAACCATGCAAACCATGAGGTCATTATTGACGCTCCTATCAAGCCTGTTCTTACACTTGCTGACTCAGCCAACACCCGTTGTGAAGCCCCGTTCAATGGTAAGTTGATTGCTCATGCTACCCCCGCCGCTACTTACAACTATCAGTTGAATGATGGTGCTTTCCAGGCTGATTCTGTTTTCGCCGCATTGGAAGATGGTGCTTACACCGTTATTGTTAAAGACATGACCACAGGTTGTAGAGACACCGCTACTCATAATGTTACCAACGGCAGAGTAACTCCTGACCCCACATTGGTTCAGAATCCTAATACTCACTGCGTGGCTCCATTTGGTGGTTCAATTGCTGTCGTAGCTATGAATCCTGCTGATGAGGTATATCAGTACTGTCTGGTTAAAGGAACTGATACCTCTGCTTATCAGTATGACACTTTGTTCACTTCACTGGAGCATGGTTTCTATACAGTGATTGCTAAGGATACCGCTACCGCTTGTTTGGGTAACGATACTATCACCGTGAAGTATAATGGTGTTCTGCCTACCGCTACTATTACTGCTCTGCCAGAGATTTGCTACGGTGACACGAACTTGGTTTCTATGGTTCCTGGTGGTGCTGATGTTGTTTTCGATAATTGGGAGTACTCTGGTCCTGTTCCCACAACAGATCCTATGATTGTCAATGTCTTGGACAAACAGTCATTCAGCATGAAGGGCTTCCCCGCTGGTAAGCATACTTTCACTGCTCATTTCCATGACACTGTTACTCATTGTACAAATACTGTTACTGATACATTGCGTGTTATTCCTGTGAACATCGACTTGATCACCATTCCTTACGATGCTCATGTTTGTTCATACGATTCATTGAAAGTATATTGCAGATATTTCCCGGATGATGCTGTCAAAGATCATATCGTCACCTATAATTGGTATGCTCGCGAATATCATTATGCTGGTGGTTTCGATACTGTTTGGGTTTCACCTGCTTATGATAACAGACGTGTCTCTATCGTGGTGTATGACAATCACGGTTGTAGCAACTCAAAGTTTATTGACCTTAACGTTTGGCAGTTGCCTGCTTTGACCATCAATACTGATGAACAGAACTATTGCGAAAATGCAACAAGTAATATCACTGTTGTTCCCTCTTCTGCTGCTCCTTATACTTACGCATGGAAGAAGAATGGTACTGTTTTGACTGGCGAAACTTCTAGCCATTTGGCAATTCCTGTTGGTACAGCTGATTTCAATGTCACTGTAACCGTTACTGATAATCATTCTTGTGTAAATGATTCCACATTCAATGTAAATGTCATTGAAGTTCCGGGTCATCCTAATTTCGATCCCGCTACACAGTATTTCTGCGACAACAATGTAACTATTACCTATGGTACTCCTGCTCAAGCTAATCCTGCTATTGGTACATTCACTTGGTTAAATGATCAGAATCCTGAAACTGATAAAGCTGATGGTACGTATAGGGCATACTATGTGAATACTGAAAATGGAGTTTCATGTTACTCTGACACTTCTTCTGTAGTTGTTGATATTACAGGTGCTCCTCATTTCGATGTAGCAGTTAGATATAACTCAGAGATTGCTATCGATACTATGCACAATAGATGTTACGAAGTAGGTGCTGGTGATACTATTCATGTGAATGTTACTCCTGCCGCTGGAACAGTTTATACTTTCAAAAAGAATAATGTTGCTGCAACAAAAGACATGATAATTACCAGAACAGATGCTGGTTCATACATTGACACTATCACAATTCATGCGGTAGCTACTCATGGATCAGTTCAGTGTGAAAATGATACTACCATTTATTATTACTTGACAATTCATGCTCTGCCGGGTTCTGCTCCGAGCGACTTCCCGCTCTCTTATAATGGTGGTGACTCCACAATTTTCCATTGCGAGGGTTCAACTCCTTCATATTCTTTCACTGCTGATGCCAATACTGTTCTCCACTATGATAGTCCTACTGGCACTACTATTCCGACAACTAATGGTTCGCATACACTTTATGTTACTAGAACTGACGTTACTCCGAACTGTACTAATACTTTCCCCTATAAGATTGTAGAAGTTCCGATTCCTACTGTTCTCGTGACAAGCAAGGATGCTAGCAGCCTTTGCGGCGGTACTACTTTCGAAGATACTATCGTTGCCACGATTACCAATGCAATCGATGCTTCTTACAGCAGATTGTTCACTTGGAATGCTGGTACTGAGATTGTGAAATCAGATAATGCTGATACCTTGTATCATACCTTCACTCAGTCTGATACAGTTGTTGTTAAAGTTGGTGTAAGAGCTGAAAATGGTACTTATAGCGCTACTTGCTACAAGACTCCGTTGGATTCTGTGAAGATTGTGTTCCAGGCTCTTCCTGATGTACCTACCTACAATGCTACATCATTTGGTTATGTTGGTCCTGACACCGCTGTTTATTGCGAAGGTGCTACATTCACCATCACTCCTGCTGACTTTACGACAAGTACTGGTGCTCATGTTTCTATCGTGGGTGGTAATATCACTGCTCCGGGTACTTATAAGGTTATTGCTAACAACGATTTAGCTCCTAACTGCCCGAGTGCCGATACTTTGATCTTCAAACTCCACCAGAAACGTATGCCGGTTATTCCAGTGTTCGATACAGTTTACTATTGCGCTGGATCAACTCCTGCCTACACTATTACCAAGTGGGATGCAAACGATACCATCACTTATTATAATGGTTCTGTTTTACTTGCTGGTCAACCTGATACTGCTGGTGTATTCACTATCCATGTGGAAGACAAGTTAGAAGGTTGTTCAAAGGATTCTACCCTCGTGATTGTTGAGGTAGCTCTGCCTACTGCAACTATTACTTATAGTGCTAATTGGCATAATGATTCTATTTGCGAAGGTTCAAATATTAATGAGACTTATACTATCACTGCTACTCCTACTGTTCATTATTCTGGAGTTGAAACATGGAGTTGGAAGGATGTTACTTCCACCACTAACACTGCTACTTTAACTGCTACTCCGACTGCTGATACTTCTGTTACCTTCTTCTATCATTTGATTGATACGATCGCTAACAGTTACTCTCATGTGGCTTGTGCATTTGATTTCGATTCTACTATTACCTATACCTTCTTTGAAACTCCTAAGTTCAGTCTGTTGACAAAAGATACTGCTTTCTGCGCTGGTGATACTGTAATTATTACCGAAGACTTCTTCACTTTGTTGACCACTGGAATTGAATTAGTACCTACTCCTAGTTTGCCTGACACATTTGCTTCAGCTGGCGGTACTGTGGTTGCCCACGTTCGTTATACATCTTTCACTTCATGTATGAGTGCAGACAGTACAATCACTGTAACAAGAAATGCTCTGCCGACTGTTGCAATCGCTCCGCATAATCCTACTATTTGTTATGGTGACACTTCTATTCTGAAGGTGACCGGTGCAGACAGCTATGAATGGTCAACAGGTGCAACTATCGATTCTATCTTTGCTGTGGATTCTATCAAGTACTCTGTGATTGGTACAGATGTTAATGGTTGTGTGAATTACGATACCGTTAAGGTTAGCTTCCATCCTATCTTTACTGTGGAATTAAGTCCTGACACTACTGTTTGCGTTGGCGATAGTTTGATGATTTCAGCTACTGTCACTGGTACCACTGCTCCCTTTGAATTGACTTGGTACAAGAATAATGTTTCCTTCGATATTGATGGTGGCGTTCTATCTGGTATTGAAATGTCTAAGAAGGTTGGTCCTGATTCAAGTGCAATTGTGAATGGCATTCCCGTTCCGACATTGTACAAGATTGGTATTACCGACAGTTATGGTTGTTCAAGAGATGCTGATTTGAATGTTATTAAGGTTGCTGCTTCTAACAGACCTGCCTTCATCTTCCGTCAAATTGACAGCACTAAGAATATCCATAGCATGGAAGTAAGCTCTGGTGATGCTGCTGGTTTCGAGATGTATATCACGAACGAGTGTCATGATGAGACCGAGAGAGTATTCGTGGCTGTTCAAATTTACAAGAATGGTCAGCCGATCACAAATGCTGAGTTGGGTACAAACATGGACTTTATTCTTTCTAACTACAATACAAGTTATGATTTCGATGTGAACCATGAAAATGCTCCTGCTCTTGAGCATGTGGGTGTGAAGTCATGTTTCTTCAACCAGTCTGAGTATTTCTTCCCGAATTCAGAACTCATCAATTTTAACGCTTATAAGTTTGACTGGTTGTTCATGCATTTCTTGACAACTAAGTCTGGTTCTGATCCTGCTCGTAAGATCACGGTGAGAACCGGTGCTTTCAAGCCTGAAGCAAAAGGTGTTTACACATTCTCATTTGCTGTAATCAAAGCTGGTCCATATACATCTGTAGTTGGTGATGTGTATAAGAGTACTTTGAAGGTTGGTGGTTACAATGGTCATGTTGGTTTGACAGCTTTGGATACCATTGCATTCGATACCTTCGACATCTATGTTGACTCTACTTTCGTAGGTGCTTCTACTTCACCTGTTATTTCTAACCAGACGGTTATTACTACTGCTCCTGAAGAAAGCGCTGCTGAGAAAGCTATGAACATGAATGTTTACCCGAATCCTGCTTCTAACAATGTAAATGTTGTATTGAGTGGTATCGAGGGTCAGACTGTTATTACTGTACATGATATGAGTGGAAAGGCTGTTACCAGCATGAAGGTTGAACTTAATGATAACAACCAAATCATTAATCTGCCGGTTGACAACTTCTCACAAGGTATCTACTTCATCAAGGCTGTCAATGGCAGTGCTGTGATGACGAAGAAACTGATTATCGCAAGATAATTTATGATTCAAAAATAAGTTTAAAAGGAGTTGCGTTCTCTGCGTAACTCCTTTTTTTTTCAAAAAAAGAAAAATGAAGAAATTCCCTGACGGCAACTTTATGAGTTTTTTGTTGAGCCAGTATTGGTATAAACTGATAGTGGTTTTCATCTTTAATATTCTGGCTGTCGCTTTTTCCATTCTTTCTCTTCTGTTGATTGAGCCATTTGTCGCAGTCTTGTTTGGTATGGATTTATCGCGCTTGAGTGTACTTGGCTCTTTTATGATGAATATTCTTTCTTCGTTTATCGACCTGCAGGAAGCCAGTCACCAGGTGTCGGGATTGGTGATACTGGCGGTCTTGTTTTTCTTTTTGAAGAACTTTTTCACTTTTATGGCGCAATGGTTTATGGCACCAGTACGAAGTGATGTGGTGCGTAATATGCGCAATGCGCTTTTCGACAAGATTCTTATCCTTCCTCTGTCTTATTTCAACGATCAACGTAAAGGCGATGTGATTTCATGTGCGGTGAATGATACCCACGAGATTGAATATACCATCTTGACTGCATTAAAACAGTTCCTTACCGAACCGTTGACGATAGTGATGTACATGATTGCTTTGTTCTGGATCAGTCCCCGTTTGTCACTTTTTGTTCTATTGCTTTTACCTGTGGCAGGCTATGTTATTTCCTCTATTTCCCGTTCTTTGCGACACAATGCCAAACATTCCAAGGAGTATTTGGGTGGTCTGCTGTCTCATGTGGAGGAAACCTTGTCAGGTCTCCGTATCATTAAGGCTTTCAATGCCTTTAGGCATGCGGAAAAAGCCTTTGAGGAAAGTAACGAGCGTTATACAAAAATACAGAGAACAATATATCGTAAGGTGGATTTGGCCTCCCCTTTGAGCGAGGTTATGGGCATCACCTTGGTGATGATTATTCTGGTTTTCGGTGGTATGAGCGTTATGCGTCCTGACAGCACGCTTACACCAGAACTTTTCATCACTTATATAGCCCTGTTTACACAGATTATCAATCCTTCCAAAAATTTCTCCACCGCCTTTTCCAACTATCGTCGTGGTTTGTCGGCAATGGATCGTATGTGTGAGATCTTGAATGCTGATGAGTTGATTTTGGAGGAAAATGACGCTTTGTCCGTTCATGACTTTGAACGTGAGTTGAAAATTGACCATCTGTTTTTTTCATACGATCAACAAGAGATTCTACATGATATTAATCTCACTGTCCCCAAGGGTTCATTGGTCGCTTTGGTTGGTCCTTCTGGTGCTGGCAAGTCCACTTTGGTTGACTTGTTGCCTCGTTTTTACGACCCCTCTGAGGGTTTTGTCTCCATTGATGGTATTGATATCCGCAGGTATAAAATTGACGATCTGAGAGCTTTGTTTGCGGTGGTATCCCAAGATGTTGTGCTGTTTAATGACAGTATTGCCAATAATATTTCGTTTGGCATGGATAACGTGTCAAAAGAGCGTATTATAGAGGCTGCAAAAACGGCTAACATTTATGATTTCATCTGTTCTTTACCCAATGGTTTCGAGACGAATATCGGTGACCGGGGACTGAATCTTTCGGGTGGCCAACGCCAGCGGCTGAGTATTGCCCGTGCCGTGCTGAGAAACGCACCTGTTCTTTTGCTTGATGAGGCGACCTCCGCTATGGATACGGAGTCGGAACGGCTGGTTCAGGACGCACTGGATAAGATGATAAAACACCGTACAGCTATTGTAATTGCCCATAGACTTTCCACCATCCGTAATGCCGATAAGATATACGTAATGGAGGAAGGACGTGTTGTGGAGCAAGGCAATCACGAAGCATTGATGGCGCTGAATGGACGCTATGCCGAACTTGTTCAGATTCAGAATAGTTGATAGTTTATAGTATAAAGTTTATAGTATAAAGTTTATAGTTGATAGTTCAAAACCTACAATCCCTTAATCCCGTAATCCGTGTAATCCTGTAATTTTCTCATCTTCCTGTCCCTAAAACCTATCCCTAAACCCCTAATCCCCAATCTACATGTCAAAACACAAACTGGCTCGTTTCGCCGAGAATGAAACTTTTCAGAATCTTTTCCAGCACACCTCTTATAATATCCGAGAAGACGGATTTCCCATGCAGGGCAAATGGGGTGTGGAGTATTTTCATAATGACAACCCTATTGTTTTGGAACTGGGTTGTGGCAAGGGCGAATATACCTTGGCTCTGGCACAGCGTTTCTCGGATAAGAATTTTATAGGCGTGGATCGCAAGGGTGCCCGTCTGTGGCGTGGTTGCAAGACCGCCTTGGAACTGCAGCTTCCCAATGTGGCTTTCTTGCGCACTGCTATTGATGACATTTTCTATTATTTCGGTGAAAATGAGGTTAGTGAGATCTGGATTACTTTCCCTGATCCACAGCCCACCAAGGAACGCAAACGCTTGATGTCGCCCCATTTTGTGGCCAAATACCAGCGTTTTCTCAAGGAGGATGCGCTGATGCACTTGAAAACTGACAGTCGTCTGTTGTATGACTATATCCGTGAAGTGATTCCTCAACAGCAGTGGCATTTACAAGAGGATATCGAGGATGTTTATGCGGGAGGGGCTCCCGATATTTTAACGGAGATACAAACCTTTTATGAACGTCATTGGTTGGAAGGGGGAAGCAAAATTTCGTATGTAAGCTGGAAATTGTAGTGTTTCTTGACGTAATTCATATCACACAAGTTCTTTGTTGAGACTTGCAGAAAAACGCATAAAAAAAAGAGGTTGGAAGTCCAACCTCTTTTTTTGTTATAGAATCCAACAAGATTAGTTGTTGGAGCGTTTGACGCATCTTATGCTGAATCCCTTGCCTGACTCGACGGTGTTGAACAGCAGAGTGGGACAGGTAAGTGTGATAGAGCAGCATTTTCCTTTAGCTTCGGTGGGGGCGCCTTCGCAAGTCCAGAAGAAAGCCTCACCCAAAATGTCGCAGTAATAGGGACTTACTCCCATATAGTAGCCTGCGGCGACTGCGGTAAAGCCGGTGGCGTCAGTGCCAGACATGCCGGGCAACCAGACAGTGGTGTTGGTTGATTTGAGGTTGGCAACATCGCCAGCGGATGCGTGGAGCAGGCTCTCGTATGATGCTGTGGTAGGAAGAGCCCAGCCTGTGGGACAAATACCCTGGATATACCTGACGTGACTTACGGGGTCGGTGATGGTGTCGGGAGCATTGGTGGAATTCTCGGGCAGACCCACTGCTGAATACCAGGAGTACAAACGACCAAACTTCTCTACATTTGCGTCCTTTTCTTGATATACATAGCTGTTGCCTGTCACACCTGTGGTGGTTTTGAGGTTGGGTTTGGTCCAGCATTCGCATCCAACACGTACGGTTTGATATACGATGTGGTCGGCATCTTCAACGGTCATGGTACCACCGCAAGGAGGATAAACGACTACATATTTCTTGGGGTACTCAATGAAAGTGCCGCAAGGACTGGTGAGGCGCCATACGATAGTGTATTCGCCAGCAGTGATCCTACCCAAGATAGCACCCTCGTTAGCGCTGCTCTTGTCGTTAGACAAGGTTAGATCGCTTATGCTGTATGGGCTTGAACCTGTGGTTGAATAAGTGGGAGTGTGCACATAATACAAGGTGTCACAAACACCATAATATAATCTGATGGTGTCGTTTGAATCATCGAAATCTACGTCAGCCGCGGAAAAGGGAGGAAGAGCGGCAGAAGCTTTTACATCGATAGAAATATTATAAGTGGTACCACATACTGTTTTATAATTTGTTACCACTGTAACAGTGGTGTTAGGGGCAATCTCTGTGCCGGCGGTGTCAACCTGAGCATAAGTGGAATCGACGATGAGGTTGCAAGTGGTATGGAAGAAGGCTTCGATGGTGTCTTTCAAATTTGGAACAATATACGTGCAGTTAGCTGTATTGATTTGGGCACTAACCTCGGTAACGGGACTCCAATGAGATTCACCTGGGGTTGAGAATGTACCGTTCATAGTGTTGCTGGGACATCCGTGTTCATCTTTTACTGTCAGCTTGTAATTGTAATCCTGACTGCAAGGATAAGGTGAAGCAGGGATGGTGTCTATACTATAAGGAGTTCCGTTTACCGAACCATCCCAGAAATAAGTATAGGTGCCACTGTTAGGAGTGATATCAGCGGTGATATAATATTCGTCAAGTCCTGGACAGGTGTCACTGGGTATGAGCTTGTTGATGACGGGGCTGGTATGGAGTGTGTAATCCCATTGGTTGTTTGAGGGTACAGAGTCGCAACCTGGCAGTTTGATGGTGTATCGATAACTGACAGGAGTGGTGAAACCCACAATGTGCACATTGTAGGTGTTGTTGTTTTCGCCGGAGATATTGTTCCAGGTGGCACCGCCATCGGTTGAGCTTTGCCATTGTGTGCTGTAGCTGGCACCGCTGGCAACAGTGGCGTTGGCATTCAAAGTAGCGATGATGGTACTGTCTTTGCAGTATTCTTTGGGTTGAGTGGAGGTCACTTCGCCGGGAGAAACGTTACCGGGATAGTTGACTGTGTCGATATTGGAGTAGAGTGTGGTGCATTCAGAAGAGAAAAGCCGGCGGTAATAGGTGGTTCCCATGAATCCGGCGTATGATGGTGTATATTCCTTATCGGTGGCGTTTTCAACTCCTACCCATGTCAGTCCGTCATTGGAGCTTTCCCAGCTGTATTGTCCGTTGCCGGAGGCATCTGTCGTGCTGATGATGCTCTTGAGGGTGTCGCCAGCGTTGCAAGAGATAATTTTGTCACCGATAATACCGGCGTTAACAATACCTCTTACGGTGATGGTAACAGTGAAATTGTCAGTATAAGAGGAAAAAGAAGCAGTGACATTGTACACCACGTCAATATCATTGATAGTGCTATTGGTCAGTGTGCCGCTAATGTTGGAGGCACCGCTACCGCTTGTTGTTCCGCTAATGCCGGCAACGGAGGGAGCAGACCATGAGTATGTTGTTCCTACGGGAATAGTACCTGTGGGGTTAATGGTGAAACTGGCATCAGAGCAAACAGTGTCTGCCATATCGTCAACGGCTAATACTGGCGGAGCTACATAGGTAATGACGACATAACCTTTGGCACCACTGCCGCCATATTCACCACCAATACCAGTACATTGGGAGCCGGAGCCGCCACCACCGTAATTATCTCCTGACCTACCTACTCCAATCACGATCTTTGAGTCTCCGCCTTTGCCACCGTAGTCAGGTCTGGCAGCACCACCATCGCCATTATTGCCAGCGTTGCCCGGACCGGTAGAACCGGCTGCGCCACCGCCACCACCAGGATATTTGAGAATCGCCAAAGTGGTATATTCGTTAGCACCTTTGCCGCCTGCGTATATTTGGTCACCTATACAGTCGCTAATGGCACCACCCGCTGCACCAGTGGTGGTGTTGGTTCCTTTGACAGTTTTGCCACCTGCGGCTTTGACGGTCAAAACGCTGTTGATGTTGACGTATGAATCACCGCCATCGTGTTGGTTTCCGTCTGTGGCCCATGCTTGTCCACCGTTGCCAACGGTTACCTCAACGCTTGCTCCAGGGGTGACTGTGACAACCTTTCTGGCGTATGCGCCACCGCCACCGCCACCACTGTTACGAAATGCCAAACTATTGCCGTGTACATAGCCACCAGCGCCACCGCCACCGACACATTCGATGGTCAGTGAGGTAACCCCTGAGGGAACTTCCCAAGAACCACTTGAAGTGAAACTTTTGGTGATAGTTTCTGTTTGCGCATAAGCTGAGCCGCAAAAGAAGCTGAACAACGCCGCTAAACAGAAAGTTTTCAAAAAAAACGTCGCTTTTAAATTCATTGTCTGATTTTGTGTTTTTATTAATTTGTTTTTTTTTTTCTTATGATGCACTTTTCTCATTAAAATAATTAAGTTGCAAAAATAGTAAAAATATCAATATAAATCACACATTTAATAAATTTTATTCACACTAAAGTGTTTTTGTTAAACCCTTATTAAATGTAAATGTTGTCATATTTTTATCTGAATGAAAAATTAATTGCATTTTGGATCCATATTTTTTTGAACAATTCATGCCATGAAAAAAAAAATGTGTATGTTTGCATTGTTATAAATATCAGTGGTGAAATATTGTAATGTATTGAAATAGAGAGATATATAAAATTAAGTTTTTTTAACATATTTAACTTTTTAGGCTTATGAAAGACATTTTTGAAAGAATTAAAGAGACTCCGGGTCCTCTTGGACAGTATCAGGCCAACGCTGATGGTTACTTTATGTTTCCCCGTTTGGAAGGCGAAATCGGTCCCGAAATGGTGTTTAACGGCAAGAAAGTACTGAACTGGAGTTTGAATAATTATTTGGGATTGGCCAATATGCCCGAGGTTCGGGAGGCTGATGCCCAAGGTGCTCGCGATTTCGGTATGGCCGCTCCTATGGGTGCCCGTATGATGTCTGGTGACACCAAGTATCATAAGCAATTGGAGCAAGATTTGGCTCATTTTGTGGGTAAACCCTACGGTTATTTGGTCAATTTCGGTTATCAGGCCATGATTTCCATCATCGATGTGCTGACCAGCCGTCGTGATGTGATTGTATATGATTCAGAATCACATGCTTGTATTATGGATGGTTTGCGTCTGAGTTTTGCCAAGAGATATGTGTACCAGCATAATGACATGGAAAGCTTGCGCAAACAATTGGCTCAGGCATGCAAATTGGCCGACGAGCAGGGTGGAGGCGTGTTGGTGATTACCGAAGGCGTGTTCGGCATGGCCGGCGACCTTGGCAACTTGGCTGGCATCGTGGCCCTGAAGAAGGAATTTCCCTTCCGTCTGCTCATCGACGACGCTCATGGCTTCGGCACCATGGGTCCCAAAGGCGACGGTACTGCCGCTCATTTCGGCGTGATTGACGAACTGGATGTGTATTTCGCCACTTTCGCCAAGAGTATGGCTGGTATCGGTGCTTTTGTGGCATCCGAGAAATATGTGGTGGATCATCTGCGTTTCAACATGCGTTCACAGATTTTCGCCAAATCACTGCCTATGCCGATGGTCATCGGTGCCATGAAACGTCTGGAACTCATCAAGACCCGCCCTGAAATCCGCGAGAAACTGTGGACCATCGCCAATGCACTGCAGAGCGGTTTGAAAGCCGAAGGTTTTGACTTGGGCAAAACGCAGTCACCGGTGACTCCGGTTTACCTGAAGGGCGACCCCGGACAGGCTACCAACCTGATTGTTGATCTGCGCGAAAACCATGGTATTTTCTGCTCAATGGTGCTTTATCCTGTTGTGCCTAAGGGTGTGATTATGTTGCGTATCATCCCGACCGCCGCTCACACGATGGAACATGTTAACCGTACTATTGAGGTCTTCAAAGAAGTGAAGAAGAAACTGGATGCCGGTGAATACAACAAGCCGATACCTCAGATGAGTTTGGTGAGAGAATAGTAACGTGGAGACGTGGAGACGTGGAGACGCTCACTTCGTTCGCTCGTCAAGACGAATAATTAATTATTTCAACGCCTTAACGTCTTAACGAATGCACGCAGTGCATGTCTTAACGTCTTCACGTCTAAACGAAAAAAAAATCAACGACAATGAAATACTCACTTGTTTGTAAAAAATGCGGTCATGTGACGGAGAATTTCGCCCAGTGGCTGGCTCAGGACCAGTGCTGTCCGGAATGCGGCAGCAACCATGTGGATGTTCGTTATACCGCCGATTATGCTAAACTGCCGGAACTGTACAAGCAGTCTCCCGACAGCTTCTGGCTGTATTTCGACTATTTGCCTTTGGAACATCGTGAGAATATCATTTCCTTCGGAGAAGGTGCCATTCCTATCGAGGAATGGGATTTCATGGAGAAATACGCATTGGAGAAATTCGGTGTTCACTGCCAGGTGATGGTTTACCGTAACGATTTTAATGGTGGTACCAACACCTTCAAGGATGTGGCCGCTTCCATGGCTGCCTCCATCTTCAAAGAGAATGGTGTGAAGGAGTTCTGTGTAGCCTCGACCGGCAATACCGCCACCGCATACAGTAAATATCTGGCCAAAGCGGGTGTGAATTTCAACGTGTTTGTGCCCGATTGCGTGTGCAAGGATACGGTGGAGGAGATTCGTTCGCACGGTCAGCACATCCATATTGCTGACGGGGACTATGCTTACGCCAAGAAGCTGGCCGCCGCATATCATAAGGACAACCACGTGCTGATTTCCGCCGGTAATATTGACCCCATCCGTGTGGAAGCCAAGAAGACCATGGTCTTCGAGTTCATGCGCCAGTTGGGTCGTATGCCTGATGTGTATGTGCAGGCTGTGGCCGGCGGTACAGGTCCTATCGCTGTGGATAAGGGTGTGCGCGACATCTCGCCGGTATTTCCGGAGGTGAAACTGCCGCGTATGCTGCTGGTGCAGCAAGATACCTGCGACCCGATGGTACAGGGCTGGGAGAATGCCGTCAAGGCTGGTTTCCCCGAAGGCTATGAGAGAAATTATCCGGTGATTGACAATCCGCAGACCAAAGTGTCGATTCTGTCCACGGGCAATCCGGGCATGTTTCCGATTGTGGCACCCATTGTGCGTAAGAGTGGAGGCACATTCCTGAGAGTGAGAGAGGCCGATTTGGTGGACTTGGCTCGTCTGGTAAAGAAGGAGCGGAATGTTGTTCTAGGACCCGCTTCCATCGTTTGTTTGGCAGGTTTTTACCAGGCTTTGGAGCAAGGGGAGATTCATGATGGCGAGATGCTGCTGATGAATACCGGCGAGGGAGCCGCACGTGCCAAGGATTTTGCCAACTCATTGTAAAACGACTTGTTTATGGCGAATTGGTTTCAGGATAAGGTAGTTTGGATTACTGGTTCCTCGTCGGGTATCGGCGAGGCGACGGCTTACCGTTTTGCGCAGGAATCGGCCAAATTGATTCTGACAGCTTTGGAGGAGGACGTCCTTCTAAAAGTGAAAGATAAATGTTTGTCGCTGGGAGCACCTGCGGTGGAGATCCTGCCTTTCGATCTCTCGAAGACCGGGGGGTTGGAAGATTTGGCCACCAGAGCATGGGACAGCTTCGGACGTATTGATGTGTTCTACAACAATGCGGGTATCAGTCAGCGTGCCACCACCATCGAGACGCAGATGAGTGTCATCCGCAAGGTGATGGATATTGATTTCTATGCCCCGGTGGTGCTGACGAAGGCGGTGCTGCCCAGGATGATCGCGCAGGGTGGGGGACAGCTGGTGGTGACCACCAGCATTGCCGGCTTGTTCGGCTTTCCGTTGCGTTGCGCCTATTCGTCGGCCAAGCACGCCCTGTATGGTTTCTTCGAGACAGTGCAGGCGGAGTATTACCAGCAGAATATCCGTGTCACCATTGTTTGTCCAGGGCGCGTGAGGACCAACATTTCCTTTTACGCTTTGGAGAAAGACGGCTCACGGCATGGCAAACTGGATGCCGGTCAGGCTGGCGGGGTTACACCCGAACAGGCGGCAAACAAGATTGTCAGGGCTGTGCATCGGGAGAAACGCGAGGTGCTGGTGGGCCGCAAGGAGTTGCTGATGGCGTACATCAAGCGCTTCTTCCCCGGACTGGCAGCGAGGATTGCGAGGAGCATTAAATCGATGTAGGGATGTGGAGACGTGGAGATGTGAAGTCATGCACTGCGTGCATTCGTGGAGACGCTCACTGCGTTCGCTCGTCAAGACGAAACAAAATCGCCTTAACGCCTTCATGCCTAAACGAAAAGAAGAAATCGTCTTAACGTCTTGACGCCTTAACGCCTTAACGAAAAAGAATAAAAAAAATGAATAAAAACTATTTCTTCTCAGGAATCCAGCAAGTCGGCATCGGAGTGGAAAACTTTGAGCAGGCTTGGAAATGGTATATCGACATGTTCCAGATGGACATCAAGATTCTGGAAGATGACACGGTGGCAGAGCACATGCTGCCTTATACGGGACAGTCGCCGCAGAAGCGCCATGCATGCGTCACCATCAACCTGCAAGGCGGTGGCGGCTTCGAAATATGGCAGTATTCAGAGCGTAAACCGCAGCCTGTCGATTTCGATATTCAGGTGGCCGATCTCGGTGTATTTGTAGCCAAGCTGAGATGCTACGATATCAGGGCTTTTCACCAGCAGCTGAGTGCCAAGTATGATAAGGTGGGGCCAATAGCTACGGCTCCCGATGGCAGTCAGACCTTCTTCATCGAAGACCCCTTTGGCAACAGCTTCCAGGCAGTGGAGGACAAAATCATCTGTGTGAAAACAGGCTTTCCCTCTGGCGGTGTGGCCGGCATGATGGTAGGTGTGACCGATGTGGAGAAAGCGTTGCCTGTTTACCAGGATATTTTGGGCTTCGATACCATCGTATATGACAAGACAGGCACTTTCGAGGATTTGGCTTTTCTGAGAGGGGGAGACCAACGGTATCGCAGGGTGCTTTTGAAAAATAAACAACCGAGGAAAGGGCCTTTCTCCAATCTTTTGGGACCCGGCAGTATTGAGTTGGTGGTGGCAATGGACCGCCAGCCCCGCAAGATTTACGAGGGTCGTTACTGGGGTGACCCTGGCTTTATCCAGATCTGCATGGATACCATCAACATGAAGGAATTGGAATCGTATTGCCAGTCCAAAGGCTTCCCTTTTACGGTGGACAGCTGTGCCGGACAGAGCCAGTTCAACATGGGCGAGGCATCGGGGCATTTCACCTATATAGAAGATCCTGATGGTACGCTGATAGAATTTGTGGAGACTTACAGGATACCGATAGCCCGCAAGCTTCATCTTTTTGTCGATTTGTTGAAGCATGACAGGGCCAAGGCATTGCCAAATTTTTTCTACAGGCTGATGAGGTTTAATAGAATAAAAATGCAATAAATATGGGAAATTTGCATGATTTACTGATGCAGGATCTTCGTTTCGGCGAGGCTTTGAAAGCCTGTATGAACTGCGGGGTTTGCACGGCCATTTGTCCGGCGGCGGAGTTCTATGACTATGACCCGCGCCGTATATGCGACACGGTGCAACGGCAGGATGAGGAGGAGATAGAGAAGCTGCTCCGCTCGGAAACCATCTGGTACTGCGGCCAGTGCATGTCCTGCAAGCCGCGCTGTCCGAGAGGAAATATTCCGGGAGAGGTGATCTCTGTTTTAAGGAAACGCTCACAGGAACTGGGCTATTTCAAGGACAGCGAGAAAGGTCGCCAGCAAAAACAACTGATGAATTCCATCGGTTCCAATATACTGGAGATAGGCTATTGTGTACATCCTGACAAGGTTGATCCTGCTTATCATCCGGAGCAAGGACCCATTTGGGAGTGGTATATAGAGAACATCGAAGAGATTGCCCCGAAACTGGGTGCCAACTATCACGGTGATGGTCCAGGCGCACTTCGTAAAATCCGTGAGGAGAACCTGGAGGAAGTGCGTAGAATCTTCGAAGTGACCGGCGGGATGGAATTACGCAAAAAAGTGTTGGAGGTCGAGCCATGAGAAATCTGAAATTCGGTTTTGCCATCTCCACACCGCGGTCTATCAACATGGATACGGCCGATAATCGTTTGCTGAAACAGCTGGAGGAAGAGGTGCCGTCGTTTAAGCGCTGCATGAACTGCGGAGCTTGCTCGGCTACTTGTTCCGCCCGTCAGTTTACCGATTACAACATCAGGAGAATTCACTCAATGTTCAGAATGCAACAGTATCAGGACTTGGAGAATGAACTGAAACCATGCATGCTGTGCGGAAAATGTACTTTGGTGTGCCCTCGCGGGGTGAATCTACGTTCGATGATTATGAATATGAGAAAAATATTAACAGACCCAAAACGGAAAGACAATGAGTAAGTATTTCAGTCCCTTTGTGATTCCGTTCTGCATCGGTGTGGTACTGCTGTTTGCTTTCTGTATTTGGAAGTACATCAGATGGTACAAAGGCTTCGACCGTTTGCAGCGGGCTATTATCAGGAAAAACATTCTCTCTTGGAAGTTCTTGCCGGCTATCTGGGAGATCATTATGGAGTCGCTGTTGCACCGCCGCATCTTCAAGCGGAATCTCATGCTGGGCTATATGCACGCCAGCATCGCCTTTGGGTGGTTCCTGCTGATTGTGGTGGGCTTCTTCGAGGCGGAATTTGGCATCCAAGGCGGCAAGCCATTCTGGGTGGCTATTTTCTACCGTTTTTTCCAGCATGAGCATGACACCTTCCCCTCTGCGGAGGTCTTTACGCAGGTGATGGACGGATTGCTGCTTTTGGTGCTGTCGGGTATCGCTATTGCTTTTGTGAAGATGATTTACAGCCGCATTGTGGGCATGAAGAAGGTGACCAAGCATGTTATCTTTGACCGCTTCGCCAAGGTGTCGCTGTGGTGCATCTTTCCTTTCAGATTGCTGTCGGAGAGTGTGACGGCCGCTATGTACCACAACGGCGGTTTCCTTACGCAAACGATAGGCGACATTCTGCCTTTTGCCAATGAATATGTGGAATATACCTGCTGGCTGCTATATTCTCTGGCTTTGGGGGTGTTTTTTACAGCGATGCCCTTCTCGCGTTATATGCACATCTTTACCGAGGTGTTCCTCATTTTCTTCCGTCGCTTGGGCGTGAAAGAGGATGAGCAAAAGTCGGGCTACACGATGTATGAGCTGAGTGCCTGCTCGCGCTGCGGTATCTGCATTGACGCTTGTCCATTGAATAAACAGCTGGATATCAAAGGAGTACAGTCGGTGTATTTTTTGCGGGATATCCGTTACAAGATGCTGAAAGACGAGATTGCCGACAACTGCCTGATGTGCAGCCGTTGTGCAAGCGATTGTCCGGTGCAGCTCGATTTGATGTCCATTCGTCGTCAGATGCGTGACAAGAAAGAGCTCGACACCAAGAACAATTACCGCTATTTGGACACTGTGCGCGCTTTTAACGCCATGGACCGTGTAGTGTATTTCGCCGGCTGTATGTCGCATCTCACACCAGGCATTCCCGAGGCGATGGAGAAGATTTTCGAGACGGTGGGACAGAAGTACTGGTACATGGACAAGGAGGCCTCCATTTGCTGCGGACGGCCGCTGATGCAGCAGGGTTTCCATACGCAGGCTTCGGAATTGAGAAGAAAGAATACCCAGCTGATCGTGCAGTCGCATGCCAGACTGTTGGTTACTTCCTGCCCCATTTGCTATCAGTCGTTTACCAAAGAATACAAGCTGCCCATCAAGGTGATGCACCATACCGAGTATATCAACATGCTGATCAAGAGTGGCAAGCTGAAAGTGAGCAAGGACGCTTCGCTGAAGGTGACCTATCATGACCCGTGCGAGTTGGGACGCGGTTGCGGCATCTATCAGGAACCGCGCGATGTGCTGAACAGTGTGGCCACGCTACTGAAAACTCCCGAGGAGCGAGAGCATAGCCTGTGCTGTGGCTTCAATCTGGGCAATACGGTGATTGAGCTGGAACAGCAAGAGAAAATCCGCAACGCCGCTTTGGAGAACCTGCAGACGGGCAACCCCGATTTGATTTGCACGGCCTGCCCGATGTGCAAGAAGGCTTTCACCCGTGCCACCGAGGCCAAGGTGATGGATGTGGCGGAGCTGGTCGTTAAACAAACTGAAAACTGAAAACTGAAAATTGAAAACTGAAAACTAACAATTATTCATTGTTAATTATTAATTGGAAACAATAATGAGTGAGATTCCAAAACGTTTCTGGAACGAATATCAGAAGGAAATAGCGGACGACCATTACTTCTATGAGAGGAGTTGTATCCGTCAGACCTTCTTTCCGGGCTCTGAGGCTGCTTTCCTGAAAATTATGCGGGAAGAGCTGGGCAAGGATATCAAGGACGAGGCCAATCAACATACATGCACGGGTATCGGCTATCACTCGGATGTGGTACCGATTGAGACCACGATGACGGTGGTGGCCCGTTTGTTCTCGCTGATGACAGAGGACGGCTACGAGAACTATGTGCCCTCGTGTGTTACCTCGTTTGGCGTGTTCACCGAGATGGTGGAGATGTGGAAACATGACCCTGCCATGCTGGAGCAGGCTCGCAAATACCTGCGCGAAGCCACCGGCCGTGAGTTCGAGCTGCCCAAAAATATCGCTCATCCTTCTGACATTATCTTTAAGTTCAGAAATGAGCTGAAACCCAAAATGAAATACCAGCTGGTGAACCGCTTTACGGGCAAACCCTTGAGGGCTGTGGAACATGTGGGTTGCCATTATGCCAAGATTTTTCCGGAGAAAGGTGTGGGCAAGTCGGAGTTCCCGCATGTGCTGTCGGGTATGATCGAAGCCTGGGGTGGCGAGGTGATTGACTATCCCGAAAGACGCCATTGCTGCGGCTTCGGCTTCCGCCAGTACCTGGTGCAGGAAAACCGCGGCTATTCAGTGGCCAACTCCAAGAAGAAGTTCGAGTCGATGGAACCCTATGAGCCTGACTTTATCCTCACCAATTGCCCAGGTTGCGGCATGTTCCTAGACAAGTGGCAATATACTATTGCCGAGCTGGAGCACAAGACCTACGACAAAGATGGTTATGGTATCCCGGTGCTGACCTATGAGGAACTGACAGGCCTGCTGCTGGGTTATGACCCGTGGACACTGGGCTTGCAGCTGCATCAGGTGCAGTGCGAGACGCTGATGGACAAAATCGGTATCGCTTACAATCCCGACGAGAAATACAAGGGAGTGTCAGGAAAGGTGCTGGCCATGCCGGATAAGCCGACCGTGCTGAAAGTGTGAAGATCCGTAAAGACATGCACTGCGTGCATTCGTCAAGACGTTAAGATGATTTTCTTTCGTCTTAACGAGCGAACGAAGTGAGCATCTTCACGTTTCCACGTCTTAACGATAAATACAATTCAACAATTAAACAAATCAACAATTAAACATATAATGAGAACCATCGCAATCATAGGAGCAGGACCGGCCGGTATAGAGGCGGCGTCAATATTAGCTGCTGTGGAAGAAACCGAAGTGCTGCTTTTCGAGAAATCGTCAACCACTATGGACAATCTTCGGGACAAGGCCTTTCTCTTTCCGGATTTTTCATCCGCTGCCGACTTGGTAGAGATAATGGAGTCCAAATTGGACCGCGACAATATCAAATTGCACTTGTCCACAGCCATCACCTCGGTGGAATCGACAAGCACAGCCACTGAGGCAGGAGGCATCATGGCTTGGGAGCTGCAGGATGCGTCTGGAGCCCGCTATAAGGCCGATGCAGTGCTGGTGACCACTGGTTATAGGGTGTTCGATGCCCATCGCAAGGAAGAGTTGGGTTATGGTATCTATCCTGGGGTGATTACTTCCATTGATTTGGAAAAGAAACTCAAGGATGGCAAGATTCTCAATGCCGTTGGCGATGCCCCCAAAAAAATTGTCTTCTTGCAGTGTGTGGGCTCACGCGACGAGAAGTCGGGCAACCATTATTGCTCGAAGGTGTGCTGTGTGACAGCGGTCAAGCAGGCTATTGAGGTGCGAAAACTTTTGCCGGAGGTGGAAACCTATATATTCTACATGGATTTGCGCATGTGGGGCGGTGGCTTTGAGGAGATGTACCGCGAGTCGCAGGAGAAATACGGGGTTAGATATGTGCGTGGACGTATCTCTGAGGCGGCATCTACCTACGATGGCAAAATCCAGATCAAGTCGGAGGACACGCTGGTGGGCTTGCCGCTGAAGATGAGTGCCGACTTGCTGGTGCTGATGGTGGGTATGGAACCTTCGGAGGGTACCAAGACCCTGACTCGCCAGTGCAATTGTGCGGACGCGTATGGCTTTGCCACTACTGTGAATCCGCATGCACGCGACAATGAAACCGCCCAGCCGGGATTGTATGTGGCGGGCAGCTGCAAGCGCCCCATGTCCATCAACGACAGCCTGACCGATGCTCGCTCCGCCGCCCTGCGGATTATGGAGTACTTGAAGTAGTTTTTTTTCACACTTCCCAAGGATGGAAAGTGTGAAAAAATCCTTCCCAACGGGTGCCCGAAAGGGGCGGGGTACGGGAAGGTGTGAAGACTAAAACTCCACGTACCACACCAACTTCTCTTCCAGCTCGGCATAGATGTGGGTGATGTCGCGGAGGTGTGACATGTCGCGGATAGGACCGTTCTTCTGGCGGTAGTTGAGGATGGTCTTGGTGAGGTAGCTGTCGAAATAGGGATGCGAAACCAATGTTTTGTAGTCGCACTGGTTGATATTGATTTTGCGGATCAGCCTGCGGTCGGCAGTAAAGTATTTCTCGACATATTCCAAATTGATGTTTTGTAGGATGTAAATCTCCTGAAGTTGTGCGAGACTATAGAACCCACCCAGCTTGTCGCGGTATTCCACGATTTTCTGCGCCCGCTTGCTGCCGAATTGGGGAATGCGCATGATGTCGCTGGTGTCGGCGCGGTTCAGTTCCACCTTGACAATGGCGTATTGCGGTTTCTGGGGCTGTTTCTTCAAACTGTCTCCCGAAAATGCTTTGCTCTTATCATAACGATAGGAGGGATCTTTTCCTGTCCTAGGTGTATAACCTTGTAATCCGGTGCCTTTTTCATTCCGTAATCCTGTAATCCTGTAATCCTTTGTATGCGCAGCTTTCATGGAGTCTTTCAACCGTTGCTGTTCCAGTTCGAACTTGTATGATAGTTCTTGGTATTCCGCAGAACCGGCATGGGCGACAGCGTTGTTTTCGTAAAGGAAATAGAAGAGAATGCCTGCCAAAAGCAATAGGCCAATGAGGGCGGAGGCAGCCCACTCACCAGCGGTGAATCTGAAAAAAGATTTCATCGTTTTTCTTGTTTAAAAAATTAGAAATTCAAAAGGTGGATGAATTTTGTGGAGGCGTTTTAGAAAATGTCTCTACTCATCCTGTGTGTTGCTTTTTTTGCAGATGGCGGTGTAGTCACAGTAGCGGCAGTGATTTTCATCATCGGTCTGGACAAATGGCTGTTCAGGGTTGATGATGTCACGCAGCAGGTTGATGAGATGGCTTTCGAAAAGGTCTAATATTTCAGGAGTGATTTCTGTCCCCTGTCCCTTGTCCCCTGTCCCCTGAAAAGTGGGATATAGCTCGTGCTGCTCTTTTTTGTACAGGCGCTGGAAGCTGATGATACCGCAGGAATAGTTGACAGTTGACAGTTGACAGTTGACAGTTTCTAGGTTACAGATTACAGGTTTCAGGTTACAGTCTTCTGACCCCTGATCACTGACCCCTGTATCCTGTCCCCTGCGACCTGTATTCTGTCCTCTGTCAAAGAGATAGGCGTACATCAGCAGTTGCAGCAGTTGTTTGTGTTCTGTGCTGGTGAAAATGTCGGACAAGTCATCGCATTTCAGTCCTTTGTCGTCCACATAGCCGGTTTTGTAGTCCAAGAGGGTGACAAGACCTTTCCGCAGGTCGATGCGGTCGGCGAAGCCTTTCAGTTTTATAGCTTGGTCGTCCACATTGACGGTGGCGGTCAGCTTTTGCTCTGTGGCCAGAATCTTGAAGCTGTATTGCTCTTTTTCAGCCTGTTCGAGATCATCTTTCAGCTTGCTGAGGTAGCTGGTGACCGCCTTCTTGACGACTTCAGTGGCCAGGAAGCTTTTTCCCCGGCTGAGGTCGATGTAGATCTTGTTCTCGTCGCTGTTTTTATGTTCTTGGAGAACAGCTTTCCGCATGGCTTTTTCCACGGAAGTGTCAATGTCTTGCATGGCTTCGCCAATAATCCGCGGATAGTCGGTGGGGTGGTCAATCAATTGTTGGCCAATCTTGTCCAGCAGGTCGTGGATGGCGTTGCCGATGAGTTTCTGCTCCACACTTTCCGAAATGTCCTCGGCAGGTTCTATTTTGGCGACATGCTTGAGGTAGAACTGGAGCGGACAGTTGAGGTAGTTGTTCAGTTGAGAGTAAGTGTATTCCATGTTGAGCAGTTTCTTTACGATGGTGTCGGTCTTCGCAATGCTGAATTCTTTGTTCTGCTGCTCTGAGCTGACCATGGTGGGCAGCACCAGCTCATGGAGTTGTATGTTACTTAAGTGCTGGGCGTTGATTTCAAAGTCAAGCTGCTTCAGGAAACGGCTTTTTTCCGCCAGGCTGGTGTCGGAGTCGGTGTTGTAGAGAATATGGACTTGCTCGGCCCGCTGTAGTAGTCTGAAGAAGTGATAACCGTAAACCGTGTCTTTCTCCTGAAAGGTGGGAAGACCGAAATAGCGCTTCACCTCGTGCAGTATCAGCGAGTTGGAACTGCGGCCAGCCGGCAGGGTGCCTTCATTGACCGACAGCATGATGATGTTTTTGAAATCCAGGGCTCTTGTTTCCAGCAAGCCCATAATCTGCAAGCCTTCCGACGGGTTTCCCTTGAGAGGAATGGAGTTGCGCTGTATGAGGTGATTGATAATGAAAACTGTGGATTCCAGGTCGGTGGTGTCGGTACGGAAATGCTGCAAATAGTTCATGGCCTCATGCAGTCCGTCGATAATCATGCCGAGACAGTGCTGGTCGAAGGAGGACGTGCCTGCCTGGATGCACTGTGATTGCAGCAGTTCGAAGAAGCTGGTGACAGACTGGAGCATATCCGCTGGGGTGCCCGACAAATCAGGAAATTCGGGGGCCTCGAGGGTGCCATTGGCAGGGAAATGCAGAGCTTGACGGGGATAAAGGATGCTGTTGAGCGCCAGCAGGTCTTTGATGAACTCCCCGTGCTGTCGGGCGTTGCTGAACAGGTAATTGACAATCAGAGGATTTCTGAAGAAGCTGAACACATCGCGGTGGTAATACAGCATTTCGTCTTGCTGCTGCATGCTCTGGAAGCGTTGTCCATTGCGGGCACAGCTGATAAGGCTGGCCAGCAGGGAGTAAGCGGGGGTGGCTGCCAAGGGGTAGCCCATGGTGAGGTTGGCTTTGCTGCAGTCGTAGCAGTGGAGGAAGGGAATGAGGAGTTTTTCGTCGGCGAAAACCAACACGGTATTGTTGAGGCTGCCTTCCTCCTTCTCAATACGATTCAACTGTTCAATCGCATAGAAAATCTGGTTCATCGCTTTGGAGGCCCCCACTAAAAAGATTTCTTTCTGAATGGTGGCATAATCGTGATGAATCCAGTTTAGTTCTTTGATTTTTAATTTATTCTGAAGGATATTGATGAAAGGCGTGTAATTGCTGCGATAGAAATCATCAATATCGAAATAGAATTCGGCCTGATGTTCTAGGTGGTAATATTGGGCCAAGGCCATCTCGGAGGGCGAAAGGGTTTGGAAGCCTGCGAAAACATAGCGTTTGAACTTGAATTTCCGGGCATAGTCCAACAGATGTTCGGCCACATCTTTGTAAATTTTGCCCTCGTAGGCTAGTTTTTCTTCGTCTAAAAAACTGTTAAAACCCAGGTAAAGTTCGTGCAGGCTGCTGTAGAATTTCAAGTAGCGCTGCTGGTTGGCACTAAGGGTTTCGCGGCCGAAAACGGTTTCCAGTTCCTTGATGTCCGACAGGTTGCCGAAAATCCTGGAGGCATCGGCCAACTGCATGTCTATCTCGCTGATGTCGTGGATGAAAGTCTCGGCCCATGACAGAAAGGAAGCCAGTTTCTCGCTCTTGGCATGGTCGAACTGCTGGTATGCTTGAAACAGGATGTGCAGGAGTTCGATGTCATCGCAGAGGGTGTAATCCGACAGTTTGTGGATGAACTCGTCGATAGAGAAGATGGTAGGGGAAAAGCAAGGCTGCGAGATGCCGGCGGCCAGTTCCTTTTGCAGCATCCGCCGGGCGCGCTTGTTGGGCAGCACGATCAGCGTGTCTTTCAGCGGCATGTCGCTGTGTTGCAGGATGGTCCCGGCCAGTTGTTGTAGAAAGGTCATAGTCTGTTTTTTCTTTTGCAAAGATAATTCTTTTTGTTGAAGACGTTGATGTTTTATTTTTTATTTTTGCAAAAAAAATAACAGACATGTCTCTTACTTCCTCACCACAAACTTCCGCTCGGTTTTGCCGGAGGCGGTGTTGATGTGGGTGATGTAGGTGCCGGCGGGAAGGTGGCTGATGTTGAGGTGGGCGGTGGTTTTTTTTCTTGTTTGTGTGAATATTTTTTGTATTTTTGCACAATTAAAAAATGTTAAAACCCTATAGGATGGAATTAGTGGATATGTTTTCGGAAGTGATGATTCCGGCACGTAAGAAAAAGACTAGAATGCGCTACAGAGTGGCGGTAATCGGTGGTGGAAGCTGGGCTACCGCTATTGTGAAAATCTTGTCGGCCAATCTGGAGCACATCCATTGGTGGGTGCGTGAGGAAGAAATTGTGGAGGGAATCAGCAGCTACGGACACAATCCTTTGTTCTTAAGTTCGGTATATATCAACCCAAAAGATGTTAAAATCAGCACCGACCTGCGGCAGGTGGTGGCCAAGTCGGATTATGTGATTATTGTCACGCCGTCGGCCTTCTTGCACAAAACCCTTGAGCCTCTCAAGAAAAGCAAGCTGAACCAGAAAAAAATCATCAATGCGGTGAAAGGTATAGTGCCGGAAACCATGCAGGTGATTACCGAATATTTGAGAAGCGAGTTCAGAATACCCGCTTCCAATTTAGCCATTATCAGTGGACCTTCTCATGCCGAAGAGGTGGCCAAAGAGAAGTTTACCTTTTTGACGGCGGCTTCAGAGAATGAGGAGCTGGCCAAGACAGTGGCTCAGTTTTTCACCAACCGCTATGTCCGCGCGTCTGTGTCGAACGATATCAAAGGAGCGGAGATGGCTGTGGTGCTGAAGAATATCTATGCTTTGGGAGCAGGTATTTACAGCGGTTTGGGCTATGGCGACAACTTCATCGCCGCTTACATCGCCAACTGCCTCAAGGAAATGAAAAAATTTGTGGCCAGTATTTATCCGTTGGAAGACCGGCATATTTCCGATTCCGTGTATCTGGGCGACTTGCTGGTGACAGCCTATTCAAGCTATAGCCGCAACCGTATGTTTGGCAATATGATCGGACACGGATTGTCGGTACGTGTGGCCCGCCTCGAGATGAATATGATTGCGGAGGGCTATTTCTCCTGCCGCTGTATCCATGAGATGAACAAGGAATTCAAGGCTGATATTCCCATTGTGGAAACTATCTATGGAATTTTGTATGAGAGCAATAATGTCTCGTCAGAGATGAAGCGCATTGCCGAGCATTTCGTTTAATCGTGGAGACGTGGAGACGTGGAGACGTGGAGACGCTCACTTCGTTCGCTCGTTAAGACGATATTACTTCAACGCCTTAACGCCTTAACGAATGCACGCAGTGCATGTCTTCACGTCTCCATGTCTTTATTCTGGTAAGCGGATAACTCTCAGCGTCAGCGACTGGATGTTGTAATTGTCGAATTTGTCGGAATGGCGGTTGAGGCGGAAGTGGTAGTCGCCCGATCTGTTGAAATATTTCTTGCTGTAAAGCGTCTGAATCTGCGAGCCGCTGAGCTGTTTGGCTTGACTGGTGAGGCCTGATTCATCGTCTTGCTCCACAAAAACAAAAGCTGAGGAAACCACTGATTTCCCGCCATCTGGAGCGGTAACGGCAAAGCTGACCGGCATCTGGTCCACTCGCTCGTCATCGTCACCGTATTTCAGTTCCATTTCGATGCGATGAGGGGAGATGGTGTCGGTGATATGGGCAGTGAATTCCAACGTCCGCTGGGTGAAGTCCCAGTTGCTGTTCTCGAAGCGGACAGTTTGCTCATAGACAATGTCGTCGCCTTTTTTTCGTTGGCAGGAAAACAACAGGGCGAAGGTCAGGGTGAGCATGAAAAAAATGTTGATAAATTTTGGAAGATAGAACCTTTTCATACGTTATAGTTTTATATTTTTGCCATCCTGAATTTTGTGGATATATTTTGCAAAATTACATAAAAAATTTGAATGATAAACAGGTGAATATAAAATGATACAAAGACGTGGAGGCGTGGAGACGCTCACTGCGTTCGCTCGTCAAGACATGCACTGTGTGCATTCGGGAAGACGTTAAGACTATATGTTCGTCTCCTCGAACGAACGAAGTGAGCGTTTCTACGAACGAGCAAAGCGAGTGTCTCCTCGTATAAACGAATAAACGATTAAACAAATAAACAGTTCAACGATTCAACAAATAAATATGGCAGGAAAGAAAAAATATTACGTGGTTTGGGTGGGACGCATTACCGGCGTTTTTGAGGACTGGGCCACTTGCAAGGCTCAGGTCGATCAGTTCGAGGGGGCCAAGTACAAGTCGTTTGAGTCGAAGATGGAAGCCGACAAGGCTTTTATGGAAGGTTATGAGCAATACAGGAAGCAGCAGCTGTCGGTACCCAAGCCTGCGGGACTGAGTTTTTTGAGCGGCAATGACCCCATACCCATTTGGGATAGTTTGGCAGTGGACGCGGCCTGTAATATGGTGACCAAGCAGATGGAGTACCGCGGAGTGCATACTACCACCAAAAAGGTCTGGTTCCATCAGGGACCGTTTCAGGGTGCAAGCAACAATATCGGTGAGTTCTTGGCTATTGTGCATGGCTTGGCTTTGCTGAAGCAGATGAACAGCCCTATTCCGATTTATACAGACAGCATCACGGCTATTGCCTGGGTGCGGCATAAAAAGCACAAGTCTGTGGTGCTGCCTACCGAGGAGAATGAGAAGATTTTTGACCTGTTACAGCGGGCGGAGTTGTGGTTACATAACAATACCTATACCACCAAGATTATCAAATGGGACACTCGTGCCTGGGGTGAAATTCCCGCGGATTTCGGGAGGAAATAAAAAAAACGGGCGAAGAAATTCGCCCGTTTTTTTTTCGGTTAGGCGTTAAGGCGTTAAGACATGCACTTCGTGCATTCGTCAAGGCGTTAAGGCAATTATCGTCTTAACGAGCGAACGAAGTGAGCGTCTCCACGTCTCCACGTCTTAACGTTTAATGAATTTCTTCGTTGCCATCACATTGTCGCCATTCACTCTCACGAAATACATGCCAGCAGCCATGTCGCTGAGGTCGATACGGGCATGGTTGTCGTTCAGTTCAATGGTCAGAATCATCTGTCCGAAGGCATTGTAAACCACAGCTTCTTTCACTGCAACATTGCTGTTGACGGTCAGGTCGATGTAGTTGTCAGCGGGGTTCGGCTGCAAGCTGATGCTGTTCAGCAGTGTGATGTTGTCGATACCCACACCTTGGGTGGTGAAGGTAGTGCTGACAAACTGGCTTTCGAGATTGGCTCCACAAAGGGCCTTCACTCGTACATCATAGTTGCTGTTAGCGGTCAGCCCTGTGATGTCGAAGCTGGTTTGTGCCACGGTGGTCTGTTGCCATTGGCTTGCGCTGTGCAGCTTGTATTCCACATCCCATGAGCTTTCGCTGCCTCCTGCGGTCCAAGAAACGGTCGCCGAGTTTTCGGTGATGTTGGAAACATTCAGGTTGGTGGGAGCGTCGCAAGTGGGCGCAACGGCATCGCAATCGGTGGTGAAGGTCAGCAGGTTGGTGGTACTGATGGAGGACATGTCTGCTTCGTTATAAAGCACAACTCCGTTGGGTGCCAATACGGCCAAGCTGGCTTCGTCATCATCGGAGCCTGAATGCCATGTAAGGGTTGTGCTGACATTGTCGCATAACATGATACGGACAGTATCCACAGTGGTGGTGCTGCTAAGCTCGTGGTCGATAGCTTCCACGGTGGCAACGGTCACACCGTTTTGCTCGATGCTCACATAGGCGCCATTCCAGCCGTCACCATAACTGTCGGTGCATACAAAGCGGTATTCGCATTGGTCGGTGCTTGCGCAGAAAGATGTCGCAAATGAGACATAGTTGAGTGCCCAGTCGCTGAGGTCACCTGCACTGCAGTTGGCGCGAACATACACGTCATATTGGGTGCCAGCGGTCAAACCTGTCAAGGTAAAGGGATTCTGTGTGGTCGGAACAATGGTGCCGGTGCCGTGTGAGAATCCGACGGGGCCATATTCAATTTCCCAAGCGGTGGCATTGCCTCTTTCTGTCCAAGCGATTGTAGCGGAATTCATGTCAATATTGGAAACCGTGACATTGCCGGGACGCTTGCAGCTTGGAATCAGCGTGATGTTGAGATCGTCAAGATAGAGTGCGCCAGAAGTGGTCATATAGTTCTTGAAAGCAATGAATTTACCAGTGCCGGTATAGTTATTCAAATCTACTTCAGCGTACTCGAATACGCTGGCGGCGGAACAGAATACCGTGTCAACGGGCACGAAGCTGTCGTAGTCTTCGGGATCGGTCATCACACCTACTATCATGCCGTTGGTGGCAGTACCTACTCGCAGGTAGAAGGTAACTTCCATGGTGTTGACATCCGTGTTGAATTCAGGTGTAACGGCCAAATCGTAGCTGGTGGTGCCGCTGTAGAAGTATAGAGAACCACCGGTGCTTCCGCTGTTGTTGGTAGTGGAAATATACGGATAAGGAGTGGTGCTGTAGGTGTTGTGTCTGCTCCAGCAGTCGGGGAATGCGCTGTTGCCGCTGCCATAGCTGTTGAAGTTTTCGGCAAACGGAATAGCGCTTTGTCCGCATTCGGTTCTGAATTCAGCATAGGTCCATGCACTCAGGTCACCTCCACCGCAGTTGGAACGCATTCTCACCGTGTAACGGGTGTTGGAGGTCAGCGGGTCGAGGGTGACTGTGCCGGTGGTCGGATTGGCGACAGGAGTCCAGTTGGTGGTGTCACCATAGAGGGTGTATTCCATCTCCCATTCGTTTTCGTTATAACCGGGAACCCAATTCACATCGGCTGTGGTGGTAGTGATGTTGGTAACGTACATATTGGGAGCGAAGCAAGTAGCCGTAGAGTCGCAATTGCCGCCGAAGATGACGTTGTTATTCACGCTCAGAGAGGTTCCGCTAGAGGAGGGGACACTGCTAATGCTATAAGGAGCGCTGTCTGTGTAGATGTATCTTGCGCAGTTTGTGGTGGACGCATGTGTGTACCATGAGTTGCCGCTGACGTATGAATCGTTATCGTCAAGCACAATCAAGAGTAGGTTGTCGATACCATTGTATGCGAATGGGGTGCTGAAGTCGAAGGTGTTCCAACCTACTTGGAAAACATGGTCACCGGAGAATACCTGTTGTGCGTTGGCAGCGGGTATCCATGCGTTGACAGCGTTTTCGGTGGTGTGCATCAGGTAAATCGTATAGTGTCTCTGCTGGCTTAGATTTGCCATCTCAAATGACACGGAGGTAATGTTGGCCGCACCGCCCATTTCAGCAGCGGTGAAAATTTGCTGGCTATAACTGTGTTTGTAGAAACTGTATGAAGGCAGGTAAGTGTTGGTGGTGGTACCGTTGCCGATAGCCACTTCGCCGCCAGCCAAGCATCTGGTGTGGAAGGTTTCCACGATACCGTCACTTTCTTCACCGTCTTCGCAGTTGACACTTACACGCACGTCATACTGGGTTTGGGGCTCCAAACCACTGAGCATGTGAGAAGTGGTGGTGATGTTATCGGATACGGTTATCCAGTTGCTTTGTCCTGCTTCGGAGTATTCCAGTGTGTAGCTGCTTACTGTGCCGAAATGGCCGTTTGACCATGATATCAAGGCTGAAGAACCGGCAATATTGCTGACGTTCAGTTCGCTCACTGGTGAACAGCTGGGAATAGCGCTCAATACGATGTCGTCAATGTAACCATAGTTGTAGTTGGAAGTGGGTTGAGCTACCTTCAAAGCGATGAAATTGCCGTTGCCGGTGAAGTTGTCGAAGTAGGCTTCCTTTTCAACGTATGAGGTTCCGTTGACCGTGAGGGTCTGAACAAGCTGGAAGGTGCTGATATCGTTAGGATCTGACATTACACCTACTTCAACGTTGAAAGGATAGGAGGTGCTATAAGAACGCATATACAATGACAACTGCAGTGTGTTGATCGGTATGGCAATGGTATCGATTTCAGGCAGAATGGCTATCTGGTCTGAATAGTCGGTGGAGCTGTAAGTGTAGAAATACATGCTGTTGGTACCACTGTGAGCGGCGCTGGACCATACAGTGGGCAAACCGGTATAAGAGGTGCCGGTGTTATAACGTGACCAGCAGCTGGGCAGCACATTGGTGGAAGAGGAAGAGGTGCCTGTGTAGCTGTCGAAGTTCTCTTCGTAGGGCAGGAGTGTCATGGGGGCGCATTCAGTGCGGAAGCTGGCGCTCATCCAAATGCTCAGGTCGCCATCGCCGCAGTTGGCTTGTACGTATATGTCGTACAAGGTGTTGGCGGCAAGGTCGGTGAGTGTAATCGTATTGGTGTTGGCGGTCATCAGTGTGGCATCGTCGGGATTCACAGTGCCGGTGGGGCCATAGACGTAGTTCCATTGCGTTTCACTTCCGTTGGAGGTCCAGCTGATTTCAGCAGTGTATGGCGTGATGTTGACAGCGTGAATATTGCTCACGTTCAGGCAGGAAGGAATGTAATGGATGTTGACATTATCTATATAAATATTGTTGGCATACCATTGTGGTACACGGAAGGCCACATAATGACCTTCACCCGAATAAGCTCTGGAAATGAAAGTGGCCAATTCCCAGTTGTTGATACTGGCGGGGTTGAATTGTCCTAATGCGGTAAAGCTGTTCAAATCGTCAGGATCTTCCATGATACCCACTTCGATGAAGTAACCTGCGGTAGCGGTATAGGCATAAAACATGATTTCCAGACTGTCCATTGCCACGTTCTCGTTGATACGGGGGCTGATAGCGTATGCGTAATTGCCATTGGAAGGACAGTAGAAATACAGAGACTTGGTGCCGGAATAGGCATGAGCGGCAGTAATAGATGGCGTTGCGGTAGTGCCGTTGTGTTTCATAATCCAGCATGATGGTGTCTCGTTGGCACTGTAGCTGTCAAAGTTATCCACGATAGGCAGTTCAACGCTTTCGCAGGGAATGTAAGCTGATGTGTAGGCCCAGTCGCTGCTGTCGCCCGCGGCACAAACGGCTTGGATTCTGAACTCATAGTTTACGTCGGTAGTCAGGTTAGAAATAGTATAGGGAGATGTGGAAACGGTGCCTTCTGAAGTCCAGTTGGTGCTGCCTTCAGCTCTGTATTCCAGATTCCATTCGGTTTCGCTGCCGTTGGCGTTCCATGCCAATGTGGCGCTTTCGGCTTCGGTTCCGCTAACATATAAGTAGGGAGGTGGACAGCTCATGGGTGCGGTTTGTGCGCAACAGAGGAATTTGACATCGTTGCGTTCGGTGGAAAGAGTACCTGTAGGCGGGTTTGCCGGATCAGGATTGGTTCCGTCGCTTTGGTAGTATAAGGAGGAATTGGTGGTCAGGGTGTGGGCATCGAAGGTGTAAGTATTGCTATTGTATGCACCTGAATTATCATCCACGATGAGTACCAGGTTGTCGCTTCCGTTATAGGCGAAACCGTCGTCAAAAGTGAAGGTGTTCCAACCCTGTGAGCATACAAGGGGTCCTTCGTAAACCAGGGTGGCGCTGCTGATGGGTGTCCAGTCAGTACTTGATGAGAATGTACTGGTGCTGCGGTGAGCCAGATAGATTTTCACATCCGTCTTGTCGGTGTTTTGTGAACTATAAGCATAGCTGAAAGCCACACCGGTGATGACGGTCGGAGTATGTGCGGTGTCAATTTCATTAGCGGTGAAAATCTGCTGAGTGTAACTATAGTTATAGAAATTGTTGACAGGCAATTGGTAAACGGTTGTAGAGGTAGCACCAGTGATGGTACAGGTATTGGAGCCAGCCGTACATTCGATGAAGGCCAGGGTGGTGAAGCTGGCGGTCAGTGTGTCGGCCTCGCCATTATCGCAGTTCGACCACAGCATTACCTCATATTCGGTACCTTGGGTCAGACCGGTGAGCATAAAGCTGGTGCCGTCCACAATGGTGGTTGTAGGAGTTTGTCCTGCGGCACCGTAGGCGAGGGTGTAGTTGTTGGCGGAGAAGAAAGCTTCATCCCAGCTTGCCACAGCGGAAGTGCCAGAGACCTCAGAGATGGCGAGGTTGGCAGGAGGCATACAGTTGGGGGCCATGTCAACTTTCACATGGGACAGGTGGGTGATATTGGTGCTGTTATTGCCACTAACGGGTGTCATGAAGGCGAAATAAACGGTGTTGGGATAACTCTCGGTCAGCAGGATATAATCTTCCTGGAAGTAGCCGGTTTCATGGTAATCTGTCGGATAATACGATTTCAGCAGGGTGAAGGTGCTCATATCCGTGGGGTCGGTCATGACACCGATATCCATTCTTCCGTAGGTAGCCTGACCCTGGGCAATCCAGTAAGACAGTGCCAAAGAGCCTGCCGGATAGGCAGACAGATCCATGCCCTGCGAAACAGCCAGTGAGTAGGTGCTGGCGTTGGAGAAGAAAACCATTTGTCCCGTGGTGGCGGAAGTGGAAGTGATATACGGATAGGAGATGCTCTCGTGAGTGGTCTCGCGGTACCAGCAGTAGGGGAAGGCATCGGTGCCAGTGCCGTAGCTGGTGAAGTTGTCATAGTAAGGAACACCTACATGGATGGAGACGCAACGGGTCCTGAAATCAGTGTGTACCCATTCGCTTTGGTCGTCACTGGAGCAATACGAACGGACATATACTTCGTAAGCTATGTTTTCTGAAAGACCTGTTGCGGTGTAGAAGGTGTCGCTTACCAGAACCGGGGTGCCGGTGCTGACCGGGGAGCCAGCGGGAACCACTACCACTTCCCAGCTGTTGTCGCCGCTGCTATGGCGTTGCCATGAGAAAGTGGCTTGCACATCGCTGGTGTTGACCACGGTGAGGTGGGTGGGGCGATAGCAGGTGGGTTCAGGGCCGAAGCAGAATTGCATGTTGTTTCTTTCTGAACTGAGATTGCCGGAGGAAGGCTGGAGAATGTTGTAAGTGTTATCGTCGTTGTAAGCATGCAACACCGTGTTACCGGAGGTGGTATGGGTATAGAAACGGGGATTTGAGTTTTCGTAAGAGCCTTGACCATTGACGATGGCTACCAAAATATTGCTGTGACCATCCCATTCAAATATATCATCGAAGTTGATGGTTACCTTGTTTGAGTAAACATTGGAGCAGTAAACTGATCCGTGGAAAACCTGGTTCAGTTCCGAGCCAGGCAACCAGTCGGAAGTGGAAGCGAAGGTCTCACGGTTGACATTGGCCATATACACCGTAATATCATTCATGGTAATGGGTGAAGTGTAGAAATAATCGAAAGTGAGAGCTACGATATTTCCTGATTGCGCTCCTATTTCTGTGGCTTTGTATATCTGCTGGGTGTATGAGTATTTATAGTAGGTGTTGAACGGATGAGTGTAGCAAGTGCCTGTGCCGTTGCCAATCGGATAACAAGTGGGCTGGTATGGAGTGGTGATACACGCAGGATCGGAAGGGATGCTGGTGGTTCCGCTACATATTGACTGCACCGTGTAGCAGTATTGCGTCTCGCCCAAAATGGTGGCGTCGGTATAGTTGTGCCCGGTAACCGGGGTGGTGTTTAGCTGCACATTGTCGCGGAATACATTAAAACCAGTGATTTCGGGTAGGCTGCTGGTGAATAAACCGGCGATACACCATCCGTAAAGAAGGTCCTCATTGAGATCAGTAAGTTCTGCCCATTCCCCATTAGAATATATCAGGTTGTTGAATCCTGCGGTCAAAGCAGATCCACATCCGGCCGGGTAACCTCCTGTGGCGACGTATTCAATACCAATCCACAATTCGCCCTGACTTGTATTCACTTGCACTGGAGTGGAAAGTCTCACGGTGTTGTTCGCTTCGGCGGTCAGTTCGGTGATGTTGACATTGGTGGTAGATACCAAAGTGCCTTCGTTGTACGTGGTATTGTAACTTCCGCCTGTCCATACTTTGATAGTCACTGCACTCACATTCAATTGCCAGGGAACGAAATTCACATGGCTCAGGTATTGTCCGTTCACACCTGCCAGCATGGAAGCGGGAAAACGAACAGCTACGGTAAAGGTGAATGCACTGCCCGTGCCAATACCGCTGGTAGCGGTGTTACCGTACGTTATGCTGTCGGAGAAAACAACAGGATCCAGCAAGGAAGATTCCCAGCTGAGGTTGACAAGATTGTGGTCGGCGTTCGCTTGCACATTGGTCGGTACGTCGCATTGTGCCATCACACCGAGTGCTGTTGTGCATAACAGTGTCAAAAAAAGTAGAATTTTTTTCATAAATTGTGTTTTTAATGATTAATATATTGATTTTTAGACATTTATATTGAGTAAAACCAGTGATTTAAATTCAGTTTTCAAACTTACAAAAAATATTTGAATGATGGTGCGAAAAATAAAAAAAACGGACGATTTTTTCGTCCGTTTTTTCGGTTAGGCGTTAAGGCGTTAAAGCAATTATCGTCTTAACGAGCGAACGAAGTGAGCGTCTCCACGTCTCCACGTCTCCACGTCTCCACGTCTTAACGTTTGATGAACTTCTTCGTTGCGCTCACTCCCTCGCCGTTCACTCTCACGAAATACATGCCGCTGGTCATGTTGCTGAGGTCGATGCGGGTGTGGTTGTCGTTCAGTTCAACGGTCTGGATCATTTGTCCGAAGGCGTTATAGACCACAGCTTCTTTCACTGCAACATTGCTGTTGACAGTCAGGTCAATGTAGTTGTCGGCGGGGTTCGGCATCAGATTGATGTTGTTGGCCAGCGTAATGTTGTCGATACCCACACTAGAAGTGGTGAAACTCATCTCTTCGCCATAAACTGTTTCACCTCCATAGGTGATGAAAGCCTTGAAGGTATATCCAGTGTTGGCAGTGAGGTCTGTGAGTGATGCTGTGAAGGTGGTGCCCGTGCCGGTGCCGGCAATCTGGGTGTAAGAGCCTCCATTGGTCGGCTTCCATTCAAAGCCTTTTGTGGTAATGGCTACGTCGTCGGGGTTGTTGATGGTGGCGTTCAAGGTGGCGGTGGTTTGGTTAACATCACTGGCAGCAATGGTCAACACGGTAGGATTGGTGGGCAGAGTGTAGCTGCCGTCAATGGTAATGTTGTCCAGTACAACGCCATAGCCGTAATTGGCCACTCCCACAAACGCAAGCTGGTAGGTGGCTGACAGATTGGGCAGGTCAAGGGAGTCTTTTGTCCAGAAGTTGACGGAGCCGATGTATCGGGTTAGCAGTTGCCATTGGTTGTTGGGATTGGTGCGATAATACACAGACAGCTGGTCTTGGTTGTTACCCCAAGCCGGCTGGGCATACCACAGGGTGATGTATGCTTCCGTCATACTGCTGAGGTCCAATATTGGAGTGACCAAACGGGTAGTCGGCCCATCGTTGCTTTCCGCAAAAAAGAAAGCGTTGTAGAAACCGCTTTGGGCATTGTGGATATTTCCGAGGTTATGACCACCGGCTTGGAAAGTCCAATCCAAGTTGTTATAGACATATTCTTGTGACCAGCAGTCGGGCAGGAGACCGTTGTGCTCGAAATCCTCGGTGAAGGGGAAGGTGGTGACAGCATCGCAGAAAGTGGTGAACATTGTGGAAATCCAGAGGGATTGCTCGTCAACACCGCAAACCGCTTGTACGCGCAACTGATAGGGGATGCCGACTGTCAAATCGCTGAGGCTGTATGCCGGTGTGCCGCTGACGGAAACGGATGTCCATGTGCTGTCTCCGCTTGTCCGGTATTCCAGTATCCAGTTTTCCTCATTGCCGGAGGCGTTCCAGGAGATGTCGGCACTTGAGCCGGTAATATTCGTAACGCTAAGGTTTGTGGGAGCCGGGCAGGCCAGCGGTGCGATAGAGACATTGCGGACAATGGCAGCTGGCTGCGCACCTCCGGTATGGTCATTCCGCCACAAGAAAACCAGCTTTGCGGTGGAGTTGGCATCCGGGTTGGCATTCGGATTGGGCATTGCCACTGTCACGTGAACGGTGTTGCCATTGGTGAGGTTGAATTTGTAGGGTAATGAAGTATATTCGGAATACTGCAGATAGTCGGTAAAGTTGACAGCGTAAGTGTTGTATGTCTCTTCGGCGTATGAGGTGGTGGTGAGACTGGTAGAAGCGGGATAGGTCTCGTCAGCAGGGGCGAAGAACACCTTCAGAAAGTCGAACATGTCCTCACCTCCAATTTGCACATCGAAACTGATCTCCACTTCAGCCGTTGTTCCTATGGTGAACAGCTTTTCGGCGGAGACTACCGAAATGGAGCCGATGTTATAGCCTGGGGTGTTGCCATTGTTGGTGACAAACAGGGCATTGGCGGTGTCATTTACCGCTTTGATGGTCCAATAATTGCTGCAGTTGCCGTTGTTGAACGCCCATTCCGTTGGATTGCTGAAGTTTGTGCTGAAAGGTATGTCAACAGGAGTCATCGTGGTAGTGAAGGTGATGGTGGTGGCGGGGGACAAATCGCCGTTGCAGTCGCTGTAAACATTCACGGTGTAAACGGTGTAGTCATGCAGGTTCGTAAGGGCAAGAGATGTATCTGTGGTGGTTGCTGTAATCCAGGCTGTGTCGTCTTCAGCTTTGTATTCCACTACGTAGAGGGAGGACGAGCCTGTCCAGCTGAGCTCGGCGGAGGCGTAGTCAATGTTGGAAGCGGTCAGGTTTTCGGGAGGCGTACAGGAAACGCAGGAAACGGTTAGTTCAAAACCTTCGTATTGCAGGCCATTGTCTGAAACGAAAACGATGGTCATTGGACCAGAGGAGGCGACCAAGGTGGGAATGGTGCCGGTGCCTTGGTATTGTCCTAACATATTTCCGTTGGTGCCAACGCCATCATAGAAGCGGAGGTAATCGCAGCAGTTTTCCGTATGGAAGTTGCCGGACACGGCGATGGAGTTGCCGCTAACTTCGGGGAAAATCACAAGTGTATTGTTGCAGCCCTCGGCATAATCGCCATTGAAACCGCCATTGTCGAAAACAATCAGGTTGCAGGTGGTCAGGGTATCGCTGCCAGAGGTGCCCATATTATAGCTGCCCGGGTAGGCGGAGACGGGACCTGACCAGCGGCTTTGTTCATCTCCACAATCTGCCTGCACGTAAAAGTCGTAAAAGTCTGCGGACAGGTTGTTGATGATGAAGGTGTTGGTGTCTGCCTGTACCAAAGTGGCCGCACTTGAGCCTTGCTGATAGCCGGCGGGACCATACTCGATGTTCCAGACGGTGGCGGTGCCGTTTTCTGTCCACGACAGGGTGACGGAATTGCTGGCGACCTCAGTAACAACGAAATCGGTAGGTTTTGCACATGTAACGGCAGCATCCACCGTAACATTGTCAATATGCAAATCGTTGTCACCATTAGTTACCGTTGATTCACCATAAAAAGCAATTCTGACAGTTTGATTGGCATAATCGGCAAGGGAAATGCTTATTTCCTGACCAGCGGTGGGAATCTGGTCATAGACAAAATCACCGTTGCCATCGTTGCTCCACACTATGGCGTTGTTGGCATTCCATGTGGCACCGCCATCCGTGGATATGATAACCATGAACTTGTCATCTGGCTGGCTATTCGGGGTAATAGATGTTGTGTTGTCCCAACGAGTGAGTGCCAATTCGAAGGTCAATGTGGGATCGGTGAGCTCGCTCAGGTCAATAGGAGGTGTCACCAACCAATCGTTGCAGTTGGTGTTGCAAATATTCAATCTGGCGTGATAAGCGCCAAACACATTCGTGTTGTAAAAATTCCAGCCAGATGTTGTGGTGCTGAGACCTCCTCCGGCAAACACGTCGGTAGCCATGCCTTTGTATCTGTTCCAGCACTGTGGCAATTGGCTGTAAACGTCGAAAGGCTGCACAAAAGGAATTGTATAGGCATCGCAACCCGTAGTGAAAGAGCCCTCTTCAAGGCTGCTGACAGTACTACCGTCGCCACATACGGAAGCGACATACCAAGTGTAGGTAGTGGACGAAGACAGATTGTCGATGGTATAGCCCATGGTATCAGGATATACATTTTCGATTGCCGTCCATTCGGTATCAGAGGCGGCCTTATAATAAATATTGTAATTGTCCGCACTGCCAGTCCAATTGACGATGGCAGAGCTGCCTGTCACACTATAAGAGGCAAGGGAAGTGGGAGCCTCGCATGCAATGCAGTTTCCGAAGAGGTTCACACTGGCGCTGGCAGTGCCACTGGTGAGAATGACCATGTCACTGTCCTCTCCGGCAGCATCGGGATAATAGCGGACATACAGGTTGTGATCCACATCCATCATTGTAAGTGTCTGGGTATAATTAACACTGTCTGTGGAGACTTCGAACGGAGGGTTCACTGAGACAGTAATCATATCGGTAAGGTTAACAGCGTTCACTGTCACCAGTTGACCTGCCGAAGGTGTTCCTGCCGGCACATCAACAAATTGCAGTGTACTGGGCTCCACAGTGATGACAGCAGAAGCCATGGTGGTGGTGACAAGTATATCATCAAGGATAATTGCCATTTGGTTGGTACAGTTAAAGTGACGGAAAGCAATATATACGGTGCTGTTGTCGTAATTACTCAAATCTACTGTTTTTTGTTGCCAGGCATAATCGTCACCCGCAAGGGTCTCTTCATATAGAAGTGTGAATGCCGAGGGGTCCGATGCCGAAGTGGTGGATACATACACTCCATAGTGGTCATATTTTCGGAAACCAAACATTCTCCAAAACTTCAAGGTGCTGGATGTTCCTAAATTGATGGCTTGGGTAACTAACCAGTCATCGGGGGTTACTCCGCCCATGGAAGAGGAATAGTAGCAGCCATCGCTGTTATGGCCATCGACATAAAAGGTGGAATTGTGAGCCCATGTTTGCCCATCGTTGTTGGCATCAATAAGGGACCATCCTGCTGGAAGCCCCGGAATCTCAAAAGTCTCACTGAGAACGGTGACTTGTGCGTTGACACGACACACCCATAAAATGGAGGTCAACATAAGAAAGAATAAAATTTTTTTCATTGAGGAATGATTTAAATTAAAATTTTGCAAATATACAAAAAAAAACGGGCGGGCGCGATTGCCTGTCCGTTTTTTTTTGGGGGCAGGGTAGAGACGCAAAATTTTGCGTCTCTAAATTCGGTTAGGTGTTTAGGCGTGAAGACATGCACTGCGTGCATTCAGTTAGGCGTGAATACGTTAAGTCATTCGCTGCGCTCATTCGTCAAGACGTCAAGGCGTATAGTCACTCGCTTCGCTCGTTCGTGGAGATCAAATTCGTCTTAACGAATGCACGAAGTGCATGTCTTCACGAGCGAACGAAGTGAGCATCTCCACGTTTTAACGTTTGATGAACTTCTTCGTTGCGCTCACACCCTCGTCGTTCACTCTCACAAAATACATGCCGCTGGCCATGTTGCTGAGGTCGATGCGGGCATGGTTCTCGGTGAGTTGTACGGTCTGGATCATCTGGCCGAAGGCGTTATAGACCACGGCCTCTTTCACTTCAACATTGCTGTTGATGTTCAGTTCGATGTAGTTGTCAGCGGGGTTCGGCATCAGGCTGATGCTGTTAGCCAATGTGATGTTGTCGATACTCACCTCTTCCGCAGTGGTGAAGTTGACGGGTGTTGTCCAATCGCTGAGGGTGTCGATGCAGTTGGCCTGGACACGGACCTGATATTCTGTTTCAGGATTCAGTCCTGAAATATGATAATTTGGTACAGACACAGGAATGCTGTTTCCCCAGGTGCTGGCCGAACTTTCCTTGTATTGCAGATTCCATACCGTCTCGTCATCACCGGCGGTCCAGCTGACATCAGCACTGCTGTGGCCAATATTGTTCACGGTAACACTGGATGGGGTGGTACAAGTGAGAGGTGTAGGAGGTGTGGGTGGCGTATAGGTGGTGTCATCGGTGATGAGGAAGTTGCGGATGATGGCACTTGGCTGAGTCCCCAGATAGTCGTCGTTTCTCCATAAGAAAACAATCTTGGCTTCTCCGTTGATGTCGGGATTGTCCACATTCATGCTGATATGCAGGGTGCTGTCTTGGGTGAGGTTCAGCTTGTAAGGGTAGTTGTTCTCACCTGTTTGCCAAATATAATCACTGAAGTTGAAGGCATGGGTGCTGTATCCCGCTGCGGACTGGGCATTGCTGGAGGTGGCTCCAACGTTGAACACTGTCGTGTTGGGTGCCAGAAACACCTTCAGATAGTCAGCGGGGTTGTAGCCTCCTTCACCGCCTATTAGCACGTCAAACTCCACATGCACGGAGCTGCCTTCAGGCATATTGAACGCTTTTTCCGCAGTGACAACAGCATTTGTTGTGGTGTTATATTCTGCGATAGAGCCGTCAAGGCAGGTGATAAACAGTGCGGTTTCTGTGTCCCCGTATGGGATGCCTGTTCTCCAAAAGTTACCGGCATGGCCATTATTCATTAGCCATTCTTCACTGTTGGAGAAGTCTGTTTGGTAAGGCAGGTCAACAGCTTCCATGATGGTAGTGAAATAAGCTTGTGTGCTTTCCTGCTCAGGACTTATGCCACAGGCGGTTTCTACATACCAGTCGTATGCGGTACCATCCGTCAAGCCTGTCAGTTCATATTCGTTGTTGCTGTCCAGACTGACGTTGCTTTCGGTTTGCCAGGTGTCACTGTCTGCTTCTTTATAGTGTAAGGTGAAAGTGCTGCCAGTAGATACCCAGGAGAGTGTGGCCGAATGAGTGGAGGGCGTTGCTGTCAGGTTGATGGGAGGGGTGCAGTTCGCAACTGATGTCAAGCTGATGTCATCAACATGAAAATAGCTCCAGACATTGCCTGTCGAGGTGGATACATTCCTGATGGCGATATAATTGCCCGAACCGGTATAGCTGAGGAAAGGGATCTCGTACAAAGTATAGGTTTCACTTGGCGTTACAGCACCTACTGCTGTGAACGTGGAAGCGTCTTCGGGGTCGGTCATTACGCCCACTTCCAAACTTACAGCTGCATTGGTGAATGTCGTTTTGGCATAGAAAGACAGTTGCAAATTACTAAAGCTTAACACGGTGTTGTCCACAGCTGGAAGCACAGCGTGCGAATTGGGGTAACGGTTGTAGAAACGCAAGCTTTTGTTACCGCTGTGTGCATTTGAGCTTTGCTGATGTACGTATATATGTGAGGCATCGGCGGCTATCCTGCTCCAACAGGTGGGCAGCGGGTAACTGGGAGTTCCGGCGGTCAGATTGTCTTCCAAATCCCAGTTTACGGGCACAGCGGCGAGAGGACCGCATTCGGTGGTGAAAGACGCTATGATAAAGCTTGACACCGTTGTGCCGTCATTGCAGTAGGCTTCCACATACCATTCGTAATTGGTGCTCGGTGTCAATCCGGTCAGGGTATAGACACCACTTGCGTTGAGCGTAACATTGTCATTCTGGGCATACACTGTTTCGCCGACCACTCTGTAATATACGGTGTATTCATCGGCGTTGCCAGTCCAGCTGAGGTCAATGCTGGAGCCGGTGGCATTGCAGGCAGTCAAAGAATCGGGTGTCATACAGGGGGTAATCTCGGTGACACTGATGTCATCTATATACCAAAACCATGTGGATGTGCATTCGTACTTGAAGGCGATATAGTAATGGGTGTTTTCCAATACTGGCACAGAATCGTATCGAACGGTGAAATTATAGTAGCTGTTGTCGCCAAGCTGACTGCCACTTATGGTCAGGAGTGAGACGAAGCTGCTGTCGGCCTGAGGGTCGGTGACATAGCCCACGCTGAAAGTGCCGGAGCCGGAGCCCTCCCTGCGGGTCCAAAAGTTGAGTTGCAGACTGGAGAACACATTGTCAAATTCGGGCATGATGGCATATTGGGCATCGCTGCTGTTTTTGAATTTATAGCTGAGACTGCCAGTGTGGGCGTAAGTGTTGAGGATGTTGCTGACCCCCGGAAAAGTATAGGTGCCTTCGGTTACACTGTTGATGCTGTTCCAGCAGGGCGGATTTTTTCCGGGATTCACATATTCGAACCCTTCGTTATACGGTGCGCTTATCAGTCCGCAGCCTGTGGTGAAATAATGCAAAGGGGTTTGGACACTCTCCCCGCCGCAGTCCATGTCCAGATACCATACATATTGTGTGGCGGTCTCCAAGTTGTCAAGAAGGAACACTCCGTCGCTAAGCATCGGGGTCTCCACCAGGTTGTAAATGCTGTCAGATACTACTTTATAGTATAAGTCAACATTGCCAGAGGAAACCAGTGCCCATGAAAGTTCAGCGGAATAATTTCCGATATTGAACACATTCAAAGCGGAGGGCGCTATGCAAGAGGGGGCATTTTCTTCGTTGTAAACGCTTACGAAATCAATATTGACACCATTGGCCAAATCGCCGTTGCCAACAGCATGGAACTTGAATTGAATGGTGGTCAGATATTGTGGAAGCGGGATGGAGTCGATAAACCAGTCATTGCATACTGCGGTATAAGCACCTAACAGAAACCAGGTGGAGTCTTCGCCAGCGGCGGTGGAACGATAGTAAACATAAAGCTCGTCGGATACATCGGAGAAAGAAAAATCGGTTCTTTTCTGGGAGAATTTGAGATAGGGGGTGGTCACAGCGCTGATGTCCAGGATAGGAGAGAGTACATCGCTTTCGTAAGAACCATAGTCATGGTATATGTCCTGATCCTCATCGTCCCACATCCACGAAGAGTTGATGTTGTCTGTCGGGAATGACCAGCATGTGGGAGCAGTGCTGAAGTCATCCAGCCAGGGAGAGGCGTTTGTCACGGCAATCGGGTTACATGGCGAGGTTTGTGCTATTGCACCGAGTGCGGTCGCACATAATAATGTCAATAAAAGTAAAACTCTTTTCATAGGTTAGATGATCACTAAATGTGTTGGTTTATATATGTTTATGCTAATTTAAAATCTTTTACCGTCATGGTATCCCGTTCAACAGTGGTGCGTCGTATTCGTCGATGATGACCACCGTTTGGCGGCCAGTCTTCTGCCAGGCACGTTGAATCAGGCCTGCCAACCGCATACCCGGAGAGACCTCCGTCTCATCCCTGCCGTAGTCTTTTTCCATGATAGCCAACCTGATTTCGGAAAAGGTCTGGATTCCTACGGGGTATTTGCGTGTATGGTTGAACATTATGCTGAAAATTGATGTTGCAAAGATACAAAAAAAACGGACGATTTTTTTTCGTCCGTTTTTTTCATTTTTTCTTCGTTTAGACGGGAAGCCGTTAAGACATGCACTGCGTGCATTCGGTTAGGCGTGAAGACGTTAAGTCATTCGCTGCGCTCATTCGTCAAGACGTCAAGGCGTATAGTCACTCGCTTCGCTCGTTCGTGGAGATCAAATTCGTCTTAACGAATGCACGCAGTGCATGTCTTCACGAGCGAACGAAGTGAGCGTCTCCACGTTTTAACGTTTGATGAACTTCTTCGTTGCGCTCACACCCTCGCCGTTCACTCTCACGAAATACATGCCGGAGGCCATGTCGCTCAGGTCGATGCGGGCGTGGTTGTCAGTCAGTTCAACCTTCTGGATCATCTGGCCGAAGGCGTTATAAACCACAGCTTCCTTCACGTTCACGTTGCTGTTCACGTTCAGGTCGATGTAGTTGTCAGCGGGGTTCGGCATCAGGCTGATGCTGTTGGCCAGTGTGAGGTTGTCGATGCCCACACCTGTGGTGGTGAAGGTGGTGCTGACAAAGTCGCTCTGGTTGTCAGCGGCGCAGACAGCTTTCACACGTACGTCGTAGATGCTGTTGGCGGTCAGACCTTCAATAGTGTAAGTGGGTTGCTGAACGTTAGCTTCTTGCCACTGTTGTGAGCTCTGCAATTTGTACTGAACGTTCCAAGCGTTTTCGTTTCCGCCAGGTGTCCAGGTTGCGGTTGCGGAGTTCTGGGTGATGTTGGAAATCTGCAGGTTGGTAGGAGCGTTGCAAGGTTCAACATCTTCGGGCAGTGTGGTAAAGGTCGTTTCGCTACCATAAACAGTAGTACCGTTGAAGGTGATGAATGCTTTGAAGGTGTAGCCTGTATTAGCAGTCAAACCAGTGAGGTTGGCGGTGAAGGTATTGCCTGTACCTGTACCGGCAATCTGAGTGTAGGTACCGCCATTGGTCAGCTTCCATTCGAAGCCTTTCGCTGTGATGGTCACGTTGTCAGGGTTCGTAATGGTAGCGTTCAATGTGGCGCTGTTCTGCGTGATAGCGGAAGCGGCAGTGGTGGTAACTGTTGGATCTGTGATAACAGGACCTGAACCACTAGCGGTTACTGTCAAGTTGGTGATTGTCGCAGGTGGATTGTAAAGGACGGAACCGTCATTCTTCCATGCTAAAGCCAACAGCGCAGTGGAGGTTGCGCTCGGGGTGGCATTCGGGTTCGGCATCGTTGCCGTCACATGGATTCCGGCAGTCAGCTTATTCAGGATGTACGGATGGGAACTCTGTGTTCCGTAGCCATTTGCATAGAAATTGTAGGCATTAATAGAATAGTCATTATATCCATAGTCTCCAGAACCAGGAGCAGTGGTGGAAGCCGGGAATTGCTGTGAAGCAGGTGCCAGGAACAACTTGAAGTAGTCGTAGCTACCTTCACCGTCCACCATGATGTCAAAGGAGATGGTAATAGAATCGACGGTGCCCACTGTGAACAGCTTCAATGCGGCGACAGAGGTGGCACTGTTGGTGTATTCTGGCGTGCTGCCGTTGCTGGTCACAAAGAGTGCAGGATCGTTGTTCACCGTTCCTCTCATCCAATAGTTGGGACAGCTTCCGTTGTTCAACACCCAAGCATCGCTGGGATCAGAGAAGTCAGCAGTGTAGGGCAAGCTCGTTGGGATCATGGTAGTGGAGGTCTGTAAGTTGGTGCTCCAGTAGCTGACATCGCTGCCGCCGCAGAGGGCACGAACGTAGAACTCGTATGTTGTGGAGTTGTTCAGATTGTTGATGGTGAACGGGTTGCTGGTGGCTGTCACCAAGTTGGCGTCAGTGCCGTCAGGATCGAAACCAGGTGCACCGTACGCAATTTCCCATGAGGTGGCCGAGCCAACTTCATTCCATCCCAGTTCAATGCTGGAAGTGGTGGAGTTCAATGCTTGCAGATGCTGTGGTTTCGGACAACTCGGAATCAGGTCGATGGACAGGTTGTCGATATAGGCGTATGCGATGGTGGTGGTATAGGCATTCTTGAAGGCAATGTATTGACCGCTACCGTTATAGTTGTAGAAGACAACTTCTTTTTCAACCCATGTGGTTGCTGATGATGCGGGGATAATCGTATCAATAGGTACAAAAGTGCTGGCATCAACAGGGTTGGTCATCACACCCACTATCAATTTGTCGGAAGTGCCATTTGCACGGTACATGAAAGTAGCCTGCAAGGTGTTGACAGGAATAGAGGCGTCGAATGGAGGTGTAACGGCAATGTTATAGGTGCCGGAAGAACCTGTGTAGAAATAGAGGGAAGCTGTGCCGGCATAATGGTTGGAGGTGTTACAGTAGGGTCTGTCGCTGGAATAGGTGTTGATCTTGCCCCAGCAGTTTGGATAATGACCTTCGCCAGTTCCGTATGAATCAAAGTCTTCCGTGTAAGGAAGCTGGTTAATGGCATCGCATGCGGTAGCTGTGGAGTACCCTGAAGAGTAATTGCTGTAATCACCGCCGCCGCAGTCTGATCTAATATAAAAGTCATACGAGGTGGAGGCGGTCAAGCCGCTGATGGTGTATGGATTGGTGGTGGCAGTCTCCGTAGTGCCGGTGCCGAGCGTGAAGCCGGCGGGGCCGTATTCAATCACCCAGGAAGTGGCTGAACCGTTTTCTGTCCACCCCAACTCAACTGTGTTGGTGGTGACATTCACTGCATGTACTTGAGTGGGCTTTGGACAAGAGGGAATGAGCTCAACTTTTACGTTATCTACATATCCATAGTTGTAGCCGGTGGTGGGTTGCGGAGCCTTGATGGCAATGTATGCGCCCGTACCGGTATAGAGGCTCAGCGGAATTTCGTAGTTGGCGTAAGTGGTGGAGCTGGTAGTGACAGAGGAGACTGGCATGAAAGTGTTGATATCTGTCGGGTCTGTCATCACACCGATTACAAGATCGAAAGGATAACTGGTTGTGTTGTCGCGGGCATCAAAGGTAAGCTGCAACGTGTTCATCGGCAGTGTATTTACATCGATTTCCGGCAGGATGGCAACCTGGTCGTCATACGTGCTTGCAGTGACGGAGGTATAGAACCTCATGGAGTTGGTGCCAGAGACGGCATAGGTAGTGCTATTGTATATAATAGGATAACCAGAGTATGAGGTGTTTGTTCCTGCGTTATGGTAGTTCCAGCAGTTGGGCAGGTTGTTCGTGGCAACCGAGGTGGTGGTGGCACCTGTCCAAGAGTCAAAGTTCTCCATGAAGGGCAAGGTACTTATGGCAGCGCATGCGGTACGCTCGCTGAGGGTGGTCCAGTTGCTGTATTCACCGCCACCGCAATCGCTTCTCATACGCACATAGTAAAGAGTGTTGGGGTTAAGATTGGAGATGGTATAAGGAGTTGAGGTGATCGTGCCTTCAGAACTCCAGGTGATATTGTCCGTACTGGTTTCCAGCTCCCATGAGGATTCTGAATAGCCGGGTGCCCAATCCAATGTTATGCTGTTCGCTGTTACTTCAGTTGCATATACATTGGGAGCGATACAAGTGACAGTAGGATCGCATTCCGTGCCAAATTTAATGTTGTTACGATATAAATAGGTTTCCGGACTTTCGGGAGAAGTGAGAGAGAACGGGTAGTCATCATCATAATAGTGTAGTGTCATACCACTGGCGGAATGTGTCTTGAAAGTATTATTGTTGCTGGTAGTATAATCACCGTCATCATTCTTGACCACCACCACCAAGTTGCGGCCGCTATAGTTGAATGGAGTGGTGAATGTGATGGTAACCCAGTTGTCAGTACCGCTGTTGTTGTAGTTGACAGTGCCGCTATAAACCAAGGTCAGGGAGTCTGCGGGTATCCATGTGGACAGAGAAGTAAGGTTTGTTTCGGCCAAATAGATGGACTGGTTGGTCTTGGTTTGGGATGTGGAGTAAATATACTGGAAGCCAATGGAAGAAATGTCACCAGTAAAATTGAGTTCGCTAGCCAGATAGAGCTGTTGCACGTATGAATAATTATAGTATGTGTTTAGCGGGATATTGTAGCTGGTGCTGGTGCCGTTGCCAACCAACAGGTCACCGCCAGCTAAGCAGTTCGTGACGAAAGTTGCCTGAGCGGGGCTTGCGGTTCCGTTGGGACAGTCGGAGGTGACTCTCACCGTATAAGAAGTGGTGGGATCCAAGCCTGAAAGCATGTATTGTGTAGCATCAGTAGTGCCTGCTGTTGTCCAGTTGTTCTGGCCAGTTACAGTATATTCCACAGTGTAACCAATAGCGCCGTAAAGAGCGGCACTCCAGCTTACCAATGCGGAGGTTCCTACAACCTGGGTAACTGTGACGTTATTGGGTGATGAGCATAAAGGAGTAGTGGTGAAAGTACCGGCTACTGACCAGTCGCTATTTTCGCCACCGTCACAATTGGCGCGTACATACACGTCGTAGGCGGTCTCGTCATCCAAACCGATGAGGGTGTACGGACGGACCATGGTGTATTCGGGTATGCCTTCCGAAATAGCGTGTCCTGCGGGAACTGCCACCACTTCCCATGCGCTTTCTGTACCGTAGGGTGTCCAGTTGACATTGGCACCTTCTGAGGTGATGTTGCTGAAAACTATATTTCTCGGTTTGGGACAGCTCGGGATGGGCTCAATCTTCAGGTTGTCCACGTATGCGTATCCAGAAGTGGAAGTGTAAGCGTTTTTGAAGGCGATAAACTGGCCATTGCCGGTATATTGGCTGAAATCAACTTCTCTTTCAACCCAAGTGGTATAACTTGCGTCGGGAGCAATGGTTTCAATAGGAACAAAGGTGTTGGCATCTGCGGAATCGGTCATCACACCCACTATCAGTCGGTCTGAAGCGTAGTAACCTCTATACATAAAGGTAGCTTGCAGCGTGTTGATAGGAATAGAGGCGTCAAATCTGGGAGAGACAGCGATGTTATAAGTGCCGCTGTTACCCGCATAGAAATACAAGCAGCCAGGTGCGCTATAGTTGGTGGTATTGATATAAGGTCTGTCACTGGTGTAGGTGTTGATTTTGGTCCAGCAGGTGGGGTAAGCGGAAGTTCCGGTTCCGTAGGTGTCAAAGTTTTCAACAAACGGCAGGGCGGTTACTATGCCGCAGTCGGTTCTGAAAGAGATGTGCACCCAGGTGCTGTTCTCAGAGCCACATACTGCCTTTACATACACATCATAGAGGGTGTTGCCGCTCAAGTTGGTCAGTGAGATTTCGGGCGTATATACTGTTTCGGCAGTTTCCAATTCTGGATCAATGATGCTACCGGCAGGACCGTAAACCACTTGCCATTCCGTTTCGTCACCACCGGCAGTCCATGCAATGTCTGCGGCGTCGGGTGTTATGGAGTTGGCTACCGTATGAAGGTTGGTGACGTGTGCGCATAAGGGGATGTAGTCCACTTCAATGTCATCGATGTACATATTGCTGCTGGTACCCATCGGAATTCTGAAAGCGATGTATCTGCCAGTGCCAGTATAGTTGTCGGTGTTGACTTCAAAGAGTTCCCAGGTGGAGGTGGCAGACGGAGTGACATCCTGACCTACCTGCACGAAAGTGGAGTAATCGTTAGGATCTTCCATGATACCTACTTGGATATAATAGGAAGCGGAGGTCTTATAAGCCCAGAAACGAACCTGCAGGTTGTCCATCTGCACATTGTCGTCAAAGAGCGGTGAAGCTATATATGAATAATAAGAAGAAGCACCATAGAAATAGGTACTGTAAGTGCCTGAATGGTGATAGGAGTTGGAAGTGTATGGATAAGCGGTACTTGAGTTGGTGCCTCTTGTCCAGCAGTAAACCATGTTGCCAGCGCCGGAAGCCGGTGCGTCGTCAAAGTTTTCAGTATAAGGAACGTCAACACTGGTACAAGCGGTTCTGGCAGATACTGATACCCAGTCACTGTATTCACCGCCGCAATTGGAGCTAAGACGGATATAGTATTGGGTATTGGCGTCAAGGTTATCCAAGTCGTAAGGATGGGTGTTGACCGTTCCGACAGAAGTCCAAGTGCTATTGTCGGTAGAGTATTCCATCTCCCAAGAGCTTTCTGAAAGACCGGGTGCCCAGTCCAAAGTGATGCTTTCAGAGGTTGTTCCGGTGACAAAAACATTGGGAGCAACGCATGTTACAGTGTTGTCGCAAGGAATGAAGAATTTCACATTGCTACGATTGGAGGTAGTGGATGAGCTGGCACCAGCAGATGTCGGGTTGCTGGGTGCGGGGTTGTATGAGTCACTGTAAAAATAAAGTGTGCGGGTCGCACCTGCATTGTGCACATTGAACGTATAGTTAATACCATCGTAATCGTCGGAGTTGTCATCCACTACAAGTACGAGGTTGTCGGTGCCGTTGTATTGGAAAGGTGTTGATAATACAAAGGTGTTCCAACCTTGGTGGCAGTTCAGATGGCCGCTATATACTTGCGTGAGACTGGACAAAGGTATGTAGCTGGAAGTGCTGGAGAAGCTGCTTTGCGAGGTGTGTCCCAGATAGATGACCACATCGGTTTTTACTGTTGATGCGGTAGAGTATGCATACTCGAAAGCGATACTGTCGATGGTGCTGGAGCCGCCCATTTCAGAAGCGAGGTATATCTGCTGGGTGTATGAATAATGATAATAATTGTTCACCGGAATTGTGTAAGCTGTGGATGTACCTTCGGTGAAAGGATCTCCGCCTGCCAAGCAATGGGTGGAGAAGTTTCTCTCAATGGTGTCAGCGGTGCCGAGGTCACAATTGCTATATACCATCACTTCGTAATCTGTGGCAGGCTCAAGACCTGAAATCATATATTCGGTGCCATCCACAAGTTGCATATTCCAGCTGTCCTGACCCGCTACTGAATATTCCACAGTGTAGCTGGTGGCTCCATATTGGGCGGGATTCCAGCTTACCAATGCGGAGGTACCTGTAACTTGGCTCATGGTAACATTTAATGGGGATGAGCAGTGTGGGTTGGTGGTGAAATGAGCCGGATATGACCATGAACTATAGTCACTGCCACAGTTGGCGCGTACATATACATCGTAGGAGGTCTGATCATTCAGGCCAGTGACTGTGTAAGGATGGGTAGAGGTGGATTCCGGTGTGCCATCCGTGACAGCGGTGCCGGTGGGTACCACTACTATTTCCCAAGCGTATTGGTCATCAGTGGCAGTCCAGTCCACATCCACAGTGGTGGCGGTGACATTGCTGGTATGTACCAAAGTCGGTTTTACACAGGAAGGAATGGTCTCAATCACGAGATTGTCTATATAGGCGTAAGCGGTAGTACTTGTGTATTCGTTTTTGAAAGCGATATACTGGCCTGTACCCGTGTAGTTGTCAAATGTAACAGTTCTTTCAGCCCAAGTGGATGTCGTGCTTTCCGGCTGAATCGTTGCCACTTGAACGAAGGTGCTGGCGTCTGTGGGGTCATCCATTACACCTACAATCAGTCGGTCAGTGGTGCTGTTGGCTCTGTACATGAAGTTGGCTTGCAGAGTGTTGATGGGAAGGGAGGCATCGAACTGCGGTGTGATGGCAATATTGTAAGTGCCGCTTGTTCCAGTGTAGAAGTATAAGGAACCCACACCATCATAGTGGGTGCTGTTGATGTATGGTCTGTTGGAAGAATAGGTGTTGATTTTGTACCAGCAGGTGGGATAAGAGGGGTCGCCGGTTCCGTAGGTATCAAAGTTTTCAGAATAAGGAAGGGTGGTGATATTGTCACAGGCGGTACGGAATGCAATGGTTCTCCATGCGCTGTATGTGCCATCTGTGCTACAATAAGAACGAACGTATGCATTGTAGGGGGTGTTGGCGTTCAAACCAGTGAAGGTGTAAAAGGTGTCGGTAACAGCAGTACCGATAGTGTTGCTGTCGGGAACAACGTTTTCAGAAATGAATACTTCCCAATCGGTTTCGGTTTCACCAGGGCTCCATGAAAAGTCAGCCTCGTCGGTAGTAATGTTGCCTATGGTCAGATGTCTGGGTGCGCGACAACCTGAAGGATCTGTGATTTCAATTTTTATATTGGCACGATTTGACTGTGTGTAGATGGTGCCTGAATATGAACCTAAACTATAGGGGTTAGGATCTGATGAGTCACTGTGGAATGAAATGACAGAATTGGTTGCAGTGGTATAATAGAAATATTGAGTGGTGTAACCACTGGTGTATTCGTGAAAGGCAATCATCAGGTTGCTGGTACCATCGTAGGTGAAAGGAACATCAAGGGTAATGGTTGACCAACCTGTCGTTGGAATAGTCCAGGACCCTTGGTAAACGATGTCGGCCGCTGTGACTTGTTCCCAATCAGTGTTGCCTGAGAAAGAGCTTCTGCTCACATTCTTCATATAGACAACAATGTTGTTGGTTTGTTCAGAACCGCTGGACTTTTCGTAACTGATGGAGGTGATGTCACCAGCAGAACCACCGGCTGCGGTGATTTCAGAAGCGGTGTAAATCGCCTCGACGAAGGAGTAACCCCATAATGAATTGAAAGGGGTGTAGTACGTGGTACTGGTACCCGTACCAATCGTAATCTCCTGCTGTGCTTGCGTGATGAGCGGCAATGTGAGTATCGCCGTCAGCAAAAGGAATAGAATTTTTTTCATGATGTTTTTATTTTTGTTAATACTAAGTTGTTTCTTTTTTGGATGGATTAATAAAATGTAAATATTTGATATATAATATGTTTAGCTTGTTTAATGGTTTGTAGATCGCATGATGCGGAGTATTTTGATTTTCAAACAACAAACCTAATGAAAAAATCAAAACCTTTGACAAAAAAAAACAATAAAAAAACAGGGTTATCAACAATTTAAAGTTAATAACCCTGATGTATGTAAAATTGTGTTTCCCGTTAAGGCGTTAAGACGTGAAGACATGCACTGCGTGCATTCGTCAAGGCGTTATAGCAATTATCGTCTTAACGAGCGAACGAAGTGAGCGTCTCCACGTCTCCACGTCTTAACGTTTGATAAACTTCTTCGTCGCACTCACATTGTCGCCGTTCACGCGTACGAAGTACATACCGGCAGCCATGTCGCTCAGGTCGATGCGGGCATGGTTGTCGTTCAGTTCAACTTTCTGGATCATCTGGCCGAAGGCGTTATAGACCACAGCTTCCTTCACGTTCACGTTGCTGTTCACGTTCAGGTCGATGTAGTTGTCAGCGGGGTTCGGCATCAGCATGACGCTTTGTGAAAGGGTCACATCGTCGATATTGTCGATAATCTCGAAGTTGGCGATGAGCGTGATGTCTGCGGTTACAGTGAAAGTATAGGGATTGGCTGTACTTACTTCGGTGCCCGCGTCATTGGTCCAGTTCACGAAGCGATAGTTCGCGGCAGGAGTGGCGGTGGCGGTCACCTCGGTATTTTCAGCTACTTGACCGCTGTGGCTGCTGGTCACATTACCCATTTCGGTGTTGGCGCTGGTAACGCTGACGTTATAGTAGGTCACAGCAGGATCGTTGGCCTCGAAGGTGGCGGTGAGGGTGATGTCACCGGTCACGGTAAAGGTGTATGGATTGGCGGTGCTCACCTGGGTGGTGCCGTTCATCCAAGCCACAAAGTGGTAGCCATCGAGAGCGGTTGCGGTAGCGGTGAAGGAAGAGCCTTCGTTGACGGTGCTTGCGCCAGCAGGAGCAACAGTACCCATAGTGGCATCAGCAGTGTTCAATGTAACGGTGTGGGTGGTGACAGTGTTAGCCTCGAAGGTAGCTGTGAGGGTGATGTCGGCAGTTACATTGAAAGTGTATGGATTGGCGGTGCTCACCTGGGTGGTGCCGTTCATCCAAGCCACGAAGTGGTAGCCATCGAGAGCTGTTGCGGTAGCGGTGAAGGAAGAGCCTTCGTTGACGGTGTTTGCACCAGCAGGAGCAACAGTACCCATTGTAGCGTCAGCGGTGTTCAGTGTTACGGTATATGTGGTAACAGGACCACCTGCTGGTTCAAAGTTGGCGATGAAAGTCTTGTCACTAGTCACGGTGATGATGAGGTCAGGATCGGTGCCGACTTCGTTGATGCCGTAGCTGGATTCCTGGGTCCAATTAACAAATTGATAACCGGCATTGGCGGTAGCTGACAGGATGATTTGCTCGCCAGCAGGATAGGTGCCACCACCAGTGGCAGTACCCATCAGGCTATCGTTTACCAAAACAGTGATAGTGTGTGTTGCGCCAGAATTATCAAGGAAGATGGCATTCAAAGTGAGGTCGGTGGTTGCGACAAAGGTGTAGGGATTATCGGTGCTGATAATATTGAGGTTTTCGTCAATCCACTTCGAGAAAGTATAGCTGGCGGCAGGAGTTGCAGTTACAGTAACGCTGTCGCCAATGTTATAGATACCCGCACCTGTGACGGTACCATATGCCGGGTTGTTTTGAGTCACATTGATGGTAACTTGGTTGGCACCAGCCTGTTCACGTACGGTGAAATCGTCGATAGAGAGGCGGAACTGGTTGGTGCAGTTGAAGTGACGAAGAGCGATGTAGATGTTTTGGCCGGCGTATGTGCTCAGGTCAATGATGGGGTTGAAAACACCAGCGGATAATGTCCATTCGTCAATCATGGTGAAGTCGGAAGTGTTGGTATTACCAGTGGTGGAAATAAAGATTCCATAGTGTTCAGCAGGCCATGACTGATCTTGAGCGGTGGCACTCCAAGTAACCTCGTAGTTGCTTCCGGAAGGAATAGCAAACTGGGGGGAAACTAACCAGTTGTCAGGGGTAAGTGCACCTTCGTCATTGTCGTATGAAGCTGATTGAATAGAGGTGTAGCCTGGAAGGATAGTCCAGTTGTAGCCATCACCGTCGGCGTCAATCTTTGTCCAGCAAGCTGGTTCGGCACTGAAGTCCTGAACGTAGGGGAACTGGTCAACAGTACCACATTCGGTGCTGGCAGAGACAGTTCTTATTGAAGATTCATTGTCAGCTGAGCAGTCGGCGGCAACACCGAAGGTGTAGTTGGTGGAGGCGGAAAGACCAGTGACTTCGTATTCGGTAGCTGCGATGTTGGTGGCTACTATAGTAGTGCCATTATAAATAGTGTATGTAGCGGTGTTGTTGTTGTCGGTCCAACTCAAGAAAACGCTGTTGGAGGTTGTGCTGTCAACAGTCAGGTCGGTGACAGGATAGCAATAGTCACCAGTCATTTCGGTGACAGACACGTTGTCAATCCATCCATAGTAACTGTAATTGCCATAATAGTGGACGGCTAACTGGGTAGCGGTGACAGGGATAACAAACTCGAGGGGTTGCCAATCGCTTTGGCCAGTGGTGGTGTAGTCAGTTGGATCCCAAATGGTGTCGGTAGCTGTGACATAGCCGAAATTCAGAACGTCATTAGATCCGTATGTGGCATAGACCACGTTCACGAGCAGGTTGGTGGCACTGGAACTTACCTCCATTAACGGTGAATAACCGTACTGGTTATAGTCGGTAGCGTTGCTATAAGAGCTGAAGCGTATAACTTCTCTGTTATCGACAGTGACGAATCCCATGCCATAGGTGCCGCCAATATTGCCGGTGGCAACTAAGTCCCAACAGTCACGTGTGCTGCTGGTGGCGTCGAAAGTCTCGGTGTAGGGAAGTTCAACAGCAGGACATGCGGTGTTGAAACTCACAGATACAATCATGCTTTCTTCGGAACCGCAGTTGGCGGCTACACCAAAGGTATAATGCGTCATTGGTTCGAGGGAATAGAGGTCAACAGTATTGTCGGTGGTGTATTGATATACTGTGGTGTCAGACATATCGTAGATGGTATAACCATCAGCCTCACCGTTCCAAGTCAGGGTGGCACCGTCAGTAGTGATGTTGCTGACAGTCAGACCTGTTGCGGGAAAACAGATGTCTGCATCACTGGGGGTATAATAGATGGTGGTTTTGGGCAGGAAATTTCGTTGATTGATACCTGTGCCGTAGCCACCCATGGAAGCGCCTGTGGCAGAGGTGCCGTGCCAATTGCAGCTGGAAAATGTGCCGGTAGCGGTTTGCAGGAAGCCAATCATAAGGTTGCCTCCCAGATACATATAGGGAGTGGTGAAAGTAACCTCCATTTTGTTGTTACTGATGGAAAGGCTGCCGGCATATACCTGGGTCATGCCACTGTAGTCGGCTAAGTTAGACAGGGTAGTTGCGCTGGTCTCAGTCAAGTAAACCTCAAATTGGGCTGCGCCCCAGTTTACATTTTCATTGCTGGCGTAGAAGGTCAGCTTGTTGATGGTGTCAAACTGCATGGCAGCAAGGTTAACCGCAGGGATGATGAACTGGCTCTTGGTGATTTCGTCGACATATAAACCATAGATGGGCACATAGCTGTTGGTAGTTGTACCATCGTTTACAGTGATTGAATAAGCGTCTGTCGGGGTAAAGGTGATGGTGTTGCTCCAAGCGCTTTGGTCGTCAACATCGCAGTAAGCGCGAACCATTGCTGTATATGTCTGCTCAGGGGTGAGGTTGGTGAGCTCGTAGGGGTTGTCGGTAATGTCGATGAGGTTATTGGTGTCGCCGTTGAGGCAAAGCTGCCAAGCTTCAGTGCTGTTGTTATCCCAGCTTAAACTTGCAACACTGCCGTCGCCGGGCGTAAGCGTAGCTGTCAAGTTGGTGGGAGCGGGGCAGGAAACCAAAGTGGTAAAGCTAATAGTACGCACCATACTTTCTTCGCTGCCGCAGTTGGCGGTTACACCGAAGGTATAGTGGGTGTTGGGATCTAAGGCATAAAGATCTGCTGTGACATCGGTGGCATATTGGTCAACGGTAGTGTCGGCCATGTTCCAGATGGTGTAGCCGTCGGCATTGCCTTCCCAAGTCAGGGTGGCACCAGTAGAGGTAATGTTGCTTACTGACAGTCCGCTGACGGGCATGCAGTCGATAGGATCACTTACGGTCACGTTATCAATGGCAATGCGGTTGTCATGGGGACTGGTACCGCTAATGCTACCGCCATAGATGGCGAAGCGCACGGTTTGTCCATTGTAGCCTGTAACAGGAATATAAAGGGTGGTGTATTCGCCATTAAGGGCGTTGAGTTCTGTGTTGTTGACTACACGTAAGTTGGTGAATGTGTTTCCATTATCGGTGCTGATGGCAAATGCCAGCGTGTCATTATCGTCATAGTTGGGTGTTGCTGAACTCCAGGCAGACACCGCCACGTCAACACTCAACATGGCATCGTCGTTCGTTATTTCGATGGGTGGAGTTACAGCCCAGTATTTAAGAGTATTGTACAAGTTCATGGTCAGGGCTTTGCCACTGATGGTGATGTATGTGCCGTATGAAGAGTTGAGTGGCCATGCGGATGAGTATTCGGTAGGGGTACCATTGCCTCCATTATAGGCACCGCTTAAGAACGACCAGCAATCAGACTTGGAGGTCCAAGTGTCAAAATTCTCACTCCAGGGCATGGTCTCGATACCGCAGGCGGTACGGCCGCTGACGCTTGCATAGCCAGCGGAAAGATCACCATCACCACAGTCTGTCTCAATGCCGAAGGTGTATAAAGTATTAGGACTAAGGTTATCAATGGTATAAGTTGTGTCATTGATGTTTGAAGCAACAAGGGTGTTGTCGCTCATGTTGTATATATTGTAGGTGGCATTGCTGTTGAGGGCATCAGTCCAGGTAAGAGTCAGACTATTGGAGGTGGTTTGTTCGGTATCAAAGATTACATTGGTCACTTTGAAGCAGGAAGGAGCATCACCAATGTAAATGTCATCAATGTATAGATAGTAAGCATCGTATGCGGTACTTTTGATGGCCACATACTTGGTGCCAGCAGGAATCGGAGCAGTGTATTCTGTCCATGAGATAGTTGTGGGGATATTCACGGCTGTACTCCAAGTGAAGGCTGTTGTGTCGTTAGTGGTGCTGGAAAAGCCCACTTCGAAACTCTCAGCATAAAAATCGCTGTTAGTTTTATACCAGAAAGAAATCTCCTCTGTGCCACTAGCGGCTCCGAACTCGGGTGAAATCAGGAATTGGCTGGGACTGGTAGTCCAATGGAAGCCAAAACAAGCTGTACTTTCATGGGCTTGATTGGTTGTACGTCCGGTCGAGGATTCGCAGTTGATCAGAGTCCACTGACTCATAGAAGATGCATCCTCAAAGTCCATGCTGATGGGCAGGGAAACCTGCGCCTGCAATGCGAACGGCAACAATAGTGCTGTAAGCATCAAAAATCGTAGAAATTTTTTCATTGTTGTTGAATTTGGTTATTAATAAGGTTTGAGTTTAAATAAAAGTAAATTTATTACAAATGTTTGATAATTAACACTTTATTCAGATAAATAAATTCTTTTTTCTTAGTGCTTGGTATTATAGATATATAACATTATAAGGTGGACAAATATACAAAAATTTTTTTATTGACACAATAGAAAAGTGAATAATCGTTAAATTACCCACTTTTAAATATCTATGTTGTACGACAAAAAAGTAGAGACGCAAAATTTTGCGTCTCTACTTTCGGTTAGGTGAGAAGTTGTTAGGACACTCGCTTCGCTCGTTCGTGGAGATCAAATTCGTCTTAACGAATGCACGAAGTGCATGTCTTCACGAGCGAACGAAGTGAGCGTCTCCACGTCTTAACGTTTGATGAACTTCTTCGTAGCGCTTACATTGTCGCTGTTCACGCGTACGAAGTACATACCGGCAGCCATGTCGCTCAAGTCGATACGGGTGTGGTTGTTGTTCAGTTCAACTTTCTGGATCATCTGGCCGAAGGCATTATAGACCACAGCTTCCTTCACTTCAACATTGCTGTTGACGTTCAGGTCGATGTAGTTGTCAGCGGGGTTCGGCATCAGGTTGATGCTGTTGGCCAGGGTGATGTTGTCGATACCCACAGTCTGTGTGGTGAAGGTGGTGCTTACAAAGTCGCTCTGGTTGTCAGCGGAGCAAATGGCTTTCACACGCACATCGTAAGTGCTGGCAGCGGTCAGACCTTCAATGTTGTAGGAAGTAGTCTGAACGGTAGCCTCTTGCCACTGGCTTGCGGAGCTGAGTTTGTAACCAACTTTCCATGAAGTCTCGCTGCCACCAGCAGTCCAGGTCATAGTGGCACTGGTCTGGGTGATGCTGTTTACTTGCAGGTTGGTAGGAGCGTCGCAAGGATCAACGGGAGCGGCGGGAGTGGTGAAGCTGACAGCAGCCGTCCAGTCGCTGGTGTTGTTGTTGCCGCAGTTGGCTTGTACACGTACTTCGTAAGTGGTTTGGGCTGCCAAACCAGTAATTTGGTAGGTGGTTGCGTTTACGGGCAAAGTAGTCCAGTTGGCAGTGCCAGTTCTGTACTGCAGGTTCCATGAAGTCTCGCTACCACCGGCGGTCCAAGTCACATTAGCAGTATTGTAAGCGGTAGCAGTAGCGTTCAAGTTGGTAGGCATGTCGCAGGTTTGCTGACCTTCATCCAGTGTGGTGAAAGTCATTTCGTCGCCAGTAACAGTAGTGCCGTTGAAAGTGATGAATGCTCTGAAAGTATAGTTGGTGTTGGCGGTGAGGCCAGTGAGGTTGGCGGTGAAGTTGTTACCGGTACCTGTGCCTGCAATCGTAGTATAGCTGCCGCCGACGGTCTGTTTCCATTCGAAGCCCTTGGCGGTGATGGTCACGCCGCTGGGGTTGGTGATGGTGGCATTCAGTGTGGCGGAGGTCTGAGTGAAGCCGGTAGCATCATTGGTGGTTACGGTAGGCTCGGTGGGAGTTTGGCTATTTTCGTCCACTACCAAATTGGCAATGTGCAGGTCGTTGTCACCACCACTTGCGGTTGACTCACCATAGAAGGCGATCTTGATGGTCTGTCCTGCATATTGGCTCAACGGGATGGTGATGCTGTCGCCGGTGTGGCTGATGGAGTTGTATGCATAGTTGCCAGTAGAGTCGTTGTTCCAAACGGTGGCGTTGGAAGCCGACCAAGTGGCACCGTTGTCGGTGGAGATAATCACCATGAATTGGTCATCAGCTTGGGCGGTCGGGTCTTCAATAGGATTAGCGTTACCATAGTCTGTCAATGCCAAATTGAACATCAATGCAGGATTGCTTAACTGGCTCAAGTCTATGGCAGGGGTTACCAACCAATACTTGCAGCTTGTGCCATAGATGTTCACCTTCGGATGACCTGTCGGATACACATTGTTGCTGGAGAATATCCAACCACTGGTGGTGGATGTCAATGCGCCGCCGGCGAATACATCGCTTGCCAGGCCTGAGAATTTTTCCCAGCAGGGTGCCAAGCCTGATACAAAGCTGGTGAAGTTCTCGGTATAAGGTGCAGTGATGGCTCCACAGTCGGTGGCTTGCGTAATGGAATTGCTCAGGTAGCTGTGGTCAGTAGCGGAACAAACTGCGATTACATAAAATTCATACTGAGTAGAATGAGTAAGATTGGATACTGTAAATGTATCGGTGGTTATGCCCTGTAAGGTGGTTCCCTCGAGGGTGGGATCAAAACCAGGAGTTCCATAGACAATCTCCCATTCGGTTTCTTCATTGCCAGGTGTCCATGACAGTGTTACAGAAGAGGAAGTGGTTCCTGTGACAGCCAATTGGGTGGGTTTTGGACAAGAGGGCGCATTGCCTACGAATACATTATCCAAATAAATATATGCGTCGCCAGAGCCATAGTTGCTGGTACCCTTGAATACGATGACAACATTGTCGGCGTCAGTCAAGTTGGTGAGGTTGTATTCAACCTCTGTCCAGTTGGTGGTTCCCGTCAGACCTGTTGCGATAGGGGTGGTATAGGTGACACCGCCATTTGTGGAGAGGAATACGGAGAAGTCGCCGCCAGTGGGATTCTTGTAACTGAAGCTGAGCATCGGAGTACTTACTGCTGTCAGGTCTAAAACAGGGGTCTTCAGCATATTGGTTCTGCCGTTAGAGTTTATATATGAGTTAAATCTTAAGCCAGCTCCGCTTTCTCCTGAGCTGTAATAATTCCACTTGTAGGAATTGTCGGTGGTGGTGCCTTCACTGTTGTCCCAGCAATTCGGAATGCCTGCGGTCAAGACGTTGAAGTTTTCAGAGAAAGGTTCGGTATCGGTAACCACAAGGGTGACACAAGGTGTTGAGAAGGTGAGCACATTCGTTTTCAAAGTGTCGTCAGTACAAATGTTGGCCACATATACATTGTAGGTGGTGGCTGGAGTCAGGTTGGTCATCAAATAGGTGTTGACATCTGTGAATTCTGAGGCAGTGACAACTGTCCATGTGGTATCGCTATTCTCTTTGTAGTACAATTCAAGGGTGGCGCCTTCATCTGCAGTCCAAGTAATAGTTGCCTCGTCGGCGGCGATATTGTTAGCTGTCAAACCGTAAGGTGTACGGCAATCGGGAGCCTCTACGCAGGAAATAGTTGCGGCAAAACCGGCATATTGATTGGAACCGTCGGAATAGAACCGAAGGGTAAGAGGACCAGTTTCAGATGTGATGGGTCCAAAGTTGACAACTGTTCCGGAAGAACCAGTACCAGACATGATTTGCTCGAGAAGGACATCGTTTGTAGTGGTGCCGTCATAAATTTCTAGATAATCCCAAGTGCTTTCACCTGCAAAGGTACCGGAAACGGATACTACAGAGTCGGGATCTGAAGGATAAACAGTTAAAGTGTAGTTGCAGTTGCTGCTGTAATTGCCGTTAGGACCACCATTGTCGTAAACGATTAAACCGCAGGCTGTGATAGAACTGCTGCCAGTGGTGCCGAATGTGAATACACCAGGAGCTACAGTGAGAGGACCTCTCCATGTACTCACACCATCGTCGCAAATGGATTGTACATAAAAGTCATAGTTCTGTCCGGCTGTCAGCTCGTCGATAATGATGGTGGTATCGTAAACGGTTTCGTAAGGAGTGTCATCGTTGAGGGTAAGAGGTGAGGGACCGTATGCCACATTCCAGGAGCTTGACTCACCTAATTCCTGCCACGATAGGGTGATGGAGTTGCTTCCGGTTTCGGAAGCGATGAGGTTGACGGGTTTTACGCATGAGGTCATCTCTTCTACTACCACATTGCCAATGTGCAAATCGTTGTCACCACCATCTTCAGTTGATTCTCCATAAAAGGCGATTCTGACAGTTTGTCCCGCATATTGGCTTAGGGGTATAACAAACTCATCACCTGTATGGCTGATGGCATCGTAAGAGTAGTTTCCTGAACTGGTGTTGTCCCATACGGTGGCGTTCGCGGCACTCCATGTGGCACCTCCATCGGTGGAGATAATCACCATGAATTTGTCGTCAGTTTGGCTTCCGGGATTTTCGATGGGATTACTATTGGCGAAATCTGTCAAGGCTATATTGAGTGTCAGGGCCGGGTTGGTCAGCTGGCTCAAATCTATAGAGGGAGATACTAACCAGTAGTTGCAGGATGTACCATAAATGTTGAGTTTCGGATGGCCGATAGGGAATACATCGGAGGAAGTGAAATACCAACCGCTTGTGGTAGCGCTTGGGTTAGTTCCACTGAAGGCGGCGGAAGCTAAACCCAAGTATTTTTCCCAGCATACTGATGGGTTGACGTTGAATCCGGTGAAGTTTTCGGTATAGGGGGCAACAATCACGTCGCAGGGGGTTCTTAAGCTGATGGATACAGAAGAAACCTCAGTCTCGTCGCTGCAAATGCTGGATACATAGATGTCATAATATGTGTCGGCATTCAGTCCTGTGATGGTGTAGGTGGTGTCATATACAGGACTGTCATTGGCTATAGTATAGTTGGTGGCGTTAGCGGCTTTGCAATACACATTGAAAGCGCTTTCGTCTGAAGACCATGAGATGGTGGCGCTGTGAGCGTCAAAGTCTTCAATGGTCAGTTGGGTCGGTCTTGTGCAGGTGGGAATTTCCTCTATGACGATGTCGTCAACATACATGTAACTGTTGATGCTTGCGGGAATTCTGAAAGCAATGTATTTTCCGTTGCCCGTATAGTCACTGGTGTTGACCTCCAGCATTTCCCATGTGGAAGGGGCGGAAGGAGTAAGATCCTGACCAACTTGTACAAAGGAGGAATAGTCGTGTGGATCGGTCATGATACCAACTTGGATGTAATAAGAGTCGGTGCTCTTGTATCCCCAGAAACGAACTTGCAGGTTGTCCATCTGTACATCATCGTTGAACAGAGGAGATGCCAAATAGGAATAGTATGTGCTCGAACCGTAGAAGTATGCGGAATAGCTTGATGAATGTGAGGTGGTGGAAATGGTAGGATAAGCAGATGAGGGATTGTTGGTGCCAGGTGTCCAGCAGGATACCATGTTGCCGGCACCGCTGCCGCTTGCGTTGTTGAAGTCCTCAATCAAAGGAATATTGACGCCTGAGCATTCTGTGGTGGTGGTGACTGTTGACCACTCGCTCTCTTCGGAACCGCAATTGGAACGAACCCGAATCATATAGTTGGTGTTGGGTTCAAGACCTGTCAATTCGTAAGAAGTAGTGTTGGCTGTGCCAGCAGAAGTCCAGTTGGTATTGTCTTCGCTATATTCAATTTCCCATGCGGTTTCGGTATAACCAGGGGCCCAGCTCACTGTGATGCTTTCAGCAGTGACTTCTGTCACGTAAACGTTGGGTCTGACACAGGTGACATTGGGCTCGCAGGGGGTGCCGAAAATCACATTGTTACGATAGGTAGTAGTGGCACTTGAACCACTTGAAGGAGTAGTGCTAACGCTGTATGGACTACTGTCTTGATAAATGTAATGTGCCAAACTCTGATTGGTGGTATGGCAATAGAAGTAGTTTACTCCGCTATAGGTGCCTGTGGCATCTATCACGATGACGGCAAGGTTGCTAGAACCATCGTATTGGAACGGTGTGGTGAAGTTGAAGGTGTTCCAACCAGTGGTCAATGTAGGGGTATTGTCATATACCAGGGTGGCATTGCTGGCATTCAACCAGTTGCTGTTGGCGGCTGAGGTGTGCATCAGATAAATCTTCAGATGGCGGTTTGCGTTTGCAATAGTTGAAGCGTTAAAGGCAATGGAACTGATTTCAGCTGCTCCGCCTAACTCTGAGGAAAGATAAATTTGCTGGGTATAACTGTAGTTGTAATTGCAGTATTCAGGAAGATACGATGAGGTGCTGGTGCCTTCTCCAATTTGCAGGTTGCCGCCCACTAAACAATTGGTGTGGAAAGTCCTCTCCACGGTGTCGGCACTACCCGGATCACAGTTGCTGTAAACCATCACATCGTATGCGGTGTCTGGCTCAAGGTTGGAAAGCATATATGAAGTGCCATCTACTATTGTCGAGATCCAGTTGTTTTGGTTAGCCACGGAATATTCAACGGTATAACTGTTGGCACCGTATGAAGCCTCATTCCAGCTTACCATAGCGGAAGTTCCTGTAATTTGGCTGATGGTGACACCAATCGGAGAGGTACAGAACGGATGGGTGGTGAAGGTTGCCGGAGCAGTCCAGTCACTGTATTCTTCGTAGCCGCACACGGTGCGTACATATACGTCGTAGGTGGTGTTATCATTCAGGTCAGATACTGTGAAAGGATGAGTGGAGGCGGGTTCAGGAGTGCCAGTGGCTACATCAGCGCCGGTGGGCACCACTACAATTTCCCAAGAATCTGTCTCATCATTGGGTGTCCAGTCAACATTCGCGGTAGTGGCGCTTACGTGACTTGTTGTAACACTATTGTACACGGGACGCATACAGGTGGGTATGTCGTCAATGGTGATGTCATCCAAGCGGAGCCAATATCCATCGTCAGGACTGTTTCTTCTTACAAATGCCACACGACGGTTACCGCTGTAATCCGTAAGAGGAATCTCGTACAGTTGCCATTCTCCCACAGGAATATTGAATTGGGTTACCTGTGTGAATCCGGGCAGAGGAGATGTTGTGCTGGTTGGAGCGGTTAAGGTCACGTCTTCATCCGAAATCCAAATGGATATTTCTTCCGGCTCATTCGTGGTGGAACTTGACCTTTGTGCGTAGAATTTTACTTGTTGGTTGCCTGTCAGTTCGATGGGTGGAGTAATCAGCCAGTCGTTGTGGTGTGTTCCGCCTGTGTTATAGTCCGTATAGCAACCCGCCGAGGCACTTCCTGAATGAGTTGTGGTTTGGCGACGCCAATTCCATTGGTATGAGGTGCTTGTGGCTCCACCATCATAAATTGCCCAGCATAGGGGGGCGTCGTGGGTTTGTCCGAAAGCCATCGAGGGAATCCAAGTGCTTTCAAAGTCTTCTGAGAAAGGAATCGGCATGGCGTCACCAGTACAGGATGTGTAGAAGTCTGTTGTGCGATAATTGCTGGTTTCTGTTCCGCATACAGTGCGCACGTATGCGTTGTAATGTGTTGCACCTTGAAGGCCAGTGAAAGTATAGAATGTGTCGGTTACAGTAGTCCACGTAACCTGGTCCAAGTCAATGACACCAGTGTCGCAATAAACTTCCCATGTGGTCTGGCCTTCACGGGGAGTCCATGATAGGGTGGCCTCATCAGAGGTGATGTCAGAGATGACTGGAAATGTAGGACTGTAGCAGGTGTTGCCGAAGGGTAAGATTTCCATTCTGATGTTAGCTCGGTTTGCACTGGTATAGCTGCTTCCGTTGAATGAGCCCAGATTATATGGATCCGGGTCGTTAGAATCACTGTGGAATGAGATAACAGCATCTGTTGTGCTTGTATAGTAAAAATAGCGGGAGCTATAACCACTGGTGTATTCGTGCATAGCAATCAAAAGATTGCTGCTGCCATCATACAGGAATGGTACGTCAAGAGTGATGGTGTTCCATCCTTGGCTAAAAGACCAACTTCCTGAATATACAATGTCTGCCGCTGTCACCGATTCATAGTCACTGCTGGAAGAGAAAGTGCTTCTGCTCACATTTTTCATATAGACCGTGATATTGTTGGTCTGTGAGTCGCTACTCGAGCAATTAAAGCTAATGGAGGTGATGTTGCCAGACATGTCAATTTCTGCTGCGGTATAAATCTGCTCTACGAAAGAGTATCCCCACAGGGAATTGAAGGGCGTGACGTATGTTGTACTTGTACCGTCACCAATCTCTACAGTTTCTTGTGCCGACAATTGCAGGGTGCTGAACCCGAGCGTCAATGTCAGCAGAAAAAGTAAAATTTTTTTCATTGTTGTTGAATTTGGTTAATAATAAAGTGAATTGTTTTTTATGATAATAAATTATTTGTTATCAGTGTTTTAGTGTATTGTTTTTGTATGCGAGTTGTGTCTTGTAGCCTAATTTGATTATTAACATTTTGAAGTTGGCAAAGGTACAAAAAAGTTTAGAAAAAACAATAAAAAAAAGTGAATAATCGTTAAATTATCCACCGTTAAATGTTAATATGTTGTATATCAAAAAAGTAGAAACGCAAATTTTTTTGCGTCTCTACTTCGGTTAGGCGTTAAGGTGTTAAGTCATTCGCTGCGCTCATTCGTCAAGACGTTAAGACGTCAAGGCGTGTAGTCACTCGCTTTGCTCGTTCGTGGAGATCAAATTCGTCTTAACGAATGCACGAAGTGCATGTCTTCACGAGCGAACGAAGTGAGCGTCTCCACGTCTCCACGTCTTAACGTTTGATAAACTTCTTCGTCGCACTCACGTTGTCGCCGTTCACGCGTACGAAATACATGCCGGCCGCCATGTTGCTCAAGTCGATGCGGGCGTGGTTGTCGTTCAGTTCAACTTTCTGGATCATCTGGCCGAAGGCATTATAGACCACAGCTTCCTTCACTTCAACATTGCTGTTGACGTTCAGGTCGATGTAGTTGTCAGCGGGATTCGGCATCAGACTGATGCTGCTAGCCAGGGTGATGTTGTCGATACCCACACCTGTAGTGGTGAAGCTACTGGTGATAAAGTCGCTTTCATTGTCAGCGGCGCAAATAGCTTTCACACGCACATCGTAAGTGCTATTGGCGGTCAGACCTTCAATATTGTATGAGGTGGTCTGAACGGTAGCCTCTTGCCACTGGCTTGCGGTGCTGAGTTTGTAACCAACTTTCCAAGAAGTCTCACTGCCACCAGCGGTCCAGGTCATAGTGGAGCTGTTCTGGGTGATGCTGTTTACTTGCAGGTTGGTAGGAGCTGCGCAAGAGTCAACGGGCTCTTCGTAAGTGGTGAAGGTCATTTCGCTACCATAAACGGTAGTGTCGTTGAAGGTGATGAATGCCTTATAAGTATAGCTTGTGTTAGCAGTCAACCCCGTGAGGTTAGCGGTGAATTCGTTGCCTGTACCTGTGCCTGCAATCGGGGTATAGGTGCCACCAACGGTAGTTTTCCATTCGAAACCGCAGGTGTTGATGGTCACATCACTGGGATTGGTGATGGAAGCATTCAGTGTGGCGGAGGTCTGTCCGATGCTGGTCGCGCCATTGGTGGTTACGGTAGGATCGATCACAGCGGGACCGGAACCTCCACAGTCGCTGGTGAATGTTGACAAGGTGTATGAAGTGATGGTCCCCATATCCGAAAGGCTACAGAGTGTGGAACCGTCAGGACCTATTACAGTAACGCCGGCCTCATAGTCATACTGACCAGTGTTCCAAATGAGAGACGTGCTGATATTGTCACATAACATCACACGGATGGTGTCCATAGTGGTTGTGCTGGTCATGTTGTGATTGACAGCTTCTACAATGGCAACATTCACACCATTTTGTTGTATGGTAATATAGGCGTCATTCCAACCGTCGCCATAGCTATCGGTGCAAACAAATACGTATTCGCATTGTTCGGTGATGTCGCAGCCAGCAGTGGCGAATGAGGCTGGAATGGAAGCCCAAAGACTTGTTTCACCGCCATCGCAATTAGCTTGTACATACACCTCGTATGGAGTCAATGCATTCAAACCAGTCAGGGTGAACGGATTGGTTGACACAGGAATGATGTTGGTTGCGTTGTAAGGATCAAATCCCGGAGTGCCATAGGCAATATTCCATGAGGTTTCGTCGCCACCGGGAGTCCATGACAGTGTCACAGAGGTAGTGGTGGCGGCAGAGGCTGCCAACTGAGTGGGTTTCGGGCAGGAGGAGGCATTGCCAACAAATACATTGTCAAGATAAATGTAGGCATCGCCATTACCATAGTTGCTGGTGCCTTGGAATACGATGACCACATTGCTGGCATCGGTCAGGTTGGGGAGGTTGTATTCAACATCAGTCCATGTGCTTGTAGAAGTCAATCCTGTGGCTATGACGATGGTGTCGGTATAACCTCCGTCGGTGGATAGTAGTACGGAAAAGTCTCCTCCGTTAGGATTCTTATAGCTGAAGCCGACTATGGGAGTGGACAATGCGGTAAGGTCTAATACGGGCGTCTTCAGTTTGTTTGTGTATCCGTTGGGATTATAATAAGAATCGAATCTCAGGCCTGCGCCGAACTCTCCGGCGGAATAATAGTTCCATTTGTAATCATAATAGGATGTTGTGCCTTCGCTATTGTCCCAGCATTCGGGAATGCCGGCGGTCAGGGTGTTGAAATCTTCGGAGAAAGGATTGTCGCCAGTTACAATGGTGGTGAGGCAAGGTGTTCTGAATGTAATGGTAATAAAGCTGGATTCACCGTCTCCACAGTCTGATTTCACACGTACGTTGTATAAAGTGGAAGGAGTCAGGCCATTGATGACAAAGCCGGGAGTACCGCTTATGGTTTCTGTTGTCCAGATGCTGTCGCCTGCTGCTTGGTATTCCAATATCCAAGAACTCTCTTCGTCACCTATGGTCCATGAAATGGTGGCGGAGGTGGCGTCGCCTGACGGAATAGCACTCAGGTTGCCAGGCACAAAGCATCCGCTGCAGTTGGTGGTGAAAGTGTCGAGGATATTGGTGCTTATACTCGACAAGTCTTCAAGGGAGAAGAGAACAGCACCATCGTGGCTAAAGAAAAGTATGGATGCCTCACCGTCATAGACACCGCTATGCCATACCACTTGGGTCGGCATGTCGGAGCATAAATACAAGTGCAGGGTGTCGTAAGTTTGTGTACTTGTCAGTTCATGATTTATTGCTTGCAAGGTTGCCACGGTAGTGCCTTCTTGGATTACGGTCATGTAAGCTTCATTCCAGCCGTCGCCATAGCTGTCGCCCAGAATGACGGTGTATTCGCATTGCTCTTCGGCATTACAAGAGAGCGTTGTGAAAGTGGTAGGGGTTAAGGCCCAGTCGCTGACTTCTCCGCCTCCGCAGTCAGCGCGTACATATACATCGTATGGGGTGTTGGCGGTGAGGCCGATAAGGTCGTAGGGAATGCCAGAGGCATGTACAATGGTGCCGTTGCCATGGGTAAAACCAACAGGCCCGTATTCAATATCCCACTCCGTTTCGTCATCACCTTCGGTCCATGACAAGGTGGCAGAAGTGAGGTCGATGTTGGAAACGGTTAATGCTGATGGTTTCTGGCAGTTGGTGATGGTGTTGATGCTCAGGTTGTCGATATAGGCGTATGCGAAGTTTGACACGTATTGGTTTTTAAAGGCGATGTAGCGGGCGCCAGTGCCGTCATATCCGCTGAAATCGACCTCTTTCTCAACCCAGGCGCTGACACTGGTCGGATCGGGATAAACAGTGTCAATTGCCACAAAAGTGCTGGCGTCTTCCGGGTCGCTGATAACACCGACTAACAATCTGTCTGAGGAATAAGTGGCTTTGTACATGAAGCTTGCACGCAGTGTGTTGAGTGGTATGCTGGCATCAAACTCAGGGGTGATGGCCATGTTGTAGATGCCGTTGTTCGCATAGAAGTACATTGAACCTGTGCTTTGATAGCCGCCATCGTATATGTATGGCATTAAGTCGGAGTTGCTGTCGAATCTGTCCCAGCAAAAAGGGAAAGCGTCGCCACCTGTGCCGTAGCTATCGAAGTTCTCAGTGTAAGGTAGGGAGGTAATCACACTACATTCGGTTCTGCAGGATGTGAGGGTCCAGTTGCTGTAATCACCACCACCGCAGTTGGAACGGATGCGGATGTTGTATGCGGTGTTGGCGTCAAGTCCGGTCAGTTCGTAAGGAGATGTGACAGAGCCCACATGAGTCCAGTTGGTATCGTTTTCGTTTTGGTATTCCATTTCCCAGGATGTTTCTGTGCTTCCGCTGACCCAGTTTATGGTAATGCTTGATGTGCTGACTTCGTTTGTATATGCGTTGGGGGCAATACAGGTGACGGTGTTGTCGCAAGGAATAAAGAACTTCACATTGCTGCGGTCGGAGGTAGTTTCTCCGTAAGTGCCGGGGGCAGCGGGATCCGGGTTGTTGTAGTCATTGTGTATGTATATTGTGCGCTTTGCTCCTGCGTCATGCGCAAGGAAGGTGTATGCATAGCCGTTGTAATCGCCGGAATTGTCGTCCACTGCAAGCACGAGGTTGTCGGTGCCGTTGTATTGGAATGGTGTGGAGAAAACGAAAGTGTTCCAGCCTTGCTGGCAGTTCAAGCTGCCGCTATATACCTGTGTGAGTTCGCTTAAAGGTATATAGTTTGAAGAAGCTGAGAAGGAGGACTGGGAGGTATGGCCCAAATAAATGACCACATTGGATTTGCCCGTTGATGCGTCGGTGTATTCGTATTCGAATGCGATACTGTCGATGGTGCTGGCACCGCCCATTTCGGAGGCAAGGAATATCTGCTGGCTGTAAGTATAGTTGTAATAGTTGTTCACAGGAATATAGTAGGTTGAGATAGTGCCTTCAGTGAAGGGGTCACCACCTGCCATACAATGGGTGGTGAAGTTTCTCTCAATGGTGTCAGCAGTGCCAAGGTCGCAGTTGCTGTAAACCATCACCTCGTATGCTGTGGTGGGCAGGAGGCCGGAGAGCATCAGGCAGGTGCCGTCCACAATTTGGGTGTTCCAGTTTTCTTCTCCGGCTGCGGAGTATTTCACGGTATAGCTGTCGGCGCCATAAAAAGCTTCTTCCCATGATACTAGGGCAGAAGTGCCGACGATTTGACTGATGGCTACATTGACAGGGGGATAACAGGTGGCGGGAGTGGTGAAGGTAACCGTTCTCCACAAACTGGTGTCACCAGAGCAGTTGGAGGCCACGCGCAATAGGTAGGTGGTGTTGGATTCCAGGCTGGTGAGCTGAAAGGAAGTGCCGCTCACGTTCTCGAAATGGGCTTCAGGGGCATTCCAATCCATATTGGCGGGCACATATTGAACAAAGAAGTCGTTGACATCAGCCGATGGGGCTTCCCATGCCACCACAGCGGTGAAAGCGGTGATGTTGGAGACAGTGGGTTGTGAGGGTCTGTCGCATGAGGGGGATGAAACTCGCAAATTGGTGATAATCGGGCCTTCGCCGTCGCCTTGTGTATTGTCATTTCTCCATCCGAAAACCAGCTTGGCGAGTGATGTGGCATCAGGGTTTTGCACAGGATTGGTCATCAGCGCGTCAACGTGGAGGGTGCCATCAATCAGGTTGATAATATAGTTGTATGAGTTGTCTGTGTATGCGGAAAAGTCGGCAGCGTATGTGCCGTCTGAATAGGAGATCCATGAGGGGTTTGTGGCATAGTCCGCCTCCATGGGAGCTAAAAAGAGTTTCATGTAGTCGTAGGGAATGTAAGTGCCTTCACCGCCGCACTGGAGGTCAAAGGACACAACGATTGTTCCGGCTTCGCCGACAATGATATGCTTTTCGGCGGATACCGACGAAGAATTACCGGTATTATATCCGGGAGTGTTGCCATCGTTGGTGACAAACAATGCGTTCACACCGCCGGTGGTGCCTTTTGTCCAGTAATTGCTGTTTGTGCCGTTGTTAAGTATCCAACTGTCGTTTTCGCCGAAGGTAGCGATATAGGGCAGACTTTCAGGAACCAGCATGGTTGTGAAAGAAGTTGATCTCCAGAAACTGGTGTTAGTGCCGCAGTCTGTAGCAACACGTATGTCATAGTGCGTTACGGGAGCAAGCAGGCCAGTAAGGTCGTATTGGGTGCCGCTGACATTGTCGGACTGGGCGTTCTCCCAAGTCTGGCTTGCGGTCTTATATTGGATCACATAGTTGCTGGCGTCTTCAGAGGCTGTCCATGAAACCATTGCGCCGGTTGCGTTGACATTGCTCACACTGATGCTTGAGGGAGCATGGCAGGGGTTGATTTCTGCCAGGTATGAGAAGCTGGTCTTGGGTATGAATGTTTGCCCGGTGGGACTATAGGAACCGTATGCATATACTCCTTGGTCGTTGGTCGTTGACACGCCGAGAAAGCGTGCGTTGGAAAAGGTGCCGGTAGTGGTGTTCTGAACGTCTAGTACAAGATTGCCACCCTGGTAGGTATAGGGGGTGGAAAAGGTGATGGTTATTTGTTCATTGGCACAGGACACTTGCCCCGTATATACGGTTGACAGTCCGCTTTCGATATAAGAGGCGGAAAAACCGTAGTTTTCCTGGGTGGTCTCTCCAAGCTGGATGTTAAATGGACATCCCCACACATTGGAGGGACTGAGGTCCAGGTAAAAAGTCATGGAAGTGATGGTGGCTCCATTCAAATTGGCTAACATGCTGGCGGGATAGATAAGCTGACAATGGGTCATCGCATCCATCCACAAACCATAGAAAGGCAAGTAGCTATTGTCCTCTGAACCGTCAGCCACTGTCAATGTGTTCTGGGCCGAAAGTTGCATGGAATTGAAAACCAATAGTACGGTCAGCAGAAAGAGTGAGATTTTTTTCATAAATTATCGGATTTGGAGGGTGATATACTTAGATTTGATGAAATGACGTTTTTTTTTATATGTATTTTATTTATAGTAATTTAAGACAGCCTAAAGTTGTATTTTTGTCATCAGGCAGGTTCTGTGAATGTAAATAGTTTTAAGTCAACAAAAGTAGTAAAAAAAAACCGGAATATCGGACAATAAATGTGAATAAACGTTAATTTATTTTTTACCTTATGATGTTAATATCTTGGTTGTAAAAAAAAGTAGAGACGCAAAATTTTGCGTCTCTACTTTCGGTTAGGTGTTAAGGCGTTCGCTGCGCTCATTCGTCAAGATGTCAAGGCGTGTAGTCACTCGTTTCGCTCGTTCGTGGAGATCAAAATTCGTCTTAACGAATGCATGAAGAGCATGTCTTCACGAGCGAACGAAGTGAGCGTCTCCACGCTTCCACGTCTTAACGTTTGATGAACTTCTTCGTCGCACTTACATTGTCGCCGTTCACTCTCACGAAATACATGCCGGCGGCCATGTTGCTGAGGTCGATGCGGGCATGGTTCTCAGTGAGCTGTACAGTTTGGATCATCTGGCCGAAGGCGTTATAAACCACAGCTTCCTTCACGTTCATGTTGCTGTTCACGTTCATGTCGATGTATTTGTCAGCGGGGTTCGGCATCAGGCTGATGCTGTTAGTTAACGTGATGTTGTCGATACCCACACTACTGGTGGTGAAGTTGCTGGTGATGAAGTCGCTTTCGTTATCAGCGGCGCAGATGGCTTTTACCCGCACCTCGTAGGTGCTGTTGGCAGTCAAGCCTGTCATGTCATAGCTGGTAGTATTCACGGTAGCCTCTTGCCACTGGCTTGCGTTTTGCAGTTTGTAGCCCACTTTCCATGAAGTCTCGCTTCCGCCAGAGGTCCAGGTCATAGTGGCGCTGTTCTGGGTGATGTTGTTAACTTGCAGGTTGGTAGGAGCATTGCAAGGATCAGCGGGAGCGGCGGGAGTGGTGAAGTTTACAGGAGTGGTCCATTCGCTGGTAGCGTCTCCGCAATTGGCTTGTACACGTACCTGATAGGTGGTCTGGGTAGCCAAACCGGAAATGTGGTAAGTGGCGGCTGTCACAGGAATGCTGTTACTCCAGTTGCTAGCAGAAGCTTGCTTGTACTGAACGTTCCAGGCATTTTCGTTGCCGGCAGGAACCCAGTTCACGTCAGCAGAATTATAGGTGACACTGGGGATGGTAACATTGGTGGGAACGTTGCAAGTGGAAGGAGGTGTGCTGCCGTTGCAGTTGGTGGTGAAGGTGGTCAGTGTGCCGGAAGGAGTGCCGGAAGTGACATAGATTTCAGTGCCATCAGGACCAGTTACGGAAAAGCTGCATTCGGAATCAAAGTTGCCGGAATGCCAAATCAGACTGGTGGATTCATTGTCGCAGAGGGGTACCGTCTCAGTGGCAGAATAGCCTGAGGATATTCCGAGGGTGGCCACCGTAATGCCGTTTTGCTGCACTGTGATGGAGGCTCCGTTCCATCCGTCACCGAAATTGTCTTCAAGACTGAAAGTGTATGAGCATTGGTCGGCAACATCACAAATACTGGTGCTGAAGTTGGTGGTGGCTGCACTCGAGATGCCGTCGATGCTGCCGCAGTCGGCTGTCACATATACGGTGTATGCTGTACCCGAAGTCAAGCCTGTCAGCACAGTCGTGTTGGAGTAAACCGTTTCAGTAGTTCCTGAGCCGGGGGTGAATCCGCTTTCGCCATATTCAATAATATAGGAGCCGGCGGTGCCGTTCCAGGTCACGGTGGCAGAGGTCATTCCGACATTGGAGACCGCTATGCCTGTGGGGGCTGGGCAGGCAATGGTGGTGGTGAAATGGATGTGGTTGGTCTCGTCTGCTACTTGGTCGGGTGTAGCGCAGTTGGTGATGACATATACCTCGTAGGCGGTCTCTGGATCTAAGTTGTTCAGGTCTGTTGAAGGAGTAGGACCAGCTACCACACTTTGCCAGGTGGTTTCGTTGTTGGCCTTGTAGAATACTGTCCATGAATCATGGGTGGCGTCGTGGTCAACCCAGCTGATGGTGGCGTTGTGGCCGTCCACATTGGTGGCGGTGACGCTGGTCTTCACGGGCGAGGGACAGCCGGGAATCAGGGAAACGGTGATGTCGTCCAAGTTCCAGGAAGTGGAGCTCGTGGCGGTAGTGTTGACGCCGGTGAGACGCAGTGCGATTCTCAAACCCGTTTGCGGAGTGACTCCACTGAAGTCGTAGGGTCCGATGAAGTCGGCATGGGGAGCGTCAGTGCCAGTGCGGTTGAAGGCGGTGGCGGGGATGGTGTCAATCGCCACGAAAGTAGCCGGGTTGGTGATGTCGGAAATGTAGCCGAGCGCCATGGTACCGGCACCAGAAGCGTTGGAGGCCGTGGTATTACCCCACATCGAGATGCGCAGGGTGTTGATGTCGTTGCTGAATTCCGGCAGTACCACCATGGTGGGGCCGCCTTTCATCTCCAAAGTGTTCAGACCTGAATATGCGGAGTTGGCATAGCCTAAATACACAAAAGGAGAGGTGCCATTGTCCACAACCTGTGTCTCGGGAGTGGCCCAGCAAGCTCCAACAGATACAGCGGTATTTGCAGCACCTGGATAGCCTTCAAAGTCCTCGAACCAAGGAGTGGTTTCGTCAATGGTGATCTGACCACAGCTGGTGCTGAAGTTGAATGCTGGTGAGAGGGCGGAAGAGTCACTGCCGCAGAGGGAACGTACAAATACATGGTAAGAAGAGCTTGGCATCAAGTTGCTCAAGGTGATGAAGGTGTCGGTGGTGGTGTAATAAGTGGTGTCAGACAGAATGACATATACACCGTATTCATCGGCATTGCCACTCCAAGAGATGGTGGCCTCGTCGAGACTTACATCGGAGGCGGTGAAGTTTGTGGGAGGATAGCATGTCACACACTGGACTATCAGTTCAAAACCGTCACGTTGTCCTGAAGCGTCAGAAGTGAATTTTACGGTCAGTGGACCGGTGGTAGAAAGCACGTTCACCACTTGGTTGTTGCCGTGGTATCTTGCAATATAGTCACCGTCTGTGCCAACGCCGTCATATACATACAGGTAATCCCAGCCAGATTCTGTTGTGGCTGTTCCTGTCAGGCTCAGCTTGGCGTCAGGGTTGGCGGGATAAAGTACCAAAGTGCTGTTGCAACTGTTGCTGTATTGTCCATTTGCGCCGCCATTGTCATAAATCACCATGCCGCAAGTGGTCAATGTGTCGCTGCCGGTGGCATTCATGACATATTGTCCGGGTATTACTGTAAACGGGCCTTCCCAAGTGCTGCCACAGTCGGCTTGTACATAAAAGTGGTAAGCGGTGCCGCCAATGAGGTTGTCAATGGTATAAGGGTTAGCATCTGCGAAAACCTCTGTGCCGATGCTTTGACCAGGGGTGAATTCAGTGGTGCCATATTCAATGTTCCACCCCGTAGCGGTACCCATTTCTGTCCAGGCCAAAGTAACTTCTGTCTCATCAACATTGGTAGCGTGCAGGTTGGTGGGGTGCATGCAGTCGGGTATTAACTCGACGGTCATATCATCAATGTACCATGAGGTCAGGTTGGAGGATGATTGTTGCCGGTATCTGAAAGCAATACGGGTAGTGGACGGCAGGTTCAGGTCAGCAAGATTTGAGAAAGATTTGATAACCTGGGTGTAAGTGGTGTAGGTATAGGTGTCGGTAGGCACAAAGGTGGAGGTATCATACGGGTTGGTGATATAACCCAATTCCAGTACAGTATTATAATTGCTGCTGTATCGGTTGTTGTAGGCCCAGAAGGTCAGCATCAGGTCGCTGAGGTTTTCGTCAAATTGGGGCAAAGCGGTCACAATGTCACCAAAGGCAATCTCCAGTGCTTTCGAGCCGCCGTGGGCGATGCTGGCAGTGGGTTCGATGTGGGGGAAGGTATGGTTGTTTCTGGTGGCGGTTTGTGCTGAAACCCAGCATTCCGGATCGTCAACAGAGTTCTCGAAATTCTCGGTCCACGGTGTACCCGTCACAGATACACTTGTGCAGGAAGTGCGGAAAGTATAGTTGGCGGTTTGGGATATGCCGTCTTCAGCTCCGCAGTCACCATATATATATATGGTATAGGCTGTGTTTGCTGTCAGGTTGTTCAAATCGTATGAGTTGCCGCTGATGTTGCTCACAATGGTTCCGCTGCCAGGGGTGAAACCGGCAATGCCGTATTCAATGGTGTAAGTGTCAGCCTCACCTAACCAGTTGATGCTGGCACCATCGGTACTCACATTACTTGCCGTAATGTCGGAAGGTGCCGGGCAAGCCACGTCAGTTGTAAAACCAATAGTGATGGTGGCGTCGGTGCCTTCAACACCATCACAAACGGTGACCACATACACTTGATAAGCGGTTTCGGGAGCCAGCCCCGTCAATTCTATCGTGGTGGCGGAAGCAGGTGCGGATGACCAGTTCTCTTCGTTGGCGGCTTTGTAATACACTGTCCATGCGGAGTGGTTCTCGTCGTTGTCGGTCCAGGAGATGGTGGCGGAGTGACCGAGCACATTGGTTGCTGTGACGCTGGTTGCCACAGGTGCGTTGCAGGCAGGAATGAGGGAGACGGTGAAATCGTCAAGATTCCAGGAAGCGGAAGCAGCGCTATTGGTGTAACGGAATGCGATTCTGCCATTGGTGGCCTGCACTCCGTTGAAATCGAAGGGTCCCATGTAGTTGCCGTTGCCGGTGGAACCGCTGCCTCCACGTGGACCAGGTTCGCCAGAATTAGCTACAAACACGAAACTGTTCACGGGATCGTTCATGTCTGTAACCACACCGATTTCCAAGGTTCCCGTTGTGGGATGAGGTACTGCGGTGGCCCAGAAACTGAGTCTGAGTGTATGGATATCGTTGCTGAATTCGGGCAAAACCAGCATGTTGCTGGAACCTTTGAGCTCTGCTGAATTGGAACCTGAGTGGCAGGACGGGGAATGACCGCAATACACAAAGGGACCATGGTAGCTGGCATCTGTCACAGGAGTGTCCCAACATACAAAAGGCTGTTCGCCGCTACCACTGTATCCTTCGAAATTCTCGGTCCATGGCTCGCTATCGGTAATGTCGATGGCAGCGCATGAGGTGTTGAAGGAATAGGCGGTGGAGAGCATGGAGGTGTCACCGTCATCGCACAAAGACTGTATTTGCACTGTATAGGTGGTAGCGGGTGCGAGGTTGGTCATGTATAAGGTCTGGCCATATACCTCTTCGGTCTCGGTATTGGTGCCGTCGCTGTAGGTCACTAAGTAGCTGCCAAATTCATTAGGGCCTGTCCAGCTGAGGGTGGCTTCGCTGGTGGTGATGTCGGTGGCCGTGATATTGCCTGGGGCAAAACAGGATACGCAGGAAACTAAGAGTTCAAAACCTGCGGCAGCAGTTGAGCCATCAGAATGAAAATGTATGGTCAGTGGTCCTGTGCTGGAGATGGCGTCGACAGTTTGACCATAGCCACAACTGTTGACTAATTGTGTTCCCTCTGTTCCTACACCATCATAAATGCGCAGGTAATCATAACATCCACTATAGCTGGGTTCTGATGAGTTTGTGCCGCTGATGGAAACAACGGTGTTTTCAGTAGCAGGATATATCACCAGGGTGCTGTTGCAGCTGTTGCTGTAGTCGCCATTAGGTCCACCGTTGTCGTAAATAACCATCCCACAGCTTGTTATTGTGTCGTTGCCTGTGGCAGACATGTTGTACTGTGAGTTGTTCAGGGTGATAGGGCCTACCCAAATGCTGGTGCCGTCGGCTCCGCAGTCGGCCTGCACATAGTAATCGTAAGTGGTTCCTTCGGTCAGGTTGCTGATATTGATGCTGTTGTCGTAGGCGATTTCCGTGAAGCCAGTGCCAAGAGTGAAACCGGCAGGACCATACTCAATGTTGTAGATGCTGGAGGTACCATTGCCATTCCAGCTCAGCATGACTTCGGTTGTGGAAACAATGGTGGCATTGAAAGCGGTGGGTTTGGCACAAGTGATAAGGCCGTAGGTAAAAGTGGTTTTGGGCAGGAAGTTCCGCTGGCTTGCTGATATGTTTTCCGGACTACTGGAGTTATATCCTTGTACTGACGATCCGCTTACATTCTCTCCGTACCATGTGCTGGTGGCGTAGCTGCCAGTAGAGGTGCTGTATATCCCGATGAGAAGGTTCCCGCCATTGTAGGTGTAGGGTGAGGTGAACATAATCTCCATTTCTCCGTCAACGATGTTTAACGAACCTTGATAGACGATGGTGGCATTGTCGCTACCCACAAATGAGCTGAGGCTTGTCTCGGTGATTTCGGACAGGAATACTTGGAAATTGGCATTGCCCCATGATACGTTGGATTCCGAAGCATAGAAAGTCATGCTTATGATGGGGTCGTTGCTGGTGGCAATGGCCGTCAGTTCGGATGCGGGCATGACAAACTCCGCTTTCAGATAGGCATCGGCCCAATAACCGTGAACCGGGACGTATGCATTTGTGGCCGTGCCATTATGTACGGTCAGTGTCTGTTGCGCCGACAAGGGTAGAGAACTGAAACTTATCAGCAGGATTAGTAATAAAAAGTAGATTTTCTTCATATTTTTGTATTTTTGGTTAATATTGATGTTGATTGTTTTCTTTTGATTATTAATGGATTAAGCTGAGTTTCTTGTGATTCTGTCTTTGAAATGTTTTGTTTTTTCGGGTTGCGAAATATACAAAAAAAATATTTACCTTTGCAGCATAAAAAAAATAGACATGAATTTAAAAAAATTACTTTGTTTTTGCTTCCTGTTGTGCGTCATGTACGCGTACGGAACTCCCGTTGAACCCTCTGTTGCCAAGCAAGTGGCCTGTAACTTCTGGGTGGTCAACGCAGGAAAATCAACCTCCGTTGAGTTGGTGAATGTTACGGAACAGTATGGTTTTCAAGAATTTTACATCTTTGTTCATCCACACGGGAAAGGCTATGTGATAGTGGCTGCCGACGATTGTGTGCAGCCCATCATCGGCTATTCGCTGAGCAGCAGTTTCGTGTTCCCTTTGCCAGCGCATGTGCGAGCTCATTTACAGGGCTATGAGGAAGAAATTGCTTACTATAAGTCAGCGGGCATACGTGCCACAAGTGAGATTTCGGAGTTGTGGCAGCGTATGCGTAATGGCAGCTATTCGCCGAGAAACACCACTTCGGTGGCTCCTATGCTTGCCACCACTTGGAACCAGGGTACTTATTACAATGATTTGTGTCCAGATTCCGCTGGCGTTCGTGCGGTTACGGGCTGTGTGGCAACGTCAACAGCGCAGGTGATGAAGTTCTGGAACTGGCCGGTTACGGGCACGGGTTCACATACGTACACCGCTGATACGCTCGAAAGTTTTGATTTCGGCACTTTAACTGCCAATTTCGGTGCTACAACATATCAGTGGTCTCTGATGCCCAACGCATTGAACAGTTCAAGCACACCTGCGCAGATTAATGCAGTGGCCACTTTGATGTTTCATGTGGGAGTGGCTGTGGAAATGAATTATGGTATAAGTTCGAGTGGCGCTTATACCAACTCATACGGCTATTCCGATTTGGCATGTTCTGAAAATGCGCTGAAAGATTATTTTGGCTATAAAAATACGTTGTATAGTGTTTATAAGGACCAAACTACCAGTGCCAACTGGGTGAATGTACTGACCGCTGAAATGGATGCCGGCAGACCGGTGTTAGAATCAGGTCGTGGTGGAGGCGGTCATGCCTTTGTTGTTGACGGCTACGATAATAATGGACTTTTCCATATCAATTGGGGCTGGGGTGGCACATACGATGGCTATTTTGCCCATGATGCCCTGAATCCAGGCGGGGGAGGAACAGGTAGTAGCAGTACCCATTCCTATAATGACGACCAGTCTTTGGTGGTAGGTATTGAGCCCAATGGCGTTCTTCGTACCAATGTCAATTACCTGGCACTGCCTCAAGAAGGCGGTTCTGCCAGCTTTGTCGTGTCCAGCAATAACAATAGCAGCGTGAATTGGACTGCCACTTCGAATCAGTCATGGTTGACGCTTTCTCCCTCTACTGGAGCAGGCTCGGGACAGGCTACCACGGTGAATGTGACCGCCACTGCCAATAATACCGGGACTTCCCGTCAGGCCGTGGTCACCATTACGCAAGGTGCCCAGTCTGTAACGGTTACGGTGCACCAAAATGAGTGCGCTACTTCCGACATGTGCCAGATTACCGTGCAAATGGACGATAGCTATGGCGACGGATGGAATGGCTCTTACCTGACCTTGAGCTCGTCGTCAGGTTTTGTATATGGCACCGCAACCTTCAGTGGCGGAAATTCTGCCACTCAGCAGTTCAATGTTTGTCCCTCAGCGTTGATATTGAGCTGGACATCCGGCAGCCAATGGGATGATGAGTGTTCTTTTACGGTTTTTGACGCATCCAATCAGGTGCTCCTTAGCGCTTCGGCACCTTTCGATAATAGTTATACCATCAATACTCCTTGCGCAGGAGGAACATAACCTCCCACTACTTGTGAGGTGACCACTTTCCCTTGGACCGAAAGTTTTGAGGGCAGTTTGGATTGCTGGTCTGTCATCGATGCGGATGGTGATGGAAATGTGTGGGGACGTACAACGTCTTCGCCGTATGAAGGAAGCTATGCCCTGTATTCATTTTCGTATGATAATGATAACGAGGTGGCTTTGAATGCGGAAAATTATCTGGTTTCTCCGCAAATCACTTTGCCGGCTACAGGAACCTATCAGCTTGTTTTTTATGCGCGTTGCGCCAATGACAATTATCCTGACTCTTTGTGGGTGAAATTGTCCACCACGGGAAACACTAATGCGTCAGCATTCAATACCATATTGATGCAGAAGACGGTGGTCCCTGCAGCTTATCAGCAATATACCATAAATTTGTCGGACTACAATGGACAAAGTTTCTATCTGGCTTTTGTACATGATTCCTACGATGGTTATTATCTCTTGCTGGACAATGTCTCCATTGTGAACAGTTCTATGTCATATACGATTACAGCCACTTCCGCCAATACTGCTATGGGCACGGTGACAGGTGGCGGAACTTATACTTCGGGTGCAGAGGTCGTTTTGGTGGCAACAGCTAATGCGGGCTATCGATTCACAGGGTGGGGTGATGGGAATACCGTTAACCCGTATTCTTTTTCCGCAACGGCGAATGCTTCTTATACCGCTTATTTTGCCGATTTGGGTACGGAAGAGCTGCATTATGATAATGGTACGCTTGCGAACAGCATGGGCGCGGGAGGCACTTTGTACTGGGCTGTGAGATTCCCCGCTGATGTGTTGTCATCTTACACAACATTGTCCTCTGTACGTCTTTGGGATTTGTATGCAGGCTCATACCATGTCAGTGTTTGCCAAGGAGGTACAAACGCTCCTGGCGCATTGCTGGCTTCACAAACGTTTAGCTTGAATGGAACGGGCACATGGTTTGAAGCAACGTTTTCATCCCCGTTAACCATCGATCCCACCCAAGCGCTCTGGATTGTATTGTACAACACAGGAGTGGACTACCCCGCTGCGGCAAGCACGTATGCCGGCAACCCTGACGGCTCTTGGGTGTCGTTGAATGGCAATGATTGGAATTCAATCTGTAGCTATGGCTATGATTTAACTTGGATGGTTCGTCCGGTGCTTTCCTCTGGCTCAACACCACAGACTTACACTATTACTGCGGTATCTGCAAATACTTCCATGGGTGATGTTATTGGAGGAGGTTCATATCCCGCAGGCACCACGGTTCAGCTTATGGCAAACGCTTATCAGGGTTATGAGTTCGTTAACTGGCAAGATGGCAATACCAGCAATCCAAGAATCATCACCGTGACAGGCAATGCGACATATACCGCCAATTTCCAGTCAACAGCAGTTCCCAACTATACCATCACAGCGACATCTGCCAACAATGCTATGGGCACTGTTACAGGTGGTGGTACTTATCCCGCCGATACCACAGTACAGCTTGTCGCAAATCCTGCGGCAAACCACCATTTTGTCAGCTGGAATGATGGTAACACCAGCAACCCTCGTTATATTACTGTGACAGAAAATGCCACCTATATCGCCACTTTCGCCATCGATCAGTATCAGATTGATGTCCTTAGCAGTGATGACGCTATGGGGACGGTGACTGGTGGAGGCCTGTGTAATTATGGTTCAGTGGTCCAAATTCAAGCCTATCCGTCTGCAGGTTATGAATTTGTATATTGGAATGATGGGAACACAGACAACCCGAGAGATATCACGGTAACAGGAAATGCGACTTATGTGGCAAATTTCCAACCCACAGTGGGAATTGATGATAACAATTTGTCCGCTGTCAGTGTATATAGCCATGACCATCAGATTGTGGTTTGCCATGCAGAGGGTGAGTGTATAGAGATATACGATGTGCTGGGGAAACGTATCGCATACGATGCCATGAACACGCGGGAAATGCGACAGTTCACCATTTCTACCAAGGGTGTTTATTTGGTACGTGTGGGTGATAGTTATTTCAAGAAAGTGATTGTAAAATAAAAAAAAAAGAGACGCGCATTAGAGCGTCTCTTTTTTTATGTCAACTATCAATTGTCAACCGTTAATTCTCTTTCAGCACGTTTTCACCGGCACCGATGATGGCGCAGAAATCTTCGGCTTTCAGAGAAGCACCGCCAATCAGCCCTCCGTCAACATCTTCCTGCATGAACAGGTCGGCGGCGTTTTTCGGGTTGCAGCTTCCGCCATACAATATGTAGGTGTTATAGGCCATTTCGGTGCCGTATTTTTTCTCCACCAGCGAGCGGATGAAAGCGTGCATCTCCTCGGCCTGGGCAGGCGTGGCGGTCTCACCGGTGCCAATGGCCCAAACGGGTTCGTAGGCGATTATCACTCTCTCGAATTCTGAGGCCTGTAAGTGAAACAGCGACTCTTCAATTTGTTGCTGTACCACCTGGGTGTGTTTGCCTGCCTTGCGCTCTTTCAGCAACTCTCCGCAGCAAACGATGGGAACTACGTCGTTCTTCAGCAAGAGGTCGATTTTCTGTGCGATAACAGCATTGGTCTCGCCAAAGTATTTTCTTCTTTCTGAATGCCCCACGATGCAGAATTCCACGCCCATGGAAGCCAACATCTCGGCAGATACCTCGCCAGTGTATGCGCCGCTTTCGTGTTCGCTGCAGTTTTGTGCGCCGGCATAAAACTGGCTGTCTTCCTCCTCGGCAATGTCGGTAATCAGTTCCATATAGACAAAAGGCGGACAAAGTATAACCTCGGTCTGCAGTTTGCGATCTTTCAGATTGTTCTGAATATCCAAAATCAAATCCTGCGCATCATCGAAGGATTTGTTCATTTTCCAGTTTCCAACTACTAATTTCGGTTTCATAGGTTTCAATATTAATTTCTTTTTTTGACAGGAACAAATAAGTATTCGCAACATAAGATAACGGTGCTGGTCAGAATGGTATTGCCTAAAATGACCAGCAGGGTTTTCCAGAAATGCTGGAAGGTGAAGGTTTCAATTATAATGGCGGCAAACTGTTGGATAAATACCAGAATGACAGTATAAGCCAATAACCATCGGAAGTCTTTCACACCGGGCAGGGGCTTATCTACAATGTCATCGGTTTTGCGGCCATTAAGGGCTACCACCAGGTAGGGACGAACAAACATTATCAGTGTGCATGCTGAGGCGTTGATGCCGTAGGTGACATTGAATATGTCGATGAGGAAACCTGTGGCAAAAGCGATGAGGTATTGAACCCAGCGTGGAACCTCGAAGGGCAACATCAGAAGTGCCAGTAGAAAAATGTTGATGCTGACGCAACCAAAGAGATGGGTATGACGGAACACAAAAATCTGTGCCAGGAGAACGAGCAGAAAGCGCAGTATGTTGGAGATGGCGTTATTCATATATGAAATTGCTTTTGAGTTCGTCCATTTCCGAGGTGTAGATGTTGCGGATCAGATATACAGTGTTGACATTGTTGAAGTTGGTGGCTAAGCGTACCTTGATGGTCAGGAAGCTGCTATGGCCTGTCTCATGAACATCTTCCACAATGCCCACCAGAATGTCTTTGGGGAAGATATTGGAATAACCGCTGGTGACAATTGTGTCGCCGATACTTACCGGCACATGCTGGGGAATGTCGTACAATTGTGCGTACCGTGCACTGATACCATCCCAAAGGACTGTTCCTATCTGGTTGGATGGCAGTAGCTTGGCACTGATGCGGGCATCGGGGTGCAATAGCGAGATGATGGAGGCGAAATGCTCGGTTACATCGCTTACCACGCCACATACACCGCCCGCTGACAACACGGCCATGTCGATGGTGACACCATCGGCACGACCCTTGTCGATAATGATATAGTTGTGCGTTTTCTCGGTGGTTTTGTACACTATGTTCGCGTATGAGTAGTCGTACAGTCGTATCTTCACCAGCTGGTTGCTGTCGCGTATCGCAGCGGTATATACCGAGTCGTCCTTGAAGGTGAATGCGTTGTCACGTTCATTGAGCAGGGTGATGTTCTGCTGTACCAGCTGTTCGTTTTCCGCTTCCAGCGAGAAGTGCCGGATGACATTGTACCATGCCTCGTTGATGGGCGCCACAATGGTCTGGCACACTCTGTGGAGGGCGAAACTGGTATATTTCATGCTCTTGGAAATCATAATGATACATACTATCTGTAGAATTACAAATAGGAAAATATGAAAATTTCGCTTAAGAAATTCCGATAAGTTGTTCATTATGAATGAGATGTGTCTTTAACAGACTGCTTTTTCCAGGGCTTCTTAGTGCTTTTCGGCGTATTCGCGGCCGGCTTTCAGGCAGGCGATGTTCACGTTGACAACATCTTCTCCCTTGCGGGCGAATGTCTCTCTCACGGCGGCTTCAATTTCTTCGAAAGGCAGCTGGAGGTAGGGGGATGCGGCGCCGAGGATCACCATGTTGGCGGAACGGGCTGAACCCAGGTCCTTGGCAATCTGGTCGGCATCGATGACCACCTTGTTGGGCAGCTTGTCCAGTGTGGCGTTCAGTTTGTCAAAATCCGGATAGTTGGGGATGTTGACAAAAGGCTGACTGTTGGTGATTAACCAGCCGGTTTCCTTGTTCAGCCAAGGCAGGTAGCGCAAAGACTCCATCGGCTCCACAGAGATGATGAGGTCGGCTTTGCCCATGGGGATGAGGTCGGAGGCGATCTCCTGGTCGGACAGACGGAAGTGAGACTGCACGTCACCACCGCGCTGGCTCATACCGTGAACCTCGGCTTGCTTCATGTACATTCCTCTTTTGACGGCGGCGAGCCTACGATGGTGGCGATGGAGAGGATACCCTGACCGCCTACGCCTGCTAATATAATGTCGATTTTCATTGTTGTTATTCCTTTTTGATGATATTTTTATTTTGGCTATAGGGTGATTTTACTACCCCGCCCTTCGGGCACCCCTTCTTAAAGAAGGGGAATTTTTTTTCTCGTTTATTCGTCAGCCCTAATAGAAGGGGAAATAATTTGAATCGGGGATAGTGATTATGTCTTTACTAATCCCTAATCACTAACCCCTATTCCCTGATCACTTCTTTGCGGCCTGCTGTTTTTTCATGCGGCGGCTCAGGGTCTGGATACATTCGCGGGTCGGGATGATGACCGAAACGCCTTCGTATTCCAGCTCTTTCTCAATAATCTTGACATTTTCTTCCAGCTGGTTAGGCAGAGGTTTGATGCGGTGGATATGGTCTTCCTTGACACCGAGGCCCTTGCAGATTTCGCCCAGCACGCCCAGTGCGTGAGAATCCTGACCACCGGTCATGCCAGTGGTGCTGTTGTCGAGAATCATCACGGTGACGGGAGTGTTTTCATAGATGCAGTCCAGCAGGGAGGTCATACCGCTGTGGGTGAAGGTGGAGTCGCCGATCACGGCCAGGCAGGGACGAACGCCGGCGTCGGCGGCACCCTTGGCCATGGTGATGGAAGCACCCATGTCAACGGTAGTGTAAATGGCGTTATAAGGAGGAAGAGCGCCCAAGGTGTAGCAGCCGATATCGGCGAACACTTTGCCCTTGCCGTATTTCTCCATGGCGCGGTTGATGGCGTTGTAGGAGTCGATATGGGGGCAGCCCTGGCACAACGCGGGGGGTCTGGGCACCACGAGTTCGGGAACGGGAGTTCCGTAGCTGTCGGGCATACCCAAGGCTTTGGCCACGAGGTTGGGGTTCAACTCGCCGTCGCGGGGCAGTGCTCCGCTCAGGCGGCCGATGATACTGCCGGTGCGGTTCAGCAGTCCGCGCACTTGTTCTTCAATGAAAGGATAGCCTTCCTCGGCCACCAAAACGGTCTCACATTCGTCCACCATCTTGGCCACCAGTTTGGAGGGGATGGGGTACTGTGAAATCTTCAGCACGGGGTAGGGACACTGATGGTTCTCGAAGTTTTCCATCAGGTAGTTGAAGGCGATGCCGGAGGCGATGATGCCCATTTTCTTGTCTTTGCCTTCTATATATTGGTTGAAAGGAGATTTGCAAGCCTCTTCTTCAAAGGCTTCCTGTTTGCCCAGCAGGTTGCGGTAATGCACTCTGGCGTTGGCGGGCAGCAGGATGAACTGTTTCGGGTTCTCTTCGAGGTGCAGGGGATTCTGCGGACGTTCGGCCTTACGTTCCACGCCGGCGCGGGAGTGGGAGAGACGTGTGGTCAGACGGATCAGCACAGGGGTACGGTATTTTTCTGAGAAGTCGAAAGCCGCATAGGTGATGTCGTAGGCTTCCTGCTGGTTGGACGGCTCGAAAGAGGGAATCAACGCAAATTTGGCATAGTAGCGTGAGTCCTGCTCGTCCTGTGAGGAGTGCATTGACGGGTCGTCAGCCACTACCACCACCAAGCCGCCGTTGGCACCGGTGATGGAAGAGTTCATGAAGGGGTCGGCGGCCACATTGAGACCTACGTGCTTCATGCATACCATGGCGCGCTTGCCAGCGTATGACATGCCGATGGCGGACTCCATGGCGGTCTTCTCGTTGCCGGCCCAGATGCTGTGTACTTCACCTGCTTTGCCTTGTTTCGACTCTTGGATGAATTCAGTGATTTCGGTAGATGGAGTGCCGGGATAAGCATAAACTCCGGATAAGCCTGCGTCTAACGCTGCCTGCGCAACGGCTTCATCTCCTAAAAAAAGTACTTTTGACATGGTGATAAGATCTTATTATTATGATTATTAACTAGTTGTTCTTTCTCAGACTAATTTACAAATATACACATTTTTTTTTGATATGCAAGAATTTTTTTAATTAGTCAATGTGCTAATGTGCTAATGTGCTAATTATTAGTGATTAGTGATTAGGGGTTAGTAGTTTTTGAATTCTGAATTCTGAATTTTGAATTCTCAATTGTCAATGGACAACTCCTCTGTCATTTCCCGAATGATTGCCTGTGAATAGATGTTTGCCACGGCTTCGGTAAAGTGGTTGAAGTCCACACGGGCATCGTGGTCGGCCCTGTCGGAGATGATACGGATGACGGTGAAAGGCAGCTGGAACTCTTTGCAGACTTGTGCCACAGCGGCTCCCTCCATTTCCACACACAGTACTTCCGGCAACAGGCTGATAAGTTCTTGCCGTTTTTCGTCGCTGCTGATGAACTGGTCGCCACTGGCCACGTCGCCTTGTACCAGACAAGGCTGGATGAAGTTGAATTCTTTGGCGGCTTCCTTGCCGATTACTTCGCTGAATTCTTTAGCAATCAGTTTGTTGATGCTTTTGATGGCCAGACTTGACAGTTTTGGGTCGCTCTCAATATAGATATGGTCGGTCAGCGGAATTTGAAAGCGTTGGATGATAGGGCTGGCGTCAAGGTCGTGCTGGACTAGTCGTTTGGCCACCACAATGTCACCGACGTTGAGTTTGTTGGACAAAGCACCGGCGGTGCCGATGAAGATGAGGTCGGTGATGTGGAAATGCTCAATCATGAGGGTGGATGTGATTGCGGCGGCTACCTTGCCCCATTTGGAAAAACAGACCACACAGTCGATTCCTTTGAGCATGCCTCGGTAAAAAGTTCTGCCTCCTAGTTCAGTGCGGACGGGGTTTTCAATCATTTCGCATACTAAGCTGATTTCCTGCTCCATGGCAGCGAGAATTCCTAATGTCATATTGTTTGGTTTTTTAATGTGCAAATTTACATATAATTCTTGAATCACACAAACAAAAAAAAGAGCGGCCTTTCAGAGCCGCTCTTCTGAATGAATTATGAAAAGATTACTGATTAGCGCGCAACAGAGAATTTCTTGTTGATCACGCCGTTTTCAGTATGAATCTTCATCAGGTACAACCCACAGGTCAGGTTAGAAGTGCTGATAGCGGTGTTGGTGTTGTTAGCGGTGAAGTCACCCACTTTCTGGCCAGCTATGGTGTAAACTTCCACATTGCTGATGTTGGAAGTGGCGTTCACATTGATCATGTTGTTGGCAGGGTTCGGGTAAACGGAAACGGTGTTGTTGCTCTCAACATCGGCAATGCTTGTTGATTCTGAAATGTAGACATTGTCAATATAGAGTTCAGCACCATAGGTGCCATAATAGCGGAACATCAGTTTGACATTGGATTGGCCAGCTAAAGAAGAAAGGTCAACAGTAGCGGAAGTTTCTGCCCAGTCTTCGAATTCTGCCTGGTCGTTTCTCATGTCATAGACAGGAGTGTTGGAGAAAGTGTTGCCATTATCGGTGCTGGCGTAAATAAGGAGATTGTATTGTTCTTCCGGATCACTATTGTGGATGTAGTTGTAGCTTGCTTTGAAGTCGAATGTCATCGTAATATTGTTATGTCCGGCAAAGGAGATGGCATTGGTAATCAATTTCTCGTCTTGAGCTGTCTCACTATAGTTGCAATATGCAAATCCATTGTTAGCACCCCAAGTTGTTTCATTGGTTGATAACACAGACCAGCAGGACGGTGGGAAGACTTCGTTTTCGAAATCTTCAGTGTAAGGCAGTGTTGCGGCAGTTGAGCAGTCAACACCTTTACCATTCAAGCTGATTTGAACATTAGTGGCACCGGTTGAAGACAAGGTTACAATGCCAGAGTGTGTACCCACTGCGGTGGGAGCATAACGAACATACAAGTTGCCTCCAGCTGCGGGGATAGTGGCTGTAGCACCAAAGGTGGTGTTGTCAGCGGATACTTCAAACGGAGCAGTAGTGGTGGCGGTAACACCTGCTGTCAGATTGGCGGTAATGATGGCAACGGTTTCTGTTTCGGTGGTGTTGATGTTTACATTGCCAAAATTGATTTCAGTGGTATTAGCATTGATGATGGGATCATTGACTTCTGTCAAAGAGAAGTTGTCAAAGAACAGATAGTTGTAGTAACTTCCAAACATGGTAGCATAACTTCCGATTTCCGTGATATCGACTGCAACAAACTTGCTACCTGCGGGAATCAGTGTGGTATAGGTATCAAATATAGCAGTAGTGTCGGCAGGATAGGCGTTAACGGTAAAGGGTTCTAACCAGGTGAAACTGGTGTAGTTGTCATTGGTTGAGGAGTAGCCGATACGGAAAGTGCTACCAGGAATCTGGTCGCCATAATAACATCTGTAATCAATGCTCATGTTCATGGCTGCTGTGCTATGTATTTCGGGAGAAATCAGATAATCGGCATCCAAAACGACAATAGCATAATCACCTGTGTTTGAGTTAACGGTTGCTTTATCGAAGTTTTCAATATCGTTATAACCCCAGCATGTGGGAGGTGCAACTTGGTCGTTGAAAGTGTGGGTGAAAGGCAGACTTGGGATACCGCCAGAACAGTCAACAGCATTACCTTCCACATAGATGGTGGCGTTAGCGGTGCCGCTGGTCAAAGTGATGTTGCCACTGTGTAATCCGGCAGTAGCAGCATTGATACGAACATACAGAGAAGCCTGGGTAGCCATACCTGTGTTGGCAATGGTAGCGGTAGCTCCGAAAGAGGTGTTGTCTGTAGAAATTTCGAAATTAGCTGGAGCGCTAACACTGATGCTGCTGGTCAAAGCAAAACCGGTTACGTCAACTTCTTGGGATAAGGAGCCCTGTCCCATAATGCCGATAAATGTCAAACTGTCAGGATTAACAGCCAAAGAAGCTTCGGAAACATCTATGATAGCGAAATTGTCAATAAAGAGGTAGTATTGGTTAGGATCGGAAACGCAGTGGATGCCGATTTTGTAATTGCCATTCAAACTGCTTAAATCAACGTATTCGGTTTCAATGGAGGTCGATGTGACATGAATAGTATCTGTTAATACCGTAATAGCGGTTCCATTGATAGCGGCAACCATGAATTTCTCAGGATAATAAGAAGATTGTGCATGGTAATCTATGCTTAGAAGCTGGCTTCCTGTAAAAGTGATTTCAGGAGAAATCACCCAGTCGTCAGCAGGGTTGGTGGAAGAGTATGTATATACTGCTGCTCCGTTGGTGAAGCTGAATGTTTTTCCGTCGTTGTTGGCATCGTTGACAGTCCAGCAGGGAAGAGTAGAGGAGGTCTCCTCAAAATCTTCATTGAAGGGGAAGGTTGTGATGGTGTTGCAGTCGGCAGCGGAACCAGTCAGAAGCACAGTGTCGCCAAGGGTGGTGGTGCTGATAATAATATTATCATTGTATGTGCCGGGAGTTGTAGGAGCGAATTTCACGTAGATGGTGTCGTCAACAGATAAAGCGGGGTTGGCGGGGATGGTCACCGTGGTATTATAGGAGGTGCCGTTCAAAGATACACTGTAAGGAGCAGCGGTGGTGACATTGATAGCCTCATTCAGGTTGGCGCTGTTGATAATGATCATATTCTCTACGGTCATGCCAGCGGGAATACTGCCAAAGTCAATGGCAGTTGGCGTCACTGTCATAGTGGTGGGAATCTCGGCTCCGATGAAGAAATTAGAGATATTCAGTCCATACATGTCAGGATCAGATTCAGCCTTGATAGCAATTTGGATTGACTGGCCAGCATAGGAGGCTAAATCAAGGTATTGGGTTTCAAATGCAGTGTTGGTAACAGTACGTGTGCCAACAATTTGAATGGCGTTAAGGTAACTTCCGTTAGCGGGAATCACATATACGGAGAATTTTTCGGGATAATTGGAACCTCTTACCTTATAGTCGAATGATGAGACGGCACCATTTTGCGGAATAGCAAAAACAGGAGAAATCAGCCAGTCGTTGGCGGTATTCGTTGAATGATAGAAATATTGTGCCCATCCGTCTGTTGTCATGAAACTCCACATACCCTGATTGGTCTCTGCACTGCCGTCATTATTGGCATCTACAACGGTCCAGCAGTTGTTCAAAGTTTCGTTGGTGAAGTCAGTGGTATAGGGCAAGGGATTGTTGCTGCAATCTATTGCGTTACCCGTCAGTGTGAGTGTAACGCTGGTGGCGCCAGTGCTGGTCAAGGTAACGGTGCCGTTGGCGATGCCGCTTGTGGTGGGAGTATATTTCATATACAGTGTGCCGCCAGCTGCTGCTATAGTAGCGGTGGTGCTATAAGTAGTGCCATCAGCGGATACGGAGAAAGGAGCGGAAGTAGTTGCAGTGATGCCAGTGGTAAGGTTATAAGCGGTGACAGTAGCAGTGGCAGTCCTGTTTCCGGGCATACCTACTGTGCCGAAATCAATGGCAGTGGGGGATACAGCAATGGTAGGGCTAGTGGGTTGTGCGAAAATTTCCACATCGTCTAAGAACAACCAATAGTTGTCGTTTGAATTATGGTGACGGAAAGCGATGTAAACGGTTTGGCCAGTGTAACTAGACAGGTCAACATTTTTTTGTTCGTATACAATTTCGTCTTCATTGGTCGTTCCAGTCATGAGAACAGTAGTAAATGCGGGAATTGTCGGTGTGGTTGTAGAAATATAAACCGTGTAAGTTTCAGGATATGAAAAATCCGCTACCCAGAATGACAAGGTCGAATTTGCGGTCAGCGTTACAGCAGGAGAAATCAGCCAGTTGTCAGGATTCAACGCACCAATGTCGTTGATGTAAGAAGCGGAAGCAATACAGTTTGAACCTGTATGTGCAGGATTGGTTGAGGTTGCGGGCCAGTATTCTGTATCCCAGTTGTAACCATCATTGTCAGCGTCAATAGCTGTCCAACCAGTGGGAAGCGTAGCCCCGTCAAAACCTTCCTGAAGGAGGTACTGCGCCTTCGCACAAAATACCATGACGAAAAGCGCGAAAAACAAAGTAAAGATTTTTTTCATAACTGTTGTTTTTGGTTAATAAAATGTTGTTATTTTGGTTGTTATATGTAATTTTTAATTCGTTTTTGTAATTTTGTCACTTTTCCCATTGGAAACTGCAAATATACAATTTTTTATGGAAAACGTCTTCCTACATATAAAAATTTTTTTTTTTTGAAAAGAAATATGCACTTTCAGATTGCGGATATTTACTTCTTGTTGACTGTCACCTGCCATCTGAAAAAAATCAACAAAAATATTCCATACTGTTTTTTACATCAAAAAAAGTTGTATATTTGCAAACCTTTTGAAGTGAAATAGAAGAAGACGGAAAACGAAACTCAGAAAACTCGCAACTACTTGATTTCACGGACTTTATATGCTGTTGTTGGATGATTGGAGACGGGATTTATCAAGGTCGGAATGTGAATAAATAGTTGCAATTTTCTCCCAAATTTGCGCTATTTTGCTTTTAAACGGACATGAAATTAACAACAAAAAATAACATTTGAAGGGATGAAAAGAATTAAAATCACACAAGTGAGAAGCGCTATCGACAAACCATTGCGCCAGAAAAGATCATTGGAAGCATTAGGAATCAGAAAAATGCACCAGACCGTAGAACACAACGCCACCCCACAGATTCTGGGTATCGTGAACGCCGTGAAACATTTGGTCACCGTAGAAGAAATTTAATTGAGTATTAATCTTGAAATTATATAAAAAAGATGAATTTGCACAGTTTAAAACCAGCTGAAAACGCAACCAAGTTGTCAAAAAGAGTAGGTAGAGGTCAGGGATCAGGTAAAGGTGGCACTTCCACAAGAGGCCACAAAGGTGCCCAGTCCAGATCTGGTTACAGCCGCAAAATCGGTTTCGAAGGCGGTCAGATGCCTATCTACAGAATCATGCCCAAGAGAGGTTTCAAGAACATCAACCGCGTGGAATACAACGCTATCAATATCGGTACTCTCCAGACTTTGGCAGAAAGCAAGAACATCACCGAGATTACTCCCGAGGTTCTGCACGCCAATGGTTTGGCCAAGAAAAACTGCCTGGTTAAAGTGCTGGGAAAGGGTGAACTGAAGGCCGCTCTGAAAGTTTCTGCCCACGCTTTCTCCGAAACTGCCAAGAACGCTATCAACAACGCTGGTGGTCAGATTACCGTTATCGGAGAGAAAGTGGAGACTCCCGCTGCTGAATAACAAATGTAAATAATACTTATATTATATCTCATGAAAAAATTTATCGAGACCATAAAAAACATTTTTAGAATCGAGGATCTGAGAAAGAGAATCCTTTACACGCTCTTTATCATCCTGATCTATCGTTTGGGTGCTCATGTGGTGCTTCCGGGTATTAACCCTGGCGCACTTTCGGCATTTACCAAGTCGGCACAGGAAGGTCTGCTCGGTATGTTGGACCTTTTCTCTGGTGGTGCGTTCTCCAACGCCTCCATCTTCGCCCTGGGTATCATGCCCTATATCTCCGCTTCCATCGTCATCCAGTTGATGACTCTGGCAGTGCCTTATTTCCAGCGTCTGCAGAAAGAAGGCGAAAGCGGTAGAAAAAAACTGAACCAGATTACCCGTTACCTGACTGTGGCTGTGGTCGCTATCCAAGGCCCCGCCTATATCGCCAACATCCAGGGACAGTTCAGCCAGGCCATCTCACCGGCAATGCTTACCCCTATTTTCGGCCATCTGTCAGTTTTCGCCGTTACCTCCTTTATCCTCCTGATTTCAGGAACCCTGTTCATCATGTGGTTGGGTGAACGTATCACCGACAACGGTATTGGCAACGGTATCTCCATGATCATCATGATCGGTATCATCGCCCGTCTGCCTTTCGCTTTGAGAGCTGAGTTCATCGCTCGTATCAGCGACAACGCCGGTGGTCCTATCATCTTCATCATCGAGTTGGTGGTAATGATGCTGATTATCGCTTTCTGTATCATGCTCGTCCAGGGTACTCGCCGTGTTCCGGTACAGTACGCCAAGAGAATCGTGGGCAACAAGCAGTATGGTGGTGTGCGTAACTTCCTGCCTCTGAAAGTGAATGCCGCAGGTGTTATGCCTATCATCTTCGCCCAGGCTATCATGTTCCTGCCTTTGACTTTCGTTTCTGTAACTGAACAGTCAACCGGCGGATTCTGGCACAGCTTCATCGACTATAATGGATGGGGATACAACATTGTGTTCTTCCTGATGATTATCCTGTTTACCTATTTCTATACCGCTATCACCATCAACCCGCAGCAGATTGCTGAGGATTTGAAGAAAAACGGTGGTTTTATTCCGGGTACGAAACCTGGTAAGCAGACCGCTCAGCTGATTGAGGGCATCATGTCCAAGATCACGCTGCCCGGTTCTATTTTCTTGGCTATCGTGGCTATCCTGCCGGCTATCGTGAGATTGTTTGGTGTGAACCAACAGTTTGCCCAGTTCTTCGGTGGTACCTCCCTCTTGATTATGGTGGGTGTTGTTCTGGATACCCTTCAGCAAATCGAAAGCCATTTGTTGATGAGACATTACGACGGCTTGACAAAATCCGGAAGAATCAAAGGTCGCTATAGCGGTGGTGCTTACTAATGAATATGTTTAACAAGATTCGCTTGAAAAGCGAAGAGGAAATAGAGATTATACAAAAAAGTTCTTTGCTTGTTGGAAAAACTTTGGCCGAAGTGGCAAAGTACATCAAACCGGGAGTCCCGCTGACTTACCTCGACAGAATCGGCGAGACTTACATCAGAGACAATGGCGGAGTACCGTCCTTCAAGGGTTATAACGGTTATCCTGCTTCACTCTGCCTCTCGGTGAACGATGTGGTGGTCCACGGTATTCCCAGAAACGGGATGGTCCTCAACGAAGGGGACATTATTTCGGTGGACTGCGGAGCTTACCTTAATGGCTATCATGGTGACTATGCCTACACCTTTGCGGTGGGCGAAGTGTCGGAGGAGAAAAGACTGTTGATGGAACGCACCAAGGAGTCGTTGTACAGAGGCATTGCCGCGGCAGTGAAGGGAAACACAACCGGTGACATAGGTCATGCGGTGCAGACCTATTGCGAGTCGTTCGGCTATGGTGTGGTTCGCGAGCTTTGCGGACATGGCATCGGCAGAAACATGCACGAGAAGCCTGATGTGTGCAACTATGGCAAGCCCGGCAAGGGCGACACCCTGCGTGAAGGCCTCGTCATCTGCATCGAACCGATGATCACGATGGGTTCTCGCAAAATCTACTGCGAGCGTGACGAATGGACCATCAGGACCATGGATCATAAGCCTGCGGCACATTACGAGCATCAGATCGCCATCACCAAAAACGGCACCAGAGTTTTATCCACCTACAAATTTATCGGGGAAGTGTTGGGAACAGAAGAGAAAATATAATTGAATCAAGATATGGCAAAACAATCATCCATTGAATTAGACGGTGTCGTCATCGAATCCTTAGGGAACGCCATGTTCCGTGTCCAGTTGGAAAACGGGCACGTCATCATTGCGACCATCTCGGGCAAGATGCGACTGCATTATATCAAGATTCTCCCCGGCGACAAGGTGCAGGTGGAGGTTTCTCCTTACGATTTGACCAGAGGACGTATCACATTCAGACATAAATCATAAAAATTAAAATAAAGATGAAAGTAAGAGCTTCAGTAAAGAAAAGATCGGAAGATTGCGTGGTGGTTAGAAGACACGGCGTGGTCTATGTTATCAACAAAAAGAACCCGAAAGAAAAACAACGTCAAGGATAATAAGTATTAACATTAAAAAAATAGATTTTAAGCTATGGCAAGAATTGCAGGTATTGATTTACCGAAAAACAAAAGAGGCGTCATCGGTTTGACTTACATCTATGGTATTGGCCGCAGCACTGCCGCCGCCATCTTGGACAAAGCCGGTATCAGCCATGACAAAAAGGTAAATGAATGGAATGATGATGAGTTGGCAGCACTCCGTGGAATGATCAATGAGATGAAGGTAGAAGGTGCTTTGCGTTCGGAAGTTCAGATGAACATCAAGCGTCTGATGGATATCGGATGCTACAGAGGCATTCGTCATCGTATCGGTTTACCGTTACGTGGACAGAGTACCAAGAACAATGCGCGTACTCGTAAGGGTCGTAAGAAAACTGTTGCAAACAAGAAGAAAGCAACTAAGTAATTAATTGATTATCAGGAAAAAGTATTATGGCAAAGAATACCAAATCAACAAAGAAAAAAGTTGTTAGAATTGATGCAATGGGCAAGGCCTTCGTGTATGCGTCGTTCAATAATGTTATTGTTTCCCTCACCAACAGCGACGGTCAGGTTATTTCTTGGTCATCCGCTGGTAAGATGGGATTCAGAGGCTCCAAGAAGAACACTCCTTATGCAGCTCAGATGGCTGCCCAGGATTGCGCCAAAGTTGCCTATGATCTTGGCTTAAGAAAAGTTAAGGTTTTTGTAAAAGGACCTGGTGGTGGTAGAGAATCCGCTATCAGAACCATTCACGCCGCCGGTATCATGGTGGAAGAGATCACCGATGTGACTCCGCTTCCGCACAATGGTTGCCGTCCTCCCAAACGCAGACGTGTATAATTTATCAACATCAGTATAAAGAACCTTAAAATAGCAAGAAAATGGCAAGATATACAGGACCTAAAACCAAGATTGCAAGAAAGTTCCATGAACCCATTTATGGAGCTGACAAATATTTTGAACACAAGAATTATCCTCCCGGACAGCACGGCCAGTCCAGAAAGCGTTCCAAATTGTCAGAGTACGGTATGCAGTTGCAAGAAAAGCAGAAAGCCAAATATACCTATGGTATTCTGGAACGTCAGTTTAGAAAATTGTTCCATGCCGCTGCCCGTAAGAAAGGTATCACCGGTCAGAACTTGATGAAACTTATCGAGTCACGTTTGGACAATGTGGTATATCGTCTGGGTATCGCTCCGAGCAGAGCCGCCGCGCGTCAGCTGGTGAGCCACAGACATATTCTGTTGAACGGTCAGATCTGCAATATTCCTTCCGCACTGTTGGTGCCTGGCGATATCGTGGCAGTTCGCGAACGTTCAAAATCTCTCGAAGTGATTACCAACTCACTGAGTGGCAAGACCAACAGCTTCTCATGGTTGGAATGGGACGGCAATATGATGAGCGGTAAGTTCATGAACTATCCCGAGAGAGAGGAAATTCCCGAAACCATCAACGAGCAGGCTATTGTTGAATTGTATTCTAAATAATGATTATATAAACCGCCTCCACGTCTCCACGGTTTCACGTCTAAACGTTTATGCGGTTTGAAGGAATACACGAAGATAAGTAAATAACAATCAAAACAAAATAGAAATGGCAATTTTAACGTTTCAAAAGCCCGACAAGGTCATCATGATCGAGGCCGACGATTTCCATGGCAAGTTTGAGTTCCGTCCCTTGCAGCAGGGATATGGCATGACCATTGGAAACGCCTTGCGTCGCGTGCTGATTTCCTCACTCGAGGGCTATGCCATCACTTCTGTCAAAATCGAAGGTGTGGTGCAAGAGTTTTCCTCAATCCAGGGTGTTATGGAGGATGTAACCGACATCATCCTTAACCTCAAGCAGATTCGCTTCAAAAACAAGATTGAGAACAATAACTCAGAGACTGCCAAGATCGTCATCTCCGGTCAGGACAAATTCACTGCCGGCGACATGAACCGTTTCCTGAACTATTTCCAGGTGCTGAATCCGGAATTGCTCATTTGCCGTATGGAGCCTGAAGTGGTGCTGTCCATGGAAATCACCATCGACAAGGGACGCGGTTATGTTCCTGCTGAAGAGAACAAGTCACTGCACGAGGGCATCGGTGTCATCACCATCGATTCTATTCACACTCCCATCAAGAATGTGAAATACACTGTTGAGAATTACCGTGTGGAGCAGCGCACCGACTTCGAGAAGCTGGTGTTTGAGATCGATACCGATGGTTCTATCCATCCGAAGGAAGCTTTGAAAGAGGCTGCCAAAATATTGATCCAGCACTTCGTACTGTTCTCTGACGAGAAGATTGCCATGGATTCGCCCGAACTGAGTGTTTCCAACGAAGAATTTGACGATGCCTCCAAGCTGACTCGCCAGATCCTGAAATCCAAGTTAGTGGATATGGATTTGTCTGTACGTGCCCTCAACTGCTTGAAGACCGCCGAGTTGGAGACCTTGGGAGACCTCGTTGCCATCCATAAGAGCGATTTGTTGAAATTCAGAAATTTCGGTAAGAAATCTTTGGCCGAATTGGAAGATTTGGTGAAGTCGAAAGGTCTGGAATTTGGAATGAATGTATCAAAGTATAAATTAGATAAGGATTAAGAATCATGAGACACGCGAAAAGAATCAATCATTTAGGAAGAACAAGCGCGCACAGAGCTGCCATGTTGTCCAATATGGCTACCTCCTTGATCATGCATAAGCACATCCATACCACTTTGGCCAAAGCTAAGGAGTTGAAGAAGTTTGTGGAACCGCTGATTACGCGCAGCAAAAACGACACGACTCATTCAAGACGTATGGTTTTCGCTTCCCTGCACAACAAGTTTGCTGTCAGCGAATTGTTCAGAGAAGTCTCTCAGAAAGTGGCAGACCGCCCAGGTGGTTATACCCGTATTCTGAAGACTGGTTTCAGAAAAGGTGACAATGCCGAAATGTGCATCATCGAATTGGTGGATTACAACGAAACCTACACCACTACCGAAACCAAGAAGAAAACTACTAGAACCAGACGTAGCAAAAAGTCAGCCCCCAAGGCTGAAGTTGAAGCTACCGCTGTTGAAACTGTTGAGGCACCTGCCACCGAGGCACCCGCCGCTGAGTAAGCTGAAGGTTTTTGAAATTTTGTTCAAAATAAAACTCTCTTTGTTGTTCAACAAGAGAGTTTTTTTTATATTTTTGCCGATACATATTGAGAATGAATCAGATTTATTTACTAACTAAAATTTCAATACTATGGGCTTTTTTAAAGAATTCAAGGAATTTGCCATGAAAGGCAATGTTATGGACATGGCTATCGGTGTGATTATCGGTGGCGCTTTTGGCAAGATTGTCACTTCTTTGGTCAACGATGTGTTGATGCCTCTGATTGGTGCTTTGATCGGGAATGTCGATTTTACTACCCTTTCAGCTACACTGAAACCTGCCGTCATGAATGGCGAGGAAGTGGTCAAAGAGGCTGTTACGCTGAATTACGGTAATTTCATCCAGACTACCGTCGATTTCCTCATCGTGGCTTTCTGTATCTTCTTGGTGATTAAACTTATCAACAAGGCTTCCAGAATGGTGAAAAAACCTGCCGAGGAAGAGGCACCCGCCGCTCCAGCAGAACCGGAACCCACCAGGGAAGAAATCTTGCTGACTGAAATCAGAGACTTGCTGAAACAGAAATAAGAGAAGCTTTGGCAATAGAAAAAGAGGGTTTTGTAGCCCTCTTTTTTATTTTAAAATCGCTTGTTAATCAAAATATTTGTGTTAATTTTGCACACTGTATTGTTGAAAACTTTATATACCTGTTATCGCTAAAAAAATCAAAATGTTATGGTTAGAAAAATTGTCGCTTTTGTCGCTTTCAGTGTAATCAATGTTTCCTTATTCGCCCAATCGGTGGTGGTGCCCACTGGCGGTACAGCCAACGGCAGTGGAGGTACTGTTACCTATACAGTCGGACAGATTGCCGACCAGAAAGTTGAAGGTGATGGCCGTTACATTATTGAAGGGGTGCAACAACCCTACGAGATTCAGGTGGTTGGCATCAATAGCTATCCGGGTATCAACCTCTCTGCGGTAGTTTATCCCAACCCTACATTCGGCAGGGTGGTGTTGAGTATCAGGGATTATGAAATCCCTTCATCAGGATTGATGCTCCAGTTGTATGATCTGAATGGTAAACATTTGAAAACGATGGTCATCGTGGATCCGGATACAGAGCTTGATTTCTCCGGTTTAGCCGCCGCTACCTACCAGTTGCGAGTGGTGAATCAGAATCAATTGCTGAAAACCTTCAAGGTGGTAAAGAACAGCCTATAAAATAGTTGGCAATTGCCTGTTGACCGTGGGGACGCATCACTAGCTTCCGGAAGATGTTTCGGTAAATAATCAATAATTATAAAGAAAAAAAACGTATGAGAAAAGTTTTACTTTTGTTAGTGATGGTGTTTGCCGTGGCAATGCTGTGGGCACAAACACCGCAAAAAATGACCTATCAGGCGGTGGTTCGCAATGCGAACAATAGCTTGGTGGTCAATCAGAATGTAAGAGTGCGGATTTCGATTTTGCAGGGAAGCGAAAGCGGAAGCCCTGTCTATGTCGAGACTCACGAACCAAGCACCAATGCCAATGGCTTGATGACTGTGGAAGTAGGTGACGGCAGCGTTGTGTCAGGAGTTTTCACCGACATCAATTGGGCCAATGGACCGTATTATTTGAAATCTGAGATTGACCCTACGGGTGGATTCAACTACAACATTACTGGAGTTCAGGAGTTGTTGAGCGTGCCTTATGCCCTGTATGCCAGCCAAGCAGGCAATGTTCCTGCCTTTGCTGTTATTCCAACCGATACGGGTTATGTGATTTCTATTACCCAGGCTGGCAGCACTCCGCAGGCCTTCTTCTTGCGCCAAGGAACTCCCGGACCGCAAGGACCGCAGGGTGAACCCGGTAATAACGGCGCTGATGGTAACGGCATCGCCTCCATCGCCAAAACTGGCGAAGTGGGAAATGTTGACACCTATACTATCACTTTTACCAATGGCTCCACCAGCACCTTCACCGTCACCAATGGCGTGAATGGTACTAATGGACAGAATGGCCAAAACGGTCAGGATGGTGTTTCGCCCATTGTGACTACGCTCACTGCTGGTGACAGCACAACGGTGACCATTACGGATGCCAATGGACCTCACAGTTTTGTTCTCCATAACGGACAAAATGGTGTTGACGGAGCCGATGGTATAAACGGAACCAATGGTACAAATGGCCAGGATGGTTTCTCACCTATTGTGACGACCATTACTGCTGGTGACAGCACAACGGTGACCATCACGGATGCCAATGGACCTCACAGTTTTGTTCTCCGTAACGGACAAAATGGTATAAACGGAACCAGCGGTACAAATGGCCAGGACGGTTTCTCACCCATTGTGATGACCACTACTGCTGGTGACAGCACAACGGTGACCATCACAGATGCCAACGGGCCACATAGTTTTGTTCTCCACAACGGACAAAACGGAGTTGATGGAGCCGATGGTATAAACGGAACCAATGGCACCAATGGCCAGGACGGCTTCTCTCCCATTGTGACAACCTTTACCGCTGGTGACAGCACAACGGTGACCATCACGGATGCCAATGGTTCTCATAGTTTTGTTCTCCATAACGGACAAAATGGTGTTGACGGAGCCGATGGTATAAACGGCACCAACGGTCAGGACGGTTTCTCACCCATTGTGACGACCACTACCGCTGGTGACAGCACAACGGTGACCATCACGGATGCCAATGGACCTCACAGTTTTGTTCTCCATAACGGACAAAATGGTGTTGACGGAGTTGATGGTATAAACGGAACCAACGGTACAAATGGTATTGATGGTAATGGTATTGTTTATATTGTCAAGACGGGTGCCGATTACTTGGTGGATACATATACTATCACATATACCAACGGTTCTACTAGTACTTTCACGGTGACCAATGGTGCTCCAGGTGCGCAGGGTCCGCAAGGTGATCCTGGCACATCTGGCAGCAATGGTAATGATGGCAGGGGCATTGTCTCTATCGCAAAGACTGGTGAAACCGGCAATGTGGATACTTACACCATCACCTATACCGATGCAACCACTTCCACATTCACCATCACCAATGGTGAAGACGGAGAGGATGGTGTCTCCCCAATTGTGACGGCGGCGGCATCCGGTTCCAATGTGATCATCACTGTAACCGATGGTACGGGTTCGCACGAATATGTGATTCCCACCACCAGCGGTGAGATGACCCAGTTGCCTGCCAACTGGACAGAGGAAAACAGCTCAAGCCCACAGTATATCATGAACAAGCCGACGCTGGCTCCGGTGGCCACTTCCGGTAGCTATAATGACTTGAGCAACAAACCGGAATTCCCCGCTGTTCCTACTGAAGTTAGTGCCTTTAATAACGATGCGGGCTACCTTACCTCTGATAGTCTTGCAGACCTGAACAACCAGCAAGTACAAATGCAGCATCTTATTGACAGTTTGTCGCAGGTGATAGATGATCTCCAGTTTGTATGCGGTGCCGAGGTGCAGGATGTCGATGGTAATATATACCATACTGTGAAAATTGGCAATCAGTGCTGGATGAGGGAAAATATGAAGACGACCCGTTTCAGTGATGGTACAGCAATACAGCAGGGCGCAGGTGTTTCTTCTGTAAACGCCTATTGGTACTACCCCAATGGTAATTCTGCCAATAAGGAAGCATACGGCTTGCTATACAACTGGCCGGCGGTGATGAATAGTGCAGCATCCTCTGATGCCAATCCTTCTGGTGTGCAAGGACTCTGTCCTAAAGGCTGGCATGTGCCGAGCACTGCCGAATGGACACAACTTACCGAATATGTGGGTGGTCAAAGTCAGTACCTTTGTAACAGCATCTCAAACAATATTGCCAAATCATTGGCAGCTACCACAGCATGGATCAACCATGCCAACGAGTGTGCTGTTGGTAACGACGTGAGTGCGAACAATGCCACAGGTTTCTCTGCCATGCCTTCTGGCGCATACTATAGTGGCAATATGGATTTCAATAGAGGGTCTTATTTCTATTGTGCTACCGAAAGTAATGCCGGCAGTGCATACGTATATACCATAAGTCATTCTGAGGCAACCGTTTCTAACTATGCTTTTAATAAAATTGGCGGATTTTCAGTCCGTTGTATGCGCAGCGCCGCTTCACAAGTGAGTATACCAAGTTCTGAAATCAATTTGCATGACTCGTTGGCTACCGTGGCATTTACGGGTAACTATGAAGATATGACCGGCACTCCGGAAATTCCCACTGTTCCCACGGTAATTTCAGCTTTCACCAACGACGCTGGATACATCACCAACGATTCTATTCCTACTAATTTGAGCGCTTTCACCAATGATGCGAACTACATCACGATGGATTCCGTTTCTGCGTACGTGAACGATGCTACCCTCACCATTCAGCAGAACGGAAGCGAGCTGGGAACCTTCACCGCCAACCAGAGTGCCAACCAGACCGTGAACATTACCACGCTTACTATCGATGATGTACAGGCCATGATAAACAGTAGTCTTGGTACAGTGCGGCATCGGATAGACAGCATGCAGAATGCTCTCGACGACGTGTACTTCGTGTGCGGTACTTCTATGGTAAAGGATTATGATGGCAACCAGTATGCTACCGTAAAAATTGGCAGTCAGTGCTGGCTGAAGGAGAATCTCCGTAGCACCCATTACAGCAACGGTGCCGAAGTGACAAACTATTACCATGCGAATGATGACGAGGGTAACGATGAAACTTACGGGCTTTTGTACAACTGGAACACGACGGTGAATGGTGCCGCTGCCTCCGATGCCAATCCGAGCGGCGTGCAGGGCATCTGCCCCACGGGATGGCATGTGCCCAGCCATGCTGAGTGGACACAAATGATGAATTATGTGAAAAGTCAAAGCATGTATCACTGTGATGCGGATCCAGATAAAATAGGCAAGGCGTTGGCTGCCACCACGGGATGGGATTGGTCTGGTTCCGCTTGTCGGGTCGGTAATGATCTGAGCAGTAATAATGCTTCAGGTTTCAGTGCATTACCTGCAGGTAGGTATTTGAATCAAGTGTATAATAGTTTCGGGGAAGGGGCCATGTTTTGGACGAGTTCACTTGAATCCTCTCCGTCACGCAGAAGGATGTTCACCATACTTTATAATCAGGCGGATGTTCAGAATGATGAAGGTACACCTTATACCAATTGTTTTTCCGTCCGCTGTGTCCGCGACAATAGTTCTATGCTGGATCAGCTGGAAGGTCGATTCGAGGAGCAGCAGCATCTGACCGATAGCCTGCAAGACGCCCTTAACGATGTGGCATTTGTATGTGGTTATTCTAAGTTGAAAGACTATGATGGCAACCGGTACGCAACTGTGAAGATTGGCGTCCAGTGCTGGATGAAAGAAAATATCCGCAGCACGCATTACAGCGATGGAACAGAAGTGGGGGACTACTCTCATGTGAATGGCTCTTCCAGTAATGATGCCACCTTAGGCCTCCTATATTCATGGTCTGTCGCATTGAATGGCGGTAATTTCTCCAATACTAATCCGAGTGGTGTGCAGGGTATTTGCCCCACGGGCTGGCATGTGCCGAGTAAGGCCGAATGGGAGCAACTTAAAAACTATTTGGGCAGCCATAGCCAATTTGTGTGTGGTGGTAATATTACGAAAATTGCCAAAGCATTGGCTGATACTATAGGGTGGAACGAAAGTGAAGATGCTTGTGATGCGGGTAACGATCAAGGCAGCAATAATGCTACCGGTTTTACTGCGCATTCTACAAATGGCACTTATGCCGATTTTTGGAGTTCTACTAGTTATAGTGAAGATGCGGTATATGAATATTACCTCAGTGCTTATGATGAGAGATTAATGTACGGTGGTTCGGGAGCTAGCAACTATTCTGTACGTTGTGTGAAAGATCAACTCTCTGTGGATGATCGATTGATGGATCTCCAGGATCAGCTGGATAGCCTGAATAATTATATGACAGAGCAACTAGACAGCTTGAACAATAGTATGAACAATCAGTTAGACAGCCTGAATAACCAGTTGACAGAGCAACAGGAACTGTTGGATCTGATGCTTCCATGCTATATGGTACCTTCTTCTGGTTCTAAGACATTAATTATTCCAGAAGTAACACATGTGGATGTATATGACAAGGGAGGTCCTAATGGCGATTACCTTGATAATTGGAATGGATCGCTTACTCTTGTCTCTCGTCCTAATAGTATGTTCAAGATTACAGGAACGTATGCAACAGAGTTAAATTACGATTATTTGTATATATATAATGGTGCCACCGTTCAGGATAATAATCTCATCATTTCCTATTCTGGTGCCGGTTCTATCTCCGAGGCAATATATACCACTGGCGACACCGTCACCATACGGTTTAGGTCTGACGGAGGTATCACAGGTGCCGGTTTCTCCTTGAGTATTGATGTGGTAGAGAAAAGCTGTGGTGGAAGTGTCAAGGCAACGGATGTTCAAGGCAACCGCTACAGCACCGTGGCAATTGGCGAGCAATGCTGGTTGCAAGAAAACTTGCGCTCCACTAAATACGCTAACGGTGAACAAGTCACTCTGGGTGCAGGCGAAGGCTATCGATGCTTCTATCCGAATAATGATGCTGGCAATGTCGCCACATACGGTTACTTGTATAACCGGGCAGCAGTGATGCATGGAAGCGTCTCCTCTTCGGCTAATCCGAGTGGCGTCAGAGGTCTTTGTCCCGCAGGATGGCATGTTCCGAGCGATGTCGAGTGGACTCAGCTTACCGATTATGTGAGGAATCAGAGCGGATTTTTGTGCAACAGTGATGAAAATAATATCGCCAAGGCTCTGTCCTCTGCTACTGGGTGGGCGTCCAGTCCTGCCGAATGTAATGTGGGTAACGATATGGGCAGCAACAATGTTACGGGTTTCAATGCGCTTCCGGCGGGTTCATATTCCAGCAGTGCCAGCGAGTTTGGTCAGTACGCTAATTTCTGGACTGCTACTGAGTCTAATGTCAGCGATTATGCGAAGCTCCGTTACATTTATAACGCTGACTCCGAAGTGAGTAACTTCGAAGAGGATAAGGGCTATGCTTATTCTGTGCGTTGTGTTCGCGATTAGACAGTGAATATTGGATAATGAATAGTTAAGGGAGGGTCGCAAGGCTCTCCCTTTTTTAGTGGTCAGTGGTCAGGTGTTAGGTGATGTCCATTGTCGGGCGTGTCTAGCATCTCGTTTTGAAGTGCCTGATGATATCCTGGAACACTTCCATTCCGTTTTGTATGACTTCTTTTGGTGACAAAAATACGAAAATATTCCGAATAATTTACTATTAATTATCAAAAGAATTAAATGTTTATTGCTAACTATTTGGTTTGCAGGGTTGAAAAATTTCTTCAAATCAGTAAAAATATAAAACACCTGTAGTATCTTTGCAAACAATAAAAACAAATGATTGAATTATGAAAAGCAAAGAGTTAAAAGATCCGATTGCAGAGGCCCGCAGATATGTGGCCAATGCGGAAAATGTTATCCAAAATGCCAATTATGACCCGGAGCTGAAGATCTATACGGACGGGAAATACATCAAAATGGCGGGGGACACCTTGTGGAAAGGCTGTCTGATCGCGTTGGATGCGGTGCTGAACATACGCAAGGGCAAAGGTCGTCCCTCCATTGAGAAGTACAAGGAGGCGGCAGGGGAACGCGATCGCAAACTGCTGGCTGCGATAGTGGCAGGTTACGATACCATGCATTTGTACATGGGGTATGATGGCACAAAGAATAAGAAAACTTGTGATTCAGGTTTCGAGTGTGCCAATGCGATCATCGATCGCTGTGCTATGCTATTGCCTAAAGAGGTGTTGGCATGAAATAATACGATTGCGGGATGCAATCGCTTACATGTTGCCATCTGCGTCTCGCAGATGGTGTCATTATTTTTGTGCCAGTGAGAAGCGGTTGCATACATCATCGAACCTGCGAGGACGCAGGTGCCTACATCAAAAAAAGCCCGCAAACGCGGGCGTTTTTGCAATATAGAAGGGGCGAACAATCATTCGCCCATCCGATTACAGAGTGTGGTAAGGTTTCAGCAAACCTTTGCCGATTTCCACTGCTTCCTCGTTCTTGGGAATGAGGTGGTGGTGGCGTTCGGGCAGAGATTTTTCCAAACCTTTGTGCAGCATTTCGGGGGTTACCAGGGGTTTCACCTTGAGGAAACCGCCCAGCACAATCATGTTGAACAGTTTGGAAATACCCAGTTCGCTGGCTTTGTCGGCAGCGGCCACCTGATAGATGTTGATGTCTTTGCGGGTGGGGTGGTGGGTGATACCGTTCGGGTCATAAATCAACAGACCACCGGGTTTTACTGAGCTTTCGAACTTGTCCATGGACTGCTGGTTCAGGATGATGGCAGTGTCGAACTGGTTCAGATAAGGAGAGCAGATACGCTCGTCGCTCAAAATCACCGTTACGTTAGAAGTACCACCACGCATTTCAGGTCCGTAGGAGGGAAGCCAGCTGACTTCCTTGTCTTGCATAATGCCGGCGTAAGCCAAGATTTTACCCATTGAGAGTACACCTTGACCGCCGAAGCCTGCTATAATAATTTCTTCTGTCATTGCTTTGTGAATTTAAGGTTATTATTTTTTTCTCAATGAATAAAGGGTTTCATTGGGTTGGTCGAAGGTGGCGATGCGCTCGATGAACTTGGGATCGAATTTGCCATCCACTTTCATATCGCCCAGCGGGAAGTATTTCAAGGTATTTTCTTCCATCCACTTGTTGGCCTGAACAGCGGTCATCTTCCAGCCGGAGTTACAGTTGGAGGTAACTTCCACGAAGGAAACGCCCTTGTTGAGTTTCTGGTTCTCGAAGGCCTGGCGGATAGCTTTTTTGCACTTGCGGGCCAAAGCGGGAGTATAAACGGCCTGACGGGTCACGTAGTAAGTGCCGGGCAGCTGGGCCAATGCTTCGGTCAGACGCATGGTGTGTCCCATGATTTCGGGGTCACGGCCGTAGGGGCAGGTCACGGTTTCCATACCCTCGAGGGTGGTGGGAGCCATCTGGCCGCCGGTCATACCGTAGATACCGTTGTTGATGAAAATCATGGTGATGTTTTCGCCACGGTTGCAGGCGTGCATAACTTCGGCGCAGCCGATAGAGGCCAAGTCACCGTCGCCCTGGTATGAGAACACGAAGGTTTCGGGGCGCAAGCGCTTGATAGCGGAGGCGCAGGCGGGAGCGCGTCCGTGGGCGGCTTCCACGAAGTCAACATCAAAATAATTGTAAGCCAGAACAGAGCAGCCTACCGGTGAGATACCGATGACATTGTCCTGAATGCCCATTTCCTCGATTACCTCGGCGATGATTCTGTGAACAGTGCCGTGTCCGCAGCCTGGGCAGTAGTGCATGGTGGCATCCTTCAAAACAGAGGTGCGCTTGTACACTAAGTTTTCGGGTTTGATAATATCTTCTCTTGTCATAATTTCAATGCTAATTAAATTATTTTACCATTTTTTTCAAAGCTTCGAAAATCTCAACCGGGGTTGGGATGACACCGCCGTAGCGGCCATAATGCTCAACGGGAACGTTGCAATTCACTGCCAGTTTCACGTCTTCGATCATCTGACCGGCGTTCATTTCAACGCTGAGGATTTTCTTCATGCGGCCACCGATTTCAGCCACAGCTTTGGTCGGGAAGGGCCACAGGGTGATAGGACGCACCAAACCGACTTTGATGCCTTCGGCGCGTGCCAGTTCCATAGCTTTCATACAGATACGCGCGGCGGAACCGTAAGCTACGAACAGGTATTCAGCGTCGTCGCACTGGATAGCTTCGTGACGGGCGTCTTCTTCTTCGCATTTTCTGTATTTGGCCTGGATTCTCTCGTTGATAGCCTCTTGTTTCAGAGCTTCGAGTTCAAGAGAAGTGACAATAGTGCTCTTGCCGCCTGCGCGATGACCGGTAGCGGCCCATGGGCAATGTTCTTCGATATATTCGTTGGTCCAGCGTGGTTTGTAGTCGTCAACCATGACTTTTTCCATCACCTGACCGATCACACCGTCAGAGAGGATAGCGGCGGGGTTTCTGTATTTGAAAGCCAAGTCGAAACCGAGTTCCACGAAGTCGTACATTTCCTGAACAGAAGCGGGAGCCAAGGTGATCAGTCTGTAGTCACCGTGACCGCCACCCTTGGTGGTCTGGAAATAGTCGGACTGTGAAGGCTGGATGGTACCGAGGCCTGGGCCGCCACGAACAACGTTGACACACAGTGCGGGCAGCTCAGCGCCAGCAATGTATGACAGGCCTTCCTGCATCAGGGAGAAACCAGGTGAGGAAGATGAGGTCATAACGCGTTTACCAGTGGATGCGCCGGCGTAAACCATGTTGATAGAGGCCAGCTCGCTTTCGGCTTGAAGCACAACCATGCCGGTTGTCAGATATGGTCTTTCAGCCATCAGGTGTTCGAGAACCTCACTCTGCGGAGTGATAGGATATCCGAAATAACCGTCGCAGCCCATGCGGATGGCTGCTTCAGCAATGGCTTGATTACCCTTCATTAATTTTAATTCTTTTGCCATTTTGTAATTTGTTTAGTTGTTAATTGTTTTGTTTTTCTTGCTTCTGACCGCGGTTACTCTTTGGCGCGGTAAACTTCGATAACGCCGTCGGGGCAGATGACCGCACAGTTGGCGCAGCCAATACACGCGTCGGCATTGACAACCTCAAGGTAGTTGTAACCTTTTGCATTTACTTTCTTTGAAAGTGCAATACATGCGGGGTTCTGTGGACATCCTGTGATGCACACTTCGCAACCTTTACACTTTTCAGTGTTGATGACTAATGCTCCTTTAAATGCCATAATTTTAATTTTTTATGTGTTAGTAATTTTGGTTAAAATGTCCTTTTTTATAAGTTCAAAAAAAGCATACGAAAATACGAAAAATTTCCTTACCTACAGCGTTTTTCAGAATATTTTTTTTCCTTGCCTTTTCAGAGCTCTGCTTTTGTTTTGTTTTCTTTGGTCTCCAATTGGAGTTTCACATCATTCAAAACATTCATAAAGTTGATAAATGCTTGATAGGGAGATGGATATACGTCGAAATTCCGTCGTACGCTGTCATGGGCAAACCACTTGGTGCTCATGAAGTTGAAGTGGTCGGCGGCCTGCAACTGCAGCCAGCTTTCCTTGGCGACCTTGTTTTTAGACTTCTTATACAGGCTTTCCAATTTGAATAATTGGTTGAAAGCTTCCTGCTGCAGGTCGTTGCCCAGCCATTCGGCGGTGTCTTTTTCATCACCTGAATAGGAGATGGGCCAGGGGGCATGCATGGTGGAGCAGGGAACCTTCATGGCGGTGACTTCCTTCGGGGTTATGAATTTGTATTTTTCGTTTTCAGCTAACTGTGAGAACAGTGCCTTGAAGAATTCAAAGATGCCCGTGTCGGCGGTATGGTATTCGCCAATGGTCTCATAATCGAAATAAAGATTGATGAATGGTGCGTCATCGGGAATCTTGTTGAGGTTGTTGATGTATTTCTCAGCGGTCAGCCCCATGCCATCCCAGTCTTTCTCCTCGAAGCGCAGGGTGATGTCGTCGCACAGTCGGTAGCTTCTGAGCATCAGTTTCAGGTCGGTCTGGAAGGGGTTGCAGTACAGATAGCATGGACTCTTCCATCCCAGAATGTGACGGGCGCCTTCGGTCAGCACCACATCGTAACCGGCTTCATGTAGCCATTCGCCGATTTCGTCGGAATAGATGATTTCGGTGTTGCAGAACGAGGTGGGGCGCACTTTGAACACTTCCTTCAGCAGTTTCTCCTGCAGCTTCACTTGCTCCATGAAACAGGTTTTGTTATGCAGTGAGGCAAGGCTGTGGGTGTAGGTGTTGCCTGTGATTTCCACATTTTTGGTGGCAATCAGTTGCTTGAAACTGTCAATTACTTCAGGACAGTACTGCTGGAACAAATGAATGGAGCTTCCCGCGATACTGAAACTTACCTTGATCTTGTCCCCGTACTTGGCCATCAGTTCTTGCAGCATGGCGTTGGCGGGCAAATAACACCGTTCGGCCAGACGGTTGGCCAGATAGCTGTTCTGGTATTCATCAAAATATTCATGATGTTGGTTGATGTCGAAGAATCTGTAGGTTCTCAAACGGAACGGCTGACTGATATGAAAATGGAAGCAAATATTGTGCATGGTGTTGTATTTGAAAGCGTTATTGTTATCTATTGATTACTTTGTCGTATATGCCTTTGAGCTTGCGGGCCACATTTTCCCATTTCAGGTTGTTGACCTCCTCTTTGCCTTTGCTGATAAAGAGTTTGGACAGGGCAGGGTAGTGGAGCAGGCCGTAGATGGCGTCGGCGGTGGCGTCAATGTCCCAGAAATCGACTTTGATGGCGTATTGCAGCACTTCGGCCACACCCGACTGTTTGGAGATGACCACTGGCACGTTGGCGCGCATGGCTTCCAGTGGTGAGATGCCGAAAGGCTCTGAGATGGAAGGCATCACATATACATCGCTCATGCCGAACATTCGGTCGATGTCGTCACCGCGCAAGAATCCGGTGAAATGGAAACGGTCGGCAATGCCCAACTCGGCCACACGCTCAATGATGCGCGGCATCATGTCGCCGTCACCGGCCAGGACAAAGCGGACATCGGGGTCTTTCTCCAGTACTTTCCGTGCCGTCTCTACAAAATAGTCGGGTCCTTTCTGGAAAGTGACACGCCCCAGGAAAGTGACAATCTTCTCTTTGACGTTTTTGTTGCGCTCAACGACTTTGTCGGTGGGAATGACCGCGTTGTGCAAGGTCACCACCTTGTCGGCGGGGATATGGTATTTGTCGATGACGATTTGTCGGGTAAGGTTGCTGACCGCGCAAACCATGTCGGCTTCGCTCATGCCGTATTGTTCAAGTCCATATACCGCATTGTTGATGTTTTGCTCGCCGGAGCGGTCGTACTCGGTGGCGTGGATGTGCACCACCAAAGGTTTTCCGCTTACTTTTTTGGCGGCGATACCGGCTTTGTAGGTCAGCCAGTCGTGGGCATGTATAATGTCGAACTGCTCGTTGCGGGCAATTTCGGCGGCCACCTCCGCATAGCGGTCCACCTCCTGCATGAGGTTGCTGCCATAGCGGCCGGAGAACTCGTATCTGCGCTTGCCACCGTATGTGTCGCCTGAAAGCATGCCGCTGTCCAATTGGTTGATGACATTGTAGTAATCGTCCAAACCGACGTAAGGAATCAGTCTTGAGTTGACTTGGATATACGTGGTGTCACCGCCTTGTTGGAAAAAAGCGGAGAAGCGGGGGTCCACCTCCACGTCGCTGGCGTTGATGATCTTGATCAGACTCTGGTCCTCGTCGCCAGAGGCTTTGGGCATGACGAAAGCAACATCCACCCCGTTGACCGCCAGTCCCTTGGTTAGGCCGTAGCAGGCTGTGCCCAAACCACCGGCGATGTGCGGGGGAAACTCCCATCCAAACATTAAAACTTTCATCAGTATCTTTTTTTTATTTTTGTAATCGAATTGAATGTTGCAGTTGGACTGCTTTTATTTTTTGGCTGTATCGATTTTCCATTTCAGATACAGCAGGGCGGCTACGCTCCATGCTTGGGAGAAACAGCCGTTGGGTTTGTATGGCGGGTCTCCGTCGGTGATTTCGCAAATTGTAGAGATGCCGTAATCTTTCATGCAATTGTCGAAGTTGTAGAAAATCTTTTCCAAGACAGAAACGGCATTCTGGCCGTAAACACTGAGCATACCGTCGCAGAAGGGGGCCAGCAGCCAAGGCCAGCAGCAGCCCTGATGGTAGGCGGCGTCGCGCTCGGCTTGGTTGCCCTGATAGTGGCCCTTGTAGTCGGGGTCGTTGGGCGACAGCGTTCGGATGCCCTTCTCTGTCAGCAGCTCCTCGCAGGTCTTCTTGAGGACTAACTGCTTGATTTTCTCGCTGATAGGTGCATAAGGCAGGGACACTGCGATCATCATGTTCGGGCGCACCTGGAAGTTCTTGTAGTCGCCGTTGACATAGTCGGCAAGGTAGCCGATCTCCTTTGACCAGAAAGTGGCCTTGAAGGTGTCGGGGAAAGTCTTGGCCAGTGGCTCCCATGCTTCCACGAAGGCATGGTCTTTGGCCAGTCGCGCCATCTCGAGGCTGAATTGGATGGCGTTGTACCATAAGGCGTTGATTTCCACTGCACAGCCGGTACGCGGGGTGACGGGCACACCGTTCACCACGGCATCCATCCAGGTGAGGGCTACATGCTCATTGCCGGCATAAATCAGACCGTTGTCTAGCATCCTGATATTGTAGAGGGAACCATTTTTGTATGCGTTCAGGATGGACTGCATCACGGAACCATACTCTTTCCAGATTTTCTTTTCGGTATGTGTGTATGATGCATATTGCTGCAGGGCGCGGAAGAACCACAGGGGGGCATCCACGGAGTTGTAGGCGGCCTGGTCACCACTGCCAATGTTCGGAAACAGACCGTCTTTCATCTCCGACAGCATGTCGTCGATAATGGTCTTGCATACTTCTGGTTTGTTGACCACCGACAACGTCAGTCCCGGCACCGCGATGAACGTGTCGCGACCCCAGCGGCCGAACCAGGGATAGCCGGCAATGACCTGTGTTTTGCCGTTGCGCTCGATGATGAATTGCTCGGCGGCGTTCTTCAGGCAGTTCAGATAGCTGTTGCGGCTGCGGTGTCCATCCAAGGTGCTGTTGAAAATATTGGCAATTTCTTTAGGGTCAATCGGGCTGGTGCCGATGGTGAAATATAGCTCCTTGCTCTTGACCGGCACGTTGATGCGACCGAGTTTCAGCAGGTCCTCGTGGCCATCGTAGCCCCGCTTAATTTCTTCATCGTATTCGATGTTGTAGAACCAGTCGGGTGCGTGCTGGTAATCGATGGTTTCGGAACTTTGCATGTAGATAGGGGTGTATCTGTCGTAAAGACAATATTTTACACCATTCTGAACTTCTTCGTAGCCAGTGTTGGCCTGATCGTTTTTATGTGTCAGCTTATGAATCTGACGGAAAGCCAGCAAAGGCTGGAACTGGAAGGAAGCGGATTCGAAATCATCGAGGATGGTGTATTTGATGATCAGTCGCTCCTCAGTGTCGGAGAACAGGATTTCCTTGGTGAAATTGAAATGGCCGACCCGGAAATGATAAACGGGTATGATGTCGGCGTTGAATTTCTGCAGATATTTGTTGCCTTTGGGATCGAAGATGCCTCCCTTGTACTGGTGCATGCCGAGATGGAACTCCATGTCGTCGATAATGATGCTTTCGTTCAATGTGGACACCAGCACATGGCGTTCGCCATCGACATTTTCCTGCGGCAATATGAATAATCCGTGGTATTTCCGGGTATTGAGACCGAGCAGGGTGGTGGAGGCGAATGCTCCGGTGCGGCTGCAGCGGACAATTTCCTTTTTCTTCGAGAAGGGGATATTGACTAATTCGGTTTTGTCAAATTCTATATAGCTCATTTTAGAATAAATTTTTGCAAAGCTACAAAAAAAAATCCAGCTTTGAACAATAGTTGATTTTTTGTTGAAAAATATTTTATAGAAGGTGTTGAAATAAAAAAATGATATTAGTGTATTGTGTATTGAAAATTTTTGTATTTTTGCAACCCCGAAATAAGAGGAGAAAATTAAAAATAAATAAGATAGAGATGAAACAAGATTTGATTCAGTATGTTGAAGATAATTTCGTGACTACCAAGGAGTTCCCGAAATTCAAAGCTGGCGATACCATCACTGTTTCTTATAGAATCGTGGAAGGATCGAAGGAACGTATCCAGCAATTCCAGGGTGTTGTTTTGCAAATTGCAGGCACCGGCGCAACCAAAACTTTCACCATCAGAAAAATTTCAGGCGGTGTTGGCGTAGAAAGAATTTTCCCCTTCGCTACTCCTCTGATTTCCGACATCGTGGTGAACAAACATGGTGTAGTTCGCAGATCCCGTATCTTCTACCTGCGTAACCTTACAGGTAAGAAGGCACGTATCAAAGAAAAACGAGGTTAATCCCCCTAACCTTTTTTATTGTGTTTTCATAATGAAAAAAAACGCTTTCTTGCAAAGCGTTTTTTTTGTTTGTGAGGAAACAAAATAAAAATGTCAAGATGTAGAGCGAGGCATTTTTCGTCTTAACGAATGCACGAAGTGCATGACTAAACGCCTAAACGCCTAAACGATTAAACAAATTAACAAATCAACAAAATATGAAAATTACCGCTGTTGAACCTATTGGAATAACCCCGGCCTTGGCGGAACAACTGGCCGCCGATTTCGCCCGCCGTGGACATGAATTTGTTTGTTTCCCCGACCGGAACGAAAAACCGGAAGTGTTGGCCGAACGCATGGCCGATGCGGATATCGTCATCATCTCCAATATCAAGTTGGGAGCTGATGTGCTGAGTCGTTGTCCCAAATTGAAAATGCTGGCCGTGGCTTTTACTGGCCTTGACCATATTGACATGGCTTATTGCCAAGCTCATAATATTGTGGTGAAAAATGCCGCCGGTTATGCCACAGTGGCGGTTGCAGAACTCGCCATTGGACTGATGATTGACGTATACCGCCATATTACCGCTTTGGATGCGGATACCCGTAATTGTTTGAACCGAAGGAATTTCCTTGGTCGTGAAATTTCTGGCAAGACCGTCGGCGTTGTGGGGACAGGGGCCATTGGCCGTAAAACCGCTGAACTGCTGCAGTGCTTCGGCTGTAAGATATTGGCGTGGAGCCGCACCCGCTACACCGAACTGGAAAACGATAATTTCCGCTATGTGGAATTGGACCAGCTGATGCGTGAGTCGGATATCATCTCATTGCATGTGCCCCTGACTGCTGAAACGCATCATCTGATTTCCGCCGAGAAGTTGGCCTTGTGCAAATCTTCAGCGGTGCTGATCAACACAGCCCGTGGTAATGTGGTGGATATGAATGCCTTGGCTGTGGCATTGAAAGAAGGTTGTCTGGCAGGTGCCGGCATCGATGTGTTTGAGCAGGAACCTCCGCTTCCGCAAGGCCATCCATTGTTTGATACGCCCAATTGTGTGCTGGTGCCCCATGTGGGTTACGCCACCCGCGAGGCCTTCGACATCCGCATTGGCATCGTAATGGATAAAATCAATGATTTCCTGAAATAGCAGCTGAGGAAGAACTGCAATTCGTAGCCTAATCCTATGTCTTTTACCCATGTGGGGATTACGACTCCACCGCTAATTTCATTGGCACATTAACTAATTTGCTAATTTGCTAATTCTCACCACTCCCATTTCCCCTTCAATCTTATACTGATTGAAAAATGTGGGGTTGAAATCCAATGTCAGACTGTCGGTCTCCAAAAACGGCTTGTAATCAATGCTTTGGTATTCCAAATGTCGATTGGGAAGAGTCTCAAAAGTCCATTTTTTCTCGGCTTCCGCATCCGCAAAATGATATTGGATATTGCTGCGGTCAAACTTGATGGTGTTCATGCCGGGCGCGGATATTTCAAAATGGACGTTGAAGTCATTGCTGTATAGCGTAAAATTGCCGTTCTCATCGGTATAGGTGTTCATGCCGATCCAGTTTTTGGTCCAGCCACGGACAACGGCATCTTTTATACTTTGTCCACTTTTGCTTTCAACCACTCTTCCTTTGAGGATGATGTTGTTGTACCCCAGCATATTATAGTAGTTGGACGGAACTTGATAGTTGTCGGTGGGAATGGTTTTGTCCTTCAGTGTCGGGAGTTCAAGAACCGCGGGTTTGTCCTCGTTGTTTTGATTGACCAGACCGGTGAATTGTGCTTCGAAATTCACCCCGTCAGGGCATTCGTGATACTCCCACCAGCCATAGCCTGCCGCATGATACTGTCGGGCAAGAGTGTAGCTTTGGAGGAGAAACTGCCGCTGGTATTCGTAACTTACGCTGTCGTTGTCGGCAGGAAGGGCAGTCTCACCGACCATCCATGGACGGTCTATGCAATTGTTGCTGTACCAGCGCATCTCGCTGGGTACACGTAAGGGGTGATAGGTGTGAACTTCCACAAAATCCACGGGAAGAATGGTGGGATCCCACTCGAAAACCTCGATAGGTTCGGCAAAACCGATGGTGAAAAGCTGATGCGGTGCGTAGTTGTCCATCATCTCGCGCCAGCGGCAAACAATTTGGTAAGCCTCCATTTTGTCACGCAGTTCAGCTTCATCGAAATACAGAGGTTCGTTGAAGAAGTCGTAGGCCCAAAGATTGCTTTTGTCCGCCAGATGCTGTAGCAAGCCTTCGGTGTAGCGGATGAGGTTGTCTTCCAAAGGTCTTTTAATCAGCAGCATCACCTTCAGTTGGTATAGTTCCGCTGTGTCTGTCATTTGACCGATGGCATGATAGAGGGCTCCGAAATCCTTTTCTTCAGGAATAATATCCAGACAGATTCTCACGCAGTTAAAGCCCATGTCGGCAATGTGTTGAAAGTCGTGGGCAAGGCTTGGGCTTTGGTAGTAATAGGCGGGGATTATGCGAAGTGTGCCGTTTGTGGTGGCCACGATGGGCTTGTAGTTGAGCGTGAGCGGAAACCAGGTCTTTCCATCCAGCATGAACTGCCTGTCTTGCACATAGACAAAACCTGGGCTTCGGGTGCTGCGCGGGGAGCGGTCAATCCCGGCATGTTTACAACCGCAAAGCAAGGCGCAGAGCAGGAGGACAAAAAGGCTTAGTTTTCGCATGGAAGCATGGCGTTGATAATGACTTGTTTAATTTGCTCCATCAGCCACATGGGAGTTGAGGTGGCCCCGCAAATGCCAATGCTTTCGTTTGGAAGAAAGTGATACTGTTGGAGTTGCTCGATGCGGGAGATGAAGACAGAACGGGGGTTGGCTTGTTTGCAGATGTCAAACAGGTAGAGTCCGTTAGAGCTTTTCTCACCGGAGACAAACAGGATGATGTCGTGCTGACTGGCAAATTCGCGTATGTGCTTGGAGCGGTTGGCTACCAGACGGCAGATGGTGTCGTGGTATTCGAACAGGTTCTCGTTGTGCAAATCTGCATACCGTTGCCGGATGGTGTCAATCAGCTGGTAATAGTCCTCTATGCCTTGGGTGGTTTGGGAGTAAAGCGAAGCCGGTTTGGTATAGTCAATGCTGTCAAGGTCTTCGGCTGAGGAGATGACGATGCCGTTGCGTTGGGTCTGTCCCAGCAGTCCCGTGACCTCGGCATGGCCTTTTTTGCCGAATATCAGTATCTGGCGTTCGTCACCGGAATTCTCGTATTTTTTCTTTATATTTTGCTGAAGATGAAGCACTACGGGGCAGGTGGCATCAATCAGGGTGATATTGTTTTTCTTTGCCAGCTGATAAGTTTCGGGAGGTTCTCCGTGAGCGCGTATCAACACGGTGGTGTCGTGGAGTTGGGCGAATTGCTCACTCGATACCACCTCTAAGCCTTTGTCTGCCAGTCGGCGGACTTCCTCGTTGTTGTGGACAATGTCGCCAAGGCAGTACAGGTGGCGGTGTTGTGAAAGATACTCTTCTGCGGTGCGGATGGCGTTGATGACTCCGAAGCAGAAGCCGGAATCTTTGTCAATGGTGATATTCATGCGAAATTAGTCTTGGTCGGGGAAGAGAGAATCGACAAATTCGAGGCGGTTGAAGACCTGCAGTTGTTCGATTTTCTCGCCTACACCGATGTATTTCACTGGTATCTGGAACTGGTCGGAGATGCCGATGACTACGCCTCCTTTGGCAGTTCCGTCCAGTTTTGTGATTGCCAATGCGTTGACTTCTGTGGCGGCGGTAAACTGGCGGGCTTGCTCGATGGCATTCTGGCCTGTGGAGCCGTCCAGTACCAGCAACACCTCGTGGGGTGCGTCGGGCACAAGCTTTTGGATGACATTTTTGATTTTGGTCAACTCGTGCATCAGGTTGATTTTGTTGTGCAGACGGCCGGCGGTATCGATGAGCACCACATCGGAACCTTTGGACAGGGCCGAGGCGACAGTGTCGTAGGCGACAGCCGCGGGGTCGGCACCCATTTTCTGGGTCACAATGGGCACATTGGCTCGCTGGGCCCACACTTCCAGTTGCTCGATGGCGGCGGCGCGGAAGGTGTCGGCGGCTCCTAACATCACGGAGTAGCCTTTTTTCTTGAACTGGTATGCTAGTTTGCCGATGGTAGTGGTTTTGCCCACTCCGTTGACACCTACCACCAGGACAATGTAGGGCTTTTTGTCGGCCGGAAGGGTGAAGTCTTGCCTGCCTTCCATGTCGTTTTCAAGTAATAGTGCGGCAATCTCTTCGCGCAGTATGGTGTTCAGCTGGCTGGTGCCGATATATTTGTCTTTTGAGACGCGTTTCTCAATGCGGTCGATAATTTTCAAGGTCGTTTCCACACCCACATCAGAGGTTACCAGAATCTCTTCCAAATTGTCGAGCACGTCGTCATCCACTTTGGATTTGCCGACCACCGTTTTCGCTAACTTCGCGAAGAAGCTCTCTTTGGACTTCTCAAGTCCTTTGTTTAATTCTTCTTTCTTCTCTTTGGAAAAAAATGAAAAAAAGCCCATAACGTAAATTTTTGCAAAGTTACGTAAAATTCCTGAATTATGTACGTTTAAAAAACAAAAGGCCAGAAGAGGGGATCTTCCAGCCTTTTAACCATGAAAACAAAATATTACTTTTTAGCCAAAAAGTCTTTTACGTTAGCGGATTCCACTACAGCTTCCTTGAAAGTGTAGGCTCCGGTCTTGGGAGAGCGTTCCATTTTTACCACGCGGGTGTATGCTACGCCACCTTCTCTTTTCAATGTTGCAACAACCTTCTTTGCCATTTTCTATAGATTTTTATTATTTAACTTCCTTGTGAACAGTAACACGTTTCAGATAGGGATTGTATTTCTTCAGTTCCAATCTCTCGGTCGTGTTCTTTCTGTTTTTAGTGGTGATGTATCTTGACATACCCGGAACGCCACTGGCTTTCTGTTCGGTGCACTCTAAGATGACCTGTTGTCTTGCTTCTTTATTCTTCTTTGCCATAACACTAAATTTTTTCTATTTTGTTCTCTCTGAATTTGAGTTTGCAAAAATACAATTTTTTTCAATACAAAATGTGTTTTGATGAAAATATTTTTAGCCGATGATTCTGACCTCCGGTTCAATCAGAATTCCGTACTTTTCTTGTACCGATTGAATGATATCCTGATAGTACGCCACCACCTCTGAACCCTTGGCATTCCCCCAATTGACAATGACCAAGGCTTGGGTGGGGTACACGCTGACATCGCCTCTGCGGATGTCCTTCCAGCCGCAACTTTCAATGAGTTGACCGGCGGCTAATTTGACTCCGTTGGGGGCTGGGTAGTGCACAAGTTGGTCAAATTTTGCAGAAAGTTCCGCAAATTTTGCCTTACTCACGACCGGGTTTTTGAAAAAACTGCCGGCGCAACCTACCTTCGTGATGTCGGGAAGCTTGCTGTTGCGGATGTTGAGCACGGTTTCCGCCACTTTTTTTAGGGTTAGGTCCTCGCCAAAGGATGCCAGACTGTCTGCTAATTGCTTGTAATTTAATCGAAAACGTTTTTCTTTGTTGAGTTTGAAAACTACTTCGGTAATCCAGCAACGTTTTTTTAATTCATTTTTGAATACGGAGTCACGATAGGCGAAATGGCATTCTTCGTTGTACAAAACAAAGGGTTCGCCATCAGGAAGATAATAACCTTCCACTTGATAGATGATGTCTTTGACTTCACTACCGTACGCGCCGATGTTTTGCACGGGGCAGCTGCCCACTAAGCCCGGAATGCCGATGAGGTTTTCCACACCATAAAGATCGTGTTCAATGGTGAAACGCACAAAATCGGACCATTCTTCGCCTCCAGCGGCCCTGACATACACATGCTCATCGTCCTCGTTGATGATTTCAATTCCCTTGGTCGCCAGTTTGATGACAGTTCCATCGAAATCCTTGGTAAAAAGCATGTTGCTACCTTCACCAATCATCAAATAGGGCTGATGAAAAATATTCCTTCGGAATACTTCATCTATATCTTGGTCATTTTCCACCATCAGCAATTCCTTGCATCGGCAGTCGATGTGGAAGGTGTTGTATGGTTTCAGTGAAGGGTTTAGCTGTGTGATCATGGGAAGGCGTTATTTTTTGAAAAGTTCTGAGTGTGTTCCTGTATTGGTCATAATCAGAACCATTCTGTTTTTTTCTTTTTTCCATACCAACAACCAGTCCTCCTGTATGTGACATTCATACAATCCTTTGTATTTTCCTTTTAATTTATGTTGCTTATATTTTGCGGGTAAAATGCCTTTTTCGCTCAAAATATCTACGGCATCAAAAAGTAATTCCAAGTTCATTCCGCGTTTGGCACATCGTTCAATGTTCCTCTCGAAATTGGGAGTGGTCTCTATTTCGTACATAGCTGTTTCATTTCATTTTTAAAATCCTCAAATGAATTGAAATGGTGCACTTGGCCGTTGTCAATTTCAGACAATGATTTGTCAATTTCAGGATAGCAATCTTGTTCTATTATTGAAGAACATTTCACTTTTAGTTCCTTGGCTAAGGCTATGAGTAAGTCTATCTTTGATTGATTGTTGCTGGTTAAAGTAATTGTTGCCATAATAACTCAAAAATTTCTGCAAAAGTATAAAAAATCTGAATATGGATAATATTATCTTTGTGGATTGCTTTTGCTAATTGTTTTAGGATGAGAACTCATCCGTGAATTTTGAATTTTGAACTTTGAATTCTTAATATCAATTATTAATTGTCAACTGTCAACTATCAATTGTCAACTCCATATATCGCTCCTCCGCACGAATCCTGCCGTGAACCTGTTACCGAAGCGAGGCAGTTGGGTAATCCGTTGGCACGGAGGAAACCCAAAAAGGCGAAGATGATGGCTTCTTTGAAGTCGATGGTTTTGTCGTCGGGAATGATGACTTGCCCGTGGATTTTCTGGCGGATGAGGTCGATGAGGAAACCATTATGCGCGCCGCCGCCAGTAATGAGCAAGGTATTACCTCCGACGGAGTTGCATGCATTTGCAATTTGCTCGGCGATGTGCTCGCACACGGTTCGCATCTGGTCGGGAATGCTCAACTGACATTGCTCTAGGATTGGAAAGAACTGATCGTCTATCCACTCCCTCCCCAAAGATTTGGTTCCGCTTTGTTGATAGTAATCCAGTTGGTTGAGCTTTTCTAGTAAAAGGGTGTCGATGTGGCCACTTTGAGCAATGGCTCCGTCCGCATCATACTCTTGTCCCAGCTGACGGGCTAATTGGTTTAGCACGATGTTGCAGGGCGAGATGTCGTATGCCTTGCGTTGACCGTTTTCGCGGTACGATAGGTTGCTGATGCCGCCGAGGTTTAGGCAGATGTCGTATTGCCCGAATAGCAATTCGTCGCCAATAGGCACCAAGGGTGCGCCTTGTCCGCCCAGAGCCACATCCAACGTACGAAAATCGCAAACTACAGGCTTGCCACAGGTGGCGGCAATGTCCGCTCCACTGCCAATTTGCAGGGTCATGCCTAACTCGGGCCGATGAAAAACAGTATGCCCATGCGAGGCGATCAGATCCACTTCTTCGGCAAAACCAGCCATGAACTCATTAACTTGTGCTCCGATATAGCGGCCCAACTCGTTGTGCAACAACGCCAGCTCATAGCCTGAAAGGGTCATGGCTTGAGCAAGCTTTTGCTTCAACGCCTCGGGGTAAGGTATGGTTGTCGCTTTACGGACTTCATAGCTCCAGTTTCTTTTGTCGGTGGTTGAGATTTGACGCCCTGCCGTCTTAACGTCATTAAGCGGCTTGGCGGGTTTAGTTCTTCCTTTTTCCACTTTGAATACACAATAAGCCAAGTCCACCCCGTCCAACGAGGTGCCCGACATGATGCCGATAACGTGAGAGTATTTCAGTGGGAAAGAATTCATATCACCGAGTGTCCTTGTTTTGCTCGTCTTTCTATTTTTTGTGGATAAAGTGTTTTATTGCAGTAATGCAAGTCTGTCTAAGTGAATAGTATGCGAGCCTTTCACAAGAATAAGGGCGTTGCTGACTGGATTTGCGGCAAAATAGTTGTTGGCTTCTTCCACGTTGTCAAAGCTGTGAGGATTGCCAGCCAGTTGCTTTTGGAACTCGCTGCCCACAAAATAAGTCTCGATATGGTTGTCTTGGCAAAGTTTGATAATGCGCGCATGCTCCTCGTGGCTCACACTGCCCAGCTCTCGCATGTCGCCAATGACGGCTACTTTGTGCGGATGCTCGATGCCGATGAGGTTATTCAGGGCGGCCGTCATGCTGGTGGGGTTGGCGTTGTAGTAGTCGGCAATGATGGTGTTGCTGCCCTTGTGCTCCACCTGCGAGCGATGGTTGGCAGGCTGATATTGGGCGATGGCGGCGCAAATGTCCTCGTTACTCACCCCGAAGTGGTGGCCGACAGCCGCTGCGGCCAGCATATTATACAGGTTGTAGGCTCCCGTCAGATGGGTGTCCACCGTTTGCCCGAAAAGTTCGATGCTGATGAGGCCGTCATTGCGGACAATACGCCCGTTGATGTCAGCTTGCTTTTGGGTGGCGTAGGTAACAATTGACTGGTATTTAAGGTCTTGTGTAAGAATATCATCGTCAATATTGACAAACAGGATGCCTTTGGAGCCCATGACACTGCGGTACAGGGCTTTTTTGGTGGTGATGATGTTCTCTTTGGAAAGAAAGCCTTCGATATGGGCGACACCGATGTTGGTGATGAGTCCATAATTGGGCATGGATAGTTCGCAGAGATCAGCGATTTCGCCGGGGTGGCTGGCTCCCATCTCCACAATGGCAATTTGATGCTCGTCGGTGATGCTCAGCAGGGTGAGAGGTACACCGATATGGTTGTTCAGGTTGCCTTGGGTGTAGCTTGTTTTATATTTTCGTGACAGTACGGTGGCTACCAGCTCTTTGGTGGTGGTTTTTCCGTTGCTGCCAGTAATGCCGATGACCGGAATCTGCAGCTGTTGGCGGTGGTATTTGGCCAATTGTTGCAAGGTCTTCAAACTGTCATCCACCACCACACAATAGGGGTTGTCTTTCAAATCCTGACGTTCGGTGACCACGTATGCGGCACCTGCTTCCAAAGCCTGGGTGGCGAAATTGTTGCCGTCGAAATTTTCTCCTTTCAGACAGAAAAAGAGAGACTGGGGGATGATGTTCCGGGTATCGGTGCAGATTTGCGGGAATTGCCGGTACAGTTTGTATAGATTCTCCATGGTATTCATTGTGTTGAATAAAAAAAGCAAATTTACATAAATTTCTCGAATTACGCGCAGACGAATAAATTTTTGCAGGAATGTGGTACAATGTGTTTTCCGGGATGCATTTGAGAAAAATAGAGGAAAGATACGATTTTTTTCAATTGGCAAATGTGTTAACCGACAAATTTATAGATAAAAAAACCCTCTTGCCAATAAGGTCGAAGAGGGGTTTCAACAAAAATAAAAACACGGGTCCCGTTTTACTTGTCGCGAACGCAGCGCACAGACATGCCTAGTTCTTTGAACTCATTGTCGGTGGTCACAAATGCCTCGTAATAGCATAAGGATCTGAATTCTGCCATCATGTTGTTGGCTGCGGTGCTGGTCCAGAAGAAGGCGTTGTCACCATAATATTGGGGCGTTTGGTGGCTTTCTCCCGCCGGCATGGCGGCGAAGCCACTGGCATTATTGGCCGACTGGTTGTTGCCTACGGTATTGGTGGTTGTGCATTGGTTCCAACCACTGGTGGCTGCCAAGGCTTTGGCGACATAATTACTGTTGTTGCCACAGTAATATTCGGACTTGCTTCCAAGATAAGTTGTCAGCTCTGTCCATTCCGTTGCCGAGGGCACATGCCAGCCGCTAGGCCAGATGCCTTGTACGCCGCTTGGAGAAGCAGAACTGCCAGTGGTACCTTTCACCACAGCTGGCCAGTTGTACAAATATCCGTTTTTGCTGACCAAAGAGCTGTTGTTGTCGGGATAATAGTGGAAAGGGTTGTTTGAGCTGACATCTGTCAGCATATTGCCTAAAGGAATGGCGGTGCCGTCGTCATAGTGTGTGGTTTTCAGATTGGAGGCCATCCATACTTGATTGCCGATTTTCACAGCATTGTATGAATTTCCGTCATAATCTTTCACGGCGTTTTGAATCAGACCGTCACCAGCGGGTTCCAGGTCCTCGGAAGGTTTGTCTTTTTTGCAGGAGCTCAAGCCAAGGGCAAAAGAGAAGGCAATACAGATCATCAGATAAAAATTTCTTTTCATCGCAAATAAATTTTGGTTAAGAAATACGTTTGTTACGTCGGTATCAGATGATCATCTCCTACATATACATGACGCAATAAACACCCAAAACGTTACAGCAAAATGAAAAAATTTTTTTTTGCAGATGAGAAATCTATGCTGTTTTTGTCCTATGCCTCAGTGGAGACTTGCTTTAGCATCTCTTTCCGCCATTTGAAATACCCCATTGTGGCGACGAGTGTGTAGAAGGCGAAGAATCCGGTCATGGCGTACAGGCCTTTCCATGCATATAGTGCGGTGGAAACGAGGTTGACCACCACCCACAGCCACCAGTGCTCTATGTGTTTCTTGGCAAGCAGATACGTGGCCACAACGCTCAAGGCCGTGGTGAAAGAATCTCCCAGGGGCACGGGGCTGTCAGTGAGGCGGCTCAGCAGGAACCATAAGGCTACCCATATCGCTATGCCTATGAGTGTTAACCGAAGAATTTTGCTCTTCGGCATGTGGGTGATGGGCATTTCCGTGGTTTCCTTTTCCGTTATTCTGCTATTCCTTTTCCATTCAATTAAGCCGTATAAATTTGCTCCCAAATAATATGTATATACCCCTGCGTCAGCATAGAACTTCGACTGAAAGAATATGACAATGTAAAACAGCGACATGACAATTCCCACTGGCCATAGCCAGAGTGAGGCTTTGTATTCCAAAAACAGATAGGCAAGTCCGATAGCTACGCCAATGTATTCGATGAGAGTCGCTGTGTCCATTTTTTTCGTTTTTTTTGTCAAGGCGTGAAGACATGCACTTCGTGCATTCGGTTAGGCGTTATTGCAATTTTCGTCTTAACGAGCGAACGAAGTGAGCGTCTCCACGTCTCCACGTCTTCACGGTTACTTGGAAAATTTAATCCTCACCCCACCCATAAAGTTAATCGTGGCTTGGGGGAAGTAGCCGTCGTCGTAGCATTCAACGCCTTCATAAATGTAGCGGTACACCCATGCGTTGCTTTCATATTTGGCATTGAAGAGGTTGTTGATGCGGAAGAATAACTCAATGTCTTTCACGGGTTTGGTGTGGAAACAGTAGCTGAGGTTCAGATTGGTGACGCAGTATGGCTTCAGTGAGTATGTTTTGTTGCTGCTGTTGTCGAGATACTGGCGGCTTACGAACTGGGTGGTGAGGCTGATGTTGAAGTTGTCCACAGGGGTTACGATAAACTCGTTAGAGGCTATGATGTTGGGAGAGAAGGAAATGTCCGTGGTGCCAAGGTGTTTGACAACTTGTCCGCCATTATCCCAGTCGTCCACATATTCGGTATAGTCCAATATCTTGTTCAAGCTGAAGGTTCCTTTGATGTTCCAGGTGAAGTATTTGATGGGTTTGTAGGCAGACACCAATTCGATACCCAAACGGTAACTTTTATCGACATTGGTCATGATGGCAGCGCCTACGTTGTTGATTTCACCGGTCAGCACCAGCTGCTTGTCATAATACATGAAGTATGCGTTGGCGTTGAATGCGTATTTTTTGTACTGCATGCGGTAGCCCAGTTCCACATCATACAGCGTCTCGGGTACGGGTTTCTTGTCTGCGGGGGCTTCGATGAGGTCGGAACGGGTGGGCTCGCGTTGTGATCGGGCCAGTGAAAGATACATGCTATGGTGTCTGTTTTGATCCAAATCCACACATACACCGGCTTTGGGGTTGAAGAAATGCCACAGGTGTTTTTGTCCAATATCTGTCAACTCATCGTCAGTACCTGCGATGACATAGTTTATCATCCTGTATTGCAGATCGATGTATGTGTACCAGCGGCCTTGGCTATAGTCCAAAGTACCATAGATATTGAATTGTGTTTTGTCACCCGTCCCGTCGTACCAGTGGTAGTTGTCTGGTACACCGCCAAATTGGGCCCATTCAAAGGTGCCGTAATGCTTGCCGTCGTAATGGTTCAGGCTACCACCTACTGACCATGACAGCTGGTTGTTGATACCTTTATTACCTACTTTCAGGAAAGACTGTTTAACGCTGAAGGTCATGCCATAGAAATAATTGTCCAGATATTTACGGGTGACAAAATCGCCACGACGAATGGTGTCCTCTCCAATGATAGGATTGTCCAAAGCGTATTTGGAGTATTTTTTATCCTGTTTGTATTGTTCGTAATAGCCAATGCCGCGGGTAAAATGTCCGGCCACATTCACTTTGAGAAAGTTCCGGTCAGTGATGCGCTTGTGGTAGTCGTAAAATAGCTGGGTATGGAGCTGCTGATAATTGTCGGTTTCATTGAAATAATGATGTTTCATTCCGGTGGCATCGTAAAATTCACCACAATTATTGTAGCGACGGTTGGTGTCAAGCATATAGGAAGGAACACCGTTCCATGCCAGACCGGTTTTCTCGTTACCATATAATATATTAAGCTTCAGTTTACCGTAGTCTTTGTTTTTCTTTTTGTTTTTCAGATAGAAATCGCTGGAAAAGAAAAGGCTATGTAATTTGGCGGAAGAGAAGTTGATATAACCATCACTCAGCACATTGGAATAGGATATGGTGGCGGCGAAGACATCGCCGATCAGTCCTGTACAGAAGGTGGCGGAATTGCGGAAGGTGTTGAATGAACCGGCGGTGCTGCTGATTTCGAAGTAACGCCGGTGCGAGTTGTCGAGTGTGGCAAAATCCATGGTGGCACCGAAGGCGGCGGAGCCGTTGTTGGAAGTGCCCACACCACGCTGTACGTTCAACTGCTGTACCTTGGAGCCGAAGTCGGGCACATTGACAAACCAGGAGCCTTGAGACTCGGCATCATTTAAGGCTATACCGTTGATGGTGACGTTGATGCGCGTCTGGTCGATACCGCGGATTCGCATATAGGTGTACCCAATACCGGTTCCTGCGTCAGAGGTAGTGATCATGGAAGGCACCATATCAAACAGGTTGTTGATGCTGCCGTTGCCAATATTGCTGTTGATTTCGTCCTTGTTGATGCTGGTGGCGGAGAACATCTCCTCGCCGCTGGGTTTGGTCCAGCTGATGCCCACTCCCTCCAGCAAGATAGGGCTCAGCGAGTCGGGAATGCTTTGGGCTTGTGCTCCCAGAATTCCGGCCAGCATGGCCAGCAGGCAGGTAATGGCTACATTTGAAAAATTCGGTTTCCTCTTGGAGGAAGAGTTTTGTTTTTGATTTGCGAAATACTTCATTTCTTTCCGTTTTAAGGTTAATACTAAAAACGAAAGAGGTTGAAATAAGTAAGACTACTGCAATTTTTCCCTTCGTCGGCATTATCCGTATCAGGTTCATTGGGTATGATCTCAGCTGTTAAGCACCCCTTTCAAAATTCGGCTGCAAAAATACAAAGAAATTAGCAAATTAGCAAATTAGTTAATGAGCTAATTGTCAATATGTTAGTCTGCTAATGAAATTGGTGAATTGGATAATTGGCAAAAGAATCCAATAATCTCGTGAAGGTGTTAAAGCGTTAAGTCATGCACTTCGTTCCTTCGGTTAGGCGTTATCTCAATTATCGTCTTAACGAGCGAACGAAGTGAGCGTCTTCACGTCTCCACGTCTTAACGTTAGTATATATACGGGAAAATCTTATACCTCTTCAGCTTTGTAAACTCCTCGCCGAAAAATTGGGTGTAGCGCTCGTAAACTGCCTTGGAGCGGGGCACGATGTTGGCGAAACTCCAGATGACGAACACCAAGCCAGCCATCGACCAGCAGAGTACGGCAAAGCCTACCCATTCCAGAATCTCGCCGAAATAATTGGCGGAGCTGATTTTCTTGAAAGGCCAGCCGTAGGGTATATAATAATTGTTGTCATATTTGTCTTTGCGCAGGTCCCGGATGATGCGGTCGGCGGACAGGTTGATGACCATTCCCAAGAAGAAGAGGAAGGTGCCGATGATGAACTGTGGCGACCAGAACCAGCTGATGGGATAATAGTCGGGATCGGTAGGTGCGAGATAAAACAGCCATCCGCCCTGCATTAAAGCATTGCAAGTATTAAAAAACACACCCACAACGATGATGGAAATGGGCATCATGCTGGTGCCTTTCATCAGTGAGGGAAAAATGATGGATCGTTGCAGATAATGAATCTCAAAGAAGCAAAACATGGTGAAAGTTACCCAATTGAAAGGACGCCCATATCGCAAGGAAATGAGGTACATGATCAGCATGGCTGCGAAAACAGGTATTTCCATGATAAACCAGCCGGTCTTACTTCTTACGGAGGCTCCCCATCTGTTGTTGTAGGTCATGCCGTATGCAGGGGTGATGAATTGTAATATGATGAAAACGATCACCCCCAGGATGGTCATAATCCATAAGAGATATTGATGAAAAATGCCGAAAATTTCCATTTTGCTATTGTATTATGTTTGCGTCACTACCCGCCCTTCAGGCACCCCTCCAAAAAAGAAGGGAATTTTATGGGATTTATGTCAGTTTCTGTCCATCGTAGTATTTTTTGTGTTTGATAAAGCGGGCGAAAACGATGGAGTGGGGGTAGGTCTGACGGAAAGCCTGTTCGGTAATCTGACCCCGTTTTTGTTTCATGGCCTTGGCGCCTTTCCAGAACTCGTACATGGCATGGAAGACGGCGTTGAAGTCTTTGCGGTGGCCTTGCATGAGGAAGACGAAGGCCGCCAGAATGTCCAGGAAAAAGCGGATGAAGAAGGTGATGAACAACCGTCTTTCAGGCAAATTCTTAAGCAGTAAAAACAGATCGTTGCGGTAGTTGAGGTAAGTCTTGAAGGAGTTGTCCTTGGGCAATGTGCCACCGCCGATATGATAGACCACCGACTGATGGTTGAACATGATTTTATAGCCAGCGTTGTTGATGCGCCAGCAGAAGTCGATTTCCTCCATGTGGGCGAAAAAGTCATCGTCGAGTCCGCCCAGCTGGTGAAAGATTTCGCTGCGGACGAACAAGGTGGCTCCTGAAGCCCAGAAAATCTGGATGTCGCTGTCATATTGACCTTTGTCTTCTTCCAAAACGTCGAAGAACCGGCCGCGACAGAAGGGGTAACCGTATTTGTCGAGGAAACCTCCCGCGGCACCGGCATATTCGAATTGTTTGCGGTTGTGGTATGACAACAGTTTGGGTTGGACTGCGGCTATGTTTTCGTCAGCCTCCATTTGGGCGATAACAGGCTCTGTCCAGTGAGGGGTGACCTCAATGTCGGAGTTCAGCAGACAGTAGTATTTGGCCTCGATTTGGCGTAATCCCACGTTGTACCCTTTGGCAAAACCATAATTCTCTTCGTTGATGATGACACGGAGCTGCGGGTAGTTTTCAGCGAGAAAGGCCACAGAGTCGTCGGAGGAGGCGTTGTCGATAATCACCACCTCGGTGTCGGTGTCGCAATTGGCTAAAAGCGTGGGGAGGAAACGTTCCAGAAAGTGTTTCCCATTCCAGTTCAATATCGCGATAGCCAGTTGTGTCATTTTCTATATGAATAAAAATGCAAAGATACAATTTTTTTCAATTAGCAAATTAGTTAATTGAAAAATGTGCAAATCTCCTAACACCTAACACCTAACACCTGATCTCTAACACCTGATCCCTATCCGTCAGTTTTCAACTTTCAACTTTCAGTTTTCAACTTCTTACGATTGTTCCGTTAAACTGTGCGGTGGGGGTCATGATGATTTCATTGAGGCATACGTGAGCGGGACGGGTCAGCACGAAATCCACCACATCGGCGATGTCTTCCGCCACCAGGGGGTCGTAACCTTCATATACCTTGTCGGCCTTGGCTTGGTCGCCATGGAAACGCACCACCGAGAAGTTGGTTTCGGCAGCACCCGGAGAAATTTGTGACACCTTGATGCCGTAAGGCAAGAAATCGGTGCGCATGCCTTTGGTCAAGGCCAGCACAGCGTGTTTGGTGGCGCAATACACGTTGCCGCCATAGTAAATCTCATGGCTGGCAGTGGAGCCGATGTTGATGATGTGGCCTTTTTTCTGCTCAATCATCTGCGGAGAAATCAGGCGGGTGACGTAAAGCAGACCTTTGATGTTGGTGTTGATCATGCGTTCCCAGTCCTCGATGGCACCGCTGTTCACGGGGTTCAGCTCAACGGCCAGACCCGCGTTGTTCACCAGTACATCAATGGGCTTGAAAGCGTCGGGAATGCTGGCGATGGCCTTTTCGCATTGGGCATAGTCCTGCACATCGAAGGCAAGGGTTAGCACCTTGCTCTGTGTGGTGCTTTCGATTTTCTGAGCCACTTCTTTCAGTTTCTGCTCGGTACGGCCGGTGATGACCAAATTGACATTGTGCTGGGCCAGTCTGTATGCGATGGCTTCGCCAAAACCACTGGTGGCACCGGTAATGAATACGTTTTTCATATTGTTTTTTTTCAGTTTATAAATTTCAGTTATAGAATTCAAAATCCAAAGTTTAATCTGTCATCTAAAATCTTAAATTAAATCTGAATTCTGAATTATGAACTTTGACTTCTGTTCCCTGTAACCTATTCCTTCACTTCCCCAAACCCTTGCGCGCGCAGTTCAATCTGTCGGTCGTCGTTGGTGATCAGCTGGTTGCCTGCGGCTTCTTCCTTGATATAGTCAATTACTGATACATTTTCCACTTTTTTCAGGTCTTCGTAGTCCTTTTGAGCGATGGTGAACAGCAGTTCGTAATCTTCGCCGCCGTTGAGGGCAATGGTGGTCGATACGATGTTCAGGTCTTTTAAAGTGCGGAAAGTCAGCAAGTCGATGGGCAGCTTGTTTTCAAAAATCGCAGAACCCACTTTGGAGGCTTTGCAGAGATGGATAAGGGCGGAGGCAAGTCCGTCGTTGACATTGGTCATGCTGGTCGGAGTGATGCCCGCTTCTTTCAGCTTCTGGATGATATCCACTCTCGGCTCGGGCTTCAGCTGGCGTTCTAGCAGATAGCTATATTCTTCTAAATTAGGTTGTTCATTAGGGTTAACCTCAAATACTTTCTTCTCGCGTTCTAGCAAAATCAAACCGGTATAGGCGGCCCCCAGGTCGCCAGAAACACAGATGAGTTCGTTTTCTTTGGCTCCGATACGCTGCACCAGACTCTTTTCTTCCACTTCCCCAACAGCCGTTACGGTGATGGTCAGTCCGGTCTGCGAGGAGCTCATGTCTAAGCCCGCCAGGTCGATGCCGTAGCGGTCGCAGCACAACTGCATGCCATCGGTCAGCTCGTTGACCGCCTCCAAAGAGAAACGGTTGGAGATGGCGATGTTGACGAGCACCTGCTTGGGCAGGGCGTTCATGGCGACAATGTCGGCTACAGCTACGGTTATAGTCTTGTAACCCAGGTGCTTAAGCGGTACGTAGGTCATGTCAAAGTGGATGTTCTCGATGAACAGTTTGCTGCTGACCACGCTGTCGGTGTTGCCATGGGCGATAACCGCCGCGTTTTCGCCGAGGCCGCTTAGGGTGGAGGGATTGTAATGGCTGAATTTCTCGCCTATAAAGTTGATCAAACCGAATTTGCCTAACGCTCTCAGTTCTTCAACTTTGGGATTAATTTCTTGTTCCATATATTATATCAGGTTACAGGTTTCAGGTTACAGAATTCAGAATACAAAAAAACTCCCCTGATACGAAGCATCACTCCCGTTGAGCACGAAGTGCAAAACTCCCTTCGAACGAAATGAGACTCCTCTTATGCGAAGCACAATTCTCCGAGCTCGCGTAACGAGCGTCTTGACGAGCGAACATAGTGAGCGTCTCCCCGAACGAACGCAGTGAGTGTCTCTTCGTCTTCCCGCTAAACATCAAAATGTGAGGAGATGGAAGTTTTCTCCATGACGCTGCGAATGACTTCGGCCATCAGTTTGTCAACGGAAACCACTTCGATGGATTCCGATGGGCGTTTGAGTGGAATGGAATCGGTGATGATCAATTTCTCGATGGCGGAGTTCTCCACATTTTCCATGCCGCTGCCGGAGAGCAGTCCGTGGGCGCACATGGCAAGCACACGCTTGGCACCAGCCTCTTTGCAACGGGCGGCGGCTTTGCAGAGGGTGCCACCGGTATCAATGATGTCATCTACAATGATGACGTTCTTGTCTTTCACATCTCCAATGATTTGCAGGTCGGCCACCACATTCTGTTTGGCTCTCTGTTTGTAGCCGATAGCTAAGTCGCATTTCAGGGCCTTGGCGTAAGTGGAAGCTCTCTTGGTGCCACCGGTGTCGGGCGAAACGATGCAGAGGTTGTCCAATTCCAGGCTCTTGATGTAAGGCAGGAACACGTTGGAAGAGAAGAGGTGATCCACTGGAATCTCGAAAAAGCCTTGAATCTGGTCAGCATGAAGGTCCATGGTGATGACACGGTCCACGCCGGCTGCGGTCAACAGGTTGCTCATCAACTTGGCACCGATGGAGGTTCTGGGTTTGTCCTTGCGGTCCTGACGGGCATAGCCGAAATACGGCATCACGGCGATGATTTTGTAAGCTGAGGCTCGCTTGGCGGCGTCAATCAGCAGCAACAGCTCCATGATGTTCTCGGCGGGAGCGAAGGTGGGCTGAATGATGAAGACATGTTTCCCACGGATGGTTTCGTTGTAATACACTTGGATTTCGCCATCCTTAAAGTGCGGAATATCAACGGATAACAATTGCATGCCCAAATGCTCGGCAATGCGTTCGGCTAATGCTCGGTTGGCTCCGCCGGAAACTAATGCTACATCTGAATTCATAAAAGATTGATTTTTAAAGGGTTGATTTTTTTGTTGTGATGTGGCAAATTTAACCTTTTTTTTTAATCATACGGCACAATTTTTGTATTTTTGCATCGTTATTCAGCTTGAAATAAGGAATAGATTTATGAAACAGCTTTTGATATCCTTCAAGATATTTGTAACTATCTTATTCACATTATGTTGTGCTTCTTTGTGGGCACAGGTTTCCTGCACCGCCAAGGCTCCTTCTGAGGTTGGAGTGGGGTAGGCTTTTCGCTATCAGGTGGTCCTGAATGAGAAACCTTCGAAGATTGTCAGCACCGGTTTCAGCAATTTTGATGTGCTGAATGGCCCCAGCCAGGGCTCATCGTCTTCTATCAGCATTGTGAATGGACAGATGACCCAGTCGTCATCTTACACTTATACCTATACTTTGGCTGCCAAGAAAGAAGGTCAGTTCTCGATTCCGGGAATGGTATTTGTGGTCAATGGCAAACAGGTGAAGTCGAATGCCGTGACCATCAATGTGGTAGAAGGTGGTGGTAATGGCGGTGGCGCGGCTGGCGGTGGTAACGGAAGAGGACAGTCTCAGCAGCGTGCCCAGCAGTCTCAAGGCTTTGACAAACGTGATGTCTTTGTGAAAGCCTATTGTTCCAACAGCAATCCTTACGTGGGCGAGCAGGTTATTATAACCCATAAGTTGTATGTCGGCCCCAGTGTCAACGGTGGTTACCAGGTGACTTCGGTCAATGCGCCCACCCAAAGCGGTCTTTGGTCTTATACCTTGGGAAATCCTGATGCGGAGCCGCCTCGTTCCACTGAAGTTATCGATGGAAAGAAATTTACGGTGTTTGAGGTGCGTCGTACAGCCGTCTTTCCGCAGAAATCCGGAAAGATTACGGTGACACCTTTTGAAATCGGATTCATGGCCCGCGTTATCTATACGCAGCAGAGCAATGATCCTTTCGACATGTTTTTCGGAGGCCGCCAGTATGCGCAGGATTATGAGCTGGATTTGAAATCCAACAGCGTGGTGCTGAATTGCAAAGCTTTGCCGGAAAATGGAAAGCCAGAGGACTTTGGCGGTTTGGCAGGCAATTTCACAATGAGCTCCAATCTGAGCCGCAACGAGTTGAAAACCAATGATGCCGCCAATCTGACCATCACCATCAGCGGTACGGGAAATTTGCAGCATGTGGAGGCTCCTGTCATTGAGTTCCCTTCGGATTTTGATGTTACTGACCCGAAAATCACCGACAATATCAATACTCGTGGAAATACCGTAACGGGTAGCCGTACTTTCGAGTACATCATTATTCCGCGCGAAGCAGGTGATTTTACCATCCCGGCTGCTTCTTTCTCTTATTTCGATCTGAAATCGCACAGCTATAAAACCTTGAGCAGCGATTCCTATAAGATGAAGGTGGGAAAGGGCAAAGGCGGAGGTGTAACTACTTCTTCTGCCAATCAGAAAGATATTAAATTCCTGTCGAAGGACATACGTTTCATCAAGACCAATGGCAACGCTTTCCACCCGAAAAGGAGCGAGTTCTTCGGTTCATCCTGGTTCTATGTGGGCATGATTCTGCCCCTTCTGCTGCTGATCATCTTTGTTATTGTATGGCGGAAAACCATGGAAACCAAGCAAAATGTCACTTTGATGAAAGACAAACGCGCCAACAAGGTGGCCCGCAAGCGTCTGAAAAAAGCCGGCCAGCTGCTTCATGCCGGCCAGAAAGAGGCCTTTTATGTGGAGATCTCACAGGTGCTGTGGGGCTATATGAGCGACAAGTTCCATATTCCGTTGTCACAGTTGTCTATGGATACCGTGGAGGAGAAACTGAAGGAGAAACAGGTGGATGAGGAGTCGGTGAAGGAGTTCCTGGAAACACTGAACCAGTGCGAGTTTGCGCGTTTCGCCCCCGGTGACAGCTCGCAGATGATGAATGAGATGTACCAGCGGGCACATGACTTTATGACCAAAATCGAACGTAGATAATAAAAGATTGATTATGAGAAAGATAGTTGCTATTATTGCGATTTTTTCGATTGCCTTCTCTGCTTTTGCATCGGCAGATGATTCCTTGATGCGGCAGGGTAACACAGCCTATCAGAATGGCGATTATGAATTGGCGATTGACTGTTATCAGGAGATTATCCAGCACGGGAATGAAGGAGCCATATTGTACTATAATTTGGGAAATGCTTATTTCAAGGCCAAGCAGACACCGGAGGCTTTGTTATGGTACGAGCGGGCTTTGCGCCTTGACCCTTCCAACGAGGATATCAAGCACAATATCGCTTACGCTAACTTGCAGATTACAGATAAGATAGAAGTCCTGCCAGAATTGTTTATCGTGCGTTGGTGGAATGGTTTGTCCCAAAGCATGACCGCTACCGCATGGGCTGTGATGGCCGTGGTCTTCGGGGCTGTTTTTGCCCTTTCGATTGCGCTGATGATTGTCTCCCGCCGCCGCTGGCTCAGTGTGACTTCCGTTGTGTTAGCGCTGATTTCATTGATTATTGCCATTTTCTCCTTGATTTTCGCCTCCAAGGAGTCCAAGCGTTATATCCAGCAACCGGAAGCCATTGTGATGCAGTCGGTGGTGAATGCCAAAGGCACACCGAACGAGTCGGGTACAAGTTTGTTTGTCATCCACGAGGGGCTGAAAGTTGCTGTTACCGATAGGGTAGGCACTTGGGTGGAAATAAAGTTGCCCAATGGCGAAAAGGGCTGGGTGGAAGATGCTTCAATAGAAATCATCTGATGAAAAAAAACGCACGTCCTCGAAAAGACGCGCGTTTTCTATCATGTCAAATTACAATAAGGTCCCCACTAAAACTATATACTATAAACTATGTACTTTATACTTTACAAGTATATATCCCTTTCGCCTTCATCAATCTTGGCCACATTGGTCTCGATGGTCTTTTTGAGGGCGGGTTTCTCCACGCCGGCGATGAGCTCTTTCATCAGCTTGTAGCCTTTCTCTTTGGTTTCGGGAGAAGCGAAATCGTTGAGGTATTCGCGGAAGGTGAAGAGGGCATTGGGCATACAGAACTCTTTGATCAAGCCGGGTTTGGCGAGGTCCATGAAGTCGTGGCCGACACGTCCTTTGCGGTAGCAGCCAGTGCAGAACGAAGGAATATAGCCCGAGTCAATCATACCGGACACTACTTCGTCAAGGGTTCTGTGGTCGCCCAGCTGGAACTGGCTGCCGGTGTGCTCCTCTTCGGAGGCGTAAGCGCCGGGGTTGGTTCTGGAACCAGCGGAAATCTGGCTGATACCATAGTTGAACAGCTCGGTTCTCATGTCGTCATTCTCTCTGGTACTCAGGATGATACCAGTGTATGGCAGGGCGATACGGATGATGGCGATGATTTTCTTGAAGTCGTCGTCGCTGACTTTGTGCGGGATATTATCTGGCAGCGGTGCGCCTTCTGCGGGTTCGATACGCGGGAAGCTGATGGTGTGTGGGCCACAGCCGAAAGCTTCTTCCAAGTGGTGCGCATGTTCCATCAAGGCCAAGATCTCGAAGCGGTAGTCGGCCAAACCGAACAGCACGCCCAAACCCACATCGTCGATGCCGCCTTCCATGGCGCGGTCCATTACCAGCAGACGGTTTTCGTAGTCAGCTTTGGGAGATCCGGCAGGGTGGTATTCCTTGTACAGAATCGGGTCGTAGGTCTCTTGGAAGCAAACGTAGGTACCAATCTTTTCGGCTTTCAAACGACGGAAATCTTCCACCGACATAGGAGCCAACTCCACATTGATACGACGCACGTACTGGCCGTTTTCTCTCACAGCGTAGGTGGTTCTGATAGCTTCGCAGATGTAGTTGATGTCATTGGCGGGGGTTTCGCCGCAGATCAGCAGGATACGCTTGTGGCCGTCACGCAGCAGGGTCTTTACCTCGGTGGCGATTTCGTCCATGTTCAGGATTTTGCGCTTGATGAGGTGGTTGTCGCGGCGGAAGCTGCAATATACGCAGTTGTTGACGCATTTGTTACCCGTATAGACAGGGGCAAAAAGCACCAGACGCTTGCCGTAGATGTCCTGTTTCACTTTTTTGGCGGTCTCCATGATCTCGTAAATCTGGTCATGGTCTTTTACCCTCAATAGTGCGGCAACGTCTTCCAGACCAAGGCCTTTCAGTTCCAATGCCTTGTTCAGAATTTGCTGGAGTTCGGCCTCTGTGGGAGCTGCTCCCTCAATTAATCCGTACAGTTTCTCCCTGTCGATAAAGTTTTTGAATTTCTTTGATGCATCCATGATGTCTATGTTTATTTGTTGAATTGTTTATTTGTTGAATTATTCTTAATTCTTAATTTCCTGTCTCCTGGTTTTCGCCAGCATCGACTTCACCTCCACTCCTTGCAAACGGCCCAGTTTGCCGGTGAGGCTGCTGAGCTCGTCGGTGGTGCCTTCGACAATCAAAGTAATGATGTTGAATCCGTGTTGATGCATGGGTACCCCTTGTCGGGCGATAATCATAGCGCCAAAATCGGACAAAATCCGGTTTACCTCGGGTACAATGCTGGTGTCTGAAATCAGGATACTGACAGTTCCTATTCTCTTTTCCATTAGTAACTTCCTTTGGATTAGATGTTTATTGATAAGTCCGCTTGCTTCGAAGAAGATAAATCCGCTTCTCAGTTTTGCGATGCAAAGATACAATTTTTTTCAATACTTTTTTCTTGATAAAAAAAGTATCCAAAAAATCAAGCCGACGGTAAGTGCAGCCGCACAAGCCTGCTCCCCCCAACCGTCTGCCTCGCCCACGCACGTATCTCCATCGCTCAACACTAGGCTTTGTTTCTCGTGTGGTGCCAATATTTGCAGGCTGAAATCCTGCAATCAGTTAGCCCAGGGCAACGCCCCGGGGAAATGTTGGCGCACAACATTCGCTCTGGGGGAATGAGGATGTATATGTCACAGAACCCCGTCAGGGGTTCCAGATCATAGCCCGGGGCAAGGTGCGAGGTACGAGCACCGCAACCTTTATCACTCGCTTTCACTCATTTACAAATTTCATGCGGTAGCCGTGGCCCATCACCTCCCCTTCACCACCTTATACCTTCCGCTTGCAAAGGACGGTGGCGGTATGAATGCATGGGAGAAAGGGGATAATGATATAGAAATATTTTACTGGCCCCTTACAATCTGGAGCATTTCTGCAGGAGTGACCACTTTGCTTACAGGTGGGAAATGGCGTGTATTTCCGGTGATAAGGTATGCTTCATCAATAGATAGAGCTACCTCATAAAACACAATATCGTCTTCATCAGGAAAGCTCCATCCTGCAGGTGTTCTGTCAGTGGCAATGCCGCTTTGTATAGCAGCAAGCACTGCATCAATTCGGGCTTGTGAGAATGCAAACTTGGCACGGCCTAGCACCTCATTGTATTCGCACAGGATTTCTTCATTGTATAGCGGAATAATAACTTTATCAAGGATTAGATCAACTACTGCTACAGTTGGTGACTCTGAGTTATGAGAAAGGAGGGCTGAGACCAAGACATTGGTGTCGAAGACGGCGTAGTATTGCTTCATAATCGTAATATCTACTGATTTTTTCGTGCGAGACGTGCTTGACGTATCTCCTCGTTGATTTCTTCGAGTGTCATTTCAGAGTTGCCATTGGCTTCGCTCTGCAAACGCATTTCCTCAATGGCGTTGCGGGCTTGGACGAAAATCTCCTTATCCTCCTCCTTAGTGCTTTCGATAAGACGATCGGCAAGCCAGCGGCGGTCAGATGTAGAGAGGGACAAGCCTTGCAGGTAATTCCATAAATTGCTCATCGCACTGCTGCTGTATGTTGTAGCATTCATGACTTTCTTTTTTTTACTTTGCGATGCAAATATACAATTTTTTTTTGAATGAGGAAATCTCATCATATCCCCTTCACCACCTTCCGCTCACAAATGCTGGTGAGGGGGTGAAGGCGGAAGACACGGATTCTGGCAGAGAAGTTTGACAGGGCGAGGGGGAAATTAGCGGTAGTTTGCTGAAAATCCCCTTTATTGAAGTGGGATGACACTCCGGTCAGCGGGGGTGAAGTCCGGCATTTCCATGCCTACTGGCGCACCGATGTATGTCGGATCGCAGATGACATATTTCTTGCCTTTGTGCTGAACGTATTCCCCTTTTACTTCTGTGGGGAAATGCACGGCGGCGGCCACATGTCCGGGATAGTCAATTAATACTACGTCCAAATGCAGCAAGTGACGCACCAAAAATGAGAAAAGCACACTGCGGTCTTCACAATCATTATAAGGGTAATAGTAGTTTTCCTCACAGAAAAACGGCTTCTCGAATCCGAACTGATCGTCATCGGTGGCGTAATCAAAACCGTATTGCAGGTATGCCAGCAAAAACGACACGGCATCGTATGTGGATTGTGTCTTTAGGTAAGGCTTAAAGGCTTGCTCTATCGATTCACAGAACAATTTGCTGGGAGTGGCATTGGCATACACACTCATGTCCACCTGCGGATAAGTCTTGAACAACTCTATCATGCTTAGGTTGATATGAATTTCTTTTTCATCGTTTGTGGTTTCCATGCTTTTCAAAGGCCGCGGCAGGTTCATATCCAAACTGTGAGTGCTTTCGGGGAATGGAATATCGTAAGTTCTGAATGCCTTAGAGCTTTTGATATGATTGTAATATGGATCAAGTTCGAAAACATAATAGCGTTTGCCGGCAATATCCACAAACGAAATGCCATACAACTGTTGTTCTACTGCTATCAGGCAGAATAGGTGTGTTTGGGCGAAGCCTACTTTGGCTTCCATTCCAAGTTGGTTGAGCAGAAAAACCGTCATCACGACTTGTTCGTTGTATTGGTGGTCGTAGATTTGCTGAGCCATGCGAAGCACCAATTGGTAAACAGCCCAGTCGTTGAAAGCCTGCTGTTGGCGGGCAATATGGCAGCGTTGCAGCATCTCTTCACAGTCGCATTCCGACAGTTGTATCCAAAAGTCAGAGACATCATCAACGGTAATCCCTTTCAACCCACTTGGAAACGGCTTTTTGATTAGATGAATATTTTCTCCAAAAAGATTGAAATCAAGGAAATTTAACTGTTCTGCAGGAAAGCTTGAGGGCTCGTTTTCCACTGGTTTATCAGGAGACTCTTGCGGAGGCAGTTGTGGCTTCACTACTGGCAGTTCGGGCACATTGTCTTTTTTGATTTCAGGCAGTTTGTCTGGTTTCGGTTTGGGGTCTCTCACCATCGGTTGCTCGCCGGTAAAAGCCCTCATATTGGCCGCCATTGCCTCCGCAAACTGCTTGTTGATGCTATCTACAAAGTTGTTGAATTGCTGTTGGTTCTGATTCATAAACGCATTGAATTCCTCTTCAAAATTCTGTGCCTGCACCGAAGTCACCCACCCCAAACATACAATGAATAACCCAATGAATTTTTTCATATTACAATTTCTAATTTTGAAAGTGCGGACTCCCTAATCTCCAAAGGATCCGCACTCTCAACTATTAATTATTAATTGTTAACTATTAATTGCAGGCTGTTATTCTGCCACTTCATCATACTTCGGCATATCCTTCGCCACTTGTTCTGTCAACTTGTCCATACCTAACAGTTTCTCTAATTGTGCCTTATTGATGTCCGAATCTTTCTTAAGTTCGTCCAAAATCACCTCACGGGCAATGGCGATAGCAGCTTTCATGTCATAGAGCATGGTTGTTCTCACACGATAGTTTCCATTGCTCAGTTCCTGATAAATTTCCATGGTTTTGAAGGTGCGACCAAGTTTCTGTGAGACAATTACTTTGGCGTTCTCTACGGTTTTGGTGATGGAAGCGGCTTCTTTAGCGGAGATTTCCTGGTTGGCCAAAGCCACATCGGTCAGAGCGGCCACACTGCTGCTTACTTGAGCTGCTATACGCAGTTTGGCAACGTTGTCGGCTTGTGATTGCGCTGCGGCGAATGAGTTGGCGGTTGCCATTTCCTGTGCCCAGATGTAGCGAGGATAGCCGGATGCTTCTCTATCGTACATTTTCAGCCAGGTTTCATCCAACTGTTTGGCAATGGGCAGTCCCATGGTTTTCCAGCCCTCTTTTTCCAGTTTTTTTGCTTCTTTTTGCGCCATTTTTTCTGTTTTCTGATATACGGCAGCGTGAAGTTCTTTCTGCTCCTTCTTCAATTCCTTGTTTTCTTTCTTTTGAGCTTTGCTGTTCTGGGCTGAAACAGGACTTGCCACCATAATACATACGGCCAAAACGACCATGCTGAATAATTTGATTGCGTTTTTCATTTTTGATTGATTTTAATGATTATTATTGATTACAACATTGTTCAATCGCTGTTTTCATTCCTATATAGCAACAAGTCCACACCAATCTATCAAATATATTTTCTTTTTTTTGAGCAAATGTTTTATCCGCTTAAATATCAGTGATTTGCAATAAAAAAAACAGCAGATTATTAATTGTCAATTGTCAATTATCAATTGTCAACTATGTTCACTCCCTGCCACAGCACACGTTTCTCGCTCTTTTTGATTTTCGACAGCCAATTGATGACATTCTCATACGTCACGGTTTCCATGAACGGGTAAGATTTCTTGAGGGCAACAATCAGAATAACTCCTTGCTCAATATTGTCTCTTACGTCACTGATTTCCATGGTGTATTCGAAGGGCGAGTTGTATAAAAACGACTTTCCTTCGGGGGGGAAGTTCACAGGAATGTCCGCTTTGAGTTGCACATCCTTGAAAACGCCTTCAAGTGGGTATATTTGTGCATTTTCAGAGGATTTTTTGCCGAAAAAGAAAATGCGAAGATAACAATCCATGGAAGGTGTAATGGTAAATGTCATTTTCTCCCCCGAAAGATAGGTGTTCTTGAAACCTTCGGTTTTGAACTGGAAAGCGAGGTCCTCCTTGCTTTCCTCCACCAGTACTTCAGCGCGGATGGTAGTGCTGTATTTGATAAGTTGGTCGTCTGTAAACACTGGCGATGCATCGGTTCGCTCTTTGATGCGAACACGTCCTTCCAACTCAATGCGGCTTAACTCTGAAGAGATTTCCTGAAACTCGGTGCCCGTGTTGCCCATTACGATGATGGTGGTGGAGGATACATCCTCGAACACACCGGCTTCCCGTAAAGCCTCCTTTTTCGCATTCAGCAAGGCCTGTGCCTGACCGTAAGCGGGAGTCTCGTTTTGGTTGGCCACGTATGTGCCCGTAGCGGTCACCGTGCGGGTTTGTTCCCGCTGGGCGAAGAGAGTTGCGTTGGTACACAACACCAGTACCATAATAATTCCGATTCGAATGTGTTTTTTCATTATTTGTGTATTTATTCTTTGTTTATTGACTTTAGAATCACCCAATGGCCCTCTTTTCGACCGCCTTCACGGATTATATACCCTTTGTCATGAAGAGCCATCAAATCCCGTGTAATGGTTCTAGTTGCCACTCCAATCTTTTGTGACATTTCAAAAATTGTCACCAAAGCATTATTTGCCATCATTTTCAATATAAACATTTGTCTATCAGTTAGTTCTTTTGTGACATCTTTTATGACATCTTTTATGACATCTTTAGTGACATTTTTAGTGACATCTATAGTGTCATTTGGTATGTCACCTTGAGTATCATTTTTTGTATTACTTTGAGAGGTGTTATGTGGGGCACAACCTTCTAATTCATTATTTATCAATAATATCCATCGCCCAGCACTTGTATTGCCTTCACGAATTAAAATACCTATATTCTGTAAAATATTAAGATTTCGCTCTAACGTTCGCTTAGCCACCGACAAAACTACCGACATTTGGTTAACAGTAATTCGGGGGTCTTTTTTTATTAGTTTGCACATTTCTTTTTGAATATCAGACAGTTGAACTACCGCCAAACTACCGCCAAAACTACCGCCACTACCGCCACTGGGGACAAACTGGGGACAAACTGGGGACAAACTGGGGACATCTTTTGTGACACCAGTTACGACATTTTTCCCATTTCGGGTTAGCTGGATAAACTTGGTCCGTTCTATGCTGACTTGCACGCCGCCGCAGAAATTGGCGACCTTAGGCATGGGAATGCCTGCTTTCGTGAAGCCATCCCGAATTTTCTTATAGCCACGGCCCCAGGCATCGATAAAGCCTGCCTTGAACATGGCGTTGGCTATATTGTGGTTACGGGGCTTGGAGGTATGATGTCCCATAAGGACTTTCTCGGAATAGCCTTCCGGCAACTCGCCTTCGTTCCAAATCTCCAGATGGTCGTCATAGACATGCATTTGAATGTCTGGGCCGATGTAGTCCTTGTGGGCAATGGCATTATAGAGTACCTCACGCAAGGCCTCTTTGGGTATTTCCAGCGTCTCGTAGCGCTGCATGCCTTCAAAGCGCACGGGCGAAACAAGATATTTAGCCTGAAGAATATCCATTACATGGTCGGCCATTTGGATGACATTCCCCTCTATGACATCGTGAAAGAGGAGGTCGGCTTCATCGTTGCCGAAACGGCCAACCTTGAACTTGGCGTTTGGGAAAAATCTCTGGGGATTCTTGCCAAAGAGGAGGATGGCCGCATTCTTCAGCATGCCATTATCGTCCAATAGGCTAAGGTTGGTGAGCACATCTTGGGTGGAAGCTTGACGCTGGTCTTCGGGAATGCGCTGTGCCTCAATGCCCTTGCGAAGGAAATACTCGATAGCCTGACGGTCAATATCGTCGAATGATGCACGATCGCAGGTGACATCGTCCCACGAGCGACCCATTTTCTTCATGATAAACTGCTGGAGAGCGGTGCCTCGCAGTTCCTGTTTAGTGGAGCCTGAGCGGTAATGATAAGTGCCACGATAGGCAATAGGAATATTGCTGGGCTCCACCACAATTTCCATGTAATCAAGCTCGCCTTCGTGGTGCAGGTTGACATTGACAACTATACCGAGGTGGGTGGCCACCTTGTTGGGAATGTCCTCCATGAGCTGCTTGCTATTCTTTACGCCGACAATTTCCCTCTTGTCGCTCACACCGATATAAATGCGTCCTCCTTGGGCGTTGGCGAAACCGCAAATCCATTTCATATACTCGTCACGCCATGTTTCTTTGCACTCTACGTTTTGGCTTTCTATTTCTTTTATGCTTTTCATGCTTTGTGTTCTTTACTGTTTTGTCAGATTTTTCTTCTCCAAATATATGTGCAAAGATACAATAATATCAACGTTTTTCAGTGGATGTGCTTGAAATTATTTTGTGTTTATACTCAATAAATTAGAAATTAGATTAAAATAATTTAGTAATTATATATAGAAATATTGACTTTGTTTATCTGCTTTACCTGCAGTTACTTTATGTTAACTTTCCAATTTTCAAGCCGAGCTTCAAAAACATACTATGTCTTGCAATGTGGTATGTATATTTGATAGGTGTCCAAGCAAAGGAAAATCGATCATGATTATTTGTCCATTGACAATAAACGAAATAATATCCTATACATACTGTGAATCTTTCGATATCAACACCTAGGCCAGAATATATGGCATAGCTCGGATTTTTAAAACCCTCCCTTAGAAATTCTACTCCAGGGGATAATTCTACGTATGGTTGAATTAATTTGTTGATAGGATAAGAGCCACGTAAATCAAGATGTAATGAGATAGACCACTTAGAATCCGTATCCCAACAATTGCCACTACTATTCCAGAGGTATTTATCTATAGGCCAACTACGAACTTGACCTATATTTCTGTTAATGTTTGATAATATTCCGATGTATCCGTAATCATATATTCTAATACCGAAACTCCATGCTAATAAATTCCAACTTGCTTCAAAATGAGTAACTTCATTGTCAATATTTGTACTTGTACTACCTATGAAATCAAGACCCATACAGAAATAAGTTTGAAATCTTGTTCCTTTGATAAAAGGTCTGGGGTTATATTGTTTGTTTTTTGTGGGATTATACTGTGCTACATTTTTGGTGGAAGAATAACTTGTTTTTGATTTTGTCTCTTGATTTGTTTTAAAAACCACTTGTTCCCCATACGCTATACCAACGCTATTGGTGGCGTATGCCCTTACGTAATATTTGCTTTTTGGGGAGAGATTTGATAAGGTAGAGGAAAAGAACCATTTTGCGGACCCTTTTGTGTGGCTATCATAGATTGTGGGCTTTGCTTTTTTACTCCAGCAAAAACCGGTTGAGGTAATCTCCGAACCCCCAGTGGATGATATATCACCAGTGGCCGTAGCTGAATAAGATGTGATGTCGGTGACAGAAATTGTCAAAACGACAGGCAATGATAAGACTGGTTTTGCTCGTACCAAAAAAACAACTTTATCTTCTACAAATTTTTCCTTCTCCGCCAAAACATCCCACACTATGGTTTTGTGACCTTCTGCAACACTCTTGCCCACATCTCCGCTAAGATTATGAAGTTCGATGTATGTTTTCCCGCCATCTATTGAAAGGTGCAGCGAAATCTCTGCCTGCTTGTCCAAATCATACGACACATGAATGGTTTTGTCCACCTGCTGCGCAGTGACATTGGAAACGGTTTGGGAGTATGTTGCCGTTGGTAATATAAAAAGTGCTAATAGCCAAATGATTAGTTTGGCAAGAATGTTTTCTGTATGAATTGTAGGATTACTTTTCATGAATACAGGTTATATGTCAATCTTTAAGTCATCTGCTTTTTGAGATTGTTGATTAAGAAAAGATAACAAGTGTTCGAAATCCGGGTAAACTGTTGATATGTCTATCCCCATTAATGCCAACTCTTTTAACAAGCTCTTTTTACTGTCCTTGTCAATTAATGCCTGATTTTTGTGCCAATTGGGCATTCCCTCAATTTGCTTTTCATGGAATTGATGTTGGGGATTGTCAGATGGTCTTAATGGCGCTATAATAAAAGCACCTCTTTGAGCTGTAACCCGATTGTTGTTGTATGGTGATAAAAAGAATTGAGGTGTATATAACTCTTTTTTCCATTTTTCAAATCTTTCATTGGGAATATTAAGTGATTTCCTTTCAGACTCAATAATCATGTCGTATTCTGTGGAATTAAATATATTTTTCATTACCATATCAGCAATGAGTTTTGGATAATATTCGTTTTCTTCACCATCAGCACAATAGCAAAAGACTTTCCCATCTTTCTTTTCTTCATCGGAACAAGCAAAAAACAAAGCAATTAATGGATTTGATGTTAAATCCAAGAGCCGAGTGTGTAGGCCATAATGTTGTAATACAATCATTTTCTCCAAATTTGTTGGGTACTCCTGAAGATATTTCCAAGCATACCGAAACGTATCACGCAATAATTTATTCTCATCAGTGCCGGGTTTCCTAAAAATCGAAGGGGTTAGTTTCCATTCTGCATCAGCTTGGCCTCGAAAGAACAAATGGTCTTGTTGCCATGTAAGATCGGCGACCTGGATATATTTACAATTGCGGACCCATTCAAGATAGGATTCTATTGAGGTTATTTTGTCCATAGCGTAATTTAATAAAAAAGTAGAATTAATTAATCTTCTATATATGCGGTTTTTAGAAAATAAACATTAGCTTCCTTGTTAAGGTAAAAAACAAATTTTAAGTTATGTTCACCAGATCTTATTTTAGAGATGTAATCCGTTTTTATATTTGGATCGTTTTCCAAATCTTGACAAAGAAAGGCTTTAACTAATGCCACCATAAAATGATGAATCCAAGACATGCTTTGTTCACCTTTTTTAGTTGTTACAGCAAGTTTTTGGAAGTTGAAGTGCTTGAAAGTGTGAAAAAGACCTCCGATAAATTCATTTTCCTTGTCTATTCTATAAAAATCCAAGCGCAAAATCCTGTCCCTTTTTAATCCTTTTTCATCGTATTCACCTATGTATGCAAATTTTTCTTGTGAGAAACTTTCTTTGAATTTTTCAAAAGGCATATTTGCATATAAAGTGTTGTGTAATCCCCTTAAAACATCTATGGTCATTCCTGTGCCAAATAAATTCGAATTCTGTTTAACAACTTCTAAGAGCCTTTCATTGATGATTAAATCCTCAAAATAACGACAAGGTAAAATGAAATAAGGATGTGCTTTTTCAAATAATGCAACCTCCCCACAATGCAATAATTGTATGGCAGGGTGAGCCAACCAGGAATCCTTACCTTCGCTTACCGAAATGCTTTTTGAAATTTCGTCGATGTCGTTTAAGAATTGTTCTTGAAATTTGTTCATTGTTATTCTCTCCCTTTATATAAATTGTTATAATAGATGGTTTCTTAATCTTTCACACAGCGGACAGAAAGTCCACTGTAATTGCCATAACCTGATGCGTTAAATTGGCAATTGTCAGAGGACAAATAGCGTCCCCATGATCCGTCACCAGATGCACTGGTAGTACTCCAAAAGGTTGCTTGATAACCGAAATCAACATATTCACATAGTCCAAAACTAGCCAATGTGCATCTGCCAGCTGGTAGAGCTGAGAATCCAGTAGCGTTATTGGTTGACATGTTGTTTCCTATGAGACAATCATTACTATTGTTGATGGGCCAATTTGTAGTTTCTGCCAAAGCCTTAGCAATGAAAGTGGTTTCATTACCGCATATAAAATCATCAATACTACTTACATAATTTGCCATTTGTGTCCATTCCGCATCACTCGGTACATGCCATCCGTTAGGACATATACCTTGTACTCCACTTGGATTAGATGTGCTTGAAGCAGCTCCGTGCATTACTGCAGCCCAGTTGTATAAATAACCGTATGTGTCTATATTTGAGATATTATTGTCTGGATAATAGCGGTATGGTGTCATTGAGCTTGTATTATGACTCCAATTGATACTCATTCCATTGGCATAATGTGTGGTTCGTAAGTTTTCTTTCATCCAGCATTGGTTGCCGATTTGTACGGTGTGATAAACATGGCCATCATAGTCTGTAAGAGTCGCTGCATTTGGGCAAGGGTCACCACCAAATCTTGTTGTAAAACTCTCCTGATTGCCATATAATGTAATGTTTGTATTGAGGGTGGCGTATGCTCGTATGTAGAAGGTAGTATTTGAAGAGAGATTTGTAATATTGCTCGTAAATTCTCCAATGCCGCTGCCATCAATAGTATAATTATCATTGATGGTTGGGTTTTGTGAAGTGCTCCAGCAGAAACCACGGGCAATAATTGTATCCATTCCCCCGTATGTGATATTCCCAGCCATCAAAACAGAGTTATTTAAGATATTGCTTGCCGATGCTGTTGTTATTGTCGGAAGTATCATTGGACTTTCATCTCGAAGGCAACGGACAGAACGTAGATATGTTCCGCTCAAGCTATTCATAAATGTTTGATAAGAAGTGTTAGTCAATTGAAAATACAGACCATGAGTATCACTTGAATAATGTGATCCTGTAGACGAATAAAAAACTGCTATGGTTCCGAAACCTTCGCCCCCCACACCTGCTGGAACTGCTGAAAAACCTGTTGCATTATTTGCATTTCGATTGTTACCTATTGCACAAGTGTTAGAACTACCGTTCCAATATGCAGTCGAGGCTAAAGCCTTAGCAATAGAACTTGCGTCAGTACTATCGCATAAGAATTGGTTCTGACCACTCACATAATCTGTCAACTGTGCCCATTCCGCCTCACTGGGCATGTGCCAGCCAGTGGGGCAAATACCTTGAACATCTCTTGGATTATTGCTACTTCCAGTAGCGAGATGCATTGCGGCAGGCCAATTATACAAATAACCGTAAGTGGTTACATTTAGACTGTCTCTATTTGGATACCGGCGCCATGCCAGAAATGGATAATATTCAGCTATACTGCTCCAAAGGTATATGTCATCACTATTAGCGTAATGCGTGGTACGAAGATTTTCTTTCATCCAGCATTGCGATCCAATGACTACAGTGTTATAAATGTTTCCGTCATAATCCGTAAGTGTAACAGCGTCTTGACAAGATTCTCCGTCAGTGCTTGTCGTAAAACTAATTTGGTTGCCATACACTATAGTATTTGTATTATTTGTTACATAAGTTCTTATATAATAAGTCGTTCCAGGAGAAAGATTGGTCATATAATGAGAGAAAGATTCGGAACTATTCCAATCTGTTGTATGATTACTATTGATGGTCGGATATTGAATGGTATCCCAACAAATACCACATTCGTCAATTGGGTAGATGTATTAATTGTACCGCTGCAAATGGCAGAAATACTGGTGATATAGGTGGCAGGCAAAGTTGTTACTGAAGGAAGTGTGGTGAATTGAAGATCTGTCCCGTATGCGATTCCAACGCTGTTAGTGGCGTATGCCCGTACATGATAGACAGTACCAGGGGAAAGATTTGTAAGATTACTTGTAAAACTACCCGTTCCGCTACCATCACTAGTGTGATTATTAGCAATTGTTGGATTTTGATTGGTACTCCAGCATACACCCCGAGATATTATTGCTGCTCCGCCATTTGAGTTAACTGTACTCCCACAGGTTGCTGTGGTTGTGCCTATATTTAAAATGTTGTTGGTACTCACTGTAGGAACAATACTGTTAACGGTTACTGTCACACTTGCACTGCCGGTACAGCCATAGCTGTTTGTTCCAATTACGGTGTAAGATGTGGTAGAAGTTGGACTGACGGTAATACTTGCTGTCGAGGCATTAGTGCTCCATTGATAACTATTTGCTCCAGAAGCTGAGAGTGTGGTATTTTGACCATAGTTGATGGTAGTGTTGCCTATGATATTGATATTTACGGTGTTACATAAGGTCGTCAAACTTTTTTGTTCTCCATAACTTGTTCCAACACTATTGGTGGCGTATGCACGTACATAATAGGTTGTGTTTGGTGTTAGTCCAGTAATATTGCTGGAAAAATTTCCTGTGCCAGTACCGTTGGTGGTATGTGAATTATTTATTGTGGGATTTTGCGAAGTGCTCCAACATACACCACGGGCTGTAACGGTAGCTCCGCCGTCAGATGTAACATTCCCGCCGCAGGTAGCTGCAGATGTGCCAATATTTGAGATGACGTGTGTCGTTACAGTCGGTGCTGTATTAATGGTTACCATAACACTTGCAGAACCAGTGCAACCATAGCTGTTTGTTCCCACTACTGTATAAGTGGTGTTTGATGTTGGACTGACCGTTATACTTGCCGATGTAGCGTTTGTGCTCCATTGATAACTATTTGCCCCCGATGCTGTGAGTGTAGTACTTTGTCCATAATTGATGTTAGTATTGCCAGAAACAGCAATGTTAACGACATTGCATAGTGTATTCAATGTTCTCTGTTCCCCATAACTTGTTCCTTCGCTGTTGGTGGCATACGCCCGCACATAATATGTGGTGTTTGGGACAAGACCAGTGATACTGCTGGTAAAGGCACCTGTGCCACTTCCATCAGTGGTATGATTATCACCAATGGTTGGGTTCTGATTAGTGCTCCAGCATATACCACGAGCAGTAACTGTCGCACCACCATCAGAGGTGACATAGCCTCCGCAAGTAGCGGAGTTATCTGTAATATTGCTTACCACAGAAGTTGTTACAGATGGGATAGTGGCAAGGGTGTTAAATGTCACCTGTTCTCCATATCCTGTAATGCTTGCACTACTGGTGGCGTATGCTCTTACGTAATATGTGGTGCCAGGATTCAAGTTGGTCATAATGCTGGTGAAATCCCCAGTTCCGGCACCAACGGAAGTATGATTTTCATTAATAGTAGGCCCAATTGCGGTGCTCCAGCAAATACCCTTATTCACAATCATGGCCTCTCCGGTATAGTTTACATTGCCACCGCAAACGGCAGAAGAGCTTGTAATATTACTAACTTCATTTGTAATAACTGTGGGTGTCAAATTAAAAGGCAGAATGAGGGTTTCACTTTCGTTTTGCCGTTGGGTAATGGTTTCGCTTTTGTATTCTACTCCGTTAATAACGGTATAACCTGTGTGCTGCAATTCGTCGCCATTATGGAAGGGGTAAATGCCCATGGCTTGGCCATTTTTGGCACCAGATTCAAATTCACCGTTTTGGAATGATGCACTAACATGGCAGATAGAATTTTCGGCACCATGGCCATTATTTACCATTTTCAGGTGCATTTGCTCATTTTTAACCGTAACCTTCAAAATATATACTTGAGGATTGGTCAGGTTGGCGGAAAACAAGTGTGCCCCAGCAGATAAATTGGCATAATATTGGCTTATAACCGTCTTGCCCATCAGGTCGAAAATCTCCAATAAAGCATCTGCCCCTTCTCGCAGATAAAGTGTGAAATGGGTGGTGCCATTAAAGGGGTTGGGAACATTTTGCTCCAATTGTGAGTTGCTTGAATTGCCATAATCAATTATGCCCACACCTCCTAAAACCAAGGTGGTGTCAGGAAAATAGAGCACTTCTTCCCACAGTTGGTCAAGATTAAAGGTCTTCACATGGTCCAATCTGACATAATGCTGCCCCGTTTGGTCTCTGCCTGTAAATTTAACAGTAAGCGTTTGCGTATATGCATAGGTGCATAACATCATGCATATTATTACAGCGAATGCTTTGAGTATTTTTTTCATATCTTGTGTTTCTTATTTTCAAACTTTTTTCATGATTACATAGCCAAACGCAAACCCACCGCAAACGAATTGTTGGCTTCGGGCAGGCAATTGCGGCATTTGCAGCGGGAATATGCAGCTTCGTAGGAGAAACTGCCACCACGTACCACCCGTTTCTCTCCGTAAGAAGGACCTGTCGGATTGTCAACATGGGAATATGGATATTCCCCATAATAGTCAGCACACCATTCCCAAAGATTGCCGCTCATGTCATATAGTCCTAACTCGTTAGGAGTAAGCATGGCCACAGGATGCATGGCACCATTGGAATTGTCCTTATGCCAAGCCACTGCATTGGCATTGTTGCTGCCACTGTATAAATAATCATGGGAAACTGTACCACCACAAGCGGCAAATTCCCATTCCGCCTCGGTGGGCAAGCGGAATCGCAAGTTGGAATAGCTGTTCAGCTTGTTGATAAATTCCAAAGCTTGTGTATAGGAAATGTAATTGGCAGGGTAGTTATCACCTTTGCCGTATTGCTCGTTCCAGAGCTCATGGCAGCCCATAATGGTTTGCCACTGTTGCTGTGTTATGGTCGTTTTGGCTATATGGTATTCTGACAAGTAAACACTGTGAGTGGGTCCTTCATCTTCAATGCCACTGGAATAGGAACCCATATCGAAAACACCACCATTGATTTTAACCATAGAGGAAGCAATTTCGCGTACTGTCTGTTTCACATTTTCCGGCAGGTCATTATCATTCCAAACAATGGTTAGATGGTTCACTTTGTCCGCAGGATATAATTTGGAATTCTGATACAGGTAATAGCCCTTGTCAAAATAGGAGTCTTTCTCGCAGGAGACAGCTATTACGGCTGTCAGGAATAAGATAAAATATAGGATTGGTATTCTGTTTTTCATAGCGAAGCTTATTTATCTGTTTCTCTTTTTATTAGGAAGACAAAAGCCTACACCGGCTTTGGCCTCAACCGTTTTGAAATTGGTGGTGACCACTTCTGCCGAAAGGGCGAAGCGTTTAATGTCGAATAAGAGTCCGAAAGACACATCCACACCATGATAAGTACGGGCGGGATAGCTGTACCAGTGCTGGTCGTAAGTTTGCAAGGTCAGGGTGCGGTAGCCGTAGCCAACGCCAAACAGCATGTATAGCGGTTTGCAGGGACGTACCACCAAACCTGCTTGTACGGAGAGACGGGCTGTCTTATGCTTTCCGTTCAACAGGTAGAAATCCCCGTCAACCAAAGGCTTGTACATGCCTTTGAAGTTGAAATTCGTCATGGCACTGACAAACCATCCCACATTTTTCGCCTGTCCCACTTTGAAGCCATACGACCATTGTGGCAGGGGACTGTAGGCGGCGTTTAGGGTAAAGAAGGTGTTGTATGGCATTTCCGCCCGGCGTTTCTTCTTCCATTGTTTTTCCGCATTGCCATCCACACGAACCATGAAAACGAAATCATCTCCAACCAATTCCGCCATTTCTTCCAGCACATTCCACACGATTGTTTTTCGGCCGGGACCAATGGTTTTGCCCACATCTCCACTTACTTGTTTTAGCTCCCGATAGGAATTGCCACCATTAGCGGAGATATAGACGGAAATGTCCGCTGCTTTATCCAAAGAGTAAGAGATGTGAATGTTCTTGTCCACCTGCTGTGCAGTAACATTAGAGACATTTTGTGCCCATAGGCTCTGGCAGCATACAGTCACTAATGATAGAATTACAAGTTTTATTGATAGGCCTTTCATTCTTAATTATTCATTCTTAATTCTTAATTATTCAGAATCTCCAGTTTTGCCAGCTGTCTTGCACCTGCAGAGAGGTATTTACTTCGGGAGTTTGGTCTTTGCGGTTCACACGCAGACTGCTTTCACCTACGCTTTCATTTAGGTAATCAAACAATTCAGAATAGTTGCATTCGCCTTTGCTGTCTTGGAGTTTCTTCAGCAGGAAATAAGTAAACATGCCATGTTTTTTATCTGTATAAGGCAAGGCTGTCTGATCTGCCGCGGTGGCTGAGAATACCACAATATTTCCACTTAGAGCGTCTTTCTTCGGCGTTACTTTGATACCACGGGAAGCTACCAATCCCATGTCACGACCTCCGCCGCTGAAACAGGCGTCCAGAAACACAGTGATACGCTGGGCATTTGTGGAGCTCAAGCTCTGGTATAAGTCGTACAGGGCAATGGCGGAAGTGAGATTGGAGGCATTGACATCCACGGGAATCAGGTAAGGTTCCTTGGTATTTTCATTGGGAAGTCCGTGTCCCGCATAGTAGAAGATGATTTCAGCTTGCGGGTCACGTGCCGCCAAACGGGTAATGAAGTCAATTTCCTGATTCATTTTTGCGGAGGTGGCATTGTTCAAAAATGAAATATTTCGTGCATCTACGCCCAATGTTTTCTCACAATACTCTTTGAACATGGTGGCATCTTCCGTCGCAAAGGGCACATCCTGCTCACTGTTTAGACCTCTTTGATAAGAGTGGTAATCCTGATTTCCGATGATGATAGCATAACAATGGGGATTGGATTTGTTAGTTTGAGGAATGTCGCGATCCACGTCCGAACGCAACGACACGTCTTCAATAGCTGTATCTTTGATAATGGGAACGACAGTTATGGTGCCACTGGCCAAGGGCTGGTTCAGTGTCAGATTGATGTCTTTATTCTGTCCGTATTTGCCGTGTTTTTCAGAGATCTCCACTTTAAGAGGAAGCGAAGTTCCTTCATATCTTCCGTTTACTATCAGTTGGAAATTCAGGGTTTGGGTTTCTCCCGGACCCCATGTCGGGAAAGTGAATAAATCTTGTCCGCTGATATTAAGCACATTGTCAGGATGCTTAAGTTTAACAGTGACATTCTCTCCTATGCCTTGTTGTATGTTCTGTAACAGGATCTGCAAATTGAATTGTTTTTGTTTTTCCAGAACACCGCCATTGTCACCTGAAACGATATAATCTTTGACCACAATCAAAGGTTCTTGGAATTTACGGGTTTGCACACGCAGTTTATAAGGTTCCGTGTTGAAACCGAGCGGTTCATCCACATAAACCGTGAATTCCGCTACGCCATCAGCTGTTTTCATGGTGGTGGTGATAGGAAATTCAACTGTAGCAGTACCATTCACTTTAATGCTTGGAATCTTTTTGTCTGAAACAGTGATGCCATTGGTGGTACCCGAGGCTGAAATTTTGGCAGTCAATCCCAAGCCATCACCTAAGCCAATGTTTTTCAGTTTCATCACAATCTTACATTTCTCATTGGCATCAATGGCCTTGTTGTCATCCTCATCCACAAAGTAGGGTGCTTCCACAATCTCCCACAATGGTGGTTTTACCTCTTTGGTAATGTTAAAACTCATGCGAGGGCTGGTGGCTTCCGATTGTGCCGTTATCGTTCCTGTGTACAATATCAGGAGCAATAAGGCAACAAATAGTTTTCTTATTTTCATAATTTATTGCTTGTTGATATTATAATCGATATTGATTTGTCCGCTTTGTTCGTCCTTCGAACCATCTTTATAAGTCACAGCAAGCTTCCATGTTAGTTGCTTTTCTGGATAAATCTTTCGATAGGACAGCTCGTAACGTTTTGTGTCTGTATCCGTAACTTCAACAATCACTTTGTTTGAAGCATCTTTAACTGAAAAGTGCAGTTTTTGCACATTGCTTGCATTCCACTCGAAAACAAAAGTTTTGTCAAGATTCTTGCATAGTACCAAATAGTTGCTTTTGTTGGGCTTTGTAATGCTTAAGCTATTGGTTTCCTGGGTTGAAGCATAGTGGCGTTCCTCAACTTGCACGCTAAGATATTCGTTAGAAAGTGTGGAGGAAGGTGTTTCTGTCGGAGGTGTCGCAGCCGTGGAAGTCTCATTCTCTACAGTTGAGGAAGTCGCTTCCGAAATGACACTTTCTGGTGTCTCATTTTGAGCGATATAAGTCTGCTCTACTTTCGGCTGTATCAGGGTTGAATCAGTTTCAGATTTATTGTCTTGGACCAAAGTGTTCTGTGGATTTGTTGAGCGAAGCAAAAGATAAATGGTGCTGGCCAACAAAATGGCGGCCACGGCAGCTGCTGCCATGGTAAAAATTCTAATACTACGTCTGCGTTTTGTAGAGACATTTGGTTTATCCGCTTGGGATTCAGGCAAAACGCTGCGGATACTTTGTGCAGCTACTTCCAGGTTAGGTTTTCTTAATGGCTCATGGTCAGCCAGTTGGGATGCTTTGGCAATGGCGGTAAACTCATCCATCAATTCGTGATTTTCCGCCAGCAGTTGGAGAATCTGTTCGTTTTCCTCCTCGCTGGTCCGGCCATCCAAAAATCTGGAAAAAAGCTCTTCTGAAATATTCAATTCCTTCATGACCTGTAAGCTTTTAGTATTTTCCTTAAATGTGCGATGGCGCGGCTTTTCACGGTGTAAGCATAGTCAATGGACAAATCATGTTCAGCAGCAACATCTTGGATTTCAGCACCGTCCAACAATAGCTGTCGGGCCACATCACGTTCAGTGTCGTTCTTCAAACTATCGATTGCCTTTTGAATGTCCATTTTTACCAGCTCCTGATTTTCCTGCTTGTACTGTATGATATTATCATCCCATTTTTCATGTATAGAGATGAGGCCGTAGGAATCTATCTTTGATTTCTTATAATTCATAAAAAAACGGAATGAAACCACTGATATCCAGGTGTTTAATTTTGACATTGCAGGATTATATGAACGCAAGTGCCTCCAGTTATCCTCGTAAAGGTACAGGAAAAGCTCGTGTACCAGTCCTTGCACACTCACTTCGTAAGTAAAAATCTTATAGACATGGTATTCGAAAACGCTGTAGTATTTCTCGTAGAAGAAATACAGAATTGCCTTCTCGTTGTTAGCCAAGAGTTGTTCCACCAATTCAGAGTCTGACAATTGTTGAAGAGCGTTCATGACAGCTTTTCTGCCCGAGATGTTCGTATCGGGCACAGTTTTCTTCTTTTTTCCTCCGCCCGACTCCCTATGGCAGAGCAATTAGTTTTAACTCAAAAAGCACATAAAAAAAGCGCGGGAATCTGAATTCATCGCTCATCCCGCTATCTGAGGCTCTCGCATTGCCCGCATCCGAGGATAAGCAATGCCGAAAGCCCACGCTGTTGCATATTGAACGGATGTTTGGGATTATCCGTTTGTAGAGACGCAAAGTATTGCATCTCCAGAGGTGCGAACACGATAAATCATGCCCGTACCATAATATACAATCCAATGGACATTGAACATTGCCTTATTGTGCGGATGCTTTTGAATTTGCGAGATTCAGATAGCCGCAGATAAGACGTTGACTCAACGCCTTTTATATATGTTTGTCGCCCGCCTTCCACCCATTCGGCTTCGGAACGAACAACACTGCAAAATTAATGAAATTTCTTTAACCTAAGCAAGAACG
>JAFXSR010000013.1 GCA_017525505.1 Bacteroidales bacterium
GGGCAAGGACAGTAAGGTAAAGGAGGCAGGCGAGGGTGACGAAGAAGGCGTAGCGGGGATTGAAGTTGGCGGCGAAGCCCGTCAGCAGCGGCACGATGGCGGCACCCACGATAGCGGTGGTCATCAGACCTGAGATTTCGTTGGTTTTTTCGGGAATACGATCCACACAAATCGAGAAAATCAAGGGGAAAATATTGGCAAAGCCCACGCCAATCAGGATAAAACTCAGCCAGGTAGTGACGGCATTGTACGGCAGGAACAAGAGCACATTGCCAATAATGGAAACCATCACCGTCAGGATCAGAAAGACGGTTGGTTTGATATAGCGTAAGCAGACACCACCCATGAAACGGCCCACAAACAACGCCACAATCAGCACAATATTACCCAATGCCGGTGAAATGGCAGGATTGTTTTCAATCAAGATGGAAGGAATTCTGTTGAACATGGAAGCTTCTGCACCGCAATAGAAGAAAATGCCGAGGAACATCATCAAGATGAACGGATTTCCCAAAGCGGCGAAGCATTTACCCAAAGTGGTTGGAGTAGTTGTATCCTTTTCTGTCTGGTTTGGCACAAAAAACATCACCATGAGCAAGGTTATCAGCAGCACCAGCGCAAAAATCGGAAACAGAATACGGAAACCCATGTTCACAGGCTCGGCAGCACCTTCAGGGGTATAGGAAAACCAGCCGTATTTCATCAGCGAAGTACCCACCAACACCAGAATCAAAGAAGTTGACAGAGTACCGATAGCCTTCAATGATTGGGCGAAAGAAAGCATACTTGAGTATTTTCCTTCTGGGGAAACATCTCTAATCAACGGATTACCAGATACTTGCAAAATCGTAGCACCAGCACCCATCATCAGCACTGCCAACAAAATGATGGGGAAATTAAAGGCCATAATCGGCAATACGGCACCTAACAAAAAGAGTATCAAACCGATAGTCAACATTTTCTTCTTTCCGATGCGGGACTGGGTGACGCCCATCGGCACCGACAAGACACCAAACATAATCATGCCTGAAAATGACACCAACGAAGCGGCGAAGGGGGTAATGTTGAAGGCTTTTTCCACAATGGAGACCAGCTGTCCCGCCGCATCGCCGAAGCCCATAGCGAGGAACACCAAAAAGACAGAAACTAAAGATAGTTGTTTTTTCATAATTCTAATATTGATTAATCTGCAAAGATACAAAAAATAATTAGCAAATTAGTTAATTAGCAAATGATTTTAATGTGCCAATGTGTCAATGAATATTGGTGACTTCGTGTTAATGCGACCAATTCTTAATACATCATACCCAATTCACTACCTACTGACACCTGTAACCTGTAACCCGCAACCTGTAAATCACCAGGCCCAAATCAGTAGTCCGCCGCAGATGATGACACCGGTGACCACCAGGTCGATGATACAGAACCCCATAATATCCTTGGCGTTGAGTTTGGCGATGGCCAAAGCGGGGATGGCCCAGAAAGGCTGAATCAAGTTGGTCCAAGCGTCACCCCAAGCGATGGCAATGCCTGTAAGGCCGGGGTCCACACCCAAATCGGCACCTGCGGCAAACATGATAGGTGCCTGAATGGCCCAGTGTCCGCCACCGGAGGGCACAAACATGTTGAGAACTGCCGCACAGAGGAAAGTGAGCAAGGGATAAGTATGCGGTGTGGAGATGGAGATACATGCATCGCTGATGACCGTGCCGAAACAAATTCCCGAGGTTCCAACCCCTGTGATGATACCCATAATGCCCGCATAGAACGGGAATTGCAGGATAATGCCTGCTGCACCCGTGGCTGCTTTGGTAAAAGCACGCACGTATGCCAAGGGCGTACCATGCAGAATCACACCCGCAAAAAGGAATATCATGATGACAGAATTCAAGTCCAAGGAACCGCCCTTAAAGCCCAGATGAATCACCAGATAAGAGAAGCCCAACAAAGCCACAATCCAGCTCAGCAGACGGCTGTTTTCCATCTTTTCCGCTGGTGTGTCGGCAGTCACTTTGGCGGGAGCTTCCGTCTCTTCCAACAACGAAGGGTCAACAGTAATCACATGCTCCTTCCTGGGATGCATCAGTGCGTTCACCGACACCAGCGCGATAATCACAAGAATCACCATGACAATATTATGCGGATCCAATATCGTGCGGGTTATATGGACCGGTTCGGTCAAAATGCCATTAGTAGCTTTGGTCAGCGCATCGCCGGGAGTGGCCATGGTGAGCGGAATGGAACCTGACAAACCGGCATGCCACACCACGAAGCCACTATAGGCAGAAGCAATCAGCAGGCGGTAATCCACCCCCTGCAGCTTGCGGGTAATCTCCTTGGCAAAAATCACCCCGACAATCAGTCCAAAACCCCAGTTAATCCAGCAGGCCACGGCGGAAACGCCCGTCACCAAAGCGATGGCGGAGGCAGGAGTCTTCGGCAGAGCCGCCAGACGACCGATGCCCTTCTTCACCACAGGAGCGGCTGCCAGGGTGGAACCACAAACGAGCACCAGGGCCATCTGCATGGCAAAAGCCAGCAAGCCCCACACCCCATTGCCCCAATGTTCAACCACCTCGATCGGACTTTGGCGGCAAATCGGCATGGCCAGCAAAGCCGCCACCAGGGTCAGGATAATCGCAAAAATAAACGGTTCGGGCAGGTAACGCTGCACCACTCTCACACAAGCACGGATGATTTTTTGAAACATAATCGGTAACTAAGAACTATGATTGTTGGTTCGTAGAAGCGTTAAGGCGTGGAAGCGTGAAGACATGCACTTCGTGCATTCGTTAAGACGAATTCGTCTCCACGAACGAGCGAAGCAAGTGTCTCCACGCCTTCACGAATGAGCGCAGCGAATGACTGAACGCCTTGACACCTTAACGAGATATTTAGATTCATTTGCACATTAACTAATTGTCTATTACTCCATTCGGATGTTGTTCCCAGAAATCGGCATTTTTTATATCCAACTCCTTCGGGTAGAAGACGGGTTCTTTGCCTTCTTTCTGCTGTTTTTCGTAACTTTTGAGTGTCTTGAGAGCCTTGGGGGAGAGCAACAATATTGCCACCACATTAATCCACGCCATGGTTCCCACACCGATGTCGCCCAAATCCCAAGCAGCCTTAGCGGATTTCATAGAGCCATAAAACACCGACAACACTATGACGAAACGCAGTATCCAAACAGCCACATGTTCACGCCTGCCTTTCCCGAACAAATAAACGATGCTGGTTTCCGCATAATAGTAGTAGGCCATAATGGTAGTGAAAGCGAAAAACGCCAATGCCACTGCCACGGAAATACTACCCACCGTCTGGCCAAAGACCGTACTGATAGCGGTGGAAGTATAGGAAACATCGGGTGCACCCAAAGCGTATGATGAAGTGTACAGATACTGCCCCGTAGCGGCATCCACCACATTATAGGTTTCTGCAGCCAGAATCATCACAGCCGTGGCCGTACACACCAGCAGGGTGTCGATATAGACGGAGAAGCCCTGCACCATGCCCTGTTTCACCGGATGCGACACCTTGGCGGCACCCGCCACTAAGGCACCGGTACCCTGCCCCGCCTCGTTGGAATAGATGCCGCGTTTCACCCCCCAGGCGATGGTACTGCCAAGTATTCCACCTGTGATTTTGTCCAGCCCCAATGCTCCCGACAGCATCTCCTTCAGCACCGAAGGAATGACGGCATAATGGGCGCACAGCACCACCACCGCCATCACCACATAGACCATAGCCATAAACGGAGCCACAACCTGCGCCACGTGGGCAATGCGCTTCACCCCTCCAATAATCAACAGACCAAGCAATAAGGCCACTGTCGCACCCACATAAACAGGTTTTATCTGGAAAGAATTGGCAAAAGCAATAGCGATACCGTTACACTGCACCGGTGGCAAGAGAATACCGCAGGCTACCACTGAACAAACGGCAAAAGTCACAGCCAACCACTTGAATTTCAAGCCTTTCTCAATATAATAGGAAGGACCGCCACGAAACTGTCCATTGTGGTTTTCCTTGAAAATTTGCGCCAAGGTAGCTTCGACGAATGCCGAGCCCGCACCAAAGAAAGCGATAACCCACATCCAGACAATAGCGCCGGGACCACCATAGCCGATGGCAGTAGCTACCCCCACAATATTACCCGTTCCCACTCGACCGGAGAGGGCCATGGAAAAAGCCTGAAAAGAAGATATACCAGTTTTCTGTTTCTTATCATTCGTGAAAAGCAATCGCACCATTTCACCGAAATGGCGAATCTGTACGAAACGTGTACGGAAAGAGAAGTACAATCCCGCCAGTAGGCACAGCGCCACCAATGGCGGGCTCCACACCCAGGCCGACAAATGGGACACTCCTTGTTCCACCAAATTCTGTAATTCAACAAAAGTCATTTTAGGTTTAATTAAAATGCAAAGATACAATTTTTTTAATTAGCAATTGAATTCAATGTGCTAATTTGCCAATGTAATTCTGTTTTTACACTTTTTCTGATAAAACAATGCGAAAAAAGCACTTCTTTTCCTCAAGAATATCAATCCTAAAAACAGAAAAATCTTATTACAAACTAAATATCAACAATTTACACTATAATATTTTTTTTCATCAACCCATTGTCAGATTAAAAATTTTTCGTATTTTTGCATCGCAATTTTGCAAGGGAGCTTAGCTCAGTTGGTTTAGAGCATCTGCCTTACAAGCAGAGGGTCACTAGTTCGAATCTAGTAGTTCCCACCAAGATAAAAAGCATTCACTTCCCGTGAATGCTTTTTTTTTTGCAAATTTCCAATCGAAATTCTCCCATTTCATCTGCTTAACCCACTGACAAATGCGGACAAAAAAACAGGTTTATCCAGTAAAGCATTCCGTTTGAAATATGCATCTATTTAAAAATCAAATAATTAAACATCATTCAAACAGCTAAATCATTGACTGAAAAAAATTTAATTGACTAATATATTATATAAGAAAAAAATCGTATTTTTGCAGTCCCAATTTTGGGGTGAATTATAAACAAAAAACAAAGGTTAAATTTAATTGTATGCCGACAATTCAGCAATTAGTAAGAAAAGGAAGAAAGAAATTGACTTCACAGAGCAAGTCAAGAGCGTTAGACGCTTGTCCGCAGAAACGCGGTGTATGTTTGAGAGTTTACACAACAACTCCTAAGAAACCTAACTCAGCTATGCGTAAGGTAGCGAGAGTACGTATGACCAACGGAAAAGAAGTGAACGCCTACATTCCGGGAGAAGGCCACAACTTGCAGGAACACTCTATCGTATTGGTTAGAGGTGGTCGTGTGAAAGACCTTCCAGGTGTAAGATACCACATCGTCCGTGGCGCATTGGACTCCGCAGGAGTAGAAGGCCGTTTGCAGGGTAGATCAAAATACGGTGCAAAACGTCCGAAAAAGAAAGCGTAAACCGACAAACATAGTAGTAAATTGAGCACTAAAATGGGTGTCTCGAGAGTAAATAACAAAATTATTGAAGTTACAAAATGAGAAAAGCAAAACCAAAAAAACGAATCATCCTTCCCGATCCGAAGTACAATGATGTAGCAGTTACCAAATTCGTGAACAACATCATGCTCAAGGGAAAGAAATCAATAGCATTCGAAATCTTCTACGACGCTATTGACATTATTGCAGAAAAAACAAACGAAAACGGCATTGAAGTTTGGAAACAGGCTCTCGCCAACGTCACTCCTTCTTTGGAAGTGAAGAGCAGACGTATCGGTGGTGCCACCTTCCAGATCCCTACCGAACTGCGCCCCGAGAGAAAGCAGTCCGTAGGTATGAAAAATTTAATCTTATTCGCCCGCAAGCGTCATGAGAAAACCATGGCCATGAAGCTGGCTTCAGAAATCATGCAAGCCTACAAGGAAGAAGGTGCTGCCTTCAAACGTAAAGAGGATATCCACAGAATGGCTGAAGCTAACAAGGCATTCTCTCACTTCAGATTCTAGTAGTATATATACTATAATAAATTCACCGGAAAGAACAAGTTTATGTCGGAAGATTTATCGAAAATCAGGAACATCGGGATTATGGCGCATATTGACGCCGGTAAGACCACCACGACTGAACGTATTCTTTATTACACCGGTAAGAGCTACAAGATTGGTGAAGTAGATGAGGGCACAGCCACCATGGACTGGATGGTGCAGGAGCAGGAGCGTGGTATCACCATCACCAGCGCCGCCACCACTGTCAACTGGGACTATGAAAACCAGAACTACAAGATCAACATCATCGACACACCGGGACATGTTGATTTCACCGTCGAAGTAGAACGTTCTTTGAGAATATTGGATGGAGCCGTCGCCATTTTCTGCGCGGTGGGAGGCGTGGAACCCCAGTCCGAGACCGTATGGAAACAGGCCAACAAGTACGACGTGGCCCGTATCTGTTACGTCAACAAAATGGACCGCATGGGTGCCAACTTCTATGCTGTTGTGGACCAAATCAAAGAGAAACTCGGCGCTAAAACAATAGTGCTGCAACTGCCTATCGGCAGCGAAGAGAATTTCGTGGGTTTGGTCGATCTCATCGAGAAGAAAGCCTACACCTGGAACGAGGAAGACCAAGGCGCGACCTACACGGAATGCGAAATCCCCGCCGACATGACCGACGAGGTGGAAGAATACCGCAACCTGCTGTTGGAAACCGTGGCCGAACTCGAAGACCAACTGATGGAGAAATTCTTTGAAGACCCTGACAGTCTGACTATTGAGGAAATCAAGACCTGCATCAGAAAAGCCACCATCGCCAACCAGCTGACGCCCGTACTCTGCGGTTCTTCGTTCAAGAACAAAGGAGTGCAGCGACTGATTGACGCCATTGTGAGCTACCTCCCCTCCCCTGCCGACATGCCTGACATCAAGGGCATCAATCCCAAAACGGAGCAGGGAGAGACGCGCAAAATTGACGAGAAAGAGAATTTCGCGGCTTTGGCTTTCAAAATCGCCATCGACCCCTACGTCGGCAAGCTGACCTTCATCAAGGTCTATGCCGGCACGCTGAAAACCGGAGACATGATTTACAATGTATCCACTGGCAAACGCGAAAGGGTGTCGAAAATCATGCTGATGCACTCCAACAAGCAAATCCAGATGGACAGCATCGGCGCAGGCAATATTGTGGCTCTGGTAGGCATGAAGGAAATCAGGACAGGCGACAGCCTGACTGACGAGAAGCACCCGATACTGCTGGAAAACATAGTTTTTCCGGATCCGGTGATCCAGATCGCCATTGAGCCGAAAACCAAAGACGACGAGGACAAGCTGATGCAGGCGCTGGACCGTCTGGCCGAAGAAGACCCCACCTTCAAGGTGACCGTCTCCGAGGAATCAGGACAGACCCTTATCAGCGGCATGGGTGAACTTCATCTGGACATCCTGCTGGACCGCCTCAAACGCGAATTCAACGTCGCCTGCAACCATGGAAAGCCCCGTGTGACCTACAAAGAAGCCGTCAACGACTTCGTGAAGCACCATGAGGTTTACAAACGGCAGACTGGCGGCAAAGGCTCTTTCGCCGAACTGGAATTCCAGATTAGCCCGACCCCGGCCGACAAGAAAGGTTTGTTCTTTGAAAGCCAGGTCAAGGGTGGCGTGATTCCGAAGGAATACATCGCCGGCGCTGAGAAGGGTTTCAGCATCGCCATGACCAACGGCAAATACGGATTCCCGCTTGAGGCACTCACCGTCACCATTTTGGACGGCAGCACCCACAGTGTCGATTCCGACGCCATGGCCTTCGAGGTGTGCGCCAAGATGGGCTTCAGAGAGGCTATCCGCAGCGTAGAGACCTCCATTCTCGAACCCATCATGAAGGTGGAAATCACCACCCCTGATGAGTACATCGGGAATGTGACCAGCGACCTCAACCGCAGACGCTCGGTACTGGAACAGATTGAGGCCAAAATCGGCTACCAAATCATCAAGGCACAGGTGCCCCTGGCTGAAATGTTCGGCTATGTTACCACCTTACGCTCCATCAGCTCAGGACGAGCCAACTACAGCATGGAATTCCTGCGTTACGCGGAAGTTCCGGCGGATGTGAAAGACTACATCCTCAATGTGGGAAGATACGCCCTGTTGTAACATTCTGAAAGAACTTAAACAGCAACAATAAACAAATTTCAAAAGTAAACCAATAAAAACAAAACAACGTGAGTCACAGAATCAGAATCAAATTAAAGTCATTCGACCATACTTTGGTAGATAAATCTGCTGAGAAGATTGTGAAAACAATCAACGCAGTGAAGGATGACAAGGTTGTCGTTGTGGGTCCTATTCCGCTTCCGACACACAAAAAGATTTTCACTGTAAACCGTTCAACCTTCGTCAACAAGAAATCAAGAGAGCAGTTTGAGCTTTCCACTTACAAGAGACTGTTGGACATTTACGGTACAACCTCCAAGACCATCGACGCATTGATGAAGCTGGAATTGCCCAGTGGCGTTGACGTAGAAATCAAGGTGTGATGATGCAAGCTGACACCACTACTTGTGGTGCCTTTCATCCGCGACAAGCAACAGAAACTCGCCTCTCAAAAGGCGAGTTTTTTTTAGCATTTGCTTCCAGACTTGTCACATCACTACTTACTTGCCACATACAAGACGCAGACACAGAAGGTAAACTTTCGCACCTTAACATTTTTAAAACCGACAGAGCGCAACAGCGGCACAATGACATCCTCTTTCGGGAAAGCCAAAATGGATTTAGGCAGATAGCGATACGCCTCTTTATGACCGGAAACGAGACCACCGACAAAGGGCAGGAAATGCAAGGCATATAACTTATAGCACCATAAGATGAAGGGATTGTCGGGATAGGACAACTCCAAAATGACCAGTTTGCCACCAGGACGCAGCACCCTGTACATCTCGGACAAGCCTTGTTCCAAATGCTCAAAGTTGCGCACCCCGAACGCAACACTCACCCTGTCGAAACTGTCCTCCTCAAAATCAAGACATTCCACATCACCCTGTTGCAGAACGATATTCCCTGACACCTTTTGTCTTCCAACCTCCAGCATCTGCTCTGACAGGTCAACACCTACAATCCCGCTCTCTGCGGGCAGTTTTTTGGCAATGGCAATGGCGAAATCACCCGTTCCCGTCGCCACGTCCAACACATGCAATTGTTGCTCACTGTCCGCGATGGCACGCACCGCCTTCCTCCGCCACGAGCGGTCGATACCGAAGGACATGATGTGGTTCAGGCGGTCGTAGCTGGGAGCGATGTCGTTGAAGAGGTGTTCGATTTGTTGTTTTTCAGGCATCTGTCAAATGTGCTTATAAGTTAATGTGACAATTCTATTGAGTGTTAAGTAATTATTGTTTCTATAAAATTCGTCACTGCAAAAATACGAAAAAAAGTGTATTTTTGCCTGCCAATTAATACCATGTTTCTGTATTCATAGACTAACTGCATCATCGTGACAACAAAGACCAACATACAATACAGCTATGCACAGGACGAGTCCGGAAAGATTGTTCACATCAATGATGTCCCTTTAAAGTATGCTGAACGAGGCCACTATTATTCCATTGATGAAGGTGACGCAATGATTGCACGCAAAGGCAAAAAAGTTGCTTGGCACTTCGCCCACAAAGATGGCCGACCTGGAGCTCTTGAAACCTACCTTCACAAACTGGGGAAAAGTGCTTTCAAGGAAGCATTCGAAGAAAGTGACACTTTCAACCTCCTGTTACAAGCACCCCATCCCTGTTCTCAAATGAAAATATGCCCAATTACTGACAAAGGCTCTTGCAGCGTAAACAAGCCATACCCATTCGATCTAAAAAAATACTACAGCAAATGTGAACTCGAGAAACGTATTACAATTGATAATCAAGAATTTGTAGCAGACGTATGTCTCATCCGAAAGAATCTAAAAGACGACGACCAGATAAATCCAGAAAAAGACTATCTGATAATTGAAATCCAAGTGACACATGCCTCAACAAGAAAAAAGCTTCGGTCTGGATTACATATCATTGAAGTCGAAATTACAAAAGATAGAGACATAGAACGTTTCCGACAATATTGTCTTTCCGAACAAAATGGCGTCAAATTTTACGGATTTAAACCAACACCTAGTTTGCCCAAAGGAGTCTCAACTAACGAAGCACATGCATATCGATTACGACAATTCCAGATTCTAAAAAACAAGCAAATACATATAAGCGACTATTTTGAATACTGCGACCATTTTGTCTCCAACGGCAAATGGAATACTCAAAACACCTTATTCTATTTAGTAATGCTGGAAAATTTAACAACACAAAACGACTTTAATCAATATACTCAACCAAGGGCTTTTTACAATAAAAATGACTTTGAACTATTCTCTAGACAAAGAGCCTTTTACAATGGATTCCCAATACCAAATCAAGACCAATTTGAAAAACAATTCAAAATAATACTGCCTTCTTATACAGATTATTATATTTGGTATCCTGGATTAAACGATGATCCTGTATTAATAATCGAACAGGAAAAAGGAGATCAAATTATTGAAGAATTTAAAACCGAACTCTTTTTATCAGAAAATGATCCAAATTGCAAGTTATCCGAAAAGAAGAAATCATATTGGAACCAAATAATAGAATGCAGATACGAAGATAATCAAGAAGCTAACATTGAAGCTCTTTTAGGAGCTCTTTATTTGGCATCTCTGTGTAAAAAACATGTGCAATTAGTATCTCCACCTGCAAAAGAGGAAAGCAATATTGACTATTGGAGTATCACTAATGACCGTTACTTTCCTATTCTTGTTGATGAAGTTCCAGACAATCTCTTTTCCTAAAAAATCACAATAGCACAATATCTATTATTAGAAAAATAATATGTAAATATACTATAATTATTGTATATTTGCATTTTTATTTTTCTCTAATGAGCAACACAACAAACAACCATCAAATAGACCTATCTAAAAAGATTATGTACCAGTTTACAAATGGAGGTAAAGTGATAGTTTATAATTCTATAAATCGTACTTCGACTGATTTTCAACGAATTATTTCATGTGCCCTATTCTTTGCAGAACAGGGCAAGCAGGTTATACTTACACCAAAATTCAACTCTCCTTTGAAAAATAAACATTATCAAGAAATATACCATTCTTTAATCGGGACAAAATACTATGGAAAATGTCCAGACTTATGTATTGATGGAATATTTTATGAACATGAAGGGTATATTATAAATAATCCCAAAGCAAATTTCAGCAATATGCTTCATCGTGGACTGGCACAATCAGACCACATAATAATTGAAAAATGTAATTTATCAGAACGTATCATGAAGAAGTCTATTCGAGACAGAATTAAAGCCGGAGTACCAATAAAAGAAATATGGGTACATGAAGAAAGTCAAGTTGTCCTGCTGTTTAAAAACACGGAAGGCCAATGAAAATCATCAGCCCACGCCTTCGTCGAATCCGCAGAATCGACATGGCAAAAGTACATAAAATTTTAATACAAAATATCTCAGCAATAATTTTTTTTTGAAATAAAACTATATTCCAGCGAGAATGGCGAAGGCGAAGGTGGAGAGTACCAGCAATGGCAAGGCGGAATCGAGGGCTTTGCCATTGCGTTTCCAAACCATATTCATGTGTATCAGGAACAAGGGCAAAGTAATGAAATACAACCAATCCCACCAGGAAGTGTAGGTAATTAGTGTAAAAAACACCATGCAGAGCCAGCCCAGCGCAATCAGTACCGACTGGAAAATTTTGGCGTTGAGTTCCCCTATCTTGAGCGGCAGGGTAATCCGGGTGGCCGCATCGGATTCCATATCGCGGATATTGTTAACATTGAGTACCCCCACACTGAAACAGCCTATGGTAATCGCTGGCAGCAGCAACGACCACGACTCGATGGCATGGGCCACCACATAATAGGCACCCAGCACTGACACTAGGCCAAAGAAGATAAAGACAAACACATCGCCGAGGCCCCTGTAGCCGTATGGATTCTTGCCCAGGGTATAGTGCATAGCCGCCCAGATGGCCGCCACACCCAATGCCAACAGCATCAAGGGCTGCCAAGCCAGGAAAGTGCCGAAAGAGGTCCATACCATGGCCGCACCGAAGACACAGCACAAGAGCACAAAAACAGCAATCAGCCACTTGAATTCTTGCACACTGACGGCTCCCTGCGCCAAACTATACATCGGTCCCTCGCGCTGCTCGCCATCGGTTCCCCTCAAAAAATCTCCCAGCTCATTACTCAGATTCGACAATATCTGCAAACAAACAGTGGTCAGCAACAGCCACACTATCAACCACAAAGAAACCTCTTGTGTTTTCATTGCCAGCATCAGGCCCAAAACAACACCTGACAATGACAATGGCAACGTGCGCAAACGCATGGAAAAAACAGCTGCTTTTAACTTACTCATATCCAATTATATTTTAAAAATCGTAACCCACACCCAAATACGCTCCTACACTGTTGTTGGAGCTATTCCAATGTACATTGGCCATCAACGGGCCGAACTTCGACTTGTAGGCGAACTGAACACCAGCGGCGAATCTGGCGTGTTTGCTCATCACCAACTTATGGTCAACCACATCTCCATCATGGAAGGCTGCCGCAATGGCCGACAGATAGCAATTCTTATATACCTTGAAACGGAAATTCAGATCGACAACGCTCAACAAATTCTCACACATAAGCTCGCCATTTATACCGATAAAAGGAATCTGGTGGTCGTAATACCTTCCTTCCATGGTGCCCCCGACATAATTTTGCATAAATTCGTAATATGGAGTATGATCTCCCAAAATATACCGTCCTCTATAGGCGGCAATAAGTGCAAATATACGCCCTCCAGAAATAGTGCCGATAACACCTGTACCGAGATAATGGGTATTTCGGAAGTTATAGTCATAATTGAGATAGGCACGCACTCCCCTGTTCGGGAAATATCTATTGTCCTGGTTACTGAAAGCACCGCGCAGAAAAATGTAGGGATAAAAAACATCCCACCTGATATTCTGCGAACCACCATCCATAGAAAAGTAACGGAATAACGGCATCTGTTCGAGGCGGAAACCTCCTCTCAGGTTAAACATGCTCCAGTACGTATCGGAAATATACACCGTTGCCTCATTGCGCAAAGATTGTTCAATATACAACTTGCCCTTTGTGAGGAAGTCTGCAAAACCCGTCACCGCACGGTAATGAATCTTGAGGGTGGCTCCGACTTTGGGGCCCTTGACGGGAGTGTAGCTATAATCGAGATAAAGGTAGGGAGAAGTGGAAAGTCGCACGATGACATCTAATTCGTGGCCATAAATCTTGTTACGATTAAGGCCGAGATTAATCAGAGCGGCAAACCACTCTTCCGTGTCGGCGCGCAAACCGATACCAATAGAATGATGGGGGCGTTTCTCGCAATTGAACACGAGCTTGTACGAGCCATTTCCATCCTCCAGCAGGCGGTAGGTCACCTGCGAGAAAGCCCTGGTAGCATAAATAATGGCCAAAGACACCTCGAAATCATCCTTTCCGTATGGCACACCGAATTTCATACGGATTTTTTCGTCCAGGAATCTCTTTTCCTTCTCGTTAACACCAGTATATTCTATTGACGATATGGTAACTTTCTCTTCTGAAAGGTTAATAGCCTTCGGGTGATTGGTGTGGCGGCCACCATTGCCCACTATGCGCACAATGCTGTCAATCTCGCGTTCATGTTTGGCGGCTTCCTTATAGCCTCTGTCTATCAGTGTGGCAATTTCCTTGGTGCCAAAGCTCAACATGCCGAAACCCGATATGTCGGGAGTGATATATACCGTGGCGTTTTTAACATTATTGTTATGAGCTTCCAATCCGCCGGAATACTGGGCAGTTTGCATAAGGATATCAGCCACATTGTTCACATCCTCGTACGTGCGAGGCATGGTCAACTCAACACCTATGATAATATCAGCGCCTGCGGCCACAGCCACATCGGTGGGAAAATTGTTCTTGGTTCCCCCGTCAGACAAAATCATGGAATCGACACGCACCGGCCGAAAAAAACCGGGAATCGACATGGTAGAACGCATAGCGGGAATCAACGGACCCGACGTCCAGTGTTTCTCCGTTTGCGTCACAATCTCTGTGGCCACACAGCAATAGGGAGTAGGCAAATCCATAAAATCCAAGTCGTGCTGATACCCCACCGACAGGGAACTCATCATATTATAGACATTCAAGCCATAGAGGTAACCTGACGGCAGACTTCGCTTGAATTCAATTTGTGAGAAGGGTATATCTATAACGTATGTTTCTTTGAAGCGCTGGCTCTTGTATGCGTAATAAGTCATCGGGATATCGTCACTCATCATCACATTCCAGTCCACAGACTGTACAATTGTATCGATTTCCACCGCAGAATAGCCCATGGCATACAAACCGCCCATCAAGCCACCCATGCTGGTACCCGCTACAAAATCGACAGGTATTCCTTTTTCTTCCAGATATTTAAGCACACCGATATGGGCAGCTCCCTTGGCACCGCCACCCGCCAATACCAAAGCGACAGTAGGTCTTGTTTTACGGATTTCCGCCAAATATTTATGCATCCTGGCAAAAAAAACAGCATCCGCTTCCGGGTCATAGCTGATATTAACCAGTTTACTGTTCTGGGCAGATAAACCGCTGGTGAGGAAACACATTGAAAGCACAAGCAGTAGATTCCAGAGAGTATATTTAAGATTCATTTGTGTATAGATTTAGCAATATTAACAAGCATATTCAACGCAACACACCTTCCAAGCTGTTGAAATTGCAAATTTACACAAATTTTCTTTTGCTAACCATAATATAATCTGTCATTATCCTGTAAATGTCTTTCAACAGCTCATCTTGCAAAGCATCCAGATGGAATTGGATGACATTTTGGTCGCCACGTTGGGCTGGACCGGTCTGCGCTTCATGGGGATTCATTGTCTTCACCTTTTCCATAGTATGCTGAAGCAATGGCATAATCATCTGCCAATCAATATCATGCTCTTGCAGGATGTCATAAGCGATGGAATACATGGCATTGGTGAAGTTACATCCGAAGATGGCGGCCCGATGCAACACCATACGCTGGGATTCATCCAGTTTCCGGACGATGGAAGTAAGCCTTTGTGCGAAGATAAACAATTCATTTTCAGTCGTTTTATCATTTGCCTCAACACACAGAGGAACCACAACACCCTTTAAATCCATATCCTTGTTCACACTTTGGTAAGGGTATAGGATTCCGTAAGATTCCGCATAAGGCTCAAAAATCCTCATCGAAAGAGAACCTGCGGTATGTGCAGCCAACGAAAGACGAAACGGCAGCTGGCGTAACAAACTCTCATAACTGTCGTCTTTGATGGAAAAGACATACAAATCGCTATCGGGTGACAAATCCCCGATATTGTCGATGGCTTCGGCACCGGCTATTTCCGCCAAAGCTTTGGCATGATCCAGTTGGCGGCTGTAAACCTGGGATATTCTCACCCCCGCATTTCTCATCGCATACACCAGCCAATGAGCCATATTTCCTGAACCAATAAGAGTAACATTTTCAATCATAAGAATTTATCCCAGTTTAATTTCGTAAGAAAAAGGAAGATGAAGGTTTCTGACAAAAGACTCTGGATTGATTTTCATCTGCGTATCCTGGAAATTGGAGGAATACTGTCCCTTGCGCTCAAAAATTTTGATGGTCAAAGGCACTTTTGCCTGCTCCTGCGACGCGACCACCGCCTCTTTGATCAGATGGGCATTATTGGCAGACACGTCATCGATGCCGATTTCCAAAGTTACCGAACGGCACAAATGGTCGTATGCGTCACTTAAATAACATATATCTACGGGTTTCTGATTATAGAAAGCTGGTCCCTGATAATCCTTGCCCATAAAACGTTTGTCGATTTTCATGCGCACGAGCACCATTTTGCCAGGTTCCAGCAGGTGTTTATACTTGGTAAAATCCTCGCTGAACAAGCGCCAGGTCCAGGTGGAGTCATAATCCTCGAACGTAACCACTCCCATATCCTTGCCTGTCTTGGTCTGGGTTTCGTTGACTGCCACCACCATTGCCGCGAACTTCACATCCTTGCCAACATGTTTTTCAAAGAAATCAGTCTCTTTGAACTGCTCCAGCTTCGTATTGGTGTAATGTTTGATAATCAGCTTGAACATGTCGAGCGGATGACCTGAGATGTAGAAACCCGCCACATCTTTTTCAAACTGCACCTTTTCGATATCGTTCCAGGGCTCGCATTTCGGCAATTCGGGAAGCAACTCGGCCGCAATTTCGGGCTGATCATCAAAAATAGAGAATTGGCCCTGGCTATTCTGGCTTTTGGTCACGTAGGAGACCATCTTCTCGATGAAATTCTTGTCACCGCCATCGGTGGCAAACAACTGAGCCCTGTGCATACCGGTGAAACAGTCGAAAGCGCCGCCGTAAGCCAGCGACTCAATGACACGGCGGTTGCAATTTCGCAAGTCCACACGGTTCATAAAGTCGAAGAAATCCGTGTAAGGTCCATTCTTCTCGCGTTCACCCACAATGCTGTCCACAGCGCCATGCCCCACTCCCTTGAGTGCCGCCAAACCGAAGCGGACATTGCCGTCCTTGTTGACACTGAACGACAACTCCGACTCATTGATATCCGGTCCAAGCACCTTGATATTATGCTTTTGCGTGTCTTCGATGAAGGCACTGATTTTATCCATGCTGTCGAGGTTGTTGGTCAAGTTGGCTGCCATGAACTCTGCCGGATAATGCGCCTTCAGATAGGCTGTCTGGTAGGCTACCCAGGAATAACAGGTGGCATGCGACTTGTTGAAAGCGTATGAAGCGAACTTTTCCCAGTCAGCCCAGATTTTCTCCAGCACCTTTGGGTCATGGCCGTTCTTTGTTCCTCGTGACAAAAATTCCGGTTTCAGGTAATCCAGTTTGTCTTTCTGCTTCTTACCCATCGCCTTACGCAAGGTATCGGACTCGCCACGGGTGAAGTTGGCCAGCAATCGCGACAGTAACATCACCTGCTCCTGATAAACGGTAATGCCGTAGGTATCTTTGAGATAACGCTCCATCACCGGGATATCATATTGGATTTCCTCCCTACCCTGCTTTCTGTCGATAAACTGAGGAATATAATCCATAGGACCCGGACGATACAGGGCATTCATAGCGATCAAATCCTCGAATTTACTAGGTTTCAATTCTTTAAGATACTTTTGCATACCTGCGGATTCAAACTGGAACGTAGCCACTGTGTCGCCCTCGCAGAACAGTTTATAAGTTTTTTCGTCATCCAAAGGAATGGCATCGATATCCACATCTTCCCCTTTGGAGCGTTTGATATTCTTCAAGGTTTCCTTGATGATAGACAAAGTCTTCAGTCCCAGGAAGTCCATTTTAATCAATCCAACATCCTCTACCACAGAGCCTTCGTACTGTGTCACCAGCACCTTGCCGTCACTTTCCTTGTCCTCGATGGTAGCCAAGGGAGCGAATTTGGTCAAATCGTCGGCACCAATAATGACACCGCAGGCATGGATGCCGATTTGGCGCACCGTACCCTCCAGTTCAGCGGCATAATGCAAAATATCATGTACTTTCTGTGGGCCATTTTCGTATGCATCTTTCAGTTCCGGCACCAGCTTCAGGCAATTTTCAATCGTCACCTTCGGGGCTTTCTTGGTTTTAGAGTCCTCTGGAAAGCGGTCGGGCACCAACTTAGCCAAGCGGTTAGCCTCCTGAAGTTCAAGATCTTCCACACGGGCCACATCCTTGATGCTCGACTTGGTGGCCATGGTACCGTAAGTAATAATGTGGGCCACACGTTCTTGTCCGTATTTTTTGGTAATCCAATCCAAAATCTTGTAGCGGCCCTCGTCGTCAAAATCCACATCGATATCGGGCAGTGAAATACGGTCGGGGTTCAGGAAACGCTCGAACAGCAAATCGTACTTCAGCGGATCCACATCGGTGATTTTCAAGCAGTAAGCCACCACAGAGCCTGCGGCGGAACCACGTCCCGGGCCTACAGACACCCCCATTTCCCGGGCAGCAGCGATAAAGTCCTGCACAATCAGGAAGTAGCCAGGGAAACCCATGTTGCGCATCACACTCAGTTCAAAGTCAATGCGTTCCATCACATCGTCGGGAACTGGGTCGCCATAGCGCTTACGGGCGCCTTCCAAGGTCAGCTTCCGCAGATAATCCGCCTCCAACTTAATACGATATACCCGGTCAATGCCTCCCAACTTCTGAATTCGGCCTGCTCCTTCCTCATCGGGTTCAAACTCGGCCTTCAAGTCCTCTTCGGTAAAGCGCTCTTTGTATTGCTCCACGGTGCCGAAAGATTCCGGGATGTCAAACTCCGGCATAATCGGGTCATGTTTCAGTTTGAAAGCCTCAACCTTGTCCACGATCTCCTGCGTATTGGCCAGAGCCTCAGGCACATCACCAAAAATGGCCTCCATTTCCTCGGGAGATTTCAGCCATTCCTGCTTGGTATAATGCAGACGGTCGGCATCGCTCATTTTCTTTCCGGTGCTCAAGCAAATCAGGTGGTCGTGTGCCTCACCGTGCTCTTCCAGCACAAAATGCACATCATTGGTAGCAATCAGCTTCACACCCGTCTCTGCCGCCAGCTTCAGCAAAGCCTCATTCACCACCTTCTGATGAGCGTACACCTCTTTGTCGCCGCCTGGCTTGTCGGTTTCATGCCGTTGCAATTCAAGATAATAATCTTCTCCGAAGATATTTTTATACCACAATACAATCTGTTTGGCTTTCTCGTACTCGCCATTGCTGATGGCACGAGGCACCTCACCCGCCAGACATGCCGAGGAGACAATCAGTCCCTCGTGATATTTTTCAAGCAGTTCATGGTCGATACGCGGTTTATAGTGGTAACCCTCCGTCCATCCTGCTGAGATAATCTTGCACAAATTGTGGTAGCCGGTCTCGTTCTTGGCCAGCAGCACCAGGTGGTTGCCGTAGCCGTTCTCCTTGCCCGTACAAACCTTGCGACTTCCCTCCGGGTTGGTCTTGGTTTCCTTGGCCACGTAGGCTTCACAGCCAAAAATCGGTTTGAAGACACGCTGTTTCGCGGCCGCTATCTTGGCACGGCACTCCTCTATCTTTTGCAGAATCTCTTGCGACGGGGTCTGCAACTTCTCCGCATCGGCAGGCGTATTCACCTCCTCGACACCTTCTGCCTTCTCACCTTTATCCTCAGGCACAGTCTGTTTTTGCAACTCCTCCAGTTCCTTTTCAAGATCCTTGATCTCCCCTTTCACCGACTTGTTGTGCTTGTCAACATAATCGAAGAATTCCTTAATACCAAACATGTTTCCATGGTCGGTAATCGCCATCGAATTCATGCCTGTCTCGAGGCAACGTTTCACCAATCCGGAGATAGTGGACATGCCGTCAAGTATTGAGTAATAAGTATGTACGTGAAGATGAGTAAACTTTGCCATAACAGAATTTTTAAGCCTTTTTGATTCTCTTGATCAGGCCTGTCAGCACCTTGCCAGGACCGAGTTCAACAAACTCCTCAGCGCCATCGCTTATCATGCGCTGCACGGATTGGGTCCAGCAAACAGGAGAGGTCAACTGCGCTATCAGGTTGCATTTGATTTCGAAGGGATCTATATGCGGTTGGGCATCCACATTCTGATAAATGGGACACAACGGCTGCTTGAATTCCGTGGCATTGATAGCCTCTGCCAGTTCCACGCGAGCCGGCTCCATCAGCGGAGAATGGAAAGCACCACCCACTTTCAGGGGTGTCACCAGTTTTACTTTATCCTTCAGGGCGGCACAGGCCAGCTCCACTCCACGGATTGTGCCCGAAATGGCAATCTGACCGGGGCTGTTGAAATTGGCAGGCACCACAATCTCACCCTCCACAGCGGCACAGGCCTCTTCCACCACTTCGGTAGAGCCTCCAATCACGGCAGCCATCGTTGACGGCTGCAACTCGCAGGCTTTCTGCATGGCCATGGCGCGCTGCGACACCAGCTTCAACGCATCTTCAAACGACAAGGCCCCCACGGCGGTCAAGGCGGAGAACTCACCCAGAGAATGGCCGGCCACCATGTCGGGCTGGAAATCCTCCATCATCCTCGCCATTACCACAGAGTGAATGAAAATGGCGGGCTGGGTGACCTTGGTCTGCTTCAATTCCTCTTCCGTTCCCTCGAACATGATGTCGGTGATGCGGAAGCCCAAGATATCATTAGCCTGTTCGAACATTTCAGCCGCCATAGCCGAACTATCGTACAAATCCTTGCCCATTCCGGGGAACTGGGCACCCTGGCCTGGAAACACGTATGCTTTTTTCATAGTTGACAGTTGATAGTTGATAGTTAATAGTTGACAATTATTATATTTATTTTAATTGTCGAAGATAGCTTTTGATGGTCTTTTCAAGGCCCAGATAAAGGGCATCACAGATCAAGGCATGGCCGATGGAGACCTCCAGAAGGCCAGGGATATTGCGGTTGAAATACTTCAGGTTAGCCAAGGACAAGTCATGGCCGGCATTGAGACCGATGCCCTGCTTTTTGGCCTCTTTGGCGGCCTCCACAAAATCTTTGATAGCCCCTTCGGGGTCATCGTTGAAATTGCGGGCATAGCTTTCGGTATAAAGCTCCACTCTGTCCGTGCCGGTTTTCTTGGCAGCGGCAATCATCTCAGGCTTGGCATCCACGAAGATGCTTGTTCTGATGCCTTCACGATGGAATTCCTCAATGATTTTGGTCAGAAAATGGGCGTTGGTGATGGTGTCCCAGCCGGCATTAGAAGTCAGGGCTTCAGGCGGGTCGGGCACCAGAGTCACCTGAGTGGGTTTCACATCCAGCACCAAATGAATGAACTTTTCGCAAGGATACCCTTCGATATTGAATTCGGTGGTCACCACTTTTTTCAGGTCATACACATCCTGATAGCGGATATGCCGCTCGTCGGGGCGAGGGTGTACAGTGATGCCCTGGGCACCAAAACGCTCACAGTCAATGGCCGCAGTCACCACATTAGGCATATTTCCGCCGCGTGCGTTACGCAACGTGGCAATCTTATTGATATTAACACTCAGCCTGGTATTGTTTCTCATTGCTATTGATTTTGCTGTTGATTTTGCTGTTGATTTTTTCGCTGCAAAAATAATGGTTTTTTTTCATACATTTGCCGCCGTTTTTTATCTTTCGTCACTAAAATTTAAATGAAGAAACAAACATTTGTCAATGAGAAAAATACAAAAGGAGCACTTTAAAGGCATACCCTTCAACGAATACAAATTCACGAAATAAAACCAAAAAATCACAAGATGAAAAAAAAATTACTTTTATTTGCAATGGCCGTGCTATTCCTTCTGCCGGTCGCGCTCAAGGCACAAGACACCGTGTATATCGGCACCGGAAGCCATAATCTTGCTTGTAGTAGAAACCCGACATACATCAAGACAAACTATTGTATGACGCAGCAACTATACACGGCAACGGAAATTGGCCGGGCTGGCACTATCTACAGTATCACGTTCAAAGGCTGGTGGTTCTCTGCGACCCGCAATGTCGATATATATATGGTGCACACCAACAAGACCTCCTTTCTTAATTCCAAAGACTGGGTGCCTGTCACCACCGCCGATCGTGTGTACAGCGGGGCTTTCGCTTTTCCGGGGTCCGAAATCACGATAGACCTTCAAGTTCCGTTCCAGTACAACGGCACCGACAACCTAGTGCTTGTGGTGGACGACAATACCGGAATTGCTTTAGGTGAGGTGTTTAATATCGAATGTTTCTTCTCCTCCAATTTCCCACAAGTCCTTCAAATTTGTGGTAACGACGTGGACTATGACCCGACTTCTCAAATAAATTCCCTGAACCTCACAGGCGAATTAGACTTCTACAAAAACCAAGTTTGGTTAGGTTTCACGTCAACGTGTCCACCGCCCACCAACCATACCGTATCCACTATCAGCCAGACTTCCGCTATGCTGAATTGGACCGAAAGCGGTAACGCAACCGAATGGCAGGTCTGCGTCAACGGCGACGAGACCAACCCGATCACTGTCACCACGAACTCCTACACCCTGAACGGGCTCACTCCCGGAACAGACTATCGGGTCAAGGTCCGTTCGATCTGCGGTGCCAATAACACCAGTCAGTGGTGCAATGAGGTGATCATCAACACTGTGCCGAACTACCCCGACCTTGTGGGAATCGGTTACTGCACAGGTACTAGTCTCGGCCTTCTTCCGAGCGGCTCCGATACCAAATACTCCCTGTCGGAGCAAATCTATACGGCAGCGGAAATCGGCCGGCCGGGCACCATCTCCGGCATCTCCTTCTTCAATAACGGCGATACCAAAACCCGCACCCTCGACATCTATCTCGCCCATACCACAAAGTCGTCATTCCTCAGCTATGATGACTGGGTTTCGGTTACCGCCTCCGACTGGGTGTTCAGCGACAACGTGGTGATGAAGGCTGGAGAATGGACATCCATCGAATTCGATGTTCCTTTCCAATACAACGGCACGGACAACCTCCTGCTCGTTGTGGACGACAACACCAATTCCGAGTCAAGCGGTATGGACTGTTTTACTTCCCCCACCACGGAATACCAAGCCCTCTCTCTTATAGGCTCGGTCAACTTCGAC
>JAFXSR010000014.1 GCA_017525505.1 Bacteroidales bacterium
CGGTGATGCCGCAGATGGCCGCGTACTTGGCATCCATCGATATATTCGTCAGGTTGTTGATGGTGGAGAAGATGCTCAGCTGCGAGAACTTGGTGATGCCCGTGATGAAACAGAAACGGATCATCGCCTCGTTGGCCTTCAGTTGCACATAGAACTCTTGCATCACATTGCGGAACTCCTCCAACAACTCCGGTTCGTGAAGTTTGTCTAGCAAAGGTGCGTCATACTCATCAACAATCACAACAACCTGCTTGCCAGTTTTTCTAAACGCGCGGTGAATGATTCCACTGAACAATCCGCCCGGGGTGGTCTCGTATGCACCTCCTCCATAAACACCTCTATAGCCCTCCAAGAGCCTAAAGAGAACATTGCGCAATCCCTCTGTAGTGGTTTCGGCTTTTGTCACACTCAGATCCACGTGTAGGACAGGATAACTCTCCCACTCCTTCTCCAAGTCCATGATTTTCAAGCCCTCGAAGAGCTCCTTCTTTCCCTTGAAATAAGAATCCAGCGTGGTGGTGAGCAGACTTTTGCCGAACCTGCGCGGACGGCTCAGGAACACGAAAGGACTCTCCTTGGTCATCTTCCATACCAAGTCCGTTTTGTCAATATAGAGATAGTTCTCTTTTCGCAGCCTTTCAAAGGTCTGTATTCCCACCGGATATTTTCTGGCATTCATTTCCATCGTACAATTTTTATTTTGCAAATATACGACTAATTTTCATAAATACAAATTGACTTATAGAAATTTACAAAACCACTCATCCGATATTCCATTTCAGCTGTCGTCTATAAAAAAACGGCTCCGTTTCCGGAGCCGTTTATGCTATCTATTAAAAAATTTAAGCTATTAGTACATTCCGGGCATTCCGCCGGGCATGCCACCGCCCATAGGAGCGGCTGGAGTTTCTTCCTTGATCTCAGCCAACACACATTCGGTAGTCAACAACATACCTGAGATGGACGCGGCGTTCTCGATAGCCACACGAGCCACTTTGGTAGGATCGATAACACCAGCTCTGATCAGTTTCTCGAACTTGCCGGTACGGGCATTGTAACCGAAGTCGGTTCTGCCGTTCTTCACGGCGTTCACGATTACAGAGCCTTCTTTGCCGGCATTCTCTGCGATCTGACGGAGAGGCTCTTCCAGTGCGCGTCTCACGATTTCGATACCCACTTTCTGGTCTTCGTTTTCGGGTTTCAGTTTGTCCAAAGCGGGGATAGTACGGATAAAGCCAACACCACCACCAGGGATGATACCCTCTTCGATAGCGGCGCGAGTTGCATGCAAAGCGTCTTCGTAACGGTCTTTCTTCTCTTTCATTTCCACTTCTGAAGCGGCGCCCACGTAAATCACAGCTACGCCACCAGCCAACTTGGCCAGCCGCTCCTGCAGTTTCTCGCGGTCGTAGTCAGATTTGGTCTTCTCAATCTGAGCTTTGATTTGAGCCACTCTGGCTTCAATCTGTTCTTTGTCGCCCTTGCCGCTAACGATAGTAGTATTTTCTTTGTCCACCGTGATCTTCTCGGCAGTACCCAGCATATCCACAGTTGCGTCTTCCAGCTTGAAGCCTTTTTCCTCGCTGATCACCACACCGCCAGTCAGGATAGCGATGTCCTCCAGCATTTCTTTTCTTCTGTCGCCGAAGCCAGGAGCCTTGACAGCCACAATCTTCAGGCCACCACGCAGACGGTTCACCACGAGGGTAGCCAAAGCTTCGCTTTCAACGTCTTCTGAAATCACCAATAATGGACGGCCGGTCTGAACCACCTTCTCCAAAATCGGCAGGAATTCCTTCATATTGCTGATTTTCTTGTCATAAATCAAGATGAAAGGATTCTCATAAACAGCTTCCATCTTTTCAGCATCGGTCACAAAATAAGGTGAAATGTAACCACGGTCGAATTGCATACCTTCCACCACTTTCACATTGGTTTCAGTACCTTTGGCCTCCTCGATGGTGATAACACCCTCTTTTTTCACTTTGCGCATAGCCTCAGCGATGATCTCGCCCACTTTCTTGTCATTGTTGGCGGAAATCGTGGCCACCTGCTCGATTTTCTCGTGGCTGTCGCCTACTGATTCTGACTGTTTACGCAAGCTGTCCACCACTTTGGCCACAGCCATGTCGATACCGCGTTTCAGATCCATCGGATTGGCACCGGCGGTCACATTTTTCAGACCGGTATTGAAGATAATCTGAGCCAAAACGGTAGCGGTGGTGGTACCATCGCCAGCCTGGTCGTTGGTTTTGGAAGCCACTTCCTTCACCATCTGGGCACCCATGTTCTCCACTGCATCCTTCAGTTCGATTTCTTTGGCAACGGAAACACCGTCCTTGGTAATCTGAGGAGCACCGAATTTTTTGTCGATAATCACATTTCTACCTTTGGGACCAAGGGTCACCTTCACTGCGTTTGCCAATGCGTCAACACCTTTTTTCAAGCCTTCGCGGGCATCCCAGTCATATAAAATATCTTTTGCCATAGCTTTGTTGTTTTATTTTTCTTGGTTAATGATTGATTTTTTTGATTTTTGATGACTAAAAACGATTAAAGGGTGGCATAAATGTCACTTTCCTTCATAATCAGGTAAGTTTCGCCGTCATATTGGACTTCGGTGCCTGAATATTTTCCATACAGCACAGTGTCATTCACCTTCAAGGTCATGGGTTCGTCCTTTTTGCCAGGTCCAACTGCCACAACAGTGCCTTTTTGGGGTTTTTCCTTTGCGGTGTCAGGGATAATAATACCGCCAGCGGTTTTCATTTCTGCTTCGGCAGGTTTCACCAGAACTCTGTCTGCCAATGGTTTGATGTTTACTTTCATAGTTCTTTGTTTTTTTTGTTTTTATTGATTTTATTTTGTTGATTTTCAATTATTTGAAACTATCAATAATATTTCTGAAGCATACAACGACCATATATTTAGCAAAATCCGTGCCAAAAAAAATCACTGACAAAATGTCAGTGATTTGGTGTGCTCATTTTTTGAATCTGACCACCCGTGAGTTCTGAGGGTGAATAAGGTTTTACGCCCTTGGTTTGTACCGATATAACTTTTGTCTTGACTTTGGTTCCAAAAACAACCTTGTTGTCCTTGTTGTCGATGATGTAGCCCTCAGCTGTAAAATTCTTTTCCGATGTCACCAATTGACCGTCCTGCCGGCGAAAAATGTTGTTACGGCACATGGTGCCCTTAAAGCCTTTCAGCCTGTATTTCTCAAAGCCGTCCTTATCCAGCACAAAAGCATTGAGGAGGGCCAGCTCGGCGGATGTCAGCTTATAACCGAAGGGTATATTCACCTCTCCGTTTATTCTTTCCGAAATAGTCATGATGCTGTAGGTGTCCTTATCCACAGCACAGACCACTTTTCTCACCAGTTTATAGATACCCGGCAATTTGTTGGTCAGTGTCAAGGTCAGCACAACCGTATGGTTGTCTTTATCCACCTTTGTCCAGTGTTTTGCGTCCGACTTGTATCTGTAAATCAGCTTCTGCACATCCAGTTCCCATGCTATCTTGTGGGGCTGCACCCGTTTCACACTGTTCATGTCCACCCTGTCCACATGCTTTCTGTCACGCTTGCTGTAGTCATCAGGATTAAAACTTTCTATAGAACCCATGACCTCCTGATTCACATAGCGTTTATTCAAGTCCATCTTCATCTGGACAGAGTCATCCCATGCCTTATAATTCCGGATTTCAAGGATATTCCCTATCCATTCGTCAAAGAACACCACCTTACCATCGCTGGTGGCAGTCAGATCTGAGACCACCTTGTGATTCACATTATTATTTGGGAAATCTTTCAGCACCTGATCATAAACCTTCTGCAAGAAAGCAAGAATCTCAGCTCGCTCTTCTCTTTTGCTCTTTTTCTTTTTGCTATCCTTCTGCACATGAACTACCACCTCGTTCAAGATGACAGGTTGGTCTTTCATGGTGATACGCAAGGATTTGTCAGCATTAACCTTCGACAGATTGATAAAAACAGTCTCATATCCCACCAAAGTCACGATAAGACTATCGCGCATGCTAGGCACTTCTAAGGAGAAACGCCCGTTGATGTCGGTAATTGTACCCACTTCGGGGTAATGTTTCAGATAAAGACTCACGTATGAAAGGCCTGTGCCTTTGGAATTCACCACACGACCTTCAATTTTAGCGGCCATCAAACACCACTGTGCTGTACACAGCAACAGAAACAAAAGAAATGACTTTTTCATAATCCTACGTTTTTTACAACTGATACGAATCTTTGAACTTTCGGCAAAAAATCACAACTTTGCGATCATCTTCAATTGTCGTACCATATAAATAGACCTCTCCTCCATCGGCAAGTTTAAGTTTCTTACGTAACTCATCGGCACCAAGCGGAAAATTCCGGACCGACACATTGGCTTTGGGTATATCATTTTTCAGTTGCAAAGCATCTTTTACAGAAAGAACCTTCACCACCTGGAAACATCTTCCGGGAAAGTTTTCCAATGGTGTGTCGGAAGTATAAAGATGTGTATGCGGATGCAGCTTCGCCAATCCATAGCGCACTGCCAGCGACTTGAACGCGCCAGCCTTCAGAATGGCAGCATTCGGCTCATACAAAAAATTTTTCACATCCCTGGCATACGTTGGCAAAGACCCTGCCTCTTCCCGCATAGTAAAAAAGAAGTGCTCGTACTGGTCGTTTTTCAGATTCACAGCCACAAACCTGACCTCCTCCGACCGGTCTTTTCCCAGTAGAAAAAGCAGTTCTTTGCATTCACCATCCACCGCCACCACATGCACTTCGATGGTTTCCGGCAATTGAGCCAAAGCCCGTTTGACATCCAGCATCGGCGACAGCTTCAGCATCAGCAGACCACATTTACGCAAGAGGACATCTTTATACAATAATATATTGGGACTGCAATCCTCCAAACCAACCACTCTGGAGCCGTGGGTATCGCGACGGGACGGATCGGCATAGGCCACATCCACCCTCTCCATTTCCTGAAGAAAATCCTCCATCACAGTCTGGTGAACCTGAATATGGTCAAGATGCAACAAATGGCTGTTATAGGCCATAATATCACACAATTGACGCTGCGGTTCCACATAATGGCAGGTTTCAAACAAATTGGATAAAAAAAGGGTGTCGATACCGAAACCACCGGTAAGGTCAGCCATAATGCGGTGGTTTCCCGTAGAGACACGGCATGCCGTGTCTCCACGGGATATAGAATTGATTATAAATTGTTTATATTTAGCCGTCATTTCCGACGAGCACTGTTCCAGTGCCAAGGAGGGTGGAAAAACGAAACGAGGGACATTGCCAAGAAACGGCAATTTTTCCCTCGTTTTCTGTCGTCCATGAATCTGCCGTATGGCAAATTCAAAATCTATATCTTTGAACTTCGACTTTTGCAAGGCCAGTTTATTGACATCCTCGTCAATATGTGCGTCTATGAACTGCCAAGTGGCCTCACCTGTCATATTTACACCAAATTAGCGAAGCCCATAAACGCCATAGCCAGGATGCCAGCGGTAATCAGCGCGATAGGCACGCCTTTCATTCCCTTGGGCACATTCACCAGTTCCAGTTGCTCACGCAAACCAGCGAAGATGACGATAGCCAAAATGAAGCCCAGTGCGGAGGAAATGGCATAAACCGTGCTCTGCATGATGTTGAACTCTTTCTGGGTCACCAGGATAGCCACACCCAACACGGCGCAGTTGGTAGTGATCAAGGGCAAGAAAATACCCAGTGCCTGATACAGTGACGGACTGATTTTCTTGAGCATAATTTCCACCATCTGTACCAAGGCGGCAATTACCAAGATGAAGCAGATGGTCTGCAGGAAGGTGATGTTCAAGGGCACCAGAATATACGCCTGAATGCAGGAGGTCACAAGGGTAGCCAGGGTCATCACGAAGAGGACGGCGGCACCCATGCCAAGGGCGGTGTTCACTTTGCCGGAAACGCCCAGGAAAGGACAAATACCAAGGAACTGCGCCAAAATGATGTTATTGACCAAGACAGCTCCGATTATCATTAATATATATTCCATAGTTTTTTTGGGGGGTTACAAGGTTAGAGGGTTACACGGTTAGGAGGTTAGGAGGTTTATAGATTTCAGTTTTCAGTTTTCAATTTTCAGTTTTCAACTTCTTTTTGGATTGGAGGTAGCGAACGAGGGCAACGGTGAAGCCGAATACGATAAAAGCTCCGGGAGCAAGCACAAAGACCAGAATGCCATCGCCTTGGATGAACTTGTGGTCGAAAAATGAACCGCTTCCCAGAATTTCACGTACGGAACCAATGATAGTCAGTGCGATGGTAAAGCCAATACCCATGCCAATACCATCAAGGATGGAATCACCCACCGTATTTTTGCTGGCGAAGGCCTCGGCCCTGCCCAGCACGATACAGTTGACCACGATCAAGGGGATGAAGATACCCAAGCTGGAAGCCAGCGAGGGCAAGAAACCCTGGATCAGCAAGTCAATCATAGACACGAAGGTAGCGATAATGACAATGAACGACGGGATACGCACCTTGTCGGGAATCACGTTCTTCAAAAGGGAGATGATGGCATTTGACATCAGCAGCACGAAAGTGGTGGCCAAGCCCATACCCAGTGCATTTTTCACCGAAGTGGTGACGGCCAAGGTGGGGCAGGTACCCAGCACCAGCACGAGAACAGGGTTCTCTTTGAAAAAACCTTTGGTTAAAATATTCAGTTTACTCATGATTGTCCTCCTTTACCTGATTAAAAGCAGCGACGGCACGATTCACTGCATCACAAAACGCGCGTGACGAAATCGTGGCAGCGGTGATGGCATCCACCTCGCCACCGTCTTTTTTCACTTTAAGTTCTTTCACTGCGGGATTCATTCCCACAAACTGTTGAATAAAATGACTTTCGCCATCTGTGATTTTAGCGCCAAGGCCTGGGGTCTCGCTATGTTTCAGCACCGCAGTGCCCAGCACTTTACCCTCGGCATCCAAGCCGACCATGATATCGAAGCGTCCGCTGAAAGCCTTGTTGGTATAGGTTTCGACCGCAGCGCCGCAGCACTGGCCATCCTGGTAGGCCATATTCACCTTCACGGGGTCTTTATCCCCCTCCACGGTGCAGGCACATTCCTTCAACTCGCCTTGGAAGTTGGGCAGCACCTGATTGATAGCATCTTTTTTCTTCTGTTGCTGGGCTGCCTCAATCGGGTCTTTAGTCAGCGCATATACCGCCGCCAATGCGACACCCGCCGTGACGGCAATCAAGGTCAGTGTTATCACCAGTTGCAACAGCGTGGATTCTTTCTTTGCCATATCTGTAGCTTTATTTTGATCTGAAATTATTTTGCGTAAGTTCTGGGTTTGAACCCTTTGTTAATCAGCGGAACCAAGGCGTTCATAATCAAAATCGAGAATGACACACCTTCGGGATACGCACCGAAAAGACGAATGATGATGGTGAGCAGACCGCAACCGGCACCGAACACCAACATGCCACCCCGAGAGGTGGGAGAGGTGACCATATCGGTGGCCATGAAGCAGGCACCCAACATCATACCGCCAGTTACCAGATGGAAGCAGGGGTTAACATAAGTGGTGGGGTCCTCCAAATAGAAAATGCCCGCAAACAGGAAGGCGGTCAACAAGAAGGAAACCGGAATTTCCCAAGTGATGACTTTTCTGATCAGGAGGAAGATAGCGCCAATAAGAAGGGCTATAGCGGACACTTCACCGAAGCTGCCGCCCATCTGTCCCAGAAGCATGTCCACATATGAGGGCATCGCTGACACCAGATCATTTACGGGCTGACCGTTTTTCACGCCTTCTTTCAGGATACCCAGCGGCGTGGGACCCGTAATGACGTCAGCGGCGCCAAGGTTCCATACAGGAGTCGGCTTGGGCCAAGTGGTCATTTGCACCGGGAAGGAAATCAGCAGGAACACACGACCCACGAGTGCGGGGTTGAAAGGGTTCTTGCCGAGGCCGCCAAAGGGCATCTTCGCGATGGCGATCGCCACAAAGGCACCAATCATCAGAATCCATACCGGCAGGTTTGACGGCACATTGAATGCCAGCAACAAACCCGTAATCACTGCCGAACCGTCTGTAATGGAGACATTCCCTTTCAGCATAAAACGCTGAATCAGGTATTCGGTCAGCAAACAGGTGGCTATGGACACCAAGGTAAGAATAAGTACCGGCAGTCCGAAATAAAACACAGACACTGCCAAGGCCGGAAGGAGTGCAATCACCACCGACCACATGATTTTCTTCACAGACTCGTCACCATGAACATGGGGAGATCCGGAGACATGTAACAATTTATCCATCGGTTCTAATTCTAAATTCTAAAATAGATTGCAAAAATAAGAAAATTATTCTTTGGTTAAGCCATTTTTGTCAGTTTTTCCTCAGAAAAAAATCTCCCTTACCGCCTCATCAAATTTTTCCGGTTCACGGATTATCAACAGTGAATGCAATTGTTCTTCTGTAAGCTGGAAGAAACAGGCGAAATAATGCCACAATTCCTTCAGCACCGACAAGCTGCCACTGGCACCACGATAGTCTTCCAGTGTCTGTTTCAGATCCTCATAAAATTCGTTAAAGCGGACAAGCTCATTCTCCCCTATCCCAGTGGTTCTTTTTTCATCATAAAATTTGTTAATCCCAGACACATCGTCCTTCTTTGTAACAATGACTTTGATTTCCTCTGCCAGTGCCGGATTTCGCAGGGCGCCACGCCCAAGCAACCATGTTTTTATTTGGGGGAATCGGGCACTTAATCTTTCATAATCAGTCACTTGAAAAATATCACCACTATAGACGACAGGATGGTGAAGCTGCGAAAGCAGCTCTTCCAGAGCATTCCAGTCGGGCACACCTGCATATTGCTGTTCCCCCAAGCGGGGGTGAATGGCCACAAACTCCAGCGGGTACTGATTCAGTCGCCGGGCAATCTCCACACCTTCTTCCGGACTATGCATACCGAGACGCATTTTCACGGAAAAGCGATAAGGCTGTTGGCAGGCAGCCTCCACCACGGCTTCCACCTCATCGGGGAAAGGCATCAGACCACAGCCGCGGCGCTTGCGCACGATAGGAGCCATCGGGCAGCCCAGATTCCAGTTGAAGCGGGCATAGCCGAACTCTTGGTGCAACACCTTCATAGTGTCGGCGAAATGTGCGGGCACAATACCCATCAACTGTGGTATCAGCTCCACTGCGGTATTATTCTCCGGAGCCAGGTCTTTCCACTTACGCACGTTCAGCTTGGCCGTCTCCTGGACAGGCACAAAAGGAGAAATAGCGGCATTGAAGCCGCTATAGTGTCGAAACAAACAGTTCCGAAAATGATAATGTGTAAGCCCATGCAAAGGGGCCAACCAGATTTCAGGCATCCTCTACTCTACCACAAATTTGCGCACCAACTCGCTGCCCGACTGTTTCAACTTCAGGAAATAGGCACCTGCGGCCAAATCACTCACGCTCAAACGAGTGTCACCCGTCAATTGCTCAACACTTTTCAGAAGTTTGCCATTCATATCATATACCATAATATCATAGGCCTCTGATTGGTTGGCCGGATTAATCACCATATAATCCGTTGCGGGATTGGGAAACATGTTCATCTTGATTCTTTCGGTTGAATTCACGCTGAGATAATCATACTCGAAAGAAACATCATCAATAAAAAGCTCCGTGTTTTTGGCATTCATGAAGGATGAGGACACGAACATGATCACCAACGAATCGCAAGTCAAATCCTCTTCATCATAGAAAATGGGAACTGTCAGCTGTGTATAGTCCTCCAATCTTTCGGTCACCGCATAATAACCGTAGGTATCCGGCATATCACCCATCAGCAACATGCTTGTTTGGCCCTCTTTATAAGCGCCCAGCAACACCAACATGGTATCCGTTTCACCCACAGGAGGCAGATATTTCACCCATACCTTCATAGCGGTAGGAACCATGGCGAATGGTTCGCCTTTGGAAAAGATGTTCGTAAAGGTGGATAATTCGTCCAGATCCAGATTATTGATCAGCTCTGACATATCAGTAGTGGTGGAATCAATACTGACCAGTTCCTGGATAGTTTCAATACTTATACTGAATGAACCGGCGGTGCCCAACTGGGCGATACCGGGAACAGTAATCGCAGGAATACCCAGCAAGGACAAGTCCAGGCTTTTAGACTGAAGTTTCAAAGCGAAAGAACCCGAATGTGAATCAGTGGATTTTGCGCCGAAATTAAAACTGACAGGAAATGACCCTATAATTGGAACACCAGTAATCGCACCCGTGATGGAAGTGGTCCATCCGGCCGGAGTGGTACCTGCCCACTGTTCAAAACCAGGATTACTGACGTTGGGCTGCTGAGCCGACAATTGCAGCATTAAGAAAGCCGCTACGAGTGAAAATAATAATTTCTTCATGGTATAATTTTTTTGACTTTGATTTTAATTGTTATTCTACAATAAATTTACGGACAGTGGTATTGCCAGCTTGCTGCACTTTCAGGAAATAAGTGCCGGCTGACAGATCATTTACAGCCACACGGGTATCAGCTGTCAGGCTTTCCAGATGCTTGATTTGCTTACCATTGACATCATAAACGGTCAACTCATACGAATCGGCCTGATTATCAAGGCTCACCACCATATAATCGGCAGCAGGGTTAGGATAGAGCCTCATACTGACTTTTTCGTTAGAACTCACACTGGTATAATCAAATTCAAAAGTAATATCATCAATATATAATAGGGTCTCCTCTTTAGGCGAAGTAATGGAGGTGGACACAAAAATAAGTAGCAAAGAGTCACAACTCACATCATCAGAAGAGTATTCCACAGGAATCGTAATCTGGGTATATTCATCCATTCTTTCGTCGAACTCGGCATAGCCATAGCCTGCGGAAGGGACATCACCCCACATGATATTATGGGCATCACCTGACCTGTAGGCGCCCACCCATACACTCATGGTATCCTGCGCACCGTCCTGGGGAACAAACTTCACCCATGCCTTCACAGCTGTCGGCACCATATTGAAAGGAACACCCTTCGAGAAGATATTGGCAACAGAACCCAACTCTTCGGCACTGATATACTGCAGCAAAGTCCAGTCCACCACAAAAGAGTCCAAACCCATAAACGCCTCGATAACGGTATAATCTATCACAAATTCACCGGCAGCTCCCACCTGGGCCACACCAGGCATGGTCACCACGGGACCCCGAGGCGGGACCAAAGTGCTTGCCTGCAATTTCAAGGCATAGTCACCTGAGTGGGCATCCGTTGTCTTGGTACCAAAATCCATTTGCACCAGATAAGCGAACTCGGTGTGTTTCATACTGATATTGATAATATCACCCGTCAAAGATGTGGTCCATCCTGTTGGAGCGAGACCACTCCAGGACTCAAAACCGGGATTAGGAATATTGGGATAATTCTGAGCCGACAAATGCATCATGCACAATGTGATCACAATAGAAAGTAAAACTTTTTTCATAACTATATTTTTTGTTAATACTATATTTTATTTATGAATTTTTCCGGAATACCGCATCAATCATTGAATCTCCAATAATTATCCATTTCGTTACCGAAATAATCATTAGGTTTTGTGATCTGATAATTCTCCTGCTGATAGATACGCTTCACCAGCCTCATCTGCCACGAGGGATCATGAGGTTCATCTATCTTGTCAGAATGCAGCAATTCATAGTCATTGGTCACCTCGGCAGGGCACCAAAAGATAAACTTCACATTATTTTGGTCCTGAAGGTGATAATAGTGCCATACCTGGTAAGGGTATGCCGTTGGGTCGAAAGGAGCGTCTTTGATATCATTGGGAGGGCCGTACTGCAGATACACGCGACCACGATCGGTACGGTAGCCTCTCACCAGCTTGCTGCCGAAAGCCTTCTGAACAAAATCCACTCTTTTCTGATAGGCCAGCCACTCTCCCTCCGGATCATTAGGATTACGGGTAAGCCAGAAGGAATAAAAGAACTTCTGCAACATCTCGAAGCTCACTTTCTTCATACGCTTGTCAAAAAAGTCGCGTTCCATATTGGTGGCTATCGGGTAAAGGCTCGCCACGTAGTCCTCCATTTGTTTCTTGTCCGTAATAGCCGCGACAAAAGTATTGTCCACCACCACGTCGTTATAGTTTTCCAATTGCAACGACATGCCGGGATTGCTGCGCTGGAAGAAACAGCGGTTCACACAATAAACCGTAGAGTCCATGTCCATGATTTCGGTCACCAGGTTATAATTTCCCGATGGCAGCTGGTATATATTGAAACGGCTGAACACCAAAGCCACGGGTGCCGTTTTCACATTCAAAGTCATAATCGACTGAGGGGTGGCCAGTTTATGATTTTCCAGAAATTCAATATAACATTTTGCCAAGAACTGTTTTCCTTTTCCGAAGTAATGTTCTGTATTGTACACTTCCATCACGAAAGGAAGATTGTACTGTTGTTCGCCTGCGAAATTGTAGAAAAGCGGGGTCATGGAAAGACCATACTTGGCGTACAGGTCGCCAGGCTCAGCGGCACGGACGTCACTCAAGAGGTCAATTCCCGATGTGCAGACAGAATCTTTCGGGAAGTGGACCGAAATAAAATCGATATAACTTGCTGTTGTCGTGTCACCATGCAAATCTTTGAAAGAAAACGACAAATAATAATCCCCGTTATCCACGGGCAAATTCTGCACATCGCCGAAATCGGGCCGTCCGCTGACCACCGAATCGGCGAAGCTTTCACTCACCAGGATATAGCGCAGGTTATTCACCACCTGGTCATCCCGTATAACATCCACATTGATCAGCACTTCCGCCTGATAACGATGTTCTTCATTCAATGCGTAGGCGACCGTATTGCCACCCACCCGGAAGGTAAACTCAATGTACGGCTGAATCTTGTCGGTTGCGTAAGCCTTGTGATTCAGCATAATCTTTATGCCCTGCCCCATGGTGAATGAGGCAGAGGCACAAAAGACTATTAATATCAAAAGTAATTTCTTCATATCAAAAAAAGGGATTAGTCACCCAAGGTAGCCACCATCACAGCCTTGATGGTATGCATACGGTTCTCAGCTTCGTCGAACACAATGCTGTTTTTGCCCTCGAACACTTCTTCGGTCACTTCGATGCCGTCCAAGCCGAACTGTTCGTGAACGTCGCGACCCACCTTGGTTTCCAGATTGTGGTAAGCGGGCAGACAGTGCATGAACTTGCTGTTGGGATTGCCGGTCATGTACATAATTTTCTGGTTCACCTGATAAGGCATCAGCATTTCGATTCTTTCTTTCCAAACCTCAACAGGCTCACCCATAGAAACCCAAACATCGGTATAGATGAAGTCGCAACCCTTCACGCCCTTCTGAACATCGTCGGTAACGGTAACGGTAGCGCCAGTTTCCTTGGCGATTGCCTTGCAAGTGTCGATAAGTTCCTTGTTGGGCTGCAATTTCTTAGGAGCCACGATGCGGACATCCATACCCATCTTGGCGCCACCCACCATCAGCGAGTTACCCATGTTGAAGCGGGCATCGCCACAGTAAGCGAAAGTCACCTGGTTAAGGGGTTTGTCGATATGCTCCTGCATGGTCAGGAAGTCAGCCAGAATCTGAGTGGGATGGAATTCGTTGGTCAGACCATTCCATACGGGAACACCGGCATATTTACCCAGTTCCTCCACGATGTCCTGGCCGAAACCACGGTATTCGATACCATCATACATACGACCCAGCACGCGGGCAGTGTCCTTCATGGATTCCTTGATACCAATTTGTGAACCTGTAGGACCGAGGTAAGTCACATGTGCGCCTTGATCTTTGGCCGCCACCTCGAAAGCGCAACGGGTACGGGTAGAGGTTTTCTCAAAAATAAGGGCAATATTCTTGCCTGTCAAACGGGGTTGCTCAGTGCCTGCATATTTGGCAGTCTTGAGGTCAGCAGCCAGTTTCAGAAAAAATTTGATTTCTTCGGGAGTGAAATCCAACAATTTCAGGAAGTTTCTGTTTCTTAAGTTGAAAGCCATAGTTTTTAATTTTTAAAATGAATTAATATTATAATATGAATGTTCAAAAATAGCGGTCGCAAAGATACAAAAAAATAATGAGTTAATGAGCAAATTAGTTAATGAGCAAATTGATTTTCTCGTGGAAGCGTGAAAGCGTAGAGACGTGAAGGCGTGGAGACACTCGCTTCGCTCGTTCGTGGAGACGGAGAGACGAATTTCGTCTAACCGAATGCACGAAGTGCATGTCTTAACGCCTTCACGAATGCACGAAGTGCATGACTTGACGCCTCACACCATCACAAAAATTTTTTTTCAAAAAGTGTGCTACGTATTGAATTTTTTTGTATTTTTGCAACCGCTTTTAAGCAATGGGGCGTTAGCTCAGTTGGCTAGAGCGTTTGACTGGCAGTCAAGAGGTCGTGAGTTCGATTCTCATACGCTCCACAAGGAAAGCACCTGATTTCTCAGGTGCTTTTTTTTTGCGCTTCCGTCCCCTCCCTTATACAGTAAATGGAAGAAATTCTCCCAAATTCTTCCAAAATTCACAACAAGCGTCCTGGAGTGCCATTTATCGATTTGTCGACAAAATCAATCACTTTTTCAACACTTCATACAAGAAAAATACAAAACATGCAATATTTTATTATCAATATTTTATAATTTTTTACACTTGATTTTCTTAGATAAATGCTATATTTTTGGCCGAAAAAAAATCAGGAATTATGAAAGAAGAGCTTCTACAATATCTATGGCAGCACCAGATTTTCAAGCACAATAATCTTAAAACCACCGATGGCCGTGACATTCACATCATCAGTCCCGGCATGATACACCACGATGCGGGTCCCGATTTCAAGCAGGCTGTCATCCGCATCAACGACTACATCTGGGCAGGGGACGTGGAAATTCACGTAAACGGCTCCGACTGGTTCAAGCACAAGCATCAGTATGACAGCAAATACCTGTCAGTAATCCTACATGTTGTATATCAGGCCGACATGGAGATTGTGCGCAAAGACAACGAGCTGATTCCCACGCTAGAACTAAAGTCCTATATTCCGGAAGAAATTTTGGAAGAATATCGGAAACTAACCCTCTCCACCAATCCAGTGCCTTGTGGAAATAGCACTGCGGACATCCCGTCGCTGACCATGAGTTCCATTTTGTCCGCCTTGGCCATTGATCGGCTCATCCGCCGGCAGGAGCAGCTCTTTCGTCTGCTTGGCAGAAGCCACAACGACTGGAACGAACTGGTTTACAAAACACTGGCCAACAGTTTCGGTTTTAAGATCAATGCCACCGGCTTCGAGCTGCTGGCACAGAGTCTGCCTTACAAGATTCTGCAACACCATGGGGATTCAAAGCTGCAGATCTATGCCCTGATTTTCGGGCAGGCAGGACTTCTGTCCTACGACAAGAGCGAAGAAACGGACGAATATATAAGCAAACTTCGCGATGAGTACGAGTACTTGCGCTACAAATACCGACTGACACCACTCAATCCGGGAATATGGAATTTGTTGCGTCTGCGCCCCATCAACTTTCCCAGCATACGGCTGGCCCAATTTAGCGAGTTGCTGTTCAGCTGCCCCGACCTTTTCAACGGACTGGTCGCACAAGCCAACATCTGCCACATACAGGAGTTGTTCACCAACCTCCGACCCGACGACTACTGGCAAACCCACTTCCAGCCAGGAAAAGCCACCCGCACACATCCGGTTCATCTGGGCAAAGACTCCATCAACCTTTTATTTATCAATTGCATAGCACCTTTAAAGTTCGCTTTTGGCAGTTTCAGCGGACAAGAGCTGATGAAAAGCGAAGCTGTGGAGTTGCTGGAGGACAGTCCCGCCGAAAGCAACCACATCACCCGGATGTTCTTCTCCTACTCATTTCCCAACAAAAGCGCATTGTACTCGCAAGCCTTGCTGGAATTGTACTCCTCGTTCTGCAAAAAGAAAAAATGCCACTCCTGCCCCATCGGCCAATACGTGATGACAAGCCACATGAAAACCAAAGCCACGATGTCAGACTTATAGACGACTACCGTGATACGACAGCCCCACAAAGCCACCTGAAAAAGCAACAAAACAACAGAGACCTATGCATGCAGGGCTGCAACAATATGACAGCCCTGCATAAAATTCAAAACGTCTGCTGTAATACGGAAATCTGTTGTATCTTTGCACATGGAAATATCGATCACCTATATTTTTTTCAAAAATCAAAAAAAGTGAGCAACGTTTTTCAGAAAACTACGTCCTATATAACAATAACGCATGAAACGGATGATTAAAGACAGGGATATTGTTGCGGGGTGCAAAGCCGATAAACCCAAGAGCCAGAGACTGTTATACGACAAATACTGCCGTATGGTGATGGGTGTTGCACTGCGATACTGTCCGAACCGGGAAGAAGCGGAGGATCTTGCGCAGGAGATATTCATCAAAATATTCACCAAAATACATCAACTGCACGATGAAATAACGCTAACCAGCTGGATTCACAGAATCTCCACACACACCTGCATCGACATGCTGCGAGCCAAGAAACGGCCGCTGACAATCCCCTACGAAGAGATGCCCAACGACATTGGCGACATGAACTGCAACTACTACGAAGACATCCCCACCGAGAAACTGCTGGCCTTTATCCAGGATCTGCCCGAAGGCTGTCGCACTGTCTTCAACCTCTGCGTCATCGATGGCCTATCTTACGAGGAGGCAGCCGCCATGCTTTCATGCTCAGAAACCACCCTGAGAGCACAATGCTGCAAAGCACGCAAAATACTGATAAAGAAAATAGAGAACTATGAAAAAACATATTGATGACATCTTCAAAGACCAATTCGACCAGTTCGAAGCCCCTGTTTCCGATGGGCTCTGGGACAAGATACAGCAAAATCCCGGATGGCAGCAACACCTACGGCGTCAGAAAATCAGAAATCTGAGCGTCTATGCCGTCCTTGCCGTGATCGTCATTAGCAGCTGTGCAGTGCTACTGCACCAGAGGAACATTTCTGACAATCAAGATATTGACACCTTCTCTGTTGAAGAAGAGGAACTTGCGGTCAGTTCTCAGGAAACTGCTGACATCCAACCCGCCAATAATGACGCCATGCCCGAGATTTCCGCAGACGAAACAATTGTTCCTGCCGACCCTGTCCTTGAAGCTACAGACACTCCCTCTGCACAAAACGACACCGAAACAATGATTCCAGCGGAAGATAACAGCGCTGTCATCAATCCGGCAAACACAGAACCCCCTGTTCCCCAGAACAATTCCGCCTCAGAGAAATCCAGCGAAAAAAACACTATCAATAATAAAAACAATAGTAATAACAACAACTCGACACAAACGTCCGAAAGCAACAACAAGAGCAACAGCACCCCAGGCGGCAACGAATCTCCCACCACTCCTTCCGGTACAAGCGAAAATGCGAATCCAAACAGCTCATTGTTTTCCATTCCCAACGCTTTTACTCCCAACGGCGACGGGTTGAATGATGTTTTCAAACCTGTCACCTCTGCCGAGATACAACAATACCAACTGGACATCTTCGCCATGAGCGGACAACATATTTTCACCAGCAGAAATCTCGAATACGGCTGGAACGGCGAGTTTCAGGGAGGAGCCATGAACAGTGGAAATTACATTTATGTCATTAAATATAAAGAGACTAACGGCAGAGAACATATTGACAAAGGCCAGTTACTATTAATTCGATAGCATTTCTACGGTCTCCGAATTTTTTTGTACTTTTGCCCTCAAAAAAAACGCCATGCAGGCTGTTGACCGAACGCAAGCACCACAAATCCACGACTATACAGGATTCAAACCTGAAAAGCCTGTGGTGTCATTGCTCAGTAATGGCATCCCCCTCAAACAATTCGTCAATTCTCAGTTGGATCTGTTGCATTTCATCATCAAAATCAAAGCGGGGCGCTACTACGAAAGCAAGAAAAACGCGGCATTATTCTGCTATCTGTTGCTCAAGGAAAGTTCAAGCCAATACAGCAGCAGCGAAGTGGATGAGTTTCTGGACTATTACGGGGTGAGCTACAATGCGAATGTCGCTATCGAGTATGCCACCATCAACCTCATCATTCCAAGAAACAACTGTGCCAAAGCGCTTCCCTATATCTTTGATTTTCTTGCACATCCTTCTTTTAAAAAAAAGAATCTGGAGATTCTGCGGCAGCGCAAACTCATGGATTTAGCCTATAACAAAGAGAAAGTCTCCTATTGTGCCTCCCAGCTGATGCTGCATCACATATTCGGGGATCAGAATCCCGCGGGACAAATCCAAACGGAGGAACTGCTGAAAGACATTACCTTAGAAGACATTCAGCAATATTACCAACGCAGTTTCTGTGCGGAAAACATCAGGCTTTTCGCCGCAGGCAACCTGGATGAGCCAACGTTCCAGCTGCTGACCCAGCTATTTGAGACCATTCCACGCGGTCAAAGCACCCTATTGTCAACAACACCCCACGTCACACCCCAAACCGAACCCATTGTGGATTACCACCGGGACTGCATGCAGTCGTCCTTCTTTCTCTGCCAGCAAGGCATTGCCTACAACGATTGGAGGAGCAGGGACTTCAGCATTCTGTCCACCATCCTTGGAGGCTATTTCGGTTCACGGCTGATGAGCAACCTGCGCGAAACGAACGGCTACACCTACGGCATCAGCTGCGACAGTCTCTATTTCGGACAATCTTCCATCTTCTACATCGAAAGCGAAGTCAATGTGGATGTCACACGGCAAGCCATTGAGGAATGCAAAAAAGAGATTGACCGTTTGAGCCATGAGCCCGTGCCAGCGGAAGAATTGGAGCTGGTGAAAAGCTATATGGCTGGTCAAATGCTGCGGAAAGTAGATAACACCGTCGCTTACATGACACAATACAGCAAATGGGACGATTTTGGCTGCGATGAGCAGGACTTTGAATTGCAAATGCTTAGTATTCAGAACTTCACCTGCGAAAAAGCCATGCAATTAGCAAAGGAGTTGCTGAAAAACGACAATTTCACCACCATTGTTTCAGGAAATATTCAGTGACATTTTCCGTTATCAACCTATAGACTATGATGAAAAGACGCTATATACTTGCATTCTTGTGCTGGCTGATGACACTGCCGGCATGGGGGATTGAGCCCCCCACACTGCAGTGTATCAACATGAACCACAACGCCACGGACTGTCAAGTATTCTGGAACCACCCACACCTCTATGCCGGCATCGCCACCATTGAGGTATGGGTAAGTACCTCACCCAACGGTCCCTACCAACTGGGGGCTACCGTAAATGCCGGTGACACAGTTTGTTCCACTCAGTTCAACTTCAACAATGTTTTCGGTCCCGCTGCCGGCCCCACTATAGATGAGCTATACTGTTACCTCCTTGTACAACCCGATGCCGCCCATGCTTCGGAGGGCAGTGCCATCTCCGACACCATGTGCTCCATGAAACTGCAATTGACCCCCACAGGCAGCAATCCCGACCAGAACAGCATCGCATTGCTGCAATGGAATACCCCCTCTCCCTTTCCTGCCACCTGTTCCGGACAAAGCTTCTCCATCTGGCGCAAAGGCTCCCACGACTACGACTATGTGCGTATCGGCCAAGTAAACCAGTCTGTCACCACTTATCGCGACACTATCAGCACATGTCAGGAAGACTATAATTATTACGTCAGCATTTTCAACTATGCCCAGGATATCAATCCCGCCTGTCAGTTCAGGACCAGACCCAAAAGCGGCACCTTTTCGGATGCCACGCCTCCCGCCACCCCCATCTTGGACAGTGTAAGTGTCAATGCGGCGACACAAAGGGTTGAATTAGGCTGGACACAAAGCTCTTCGGATGCCATCGGCTGCATCATCTACCACGCCACCAGCGCAGGTGGTCCCTGGCCCGCCATCGACACCGTGCTGGGCACCCATTGGATCAGTCCCGACCACCAGGGAAACACCCTGCACTATTACCGTATCGCCGCCATTGACAGCTGTTTTGACAGCGAACGCACCATTGCCGGCAACATGACGACATACGCCCAGAACAACATCATCGTGTCCGTGGCCAGCATGGACGTGTGCCTCAAGAAAATCAAACTCCAGTGGAACCCCTACGAACACATGACTGACGGCGTGGGGGAATATCAGATCTACTATTCCCAAGACCATGGTCCACTACAGTATCACGGCTCAGTCAACGGCAATACTACTTCTTACGATTGCAACGGACTTCCCACCAACCACCAGTACCGCTTTGTCGTAAAAGCCATCAATACCACAGGAGCATTCAGCTCTACTTCCTCGAACTTGGATGTCACCAATTACACCGAGGAGGCTGCCGATGACTTCTGCTACATCCGTCACGTTTCGGTCATCGAGAATAACTATGTTGAAATCAGAATTCTGACCGACGGGGCCAACACGCCTTTCACCGAACTATACGTGTATAAAAGTGTCAATAACAACCAGAATTTCGACAGAATAGCCACAATAAGTTATCAGAATGGTGTTTCCGAATACAATTACGAGGATCACAATGCCGATGTAACGGGCAGTCTGAATTACTACAAGGTCAGCTTGCGCAACGAATGCGGTGCTGAATCCGCCGCTTCCAACATTGCCCATACCATTTTGCTGACAGGAGAAGGCACTGCGGCACAGGAGAATGTCCTGCAGTGGAACAACTACGGAGAATTCAACGGAGGAACCGCCTCGTACAGTGTGTTCCGGAAAGTGGAAATCAGCCCCTATTTTGTCGATGTGGAAAACAACCTGGTTGCTACCGAACTGAACAACTACAGTGACAATGTGAGTGAGCTGTTTGAGACGGGATCGCATTTCCAATATTATGTGGTGGCACACGAAGGCCTCAACGAGTATGGCTTTGCTGATGAAAGCATCTCTAACATCATCGAAGTGGAACAATTTCCCAACACATACATTCCCAACGCCTTCACACCCAATGGCACCATCATTGAGAATCAGGTGTTCAAGCCTGCCAACTCGTTTATGAATACCAATGGTTACCTTTTCACCATTTACTCACGGCAAGGAGAAATTGTCTTCATCACCAACGATATTACCCAAGGCTGGGATGGCACCGAGCAGAAATCAGGTAAGGCCGTGCCTGCTGGCATGTATGTGTATCGTCTTGAATTTATCCGTCCCGACGGCAAGAAAGTCGTCAGAAACGGCACCGTAATGCTAATTTACTAAGTTATTCTGTCTGTTTCTGACAAATGGCACCCTTTATCAACCGCGTTTCTTTCCGAAGAATTCCTTCAGCAAGGCAGATGCTTCAGCTTCCATTACCCCTTTCACCACTTCGGTTTTGGGATGAAGCAAGGGCTGTTTAATCAACTGGTAACCTTTTTTGGGATCAGAGGCGGCATATACCACCTTTGACAATTGTGCCCAGGCGATAGCCCCGGCACACATCACACAAGGCTCTAATGTGACGTACAACGTACAATCTGTCAAATATTTGGCACCCAAATGATTGGCAGCCGCAGTAATGGCTTGCATCTCCGCATGAGCGGTCACATCGTTCAGCATACGGGTTCTGTTATGGCCACGGCCAATAATACGGCCATTGGAGACCACCACAGCGCCCACGGGCACCTCATCTTCCTCGAAGGCATCCATCGCCTCGTCGAGGGCACACTGCATGTAGTATTCGTCGGACATTTCAGGGGTTAGGTTTCAGGTTACAGGGGTTTGGTTTTAAGGGTTAGGGGTTAGTATGGTGCAAAAATAGAAAATTATTCTGAATAACATACATGTATATAATGGGAAATTTATAATTAATGCAGAGACGCACGGACATGCGGCTCTGCATTGTATGGAGACCTCTGCGTCTCGCAGAGGGTTATGTAAGCGATTGCGAAACGCAATCGCCTACATGTTACCGTTTCACAACCTTTCGTACCGCAATAATCTTTCCTTCCGCCACCGCTTTCACGAAATACACTCCTTGGGCATAGCGGGAGAGGTCGATTTGTGTGGTCTGTAAGGCCGCACCGCGTGCATCCGCCATATTGACAACCTCCAACAATCTGCCATATACATCAAACAGCTGAATATCCACTCCATCTATTTGTTCATTATTCATTGCCAATTGTATATTGACAACATCTTTGGTGGGATTGGGGTAAATTTGTAGCATCTGCTCGTTATTATGGTTGGTAATACCCGTAACAATATTGTTACCATTGACAAAATTGCTCTCGCCAAACGAACAAACAGATTTAACCCGCCAATAATAGTTGGCGTTTTGTAGATTATGTATTACATACTGGTGACTAGATGTGTTTTCTGTCTGGGTGTTGCCGCCGTTTACACCATATTCCACTACAAAATAGCTGGCATTGTCTCCACCGCTCCAAGTTAGTGTGGCTGTATTACCATCAACAGTATAAGACAGATTTGTCGGAGCCTCACAAGTCTCCACATCAGAGTATTGCCAAATCAAAATCGGGAAGCCATTGTTGATGGGGGAAGCATAGTCGGCTTTCCATACAGGAGTTACCAAACCTTGGTTCAGAGTGGCAACGAACTGGCTGTTCTGCATTTCGGCATTGGTCAGTCCCTCTCCGTCACGGAAATTATGTTCGCCGATAGCATTGGTTTGTCCTGTGGTTTGGGTACTGAAATAGCAGTTGTACATGAGCACCTCGTTAGCACCACCGATAATGGCACCCACCGCTGAGCCTTGAGCCGCCACACTGGAGGCCACATAGCTATTGCGGACAGTAGCATAATTGCTGAAGCCCACCAAACCGCCCACATAGCTGGTGCCACTTACAGTACAGGTATTGTAACATCCTGAAATAATGGAATTTGTTCCCTCTGACTGATAACCTACCAAGCCACCGCAGTAGCTTAGGGCAAACAAAGTTCCACCACTTACATAACAATCTCTCATATAAGTGTTCTCAGCGTAAGCCACCATACCTCCCGTGTAGTTGCGCCCGCTGGCGGTGATGTTCACCAAGCCCACCTCATACAGGTAAGCATTTTGTGTATAGCCAAAGAATCCTTGATAAGGAGTGTTGGGTTGGTCGATATAAAGATTGGTTATCAGCATTCCATTGCCATCGAAAGTGCCTTTGAACGGATAATTAGGATAGGTGCCGATAGAGGTCATGTTATTGGGTTGGTTGAGAGGCAGTACAATATTATTCATCAGTTTGATATACTTGCCCTCAAATGTAGTACCACTATTGCAACGATTTGACACCCACCGCAGCATATCTGCGTCATAAATAAGAATGGTATCGGCATTCAGCCAGGAGACCTCGAAGGTTTGTATAGTACCGTAGTAGGTTTCTGTGTTCTCTGCAATATTTACAAAAGCCCGATACTCGTAAGTCGTGTTAACTGTGAGTCCATACAATGGTGCTGAAAAATTGTCCGTGCTTCCTGTAGCGTTTACGGTGATAAAATTTTCGTCACCCACAGCATGATACTCAAACCCTTTGCCGATAACAGTAGCATCTCCCATTGACATAGTACCATTCAATATGGCGGATGATTCTGTTAAATCAGTGGCGGAGTTTGTGGTGACAGAAACAGTCTGGGTTGTGAAATTCCTATAATTGCCATATACAGGTTCGCTGCTAACAGCTGTACAGAATGATCTATAAGTGTATTGGGTGTTGGGGGTTAATCCTGTTACGGTTTCCGACAAACTGCCTTCTCCCGACACTGTAACCGTTTGAAAGACAGTGTCAGTGTTTTTCCTATATTCAAAACCATACGAGGACATATTGGCATCCCCGATGGTGAAAGAGCCGTTTAGTGTGGCGTGAGTTTGGGTGACATTTGTGGCGTTATTAGTTGTAGAAGAAACAGATAGGGTTGTAAAAGATTTTTCCTCTCCAAAAGTGGTATCGCAACCAGTTGTGATTAAATAAGATTTATATGAGTAATTTGTTGATGGTGTTAGACCTGAAAGAATGTACGACAATGTATCCGCTATTGCGTTAATAGGAACATGAATATAATTGGTGGTTGTAGATGGTTTATACATAAATCCAGCTGAAATGAAAATATCATTTTCTATCTCAGCAATACTGTGAAGTGTAGCATGTGTTTGGGTGATATTTGTAGCACATAAAGTATTGGAAACAAGAACCATCATCGTTAATGTAGGATAACCTTGATTAATATGGGGGATAGCATCCATCTCGTATGCGCAAGTGCCATTGTTAAGAATATCCAGGAACTCTTGTGTCTGCATAACTGATGAAGACATCGGCGAACCACCATAAGTATTATTACCACCGCAATCATCTCTATAATAACAGTTGCTTATTTGACCTGTTCCATAACCAACCACACCTCCAGCACGATAAGAAGATGGTGCGGAAATATTACCAGCATTATAACTGTTGGTAATGGTCGAATTACCAGTACCCACAATCCCTCCAGAATAAGAATTAGAAGAAGAAGAAGAAATATTACTAGCATTATAACTGTTGGTAATGGTCGAATTACCATAACCCACAATCCCTCCAGAATAAGAATAATAAGAAAAAGAAGAAATATTACCAGCATTATAACTGTTGGTAATGGTCGAATTA
>JAFXSR010000015.1 GCA_017525505.1 Bacteroidales bacterium
GATGGCGGCCTTGCGGTAGGCTTTTTTCACTTCCTCGTGGGTGGCACTTGACGAAATCTCCAAAATCTTGTAGTCGTCGTCCAGGTTGTGGTATGTTGTTGAACTGTAACTGTTTGATCCGGAATTGTATCCATAGTCGGAGCCGAAGCTAGAGCCGTAAGTGCTGCCGTAGCCGCCGTGGTAGCTGTAGCCCATAAACATGGATTTCAAGGATTCGAAGGTGGAGGAGGGAATGCCGATGCTGAGGGCGATGTTGCGGATGATGTTCACTTCGGTGGCGTCAATGTGACCGTCGGCTTGGGCCAGCCCAAAGAGGAATTGCATGATCAAGAGCCTTTCCTGGATGTTGGAGTTGTTCTTGATGTTTTGGCAAACACTCTGGAGATCAATGGGTTGGTTGAGATAGTCGCGCAGTTCGAGGATGGCTTTCTGGGCTTTGTTCACGCCAATATTGTTCACCAGATACGTTTTGACAAAGTCCAACTCTGATTTCAGCATTTTATTGTCGGCTTGCATGACCGCCGCTGTCAGCTGCATGAGCATGTCGATAAATTCGTCTTGCGAGATATGGTGAGAGGAGAAACTTGTTCGTACAGTTGTCCCATTGACCCAATGGTCCATGAGTCTTCCTATGAGGTAACCGATTAGCCCAGTGAAAAAATTCCCACCCCCGACAAGGAGCCCAGCAATAAGTCCTATAATTCTGAATATCATTTTCTTACGCTTCTTTATTGGGTTTGATAATGCTGCCGTAAAGGTCGTAACGGTCAGCCTGGTCGATTCTTACGGGATAGAAGCTACCTATGTCAAGTTTCTGTTTCTTGTCGATGAGAATGGTATTGTCCACATCGGGTGAGTCGTATTCGCTGCGGCCCACGTAAAAGTCGTCTTCTTCGTAATCCACCAGCACTTTCAGTACTTTGCCCACCAGTTTTTCGTTGTGTGCCAGGGAAATTTCCTCTTGCAGGCTCATGATTTCCTCCACACGGCGGTTTTTCTCCGAGGTTTTGACGGGGTCACCGAGCGGGTAGGCGGGGGTGTCCTCTTCCTGTGAGTAGGCGAAGACGCCCAGACGCTCGAATTTCACCTTTTTGACGAATTCCACCAGTTCCTTGTGCATGGACTTGGTTTCGGTGGGGTAGCCGGAGATGAGGGTGGTGCGCAGGGTGATGCCGGGCACTTTGTCGCGGATGTTCTCTATCAGCTTGTAGGTCTGCATGCCTCCGCCGCCACGGCGCATGTCGCGGAGAATGTCCTCGTTGATATGTTGCAGAGGAATGTCAAGGTATTTGCAGATGTTGGAGTATTCGTTCATCACATCCAGTATTTCGTAAGGGAAGCCGATGGGGTAGGCGTAGTGCAACCTGATCCATTCCAGACCGTCAACTTGGGCGAGGCGGCGCAGCAGCATCTCCAGGTCGCGGTGTTGGGTGAGGTCCATGCCGTAATAGGTCAGGTCTTGTGCGATGAGCATCAGCTCCTTCACCCCGCTCTGTGCCAGTAGTTTGGCCTCTTCCACGAGGATGTCGATGGGCTTGGACACTTGTTTGCCACGAATCAGGGGGATGGCGCAGTAGGAGCAGCTGCGGTCACAGCCTTCGGAAATCTTCAGGTAGGCGTAGTGCGAGGGGGTGGAGAGCAGTCGCTCGTGCTGGTTCAGTAGGTCGAAACGGTCCAGCTTGAATAGCTTGTGCAGCTCGGCAAAGCTGTAGAAGGCATCCACTTCGGGAATCAGTTCCTCCAAGTCGTTTTTGTAACGCTGCGCCAAACAGCCCACTACGTATATTTTCTTGACCAGTCCCTGTTTTTTGCGTTCCGCATGAATGAAAATCTCGTCGATGGACTGTTCCTTGGCGTCATGGATGAAACAGCAGGTGTTGATGATGACGATATCGGTATCGCGGGTGCTGTTGTGCATCACCTCGCAGCCCATCTTTTGCAACTGGGCGGCAATCACCTCTGAGTCCACATTGTTTTTTGAGCAACCGAGGGTGACAATATTGACAGTGGTTTTCTTTGTAGTCATTATGATGATGTATATGTATTTAAAAGTGCAAAGATACTAATTTTTGTTGAATCTGTTGAATTGTTTATTTGTTGAATTGCGTCAAGGCGTTAAGACGTTAAGACATGCACTGCGTGCATTCGTCAAGACGGAATTCATCCCTACGCCTCCACGTCTCCACGTCTCCACGTCTTAACGTCTTAACGTCTTCACGAAATATAAAATTGACACATTGACGAATTTACTAACTTGCTAATTGAATTTTTCGTATTTTTGCACTTCGTAAATTCTAGGAAAGTGTATTTCGATGCTGAACTGTTCGCTGATTTTCTGACTCACCGAGAGGTGACGTGGCTTGGCGTGGATTTCTCGAAGGCGAAATTCACACGCAGCGGATTCCAGTTGCCTCAGGAGGTGCTTTTGCGTTATCTCAATGACTGGAACATGCTGATTATCTCCGACCAGAAGAAATACGATGTGCGAATGAGTTTCCGCAAGCCGATTATGCAGTATGATTTGTCGTGGGTGACAAAGCGGAACAAAACTCTGAAAATTAACAATATGCTCTCAGAATTTATTACTATTGACGCAGTCTATTCCGATGAGGCGGTGATAGAGTATGTGCAGAAATCCAACTTCCCCAAGACCTCTCCCTATGCCCTGTTGTTCATGGTGGAGTCGTTTGATGACCATACCAAATTGGGGACGGTCTGGGTGGTGCTGATTCATGCCGAAGACCATAAGGTGGTGTTGTGCGAGAAATTTATGAAAAGTCCGAGTGGATTCGGTTTGAGAAATTATTGGGGCAGAGTGTTTTACAATCTGTTTTTCGATATTCAGAAATATGCCTTCCCCAGGTGGGAAAACCTTGTGCGGAAGCAGTGACCAGTTAATAATTGACAGTTAATATTTGACAGTTGACAATTATACTACCCCGCCCTTCGGGCACCCCTTCTAAAAGAAGGGGAATTCAAAATTCAGAATTCAAAATTCAAAATCCAGAATCATTTAACCTTTCTAACCCTCCTAACCTCCTAACCTCCTAACCTTCTAACCCCTAACCTTTTAACCTTCTAACCTTCTCACCTTCTCACCTTCTAACCCCTAACCCCTAACCCCTAATCACTGTAACCTGTAACCTAAAACCTAACCATCATGGGCGCATTCAAACAATACGATTTCCGAGGCGTTTTCGGTGAGGACTTCACCACGGACGATATCTATCGTTTCGGCTTTTTCTTGCCTGCTTTGTTGAAAGCTGACAAAGTGCTGGTAGGCAGGGATATGAGATTGTCAACCCCGACCATATTCGACAGTTTGACCCGTGGTATCACCGATGCGGGTGCCGATGTGTGTGACATGGGCATGACCACAACTCCGATGGTGTATTATTTTACTGCCAAGCATCATTTCAAAGCTTCCGTGATGATTACCGCCTCACATAACCCCAAGGAATACAATGGTTTGAAGGTGTCTCGCGAGGATGCGCTTCCTGTGGGACTGGACACGGGTCTCGGTGAGTTGCAGCGGATGATGCGGGAGCAGGAGGTGGTTCCGCTTTCTGCCAAAGGCAAAATCATAGACTACCCTGTGATGCCTGAATATCTGGAATTTCAGAAACAGTATCATCATGATTGTTCCAATTTGAGAATCGTGATGGACTGTTCCAATGGCATGGCTTCGATTCTGGTGAAGGATATTTTCGGCACGCAACCCATATATATGTATGATAAGCTGGATGGTTCTTTTCCGAATCATGAGGCCAATCCCCTGGAACCGCAGAATGTGGTGGATTTGCAGAAGAGGGTATTGCGGGAGAAGGCGGACATCGGCGTGGTTTTTGACGGTGATGCCGACCGGGTGATGTTTGTGGACGAGAAAGGCCAGTTTATTCCGCCCGATTTGATGATTGCGGTGCTGGCGCTTTATTTTGTGGGCGAGAAGAATATGCAGGGCAAGGTCATTGTGGATATCCGCACTTCCAAGTCGGTGACTGAATACATTGAGAAGATGGGACGTGAGATCTATACCTGGCGTGTGGGACGTGCCTTTGCGGCCCTTAAGCTGCGCGAAATTGACGGTGCTTTTGGAGGCGAGTTTGCGGGCCACTACTATTTCCGTGATTTCTATTATTCTGATTCAGCGATGATTGCAGCACAGGTTATCTTGCATGTTTTCAGTGAGATGAAGAAAAAAGGCGTGTCCGTGTCGCAGTTGATCGCCCAAATCGCCACTTATCGTAATACGGGAGAAATCAATTTCAAGATTGAAGATAAAAAAGCTGCGATGGAAGCCATGCGCGAGCATTTCTGTGCCCAGGAAACCTATACCAAGTTCATGGATTTCGACGGTTACCGTATCGAGTTCAAGGATTGGTGGTTCAACGTGCGTCCCTCCAACACCGAGCCCTACTTGCGCCTGCTCATGGAAGCCAAAACCCAGGAACTCCTCGACGCCAAACTCGCCGAAGCGAAAAAAATAGTGGATAGGTTTTAGTGATTAGTGTTTAGTAAATACTGACTGAAACCTATAACCTACCTTTCTAATCCCTAATACCTAAAACCTAAAATCTATGAACTACTTTAAAGAAGCCCCCATTTCCGTGACCGTTTGTGACAAAGACGGCATCATTTTAGACATGAACGACAAGTCGGTGAAGACTTTCATCAAAGACGGCAAGAGCATTATCGGCCAGTCGTTGCTGGACTGCCACCCTGAGCCGGCACGCACCAAACTGCTGGGACTGCTGGCCAATCACAATGTGAATTGCTACACCATCGAGAAGAATGGCCTCAAGAAGATGATCTACCAGTGCCCATGGTTCGAAAACGGCGAGTTCGCTGGCTATATCGAGCTGTCGATGGAAATTCCGTTCGAGATGCCGCATTATGTGAGAATGCCAAAGAAATAGGGAAGCTTCGCTTCGCCCGAGGGGAGTTTCGGGTAGCAGGAGGACTGTATGTAATCTTAATAAATGTTAAGAAATCCGTTGGACGTGGATTTTTTTCTTACTTTTGCATGCTTAAAATAGATAATAGTACTAACTAATTTATAATAAGTTATGGCAACAACTGCAGATTTTAAGAATGGACTTTGCATCGAATTGAACGGTGAACTGTGGTCTATTGTTGAATTTCAGCATGTGAAACCCGGAAAAGGTCCTGCTTTTGTGAGAACAAAATTGCGTAATTTGAGAACTCAGCGTGTATGGGAAAACACATTCACCGCCGGTGTGAAGATTGACCTGGCCAGAGTGGAGCGTCGTCCCTACCAGTTCTTATATAAAGAAGGTGATGACACCTATAACTTCATGCATTCAGAAACCTATGAGCAGCTGGCTATTCCTGGTGAATTGATCAACAACCCCGGTTTGCTGAAAGAAGGTCAAGGCGTGGAAATCATGTATCATGCCGATACCGACACCCCGCTGACTTGCGAATTGCCTCCTTTCGTGGATTTGCAGGTAACTTACACTGAACCAGGTGTTAAGGGTGATACCGCCACCAATGCTGCCAAGCGTGCTACCGTGGAAACTGGCGCTGAGGTGTTCGTTCCCCTCTTTATCGAAACTGGCGAGATGATCAAGGTTGACACTCGTACCAATAAATACGCTGAAAGAGTAAAATAATATGAGATTCGAGACCCCTATTACCCTTGACGAGTTCTGTGGTATTATCGGGCATCAAGTGACCATTGTGGGTAATCGCTCCAATCTGATTACCGGTATCAATGAGATCCATTCCGTTGAAAAAGGCAATGTTTCTTTTGTTGATTCTCCAAAGTATTATGATAAAGCCCTTTCCAGCGAAGCAACGATAATCCTGATCAACAAGGAAGTGGAATGCCCGGAAGGCAAGACACTGATTATCACGGACGATCCGGTAGGCGATTTCGTCACCGTTGTCAGACATTTTGTGCAGTTGCATCCGCAGACAGCTGCCATTCATCCCGATGCCCAAATTGGCGAGGGAACGATTATCCAGCCCAATGTGTTCATCGGCGAGGATGTGAAAATCGGAAAGAATTGTGTTATTCATGCTAACGTGAGCATCTATGCGCACACGATTATCGGGGATGATGTGATTATTCATTCCGGTGCTTCTATCGGCGCGGATGCCTACTATTTCCAGAAACGCAAGGATGGCTGGAAGAAGCTGGAGTCGTGCGGCCGCACTATCCTTGGCGACAAGGTGGAAGTGGGTGCGAATACTTGCATCGACAAGGGCGTTTCAGGTGACACCTTTATCGGCAAGGGCGTGAAATTCGACAATCAGGTGCAGGTGGGTCACGATACCCATATCGGTGACCACTGTCTGATTGGTGCCCAGTGTGCTATCGCAGGCTGTACCTATATCGACGATGACTGCAACATTTGGGCGCGCGCCTGTGTGAACAAGGACCTGTACATTGCCAAAAGAACCACTATTCTGGCGCTGTCGGCAGTGGACAAGAGCGTGAAGGAAGAAGGCCAGACGCTTTTCGGACAGCCTGCCATTGACGCTCGTAAGGCTTGGCGCGAGATGGCCAGCGTACGTATGTTGCCTGCTATGATGGAAGAGTTCGAGAAGCTGAAAAAAGAAGTGGAAGCGCTGAAACGTTAAGCTTCTTTGCCACAGATTATGATTTGTAATTCTAAAGGGGCGATTTTTCGCCCCATATTTTTAATAGTCTTCCCTATGAAAGAAACCATGTCTTTTTTGGACCAGCTGATGCGGAATAACAACCGGGAGTGGTTTAATGCGCATAAAGCTGAGTATAAGCATGTTCAAGAAAAATTCAATGCTTTTTCCCTGAAATTGATGGAGGCTGTGGCCGCCTTTGACTCTGATGTGTATGGACTGGAGCTGAAGGACTGCACCTACAGAATCTATCGTGATATCCGTTTTTCTTCCGATAAGCGACCCTATAAGAATCACATGGGTTGCTTTATCTGCAAAGGAGGGAAGAAGTCGGGTAACGGTGGCTATTATTTCCATATTGAACCTGCCGAGGCGGATTACATCGGTGGCAATTTGTTGGCGGCGGGCATGTACGCACCGACCAAAGAACTGTTGGAACACATTCGCCATGAGATTATTTATGATGGAGAATTGTTCGATAAGGCGGTGAAGAAAGCCAAGAATTGGAGCTTTTCCGAGGGCAGTTTCCTGAAACGGGTGCCCAACGGCCTGCCGAAAGACTCCCCGTATGCTGATTATCTGCGCCTGAAGGATTACACCCTCATGCAGGATCTTCCCGACGATATTTTATTCGGAGATGAGGACAAATTATTAGCCTACGTCGTAAAACAGTTCAAACTGGTGAAAGACTACAATCACTGGCTGAATGAAGCCGCCGCTTCTACATCCTTTTCCCTTTGATGGGAATGTGTTAGTCATTTTCTTTCTCATACTCTCCGGCGGTCTAGCCACAGGCTAAACAATGGGTCGGAAATGGAATAGGAGTTTTCGGTGCGGGTGATTAGATCGTATTCGAGAAGTTTCAGAGCTGCGGATTGTGTTGAACTGGGCGAACGCAATCGGTATTTCTTATTGAATGCCATAGAAGTGATGTTTTGTGCTTGCTTTTCAGCGTGAATGGCATACAATAACTCCTTTTGAGCTTCTGTGATAAATGCAAGTTGCTCGCGCAAACGGGAGTCATTCTCGTCGATATAGTTTTCTATCAATTCTTTAATGGCATCCAAATCACAGGTGTCACCAATACGGGTTTCCGCAAATGCATCTTTTAAAATTCTTTGGATATAAAAAGTGACGCCCCAGAATGTGTCATAAATAAAGGTGAATGCCTCTGCGGTAATGTTTTTTTCGGCTTGTTGGAAATGATGAATCGCAAATTCTTGGTAAACAGCGGTTCTTATGGGTTCGAGACGTAAGGACTTGGCACTTTGATAGAAAGGTCGTTTTGAAGAGAAAAACATCTCCTCCATCAGTCTGCGTCGACTTCCGGAGAACACAAAATTGGCGTTCGACATTTTTTGAATATAGGTTCTGAGCATGGCCTCAACATTCTTCTCGGGATAGCGTGTGATTTGTTGAAATTCATCTATGACAACCAGACAGCGTTTGTCAACAGCTTCGAGATAAGCGAAAATCTCGTTTAACGTATATTCCGGTCGCTGCACATCACCTAATTTTATATCAAATGTCGGCATATTCAGCAGGGTGTCATAGCCGAAACTGGCACTGAGTGATTTCAGGAAAGTGACGAACTGCTTTCGTAGTTTTTCGCTTCGAGTTGCCACACAGTCAAACACAGCGGTGCCCAAGGCAAGGATAAATTCACGGAAGGTGGTGGTGTGCAGTATATCCACTGTGATGGTGACATATTCCTCCTGGATGCCAGGAGAATCGAAAACAAAGTCAACGAGAGACGTTTTCCCCATACGACGTGAAGAGGTCAACACTACATTCATCTGGTTACAAAGGGCTTTCTCCAATTGGGCAGCCTCTTCGACACGGTCGCAAAAATATTCGGGCGCGATTTTCCCTGAAACAATGAAAGGATTGACAATCTTTACCATGATATTTTGTATTTGGTGGCAAAGATACAACTTTTAATCGAATTACCGAAATAAAATTACCTAAAAAAAATTACCGAAAAAAAATAATTTGTTTCGAGAGCGATATATATAATGTATGGGGACAGGCAGGGGCGGGGGCTTGTCCTTAATAAGGGGTTGGAAAAACAGGTTAGAACTGGTAATAAAACCCGATCATCAGGGCGTCGTTGAATTGCTTTTTCTGCAGGCGGTTGGTGACGTTGTTGGGGACTCGTACTGGGACGATTGAACTGGTAAAACGGAAGAAGATTCCGTAATGATCTTTGAACAAATAGTTTGCGCCGATGACGGCGGCGACCTCGTACCAGCGGAAAGGCTGTACGTGATGGTCCGCATCGCCATCGAATTTCTCCTGATGAAAAACGTTGATATTGAAAGAAGGCCCTAACTCGAGAATCAGTCCCTTATAGCAGTTCCAGCGGATTATGACAGGTACTTCGATATAGTACAGGCTGAGCGAATAGGTTTGCTGCCCTTCCTGCAGTCCCTTGGGGAAGTAGGTGTGACTGCCTTTCATGTTGAAGTTGAGTTCGGGCTGTATCATCCATTTCCAGTTCTGCGTCAAGGGGAAGGTGACGTAAAGGCCGGCGTATGCGCCGAATTGGTGGAAGCCGGTGAGGTCGTCGCCTGAGATCTGCGATGTGGTAAGACCGATGCGAGCGCCGCCTTTGACATTGCTGTGCTGTTTGGACACTTTCTCGCTGCTCTCCTGCGCGGTGACAGCAATGCCCCATAGCAGAATCAGACTTAGGAAGAACAACCTTTTCATTATTTTATATAATTTCATTCAAGTGGATAGTGGTTGGGGATTAGAATTCAGAATTCAAAGTTCAAAGTTCAAAGTTCAAAATTCAAATTAAGGGTTAGGAAGGTTAGGAAGGTTAGGAAGGTTAGGAAGGTTAGGAAGGTTAGAAAGGTTAGAAAGGTTAGGCGGTGAGAAGGTTAATTATCAATTGTCAACTGTCAATTCCTCATCCCGTAATCCTGTAATCCATCATCTCTTCTCACCTTCTCACCTTCTCACCGTTATTTCACTTCATACAGCGCAAGTCCGAAATCGGTGATGCCTTGCAGTTGTTCCTCCCGCATGGCCTGCTGCACCGTGAAGGTGTAGGTGCCGCAGCGGGCAAAACGCACCTTGGGTTTGAACAGGAACTGGTTCTCTTTCAGATAGCCATGTCCTTTGCCGGTCCAGTTGCCGTACTTGTCGCACAACACAAAGCCCAAAGTGTCCTGTGCCTTGTAGCCGTTGGGAAATTCGGTGGTGAAAAAGACATAGAAGTTCTGCATCGCATAGTCGGTGTTGTTGCGCACATACAGGTAAAAGTCATAATATTGCAGCGAGTCGGTGATGTCCACCTGGAAGGTGAGCAGCGAGTCGAGGTGCCAGCCTTTGGGGTTCACGGGGGTGATGGCCTCGTAAAAACGCTTCGGTCCGCAAGAGCAGAGCAGGGTGGCGGTGAGCAGGAAAAACACTAACTTTTTCATTATCGGTCCTCGATTCGTTTTAGTTCGTCCATGCTGTAGCTGACACCTTCTTCCACCTTGGCCTGGTTGACTACAGCGAATTCCTCCAGTGTTTCGGGGAATTTGCCTTCGGAGTTCATCTTGATGATCTCGTTGACTTTTTCCAGAGGGATGGCGAAAATCTTGCTGTTATCGTCAGCGTATGAGTACCACACAATCTTCTTGAAGATGTCGATTTTGTTGTAGAAGCACTTGCCTTTTTTGGTTTTCAGATGCACGTTGGGGGCTGGGAAGCCTTTGGACTCCTCGAGGTAGGTTGACTGCTCGAAGTTGAGGCAGCATTTCAGTTTGCCGCACATGCCGGCCAGTTTCTGCGGGTTGAGCGACAGCTGTTGGGTGCGGGCGGTGTTGGTGGACACCGACTGGAAGTTGGTGAGCCAGGCGGAGCAGCACAGTTCGCGGCCGCAGGTGCCGATACCTCCCAGACGGGCGGCTTCCTGGCGGACGCCGATTTGGCGCATCTCGATGCGGATGCGGAACTGCTCGGCCAGAATCTTGATCAGCTCGCGGAAATCGACACGCTCCTCAGCGGAATAGTAGAAGATGGCCTTGGTGCCGTCTCCTTGGTATTCCACGTCGTTGACCTTCATTTTCAGGTTCAGATCCCAGGCAATGTAGCGGGAGGACAGCATGGTGGTGTGCTCCAGATCTACGGTGGAAATCCACTTGTCAATGTCGCTGACACGGGCGGTGCGGTACAGCTTCTTCGTGACATCCTCCGGCTTGATGCGTTTGTGCTCCAGCTGCTTCTTGACGGCTATGCCCAGCATGGAGATGATGCCGATGTCGTGTCCGGGAGAGGCCTCCACGGCTACAATGTCGCCCACATGGAAAACACCTTCTTCGGGAAGAATGTAAAAGTCCTTGTGACTGTTTTTGAAACGCACCTCCGCAATGTTGAAATCCAGAAAGTCCAAGGAGATGTCCATCTTTTCAATCCAGTCGTAAGTGGCTAATTTGCAGCAGTTGTAGCGGTACTCGTGGCAATGGGCGGTCTCTACGTCAGGTTTCTCGTTGAGGCCACGGGTAAGGAAGATATTGGCGGCGATGGCATCGGCTTCGGGATTGCTGCCCGTGCGGATGTCCATGTCCAAGTATTGGTCCAGATTCTCAACCTGAGAGTGGTCCTTGTCGGAGAACTGCTCCTTGATTTTGGACTCAATCTTGCTGGGAGTTGCTTCGGAAACGGGAGCAACAGTGTCGTCCGCGCTTGCCTCAACAGTGGCTTCGACGGATGCTTCGATAGTGGCAGTTTTTTCTTTAATTTCTTGAAATTCAGTTGATTCTACTTCTACTACGGAAGTTTCCTCTACCACAATGCTTTCTTCGGAAATGTTGTTGACGGGAGTTTCATTGTTGATGGGAGTATTGTTATTTCCCCTCTTCTCAAAATTCTCTTTTCTCTCCCTTTGTTCGCCCGAATCATTGGGCTTTCTGAAAGGTTTCCGATGTTTTTTATGGTATGGTTTGGAATTATTGCTTCTTTCTTCTTTCTTTTCTTCAGACATATTTCAGTAATTGTCAGTTAAATACATTTATATATGTTTAAACTGCAAAGATACAAAAAAAATCAATATGAGGGTTAGAAACTGTAGCCGATGCCGACTCCGATTACAGACTTTAACTGTACGCGGTCTTTCACAATGCCATTTTTATCCTCTATCAATGTGCCGTTGAAGTATTTCAGACGGGTGGAGAGCGTTACATTCAGTACTTTGAGGAATTGATAGGAGATGAGAAAGTCCCAGTCTGCATTTTTCCTGCCATTTTGTCAGTCGGAGGGCTTTGGCAAAATTGTTGCTCCAAAGGGGGGCGTAACTTTAAAATTTGAGAACCATGAACATGAATAATTTGACAATCAAAACACAGGAGGCTATCGCCAATGCGCAGATGATTGCCATGAGCAACCAACAGCAGAAGATAGACAACCTCCACATACTGAAAGCCATTCTTGACTCGGACGAGAATGTGATACCTTTTATCATCAAGAAACAGGAAGCCGATCCGAAGGTGATTGCCCAGGTGGTGGAACGCCAGCTGAAGAGCATTCCGAAGGTGACAGGTGGCGACCAGTACCTGTCGAATGGGGTGCAGACCGCTATTCAGAAGGCTATGATGCTGAGCCAGGAGATGAAGGACGAATATGTTTCGCTGGAACATCTGTTCTATGGTATCTTTGCCGCCAACGACGAGGCTTCCAAGATTCTGAAGGATGCCGGCCTGACCGACAAGGGTATCAAGATGGCTATCCAGGAATTGAGAAAGGGCAGCAAGGCTACCAGCTCTACCAGCGAAGATACATACAATGCGCTGAACAAGTTCGCTACCAACCTGAACGAGGCTGCCCGCAAGGGCAAACTCGACCCGGTAATTGGTCGTGACGAGGAGATTCGTAGGGTGCTGCAGATCCTGTCGCGTCGTACCAAAAACAATCCTATCCTGATAGGTGAGCCTGGTGTGGGTAAGACCGCTATCGCGGAAGGTTTGGCTCACAGATTGGTGAGTGGAGATATACCGGAGAACTTGAAAAGCAAGCAGTTGTATGCTTTGGATATGGGTGCTCTGGTGGCCGGTGCCAAATACAAAGGCGAGTTTGAGGAGCGTTTGAAGAGCGTTATCAAAGAGGTGATTGATTCTGATGGCGAGATTATCCTGTTTATCGATGAAATCCACACTTTGGTGGGTGCTGGCGGCTCGGGCGAGGGTGCCATGGATGCCGCCAACATTCTGAAACCCGCTCTGGCCCGTGGTGAACTGAGAGCTATCGGCGCTACCACCCTGAACGAGTACCAGAAGTATTTTGAGAAAGACAAAGCATTGGCCCGTCGTTTCCAGACGGTAATGATTGATGAGCCGGACAAGTATTCCGCCATCTCTATTCTGCGAGGACTGAAGGAGCGTTACGAAACCCATCATCAGGTGCGTATCCTGGATGAGGCTATCATTGCGGCCGTAGAGTTGTCGCAGCGGTATATTACCGAGCGTTTCCTGCCGGACAAGGCTATCGACTTGATTGACGAGGCCGCCTCGAAGCTGAGAATGGAAATCAACTCGGTACCGGAGGAATTGGATGAGATTGAGCGTAAAATCAGACAGCTCGAGATTGAACGCGAGGCTATCAAGCGGGAGAATGCGGAGGAAAAGGTGGCCCAGCTGAGCAAGACTATTGCCGAATTGCAGGAGCAACGCAATGTGATTGCCACCAAATGGCGTAACGAGAAAAATATTGTGGATAGCATCCAGAACAAGAAAGCCAAGATTGAGGAATACAAGCAGGAAGCTGTCAACCAGGAGCGTCAGGGCAATTATGGACGTGTGGCCGAGTTGCGTTACGGTCTCATCAAGAATGAAGAGAATGAAATCGCCAAATTGCAGGCTGAATTAAGCAGCATACAGGGCGACAAAGCCATGATTGACGAGGAGGTGGGAGCGGATGATATTGCCGAGGTGGTGGCCCGTTGGACTGGCATTCCGGTGAGCAAGATGATGCAGAGCGAGCGTGCCAAACTGTTGAATCTGGAAGAGGAACTGCACAAGCGTGTGGTGGGCCAGGACGAGGCTATCAGCGCTATCGCCGATGCCATCCGTAGGAGTAGGGCTGGCTTGCAGGATATGAAGCGTCCTATCGGCTCGTTTATCTTCATGGGTACCACGGGTGTGGGTAAAACCGAGCTGGCCAAGGCTTTGGCAGAGTATCTGTTCAATACTGAAGACGCCTTGATCAGGTTCGACATGAGCGAGTTCCAGGAAAGCCATTCGGTGTCGCGTCTGATAGGTTCGCCTCCAGGTTATGTGGGCTACGATGAAGGCGGCCAGCTGACGGAAAGAGTGCGTAGAAAACCCTATTCAGTGGTGCTGTTCGACGAAATCGAAAAGGCTCATCCTGATATCTTCAACATCCTCTTGCAGGTGCTGGACGATGGCCGCTTGACCGATAACAAAGGCCGTACCGCCGACTTCAAGAACACCATCATCATCATGACC
>JAFXSR010000016.1 GCA_017525505.1 Bacteroidales bacterium
GCGACAGCGACGGTGTCACCGTAAGTGGTGTAGTTCACCGTCAGATGTAAGGTCACGATGCTGTCGCAGCCGGCCGCATTGGTGAAAGTATGTGTCAGGTTATCGCAGGACTGCGTGAGGTCTGTATGTTCATACCAGTCAAAGCTGTCGCAGGCGATGGCGATAGTGTCACCATAGTTGGTATAGTTCACCGTCAAATGCAGCGTCACGATGCTGTCGCAGCCTGAAGCATTGGTGAACGTGTGCGTCAGGTTGTCGCAAGACTGTGTAAGGCCAGTGTGTTCATACCAGTCGAAGCTGTCGCAAACAACGGCGACAGTATCACCGTAAGTGGTGTAGTTCACCGTCAAGTGCAACGTCACGATGCTGTCGCAGCCTGAAGCATTGGTGAACGTATGCGTCAGGTTGTCACAAGACTGTGTAATGCCAGTGTGTTCATACCAGTCGAAGCTGTCGCAAACAACGGCGACAGTATCACCATAAGTGGTGTAGTTCACCGTCAGATGTAAGGTCACGATGCTGTCGCAGCCAGCCGCATTGGTGAACCTGTGCGTCAGGTTATCGCAGGACTGCGTAATGCCCGTATGTTCATACCAGTCGAAGCTGTCGCAAACAACGGCGGTGGTGTCACCGTATGTGGTGTAGTTCACCGTCAAGTGCAGCGTCACAATGCTGTCGCAGCCAGTCGCATTGGTGAACGTGTGCGTCAGGTTATCGCAGGACTGCGTAATGCCAGTATGTTCGTACCAGTCGAAGCTGTCGCAGGCAAAGGCGATGGTGTCGCCATAGTTGGTATAGTTCACCGTCAAGTGCAGCGTCACGATGCTGTCGCAGCCGGCCGCATTGGTGAATGTGTGCGTCAGGTTATCGCAAGACTGTGTAAGTCCCGTGTGTTCATACCAGTCAAAGCTGTCGCAGGCGATGGCGATGGTGTCGCCATAGTTGGTGTAATTCACTGTCAGGTGCAAGGTCACCACAGAATCACAACCACTGGCATTCATGAACGTTTGCGTATAGTCGCCGGATTGTGTATAGACACGACCATTCCAAACATAGTAATCACAGGTGTCAACTGTGAAATTAACTGTTTGATAGACACATCCTGAAGTAGGTACGCTATAAAAAGGCGACTCATAGCATCCCATATCAACAGTATCAAGCTTGATACGGGCTGAGCCATCCAAATCATAATAGTCCGTCACCAAAACATTATCCCCTCTATTGACACAAACGGAACCGTTTTGCAAATGCCAATCCACAAGGGCCGTCGTATCGGCATCACCAGCCACATTGGAAGGATTGGCAAACATTGGGTTGTTGTAATAATCGCCCAATGCGATATTTGCCTCACCTATATAACCACCTTCAACGGCAGAATTATAAACAATCATGCCAAGCCCTTCTATATTGTCGGACAAGGTTTGGCTTTTCTTATTTCCCCATACAATACAATTGCTAAAATTACCACCAAAACCATATACACCAGAGCCATTCCCCTCGGCCAAGTTTCTCACTATCGTGGAACTTGCCACTTCTATTGTCGAATGATTCAAATACAAGCCTCCACCATTATACAAAGCTTCATTATTGGAAACCAAACAGTTATAAACAACAGAAGACCTCTCTGCAAATATACCCCCTCCGTGTCCAGCCTTGTTGTGGCATATCTTACAGTGACTCAAAACACCGTATGCACGCAGGTAAGCGCCTGCACCGTTACCCTCCACATTGCCGTTCTGAAGAGTGAAACCATCCCAAACAGTTTCCTTATCGAAATCAAATGGCTGATATAAAACTCTTCGAACACGCGAGCCGTCCAAAACAGTGACATTGGCCTCCAAATCACGTTGTGACAGGTCGTAGTCCGCAGGTTCGATACCTGCGAAACCGCCGTACACATCAACACCCTTCAACATCTCAAAGGCATTGTCAGCAGTCTGCGCCGTGTCACCATAATAGCGGCCTGCCGCCACCCACAGCTGAACGGTATCTATGTAGGAAGCCATTCGCAAAGCTGTTTTCAGATTTCTCATGGCATTTTCCCATGAAGAGCCTGTGCCATCGCCTTCCGCATCCGCTTTCACGTATATGATGTGGTCTGAATAAACTGCAGGGAGATCTATAACCGTCGGTTCATTAAACAAAAGCTGACAGTCACGTCCTTCATAAGAGAATTTAAACTTGACCGATGCCTCACCAGCCAACGAAAGCATATCGATGCAGGCCTCTGTGGGCATCCACTCCTCAAACGAGCCAAATTGGCTTAACTTCCAGATTGGCTGAGCCGAATAAGAACTTCCACCATCCAGACTGACATACACTTTCATGTCAATATCACCATTTTCCACATAATAAGGCTGAGTCATAAACGTGAAACTCATTGCCGGATGGATGGCCAAACTAAAATCAAAGACATCCGTTTCCAGCTGTTCGGTCTTGAAAATGTCATCCCCCACACAAGAAGCCCACCACGTGCCCATATATCGCAAAGCCTTCCATGTTGCAGCTTCCTGTGAAATCAGATTCCAGCAAGGAGGAGGAACCATGGCGAACGATTCTGTCCACGGAAATACATTGATGCCCGTGCATTCCACACCAACACCCACTACTTCCAGCTGCCGGGATGCAGCAGCTGTTGCCGACAAAACAAGCGGGGTTTCCACCAAGCCGGTTTCAACAGGGGCGTATCTGACATAAAGCTCTCCCCCGGTGGGATTCAGCACAGCCGTATTTGCAAAGGCCACACTATCTGCAGACAAGGTAAAAGGAGCGGCCACACTTACATTTATGGATGATGAAAGACCAAAAGCACGCACAGGAATATGCTTAACGGAACTGGAACCCAGCGCAACGATACCGCAATGAACCGTGTCAGTATTGGTCAATATAAAAGGATCTGTACCCCCCACAACACTCACTTCGTCCACATCAAGCCAGTACATGTCACTGGAGTTGTGATGACGAAAGGCGATATAGACGGTCTCACCCGCATATTCGCCCAAATCAACTGTTTTCCAATCCCATTTGCCTGTGGACACTCCCGTCAAAACAGCCGGATTCTCCAAGAATCCCTCTATCGTGTTGACTGTGGCCACATACACGCTGTAGTGTTCGTCAGCATAAAGCTCATCCTGACTTTTGACATAAAACGACAAAGCGGCGTAATCCGGAACCACGATAGCCGGAGATATCAGCCAGTTATCGGGTGCCAAAGCGCCGACTCCGTACAGGTACGATGCGGAGGCAATCATGCCCTGTCCCGAAAAAACATCAGTGGTAACCCCATGCCAAGATGTAGCATCCCAATTATAGCCATCTCCATCATGGTCAACAATAGTCCATCCAGCGGGAAGATGTCCTTCGTCAAAAGCTTCTGAAAAAATAACAGTCTGGGCTTTGGATGCAAAGATCACAAACAATGTCAGGAAAAGCAACAATACGTAACGGTTCATAGTGGTATATTCTGCTATATTTTCTCTGTTTTTCATACTCTTACGGTGCATTTTCAACGTCTTTTATGCCATCTTACTATAAAATCGCAAAGATAATAATTTTTCATTATAGCAATGTAATAATATATAATTGTTTTATCAAAAACCGATTGTTTATTTCTTTTCAAAAAAAAGCTTCATAACCGAAAATATATCCGTAATTTTGCATCCATAGCTATTTGACTTTCTATAACTGGAAATTGCTTTGAATTAATATTAAAAATTGAACAAAAATGAAAAGGAAATTATTGATTTCAGGATTGATAGCGGGAAGCCTTCTGCTGTCGGGATGTGTCACCAAGCAAAAATACGCCGAACTGGAAGACAGATTCAAAACCTGCTCCGAGAACTTGGCTGTTCTGAACCAGGACAATATCAACACTGTCAACCAGAACAAACAGTTGGAACAGCAAGTGGAGCAGCTGAAAGCCCGCACCAAACAGCTGTCCAATGACACGCTGACACTCAGCAAAAGACTGGCCCAGTCGGAAAAAGACCTCGCCAAAGCCATCCGCGACTACGACGAACTGCTGAAACAATTCGCCGAACTGAACATGACTAACAACACGCAGGTCAACAAGTTGCTGTCTGACATCGAGAAAATCAAAACACAGTTGAAAGAGCGCGAGGCGGAAATCAACCAACAGCGCGACGAGCTCAATCTCGCCTCCATGGAGCTCTCCGACAAAGAAACCCGTTTGAGCGAACTGCAAAGCATCTTGAACCAGAAAGACGCCGAAGTGAAGAAACTGAAAGAAACCGTTTCCAACGCACTGAAAGGCTTTGAAGGTAGCGGATTGAACGTGTATGAAAAAAACGGCAAAGTTTATGTGTCAATGGATGAGAAACTGCTGTTTGCCTCCGGCAGCTGGGTAATCAACAATGACGGTATGCAAGCCATTTCAAAACTGGCAGAAGTTCTTGAAAAAGAAGAAGATATTTCTGTTTTGATTGAAGGACATACCGACAACGTGCCTTACAAAGGTGCTGGCCAGGTAAAAGACAACTGGGATTTGAGTGTGATGCGCGCCACCGCTGTGGTGAAAGCCATTTTGAAAAACACCAATATCGCCCCGTCCCGCCTGTCCGCTTCCGGTCGTAGCGAATACTTCCCCATCGACAGCAACGACAATGCCGAGGCTCGCGCCAAAAACCGCCGTACCGAAATTATTCTGACTCCTAAATTGGATGAACTGTTCCAGATTATCAATCAGAACTAAATTCCATGCAATTTACTGATATACTGCTTCATTGGTATGCAGACAACAAGCGTTCACTCCCTTGGCGGGGTGAACGCGATGTTTATAGGGTATGGGTGTCCGAGATTATCCTGCAGCAAACCCGCATCCAGCAAGGCTGGGATTACTACCTGCGCTTCATCGAGGCATTTCCCGATGTCAAGGCACTGGCTGAGGCCGACGAGGAACAGGTACTACGAGTATGGCAGGGACTGGGTTATTATTCACGCGCCCGGAATATGCATAGCGCCGCCCAAAGCGTGATGCGTGAGCATGGGGGACACTTCCCTTCCACCTACGAGCAGGTGCGACAGCTCAAGGGCATCGGCGACTATACCGCCGCAGCCATCTGCGCTTTCGCATACGGACTGCCCTACCCCGCTGTGGATGGCAACGTGCTGCGCATCATCAGCCGCGTGTTTGGCATCCATGACAACATTGCGGACAATAGCACACGGAAAAATATCACTGCATTGTGCCAAAAACTGATAAAAAACGCCGATCCTTCCGACTTCAACCAGGCACTGATGGACTTCGGCTCGCTGCAATGCACCCCAAAAAATCCCGATTGCGAGCACTGCCCCATGCAAGGCGATTGTTACGCATTCAAGCACCAAAAAGTGGATACTCTTCCCGTCAATATCAAGCAAATCCAAATCAAAAACAGGTATTTCCATTTTTTTGTCTGTATTAATCAGGATAAAATCATAATTGAAAAAAGAGAAAAAGAGGACATCTGGAAAGGCTTGTACCAGCTGCCAATGAACGAAACAAAAAATAGTAAAAAACTGGATTTCAAACTCTTGTACCAGACCAAACACCAGCTGACACACCAGACTATCCATGCCTTTTTCTACGACACCCCAGATGCGTCAACGCTTCCGGAGCCTGCCGGCCAGCGACTGAAAATCAAGGTTCAAGATATTGATAAATACGCCTTCCCGAAATTAATCATCAATTTTTTCACTAACTGCCTTTCGGGCGCACATTGAAAGAAAAGAACTCCCTCTTTCGTAAAATCTAATAAAAGGGGAATTTGACACTCCCATAACACATTGGCACATTTAAAAATCATTTGCTAATTTGCCAATTTACAAATTTGCTAATTCAATTAGCACATTTAAAAATTTTTGTATTTTTGCTGTTTCAAACAAAATAAAAAAATAATATGGAAGAAGAAAAAGACATCAACTTGACTCCAGAGGAGATCAAAATGCCCGACAATGCTTATACCGAGCTGAAAGAGGGCGAAGAGTACAAGCCCATTCTGATGAGTACGAAAAAATATCCTGAAATCAACGCTTGGACGGTAATTTGGGGTATCATCATGGCTATCATTTTCTCAGCGGCCACCGCATACGCCGGACTGAGATTCGGCCAAGTATTCGAGGCGGCCATCCCTATCGCCATTATTGCCGTGGGAGCCTCTACTTTGGCCAAACGCAAGAGCCCGCTGTCCGAAAATGTCATTATCCAGTCCATCGGTGCCAGCTCCGGTGTGATTGTGGCCGGTGCCATCTTCACCCTGCCTGCCATCTACATCATCCAGGAAACCAATCCTGATATCCAGATGAATGTCAACTTCTTCCAGATTTTCCTGGCCTCCCTCTTCGGCGGTTTTCTGGGCATTCTGTTTCTGATACCCTTCCGCAAATATTTTGTCTCCGACATGCACGGCAAATACCCCTTCCCCGAAGCCACCGCTACCACCGAAATTCTCGTGTCGGGTGCCAAGGGCGGCAACCAAGCCAAATTATTGGTCATCAGCGGATTGATTGGAGGTTTGTATGATTTCTGCATGACCACTTTCAACTTCTGGTCCGAAACCATCACCACCCGCATGGCGGCTTGGGGCGAGCAACTGGCGATGAATCACAAATTCGTCTTCAAAATGAACGGCAGCGCTATCCTATTAGGCACGGGTTACCTGATTGGTCTGAAATACGCCATGATCATCTGCGCCGGCTCTTTCCTGTCTTGGTGGTTTATCGTTCCGCTTTTAGGACAATATGGTGTCACCCCCGACGGAGTACTGATGAGAACCATGGATCCTGACTTAATCTTCTCACAATATGTAAGATACATCGGCATCGGCGGTATCGCCATGGCTGGTATTTTGGGCGTTATCAAATCCGCCGGCGTCATCAAGACCTCGTTGAGCGTGGCTTTCAAAGCCGGCAAGAGCAAAAATGCTGAAGAACAGCAAGTGCTTCGCACCCAACGTGATATTCCCATGAAGATTATACTTTTCGGCTTTTTGGCAGTCATTATTATGATGGTCTTATTCTTCATTTTCGGCGGTATGCAGATGAATCTCACCCAGATTATCATCGGCGTCCTGGTGGTTTTCCTGTTTGCTTTCCTGTTCACTACCGTAGCCGCCACCGCTATTGCCACCGTGGGTACCAACCCCGTGTCGGGCATGACCATGATGACCTTGATTCTCAGCTCTTTCATCCTGTCGGCAGTGGGTTTGCAGGGAGGCACCGGCATCATCACCGCATTGGTGGTGGGTGGTATTGTTTGTTCCGCACTGGCTATGGCCGGCGGTTTTATCACCGACTTGAAAATCGGTTACTGGATTGGCACATCTCCTTATAAACAGCAGGGACTGAAATTCTTAGGAACATTAGTTTCAGCACTTACTGTAGGTGCAGTAATCATGCTCTTATCCAAGACTTACGGCTACACAGGTGAAAACGCCCTGGTGGCTCCTCAGGCTAACGCCATGGCTGCCATCATCGAACCCTTGATGTTCGGTGGACAGACTCCCTGGATTCTTTACATTATCGGTGCTATTCTGGCTATCGTGCTCGACCGCATTGGAGTGCCTGCTTTGGCCTTCTCTCTCGGTATGTTCATTCCGCTGCAGCTCAATATCCCCTTGCTGATTGGTGGTGCTTTGGCATGGTTCATCGGCAGCCGCAGCAAAGATGAGGCCGTGAACAAAGCCCGTAAGGAAAAAGGAACGTTGTTAGCTTCCGGTATGCTGGCAGGTGGTGCCATCATGGGTGTGGTAAGCGCAATCATGAAGTATGCCGGCGCCGACGTGGCAATGCCTACCGACTATATCGGTTCTTCAGCCTACAACATCCTCGCCATCGTGATGTACGCCGTTATCTGCGTGTACTTGGTGGTACACTCAATGTCAAAAAAAACGGAAAACTGAAAACGGAAAACTGAAAATTAACAGATATATAACTTTCAGTTTTCAACTTTCAATTTTACAAGCACATTAAAGTCAAGAATTATGAAAAGAGCAATCCTTATCCTCATGATGGTGTTCCTGGGCTGGAGTTTGTCGGCCCAGGACACGCTGTCGTGGAAGCAGACGCTTCAGCGGCACGACATTTATTTTGGCATTGGCGACCCTCTTTTCGCGGGACTAACCAATGACAGATTCCCTATATTCAGCAAATGCGGCTATGGCTTTTTCTCCAAATGTTCCAACAACCAGGGACCTCGCTATGCCACCGACTGGTTTTCTCCAGACACCTACAGTAGTGGTGTGATTGCCACTCCGACCATCAGCATTGGTTACAAATACCGTATAGTCAAGTGGTTCTGGCTAGGTGCGACAGTCTCATATACCGGATTTTTTGAGACCATCTACGATCGCGTGAGCAACAAAAAATACTCAACGCTGAATAGTCACATGCTGACCATTATGCCAGAAGTACGTTTTTCCTGGCTAAACAAAAAATATGTGACCCTGTATTCAGGCATTGGTCTTGGCGTCAATTTCATTTTTGATGATGTTTATTATAGTGAAAACACCGCACATATAAAAGCTGGCCATAGGACTGATTATGTCGGGCATACCTTCACCGGCCAACTGACCTTTGCGGGAGTTCATGTGGGACGGGAATGGTATGGCTTTACTGAAATCGGCATTGGCACCAGGGGTATCATCCAAGCCGGTTTTGGTTATAATTTTAACAGTAAAAAGAAATAAGCTTTGGTGGAATTCTTCAAAATGATCCTATTATGAAAAAAAACATATTGATTATCATTGCCATTGCCCTGGTATTCTTCGGCTGCGGTCGCGAAAAGCGCGGCCAACTCACCCAAAGAGGCAAGGAGATTCATGATTCATGGCACTGGGTTACCGTCCAGATTATTCAAAACGATATCATACCCGCTTTTCATCTCGACGCATGGATATCCGCCACCACCGACAGTGCCCGTTACGCCATCGAAGACAAATTTTTCCCATACCGCCGGATACGACAAGAGGGAACCGATGTTTACGCCATTTACAACGGCCCCAATAAAGAGCTTATTATCAAAACATTTGGGAAAAACCTCGGAGAAGATGGTTCTAATTGGCTTGTCTCAAAACACAACTTTCAAATTGAAGAATCTAAGCTGATGCCTGAAATCTTCTATTCAACTGAAGCTGAAAAAATACATATCAGCAAAAATGGAGACCAATGGCTCGTCCGAATGGACAGCAGTGAAAACAAGGGAAGCTTTTGCCAGCTGAACATCAAGCCTATGGAAAATGACTGGAATATCCTTTTTAACACGAATAAGTTTACCCTATCCGGTAATGGTCGATATAAATATGCTGAAGGTCCTGTTTATCTGTCTTTCGACATCCAAAGAACCATTCTAAACGATAAATTATCTCACACCAAAGGGTATTACTTCGTTAACGGCATCGTTCAACTCCTGACACAATACAATAAATCCGATGACATAAGCGTAAAAGCCGAATACCACGTCACTTCACAAATTGCCATTACTTACAAAAATGTAACCGAATATTGGAACAGCTCCAATTACTGGTAAAAACAAGCCAACAGAAATTATCTTAAACTTCTCTTTGCCATTCTGTGGTGTGCTTCTTTGAAAAACTCTACCAGAATGGCATTTTCTTTCACGCCTTCCGCATGACGGATACACTCTTCCACCAACATATCATAAACTTTTTCTTTGTTGAGTAAGAAAACCGTGCGCACCATAGCAGATTTATCCTTTTCCTGATAGATTTCCATGGACTTCATAATGTTGTTCTGGACAATCATAGGCGTAATCTGATTGACAATTTGATTCAGTTCTTTCATTCTGTCATTGGCGCCTTTTTGTATCAACAAAGTTTGGCATTGGCTTAAGAACGGAAGCGCAACTTGATACGACAAACTATTGACGGCATCCATATTGTTGATCTCTTTTGCTTTTGCTATGTCTGCGGCAGTGGTTTCTTCCATCACCCACATATAAAGGGCATCATGTGTCTTGCCGCTCACCTCTCCTTTTAACTTAGCTGTAGAAACAAGCTGTTCCTCAATAGTATAAGCATCTGTTTTCCAGCCTTCTTCTGTCAATTTGGCGGCCATTTCCTTGTAATTGTCCGCTTTCACCGGTGGCATGATATCATATCTTCCTCTCTTATTTTGTCCGAATGTCTGGACAGAAGTCAGCAAAAGGGTTGCGCATACAAGTGACAACATTAATCTCAAAGTCTTCATAATCAATATTTTTTTATTTTAAAATTTCGTTATTCATTCAAACGGCAAAAATACAAAATTATTACATTGTAGAATTGCAAATTGTTTCGTATTTTTGCCAGCTTAAATTTTTGACATAAAACACAGTTATGGATGGCGAACTTCTGAAACAATTTTTCATCAGCATCTTCTCTTTTGACGAACGCTATCCGCTGTTATTCACGCAGTTTAACTTCTGGGCATTCTTCGCCGTGGTCTTTGCGGGGTTCTGCCTGATGAAGAACAAAAGGTTGCTTCGCAACAGCTATTTGTTCTTTATGAGCGTGCTTTTTTACTATAAGACCTCCGGACTTTTTGTCCTGATTCTGATTTTCTCCACCATTTTTGGCTTCTTTGTCGGCAAAGGCATCGATCGGTCGGACAAGACCGGCTACCGCAAGTTTCTGCTGATTGTCGGTGTCATTGTCAATCTTGCCATTCTCTTTTATTTCAAGTATGCCTATTTCTTTACAGATGTCTATAATTCATTATTCCATAGCAAGATAGAGATTGTCAACTATTTGGCGAAATGGGCTAATGAGTGGAGTGGGAGCAACCGTTTTGATGCCGGAAAGATTCTGCTGCCCGTGGGCATTTCTTTTTATACTTTTCAGAATATCAGCTATTTGGTGGATGTTTACCGGAGAAAAGTCGGGGCAGTGGGCAACATTCTGGACTTCGGTTTTTACACCAGTTTCTTCCCACAGTTGGTGGCCGGTCCCATCATCCGTGCCAACCAGTTCATCCCTCAGTTGTACAAGCCGTTTTTCCTGTCGCGCCGGCAATTCGGCATCGCCGTTTTCTGGATTCTCAACGGACTGCTGAAGAAAATCATCCTGAGCGACTATTTGGCGGTGAACTTTGTGGACCGTGTGTTCAATAACCCCACCATGTTCACTGGCTTCGAGAACCTGATGGCGCTGTTCACTTACTCATTGCAAGTATATGCCGACTTTTCGGGCTATACCGACATCGCCATCGGTGTGGCCATGCTAATGGGCTTCTACCTGCCCATCAACTTCAACTCGCCCTATAAGGCGCAAAATCCCGGAGAGTTCTGGAAACGCTGGCATATCTCGCTATCCACCTGGCTGAAAGACTACCTGTATATCCCCCTGGGAGGCAATCGCAAGGGCAAAGCCCGCACGCAGGTCAACCTGATGCTCACCATGTTGCTGGGTGGTCTTTGGCATGGTGCCAGCTGGAATTTTGTCATCTGGGGTGGACTGAACGGCGTGGGCATTCTTGTTTACAAACTGTGGCGCAACCTCACCTATCTGAAAAAGACACTGCTGTGTTTCGTCCTGTTCATGGTCTTCGCCATTGCCGATTTCCTTTACCCTATCCCCGTGCTGAATATCGGAGTCATCTGGACCGGCATCATCTTCTTCGGCACACTGATAACCGCCATTCACGACGCCTTCCGCAGAGGCCATACAGTGGAATGGCTGAGCCGCAGCTGGGCCATCTTCCAAACCTTCGTCTTCATCACCTTCACCCGACTCTTCTTCCGCTCCGGCTCAAATCTTGACCCCGCCGAGGCCAATGAGGTGGCCTGGAACACCGCCAAGAACATGGTGGGGCAGATTGGCAGTGCTTGGCGTACCGACCTCATTCCCAAGATGATTTACGAGTACCGCTTTGTCTTCCTGCTCTTTGTGGCCGGCATGATCATCCACTGGCTGCCCACCCACTGGAAACGCTGGTACCGCCTCAACTTTGCCCTGATGCCATTATGGCTCATGGCCTTGGTGGTGTGTGTTTGCGTGTTCGTCATCTACCAGTTCATCACCGCTGATTTGCAACCGTTCATTTACTTCCAATTCTAACGAATGAGTTGAAA
>JAFXSR010000017.1 GCA_017525505.1 Bacteroidales bacterium
CATTCAATAGCAACAAGCCGTTGCGACCTACACTCTGATAGTATATGCGCATCAGTTCTTCCACGCTTTTGGGATGTTCGCTGTCGCGATAGAACCAGCCAGGTCGAATAGAGACATCCACTTCGGCCGGAATCCAATATTGGCCTTGCCGGTTGCCCACGGTTAGCGTATCCTGAGGAGGAGCTCCTGCACCAGGGGTAAAGCCATCGGTATTGAGCAGCGACCAGCAAGTGCGGCCTGCCCTGCCCTCTTCGTTGCCCACCCAGCGGCAACCAGGGCCCACATCGCTGAAGATGAGTGCCTGCGGCTGTAACTGATGCACAGTGTTGTTGAACAGCGGCCAATCGTACTCCTGTCGTTTGCCATTGGGACCTTCTCCATTAGCCCCGTCGAACCACTGCTCGAAAATCTCGCCATAATGCGTCAGTGCACTTTCCAGAGTTCTCTTGAACACCCCGTTATACTCAGGAGTTCCGTAAGTGGGTGCATTCCTGTCCCACGGCGAAATGTAAATGCCAAAACGCACACCTTCTTGGCGGCAAGCATCGGACAATTCTTTCAGCACATCCCCTTTGCCATTTCGCCAGGTGCTTTGCGCCACGGTATGCTCGCTTTCCGGATTCGGCCAGAGGCAAAAACCATCGTGATGCTTGGCGGTGAGGATGATTCCTTTGAATCCAGCGGCTTTGGCAATCTTTGTCCATTGGCGGCAATCCAGTTGTGTCGGATTGAAAATATCTTCCACCTCGGTGCCGTCACCCCACTCTTTTCCCGTGAAGGTGTTAGGACCGAAATGGCAAAACATGTTCATCTCCATGCGCTGCCACTGCAATTGCGCTTCGGTGGGAACAGGACCGTACGGTTCAGGCGGTGGTGCCAATTTGTACGATTGCTGGCAGGAGGACAGAAATAAGAAGATCAAAAAGAAATAGGTAAAAAGATGTTTCATAATGATAAATTTTCTGAATGCAAAGGTATGAATTTTTTTACTATTTTTTGTTGTGAATCATCAAAATATTGCACTGGGGTTTCACCCCGTGCTGAGTTTTTCACAGTCGTTGGAATTACATAGCTGACAGTATTGTTTTAGCATACCATATAATATTAAACCCTAGCGAAGGTAATTTAAAACAGAATTATCTCTTTTTGTCTTGTAACATACGACAACCGCATTATTTTTTTGCATCGGCTGTAAGGTCTCAATTCCGCGATGTGCCAAATCAGTGCTTCGGTGCATGTTCAGAACGCACCGCGGCAAAGGATAACGTATGCATTCACCACCCCAGATTACGCTACGCTCATCTGGGGTTACCAAGATATCGTCTCTTCGAGACTATGATGTTGCAGGCTGTAAGCCTGCGAGGAATATAGCCCGGGGTAAGGCGCGAGGTACGAGCACCGCAACCCCGGGAATAAGGATGTCCCGTGTATTTGGTCGCGGCGGGTGTGTCACATGCACCGAAGCTCAACACCTGACCGCCGCGAAATGGAGAAACCATAACTGATGCCATAAAATTCTCACAACAAATATAATCATCCTAACGGTTAACACCACTTCTGCAAATTGCATACAATAAAGTCATGTAAATAATTCGCAAAAATGATAATTATTCAATTTATTTTATTATTTTTGCAGTCTATGAAGAATAAGAAAAAACAAATCATCCCAGCCTTTGCAACTCATCCTGGTGAATTAATCAAGGACGAGTTGGTTGAACGGAAAATGACCCAAAAAGAACTCGCTGAGCTAACTGGAATCAAGCCCTCCATTTTAAGCGAAACCATCAATGGCAAACGTTCCATATCACTTAACGTAGCTGTCGCCCTGGAAAAAGCATTCGGAATTCCAACCCAATACTGGATGAATATGCAGACACAGTACAACATTGATTCAGCCAAGATTGCCGAAAAAGATAATCAGCATGAGACCATCGCCGTGACCATACCCGTAAGCGACCGGAATTTATTACGTGACTTAGCATATAAATTCGGATGGGCATGTGTGTTATAACCAAAACTGAAAGATACAATGGCAGACAATTATTTGGAAAACCGATATGACGAGCTTTTCGGCTCGGGACGGAAGAAAACCGTGGTGAAACATGTGGGACAGTCGTTAGACACCTTGCTGAAGAAAAACCGAAGCTACCGCGGTTACGACAGAAACACCAGGGTAAGCCTGGAACAACTGAAGAAAATCGTGGCGGTGAACCCTCTGCTTCCCTCGGGGCGAAACCAGCAGGCCTTGCGTTTCAAGCTGGTAACCCATGACACAGGAGCGGAAAAGGTATTGGCCAATATCAAATTGGGCGGCGCACTTCCTGAACTGCACCTGCCTTTTGAGGGCACCGAACCCGAAGCCTTCATCATCATCTGCGGCATCACTCCTGAAAACAAAATTTTGGACATTGACCTTGGCATTTCTGCCCAAAGCATGTTACTCAAAGCCGTGGAGATGGGACTGAACGGCATCATCATCGCAGCCTTCAATAAAGAACATATCCGCCAGGAATTCGACCTGCCCTACGAACCGCTGCTCATTCTTGCCATTGGCAAAGGTGCGGAAAACATCCGCCTGGTGGAAATAAATGAGGAAGAAAGTCACAAATACTATCGGCAGGACGGGGTTCATTTTGTGCCGAAAGTGAAACTTGAACAGTTGATATTGTAAAAATCGGAAGTTTGATACCTGATATTTACATCTATTAACATGTTTTAAGTTTTTTTAGCAAAAACAATTTGATTTATTCCAGCAAATTTATATTATTTTTGCACTAGAATAACTCTTAAAATTTTTTATCATGAAAACAGTTTTACGTTTATTTACATTATTTACAATGACTATCCTTTTTTTGTCATCATGTAATAAAGAAAATTTTAACAATCAAAATTTGACATCTAACAACTTCTCTTCTTCCAAAGGCGAGTCTGACTTCGTCACCATTGCCTCTTTCGAAGAAGGCGATGCATACGCCACATTATTTTTTGACAAAGACATATTCACGTAACTTTTTCAAGAAGAACTTACAATCTTATATGGAGATAATTTCATTTTTGATGACATCTCCATTTGGGATGAAGACCCTTTTGATATGGATAATAAACCTGCTCTACGTATTTCAATACATGAAACCAATAGTGGTAAAACAACTTCACTATTTATGATGATTGAAAAAAAACATACAGACTATACAGTTCAATATATTTTGAAAAAAAAGAAGAAAACAGTTACAGTTGTTGAATGTATAGGAAGTTGCAAAAAAGGCGGGTGTTATGTAAATCGAAACAAGACTGGCTGTGAACCCTGCAAAGACAGTGGCAGTCAATGCGACTCACGTGTTCAAACAATATACTTGGAAGATAATAATGGTGGTGGATCCAATCCATGGCTTCATACCATTATTGGTGTTGCGGTAACAATTTTAGTTGCGCTTATATTTGCTTAACGTAAATAAATGGTTTGTACTGAAATGAAAGCAAATTTAGTCCTTCTGAAATTCTTATGCAGAATACAACTATTACTTGTCATCTCATTTTTTTCTACATCTTGTGTACATAATATAAAACAAAACATACAAGCCACTCTTTTTTGGGAAAGGAATGTCATGCCCATTTTTAAGGCAGACAGTTCTGAAAATATAACCATCCACATCTCTGAAGTAATTAATGACAGCATAATACTTCCCCCCTTCGACATTATCCGTACAAATAGTTGTGAAGCATACCTCGATACTATTTCGAATCAATTTTTCAAGTTTTCCGATGATAGCATTTGGATGGTTAACATGAACGATTGTGAACTCATGACCGGATTAAGTTCTAATTCATATTATGAAGATTCTTATGGTCAATTTTTCTCAAGTAACACTGTATTTTTGCAGCCTTTTCTTTATCCTAAGGAATCAAAACTGCAATTTCAGGATATCCGTGATTCCATTATCAATGGCCAAAATTATAAAATATTACAACGACTATATAAAAGCAGTTTCTTCCTGAATGACTCTACAGGAGAATTTGACATTCCTAATTTTCACACATTATATTACTACTACAATACAAACACTTGTGTTATAGATCGCATATGTGCGATCCCAACTTCTGACAGTCCTCTCTCCTCAAAAAAAGACTATTATCTAGCATATTCTTTTAAAGACCCTACTCTAACTATAAACCATATTTTTAATTTTAATAACAAGCAATACAGGTCATATACTATACATAATGACGAATTTCTACCTTATTCAACAATAAAAACAACCGCTATTCCTTCTGTTTTAACAGAAGAAACGCTTTCATACCCTATTGTTTCTCTTACGGGCGATACTACCACTATTAACAAAGAAACAGGTTGGATATTATTAGGGTTTTGGGATTTTTCCTGTCCACTATGCTATCATCAATTGTTTTCAGATAGTTCAAAAAAACAAGAATTATCACGAAAACAATCTATTGAAAAAAACAAAATAAAAATTCTATATATCAATCCTCTTTCCAACAATCAGAAAAAACTAATTGAATTCGCTTCCCAACATGATGCTAACAACATAATCTATCATTCTAAAGGATTAAATCGCTTTTTTAACACTGATATGTATTATCTTATTTCCCCCACTAAAGAAATATTATACACAACCGACAATCTGAACAAATATTCCGAAATAACAAATAAAACAATACTCTGGGGAAAATAAAATGAAAAAATTATTATTCACAATACTTTTGTTTTTAAGCCTGTCATGTAAAGCCCAAAATAATGATGGGGCTAAGATACAATTTGAGGAAAAAACCATTAATCTTGACACACTATATAAAGGAGACAAAGGCATTGGATATTTCTATTTCTTAAATACTGGTAACACTCCGTTGATACTTCATGATGTACTGTCTTCTTGTGGTTGTACGACTCCATATTGGAGTAAGAAACCCATTATGCCTCAAAAAAAAGATAAGATAACAATATCGTATAATACGGACAAAATTGGACCGTTTCAGAAAACAATTATAGTCAAATCAAATGCAATTAACGAACCCAAAGTTATCCTAAGAGTAAAAGGAATCGTATTAGAAAAAAACAACTGAAGAAAAACAAAAAAGCACCTGCATGATTATCAGGTGCTTGCGTGATCTGTACTGGATTTGAACCAGTGACCTCTTGCCTGTCAAGCAAGCGCTCTAAACCAACTGAGCTAACAGATCGTAAAATCGGCGGCAAAAATACGGAATTTTTTTGAATAAAAAGCAGTTTTATGAAAAAAGTGAAAATCACGGCCATCCGTAAAGTATGGTATCAGGATTTATCAGCGAAATACGAAAACCCCATTGAGCACAGCTGCGACATTGAGGAAGGGCAAATTTTTGTCTCCTGCGAAGGACAAAAACCCGAAGGCCTGTGCGACAGCGCCTGGGAAAGTATGAGTCAGTTTGTGATAGAACTGGCCAACGGCGGCGGCAACTTTTTCGACGGCTGGATGAAGAATCCCCACTCCGCCATGATTTCCTGCAACGACGGCTTCCGCCCCGTGAGTTTTTTGCTGGAAACAATGGAGTAGAGACGAGATTAATCGCATCTCTACAATAAAATTTCATAAGACATCGTTTAATTCAAGAAATTTGTGTAACTTTGCAAAAAGTTTCTTTGATCAAACGGAATCGTTCTTCAATAGATTTATATAGAGATTTATAGCATGAAAAAAATTTTAATCACAGGAGGAGCCGGATTTATCGGTTCACACGTAGTGCGCTTGTTTGTCAACAAATACCCGCATTATGACATTTATAATTTGGATGCATTGACCTACGCTGGCAATCTGGAAAACCTGACCGATGTCGATCAGAAACCCAACTATCATTTCATCAAAGGCAACATCGTGGATGCTGATTTTATCCAAAAAATCTTCGAAGAACACCAATTCGACGGAGTCATCCACCTGGCTGCCGAGTCACATGTGGACCGCTCCATCGAGAATCCCATGGAGTTCATCTTCACCAACGTGGTGGGTACGGTAAACTTGTTGAACGCCGCCCGCAAAATATGGAAAAACAACTCCGAACGGAAGCGTTTCTACCATATTTCCACCGACGAGGTGTATGGCACATTGGGCGAAACCGGCTCTTTCAAGGAAACCACCCCGTACAGTCCGCATAGTCCTTACTCAGCCGCCAAGGCCAGCTCAGACCATTTTGTGCGCGCTTACCATGACACCTACGGGCTGCCGACCGTGATTTCCAACTGCTCTAACAACTACGGCCCCAACCAGTTCCCCGAAAAGCTGCTGCCGCTGTTCATCAACAATATCAAGCACAGCAAACCGCTTCCGGTTTATGGCAAAGGCATCAATGTGAGAGACTGGCTGTATGTGGAGGACCACGCCAGTGCCATCGACACCATTTTCCACTTCGGGAAAGACGGCGAGACCTATAACATCGGCGGCAACAACGAATGGCGCAACATCGACATCATCAAGAAACTGATTGAGATTGTGGATGCCAAGTTGGGCCGTCCCGCAGGCACCTCCCTGTCGCTGATTACCTACGTCACCGACCGTGCCGGCCATGACCTGCGCTATGCCATCGATGCCACCAAACTCAAAACCGAGCTGGGCTGGGAGCCGAAAATCAAATTCACCGAAGGCTTTGAGAAGACCGTGGACTGGTATCTGGCCAACGAAGAATGGCTGGATCATGTGACCTCAGGAGCATACGTAGATTATTATCACAAAATGTACGACAACCGATAATTTTTCAACACACAAATCTCAAACATACAATAATGAAATGTGACATTTTATTAGGATTGCAATGGGGAGACGAAGGCAAGGGCAAGGTAGTGGATGTAATGACTCCCCGTTATGATGTGATTGCCCGTTTCCAGGGCGGTCCCAATGCTGGTCATTCTTTGGAATTCAACGGGATCAAACATGTTTTGCACATCATTCCCTCAGGAATTTTCCATAAAGACAAGACCAATATCATCGGCAACGGTGTTGTCATCGACCCCTGCATTTTCGAGGAAGAAATCAACGCTCTGGTCAAAATGGGTCTGGATCCCGTTTCCAACCTGTTGATTTCCAAAAAGGCGCATCTGATTCTGCCCACCCATAGGCTGCTGGATGCCGCCCAGGAAGCCAAAAAAGGCAAGAACAAAATCGGCTCGACACTGAAAGGCATCGGCCCCACCTATACCGACAAAACCGCCCGCCACGGACTGCGTGTCATTGACATCCTGTCACCGGATTTTACCAACAGGTACAACGCACTGGTATCCAGTCATAAAGACATGTTGAAAATGTACGATTTCGACTATACGGAGGTGCTGCCCAAAATGGAGCTGAATTTCTTCGAAGCCCTAAACTGCTTGAAAAAATTCAGATTCATTGACAACGAATATGAAGTCAGCGAATACCTTGACAACCGCAAAAGCGTGCTGGCGGAAGGCGCACAAGGGACGCTTCTGGACCTGGAATTCGGCAGCTATCCTTTTGTCACCTCCTCTAACACAATAGCCGCAGGCGCTTTCACCGGCTTGGGACTGGCTCCCAGCAAAGTGGGCAAGGTTATCGGTATCGTCAAGGCTTATTGCACCCGTGTGGGTAGTGGCCCTTTCCCCACAGAGTTGTTCGATGAGACAGGAGAAACCTTGCGCAAGCAGGGCAATGAATTCGGTGCCACCACTGGTCGCCCTCGTCGCTGCGGTTGGCTGGACTTGGTGGCGTTGAAATACGCCATCATGGTGAATGGAGTCACCGAAATCGCCCTCACCAAAGCCGATGTGATGTCCAATTTCGAAACCATCAACATCTGCACAGCCTACAAAATCAACGGTGAAACCACCACCCGCTTCCCCAGCGAAAGCGATGCGGAAATAGAGCCGGTGCTCACACCGTTCAAAGGCTGGCTGCAAGACATCAGCCAAGCGAAAACCTACGACGAGCTGCCACCGGAATTCAAAATGTATATCCAATACATCGAAAAAGAAACTGGCACCAAGATTTCCATTGTTTCGGTAGGACCCGACAGGGAAGCAACGATATTCAGATAATTAGCAAATTAGTTAATTAGCAAATGTGCAAATTAAAGGTGTTGTAGGGACGCAATTATTGCGTCCGCTTCGTAAGGGCGAATAACTATTCGCCTACCCAAAATGAAAAGATGAAAAAACAAACATTATACATTTTATTGTTAGCCGGAATAATTCTGTTGGCGGGATGTGCGCCGAAGGTGGTGGGCAAGCGCAAGCACAAGAAAATCCGTGACTGTGGATGCGAATTGCTGCAAAATCCATCTGTTGCTCATGATTCGCTGACGGTTTATTTTTCCGAAATCAAATAAAACAGATTTTCAACATCCCGTATTCTTGTAGAGACGCAATGCATTGTGTCTCTACGGAGACAAGTGAAAAATAAAAATTATCAACATTCGATGCTTCGCATTGAAAAAAAGTGTATTTTTGCGCCCAATTTTTTAATACAAAAGATATTAACCAAAAGAAAGGAGAAAAGCTTATCGCAACGCAAGTCACAAATTCCGGTCCACGTCGTCCGCTTCCCAACAACAACAAGAAAAAGGAAGCTGCGCACCGTATTAACCAATACATCACCGCACCCATTGTGCGTGTTGTAGGTGAAAACTTCGAGCCGAAAATCTGTTCCTTAAAGGAGGCTTTGGATTTGGCAGACCAGTTTGAATTGGATTTGGTGGAAATCTCTCCCCAAGCCAATCCGCCTGTATGCAAAATCATGGATTACCAGAAATTCCTTTACGAGCAGAAGAAAAAACAGAAGGAGATCAAGCAGAAATCGGCCAAGATTGTCATCAAGGAAATCCGTTTGGGACCCCAGACCGATGACCATGATTTCGAATTCAAATGCAATCACGCCATCCGATTCCTGAAAGAAGGCTGCAAGGTGAAGGTCGATGTGTTTTTCAAAGGCCGTTCCATCGTTTACAAGGACCAAGGCGAGCTTATTCTGCTGAAATTCGCCCAGGCGGTGGAAGAATACGGCAAGCCAGAACAGATGCCCAAGTTGGAAGGTAAGCGCATGATTATCGTCATCAATCCGAAAAAATAAGAGAATTGCAATTAACTCATAGATATTAACCTTAAAAATCAGAGAAATGCCAAAAGTAAAAACCAAATCGGCCGCCAAGAAGAGATTCACTCTGACAGGTACCGGTAAAGTAAGAAGACACCACGCTTATCACAGCCACATTCTTACTAAAAAAACAACAAAGAGAAAACGTAACCTGGCTTACAGCACCATCGCTGACAAAGTGAACGAACACACCATCAAGGAAATGTTGGGCCAGTGCTAAGAAAATTAAATTATTAACTTTACTATCAGCACAAAAAGAGTTTAGACAGCACTAAACCGCTGACGTAAAAAGAAAGGAGACTTTATGCCAAGATCAGTAAATCATGTTGCTTCAAGAGCAAGAAGAAAAAAGATTTTGAACCGTACCAAAGGGTACTTCGGAAAGCGTAAAAACGTCTGGACCGTTGCCAAGAACACTTGGGAAAAAGGACAGCAGTATGCTTACCGCGACAGAAAAGCAAAAAAAGGTGCATTCAGAAGTTTGTGGATCACCCGTATCAATGCGGGCGTTCGCGCATACGGCCTGTCATACTCAGCATTCATGGGTATGCTTTCAAAGAAGGGCGTTGCCTTGAACCGCAAAGCTCTCGCCGACCTCGCAATGAACCATCCCGAGGCATTCAAAGCTATTGTTGACTTAGTAAAATAAGCATCAGCAACAACCATTATTAAGTAATTGAGTTTTTTGCAAAAAAGGGGCTTTTTCAAGCCCTTTTTTTTGTACCTTTGCACCCTCATATTTTGGATAAAAATGATTACAGGAATCAAAGGCAGAATCATCGAGAAAAACCCTGCGTACGTAGTGATAGAGACCGCTGGCGGTTTGGACTATCTGGTCAACATTTCGCTGGCAACTTACACCAAAATCCGCGAAATGGACGAGGTACGCCTGTTCACCCACTATGTCATCAAAGAGGACGAACAGCAATTGTTCGGTTTTTTCGACGAGGAAGAGCGTTCTTTCTTCCGCCTGCTAATCACGGTCAACGGAATCGGAGTCAACACTGCCCGCCTGATTCTCTCCTCCATGTCGGTGCATGAACTACACAACGCCATCATCACCGAAAACGCCAAAGTATTGCAAGCCATCAAGGGTATCGGAGGCAAAACCGCCCAGCGACTCATCATCGAACTCAAGGACAAAATCGGCAAAATGGCTCTCAGCGTCTCCCCCGAAACAGAAAAAAAACAGTTCTCAAACAATAATAATACAAATGCTGCGTTATCAGCATTGGTGTCTTTAGGTTTTCCCAAGAATTCCGCAGAGGCCGTACTTGAAAAAATTATCAAAAATGAAGGATTGGACCTGTCGATTGAGGATCTCATCAAAAAGGCACTGAAACTGTTATAAAAGTTTGAAAGCATAGTGATCAATATAAAGAAAAGAACATATCGTTTTATCGCCGCCATTACTGTCTTCGCGCTGTATTCCGCGGTATGGGCTATTCCCGCCCCGACAAGTCACTATTTTCCAGTGACCACTGAGGTTGAAGCACCCTCCCAGCCCGTCTCCGTCCAAGAGGTGGAGAATGACTACATAGTTCCCGAAATAGAAGTGGAGTTACCCGTTTTCCCCCCCGACACAGGCGACAAACCTATTATCGAGGTGCCCCAACCCGACAATAACCCGCTGAACGAGAATAACCCTTCCAGCCCGTTCCTGCTGCACAATCCCTCAGGAGTTGGCACACAAATACAGTACAATCCCAATACCAACAGCTACGACTTCCAATACATGACAGGCAACACGCCTTTCGGACCCGGTGGAGCAATGGATATCAACGAGTATATCAAATATGATCTTCGTCACTCTATCAAAGACTATTGGAAGAGCAAGGGCGCAAGATATGCCGGAGGCCCCAATGCCCGAGGCAGCGGCCTTATTCCGCAAATCAAAGTCGGTGGCGAGATTTTCGAGTCCATATTCGGCAGCAACATCATCGACATCCGTCCCTCCGGTAGCGCCGAGCTGATTTTCGGTATCATCCACCAAAACAACAAGAACCCGAATCTTCCCGTCAAACAGCGAAGACGAACAGACTTCAACTTCGACGAAAATATCCAGCTGAACCTGGCCGCCAAAATCGGTGACAAAATCGAATTCAACCTGAATTACAACACCGAAGCCACCTTCGACTGGGAAGGCGAGGAATTGAAACTGAAATACGAGGGCAAAAAGGACGATATTCTTCAGCTGCTGGAGTTCGGTAATATCAACTTCCCCCTAAATAGCACGTTAATCACAGGTAGCCAAACCCTTTTCGGTGCCAAAACCGCATTGAAATTCGGCAACCTGACCATCACGGCTGTCGCATCCGAGAAACAATCCGAATCCAAAACCATTACCATCAGTGGTGGTGCCCAGAAAAATGAATTCTATTTCAGGGCAGACGAATACGATGAAAACAAGCACTTTTTCCTGGGACAATTCTTCCGTGACCATTACAACCAGTATCTGGAGACACTGCCTTTAGTGGGTTCTCCCATTGTGATTACCAAAATCGAAGTCTGGCGAACCACCATCGGCGCAGCCACGAATGAGAACCGAAACATCGTTGCTTTCACTGACTTAGGCGAAGCTTCTCCCAGCATGACCACCATCCATCGTAATGTCGAATATAACAAAGACTACCCCGACAACAGAATCAACAACCTGATATTGGGTTCTGACGCCTATTTGGACTCCACCCAACTGAGAGACATCTCCACCGTAAGCAACTACCTCCGTACAAGAGGTATGGTTTCCGGCACAGATTTCGAAAAAGTGGAAAGCGCCCGTTTGTTGAATAGCTCGGAATATACCTTCAACTCCAAACTTGGTTTTATCTCTCTGAATACCGCGCTGTCGGCCGACCAGGTGCTGGCAGTCGCCTTCCAATACACGGTGATTGGTGACGATCAGGTTTACCAAGTAGGTGAATTCTCCAATGAAGTTGCCTCTCCCAACTGTATCAAAGTCAAGTTATTGAAGAGTACCAACCTCAACACAAAATCCCCCTTGTGGAACTTGATGATGAAAAATGTCTATAGTCTGTCGGCCTACCAAGTTTCAGAAAAAGACTTCAGACTGAACATTCTATTCACAGGCGACGATGAGGGTATTCCCAACGGTTTCTTCAACAAAGGCTCCATGAAAGGTATTCCTTTGATCAGACTGGTAGGTTTGGACCGGTTGAATCAACAAAAAGACCCGAATCCTGATGGCATCTTTGACTTTATTGACGGAGCAGCCACCCTGGGTGGTACCATCAACGCCAGCAATGGTAAGATTTATTTTCCCACCGTGGAACCGTTCGGTAAAGATTTGCGAGCAGTGATTCCTGAACCTGAATATGCGGACAAATACGCTTTTGACTCTTTGTACACCATGACCAAAACCATGGCGCAGCAATACACCAGCAAAAACAAGTATTATATTGAAGGCTATTACTCCTCTACTTATGGTTCGGAATTCTCGCTGAACACTTTCAACGTTCCTGAAGGATCGGTGAAAGTGGTAGCCGGTGGTCTTACCTTGACTGAAAATGTTGACTACACCGTCAATTACAGCATGGGAACAGTCTCCATCATCAATGAAGGTGTATTGAATTCCGGCACCCCTATCACCATCACAATGGAAGACAAAAACAACTTTGCTGTCACCAAACAGCGAATGTTGGGAACTACCTTGGACTACCGTTTCTCCGATAATTTCAACATTGGTGCCGCACTTTTGAACCTTTACGAGAAACCATATACACAAAAGGTCAACTACGGAAACGAGCCCATCAACAACCTGATTTGGGGCATGAACATGTCATATCGCACAAAGGTGCCCTTTATCACAAAGTTGGTTGATTTCCTGCCTTTCCACAGCACTACCACCGAATCAAATTTCAATTTCGACGCTGAGTTCGCCCACTTTGTTCCGGGCCATTCCAGGGCAATCGGCAAAGAAGGAACCACTTATATCGATGACTTCGAATCCACCAAATCCACCGTGGACTTAAGATCCTTCTCCAACTGGGTATTGGCATCCACCCCGCAAGGGCAGCCCAATCTCTTCCCGGAAGCCAACACCAATGTCAACGAAAGCGAACGCAGACAACTGGCATACGGCTACAACAGAGCAAAACTGGCATGGTATATCATCGACCCCCTGTTTTATAATAACAACAGCTACACACCGTCACACCTTACCAGGGACGACCTCTCGCTACCCTACTCCCGCGCGGTATATGAGCCCGAGTTATTTCCTTACAAAGAACGTGAAAGCACTGCCCAGTCCACCAATATCCCCGTTTTCAACTTGGCATTCTATCCTTCTGAAAGAGGTCCCTACAACTATGATGTTGACGGCAGCGAAGGCCTTTCACGAGGTATTAACGAAGACGGTAGCTTGAGAGATCCCAACACACGTTGGGGTGGTATCATGAGGAAAATGGACAACACCGACTTCGAATCCTCCAACTACGAGTATATCGAATTCTGGATGATGGACCCCTTCATTGAAAATCCCACACACAGTGGAGGTAAGCTGTATTTCAACCTGGGTGACATCTCCGAAGACATCTTGCGTGACGGCAAGAAATTCTTTGAAAACGGAATGCCGGCAAACGGTTCAGACGATGACGTGGAATACACTGTCTGGGGACGTGTTCCCACATCCCAGATGATTGTCAACGCTTTTGACAACAACACAGCCGCCCGACAGTACCAGGACATCGGTTATGACGGTTTAAGCACAGAACAAGAACGAGCTATCCGCGGCAACTATCTGGAACGCATCGCCAACATGTACGGCATTCAGTCACCGGCATACCAAAACGCATACGATGACCCGTCATCGGACAATTACCACTATTTCCGCGGAAGAGACTATGACGAAGCACTGCTGAGCATTACCGAACGTTACCACTATTACAACAATGCGGAAGGCAACTCTCCCACCGATGAGCAAAGTCCCGAATCATACCCCACTTCCGCCACTAGCTTGCCTAACCTTGAGGATGTCAACAACGACAACACCCTGAGTGACGAAGAAAAATATTATCAGTATGTCATTGATCTGGCTCCGGACAAAATGGTGGTTGGTCAGAATTACATCAACGACATTTATGAGGCCACTCCGGAAGCTCTTCCCAATGGCACTTCTCCCAAGACCAAATGGTATCAATTCCGTATTCCCATCAAGAACCCCGACAAGGTTGTGGGTGCCATTCAAGGTTTCAATTCCATCCGATTCCTGAGGGTTTTCATGAAAGACTTCTCTGAACCGATTATCTGTCGTCTGGCTACCTTCGAATTGGTGCGCGCAGACTGGCGTACATACACCCAGCCCATTTATGAGGAGGGCGATTACGTTTCCGCCACCGGTGATGACAACACCTCTTTCTACGTAGGTACCATCAGTTATGAGGAAAACGCCAACAGAACCCCTATCCCCTACGTGTTGCCTCCCGGCATTGAGCGTGAGCAAGGATATGGCGGCACCCAAGTATATCTCACTAACGAACAGGCACTCACCATGAAAGTGGTGGACCTGGTAGATGGTGATGCGCGCAGCATATATAAAAGCACGGATTACGATCTTCGCCAGTTCAAGCGTCTGAAGATGTTCATTCACGCAGAAGATGTGTATTCATCGGGAGACCTCAAGAAGGGGGACGTTACCGTTTTCATCCGCTTGGGTAGCGACTTCAGCGACAATTATTATGAATACGAGATTCCTGTTGATATTACTCCGTGGGGAGTTGGTGCGGACACTACCCGGATATGGCCAGTGGCCAACCGCATGGACATTCTGCTAGATTCGCTGGTAGGCATCAAAATGGCACGTAATATTGCCGTCAGAAACGGTCAGCACGCCAGCAACCAAATACCATACTATTACTACCTTGCCGATGGCGCAAGAGTAACCATCATGGGTATGCCTAATTTGGCAAAGGTCACCACCATCATGGTGGGTATCCGAAATCCCAAGAAACAACATATAGCGGATGGCGACGACATGCGTGAAAAATCAGTGGAAGTGTGGATTAACGAATTGAGACTGTGCGGTTTTGACAAGAAATCAGGCGTGGCCGCCCTTGCCAATATGCGTATCAACTTGGCAGATTTGGGCGACTTCTCCGTGTCCACCACTTATTCCTCCGCAGGCTACGGAAGTCTTGACCAATCTGTCACAGAATTGAAAAAAGAAGCGGTCACCACCCTTGACATCGCCACCAATATCGATGCCGGCAAGATGATTTTCCCCGACAAATGGAACGTGAAAATACCCGTTCATTATGACTATTCTCTGAATGTGGTCACCCCCGAATATAATCCGCTGAATCCCGACATAAAACTGAAGGACGACCTGAAGACCTACAACACCGCATACGAAAGGGATTCAATACGGAAAATGACCACCAGTCGCGTCGTACGCCACAATGTCAACCTGATGAACATCCGCAAGGAAAGAAATTATGACAAACCCATCAAAATCAGACCCTGGGATATAGAAAACTTTGACATCTCCTATTCCTACTCGCAGACCAAGAAAAGCGATGTGGATGTGGAAATGGACAACCAGTTCAACCATTTTGGCGAAATCGGCTACACATACAATAACAACCCTAAAAACATTAGACCGTTCGCAAAATCCAAAGGGTTAAAATCCAAGTGGTTGCAACTAATCAAAGACTTCAACTTCAATCCGCTTCCGAAGGTTGTCACCATCAGAACCTCCATTACCCGTGAATTGAACGCTTTCAAATACAGACCCAAGAGCCAAGGTAATATTGTGATTGACACCAGCTATATCAAAACATTCAACTGGGCGCGAAACTACGCCGTGAACTGGGATTTGGCTCAATCGCTCAAAATTGAGTACACCGCCAATGCAATGGCCCGTATTGACGAACCTGACGGGATGATTGACACGAAAGCGAAGAGGGATTCCGTGTGGAAAAGTTTCGGGAAGGGCGGACGTACCAATCATTTCTACCAGAGAGTGATGGCCTCCTGGCAGATTCCTATCAACAAATTCCCCGTGTTCAACTGGCTCACCGCCAATATACGCTATACAGGCGACTACACTTATACGGGATCCACCTTGGCATTGGCCTATTTGGGCAACACTATCCAAAACTCAAACAGCTATCAGGGAACCGCTAATGCGAATCTTGTGACTTTATACAACAACATTCCGTACCTGAAGAAAATCAATCAGGGTCAGATCGGCAAAAGCAATAAAGACACCAAAAAGGACGATAAAAACAAGAAATCGAAAGACGGTGACAAAGGAAAGGACAATAACACAAAGAACAAAAAAGGCAAAGACAAGGGCAAAGACGGACGCGACACACTGAAAAATGATGTCAATGTCGGCAAGATTATTTTGGACGGAACGCTACGTTTCCTGATGCTCGTAAGAAATGTCTCCGTCAACTACACCCAAGGCAATGGCATGTTACTTCCTGGTTACATGTACTCACCAAACATTTTGGGTTTGAATGTGGCCTCCAAAGGCTCTCCTGGCTTCCTCTTTGTCTTCGGTGGACAACCAGACATTCAAACCATAGCTGCGGAGAGACGCTGGCTGACTACCGACTCCCTTATGAACTCCTCATTCCAAAGACGCCGCAACGAGACCTTTAACTATCGTGTAACCGTGGAACCGTTCAAGGATTTCCGCATCGATGTGACAGGAAACTGGACCAAGACAGAAAACTATACCGAATACTTCAGAGCCTACGAAGACGGACATCTTGATCATTTCACACCCATGACCACAGGTAATTTCAGCATGACCTTTGTAGGACTTGCAACGTTCTTCCAAAAAGGAGACGCAGTGTTTGAACGTTTCCTGGAAGCACGTCATTACCTTGCGGAACAAGTGGCCTCCAACAACCCCAACTCACAAGGCATTGATCCTGAAACCGGATATCCCGATGGTTACAACGGCATTGCCCAGGAAGTACTTACCAACGCATTTCTGTCGGCATACGGTGGTCGTAAAGTGGAGAAAATGAATGTCAAGAATGTTTTCCCAAAATTCCCACTACCCAACTGGCGCTTGAGTTACAATGGCTTAACCAAAATCAAAGGTGTAAACAAGGTATTCCAGTCTTTCTCTATCAATCACGCCTATACCTCAACATACTCTGTCGGTGGATTTACAACCAATTCATTATACCGGGAAGATGCCAATGGCAATTCTTTGGTCAAGAACACACTCGGAAACTTCATTCCGAAATATGAGTTCTCACAAATCAGCATGTCCGAACAATTCGCACCTTTGATTGGTATCGACATGACTTTCAAGAACAGTTTGTTACTCAAAGTAGAATACAAACAGTCTCGTAACATTTCGTTGAGCTTTACCAACAACCAGATTACAGAAACAAGTTCTTCTGAACTTTCATGTTCAGCAGGTTATCGATTCAAAGACATAAAGATCGGTTTCGTTTTCTCTGGCATGAAACGTCAAGTAGTCAGCGACTTGAATCTCACTGCTGGTTTCGGCATGAAAAAGAACTTGACCACTTTGAGAAAAATTGTTGAACGCGAAAACCAAATTACTGCCGGTATGGTCACCATGACCATCAATGTGGCTGCCGACTACCAGATCAGTAGCCGCGTGGGACTGAAATTCTACTATGACCAAGTGATCAACCGACCGAAAATGAGTAACCAATACGATAACATGAACTTCGAAACAGGTATCAGTATAAGATTGATGCTGACCAATTAATAAACAGGAGGACACTCCCTGCACTCGTACGGGGAGACACTCATTGCGTTCGCTCATCAATACGAAAAAATTATTGCTTTAGAACTCATAAAACAGCTTCAACATTTCAACAAATAAACGATTCAACAAATCAACAACAATACAATGACTTCAACCGAAATCCGTACCGCCTTTTTGGAATTTTTCAAATCAAAACAACACCAGATTGTTCCGTCCGCACCCATGGTCATCAAAAACGACCCAACCCTGATGTTCACCAATGCGGGCATGAATCAATTCAAGGATATATTTTTGGGTAACTCGCCCATCAGATTCCCTCGTGCCGCCGACTCCCAGAAATGTCTGCGTGTATCGGGCAAACATAACGACTTGGAAGAGGTGGGTCGCGACACCTACCATCACACCATGTTCGAAATGCTCGGCAACTGGTCGTTCGGTGACTATTTCAAGAAAGAAGCCATTGACTATGCTTGGGAGTTTCTGACCGAAGTCATGAAGTTAGACCCCAACAGACTGTATGCCACGGTGTTCCAGGGCGATGAAAAAGACCATACCGAAGCTGATTTGGAGGCCAAGGAATACTGGAAACAGCACCTGCCCGAGGAACGTATTCTGTTCGGCAATAAAAAAGACAACTTCTGGGAAATGGGCGATACCGGTCCTTGCGGACCCTGCTCTGAGATACATATCGACTTGCGTGACGACAGAGAACGTGCCGCCGTTTCAGGGGCTTCTTTGGTCAATAAAGACAATCCCCTGGTGATTGAAATATGGAATCTCGTGTTCATGCAGTTCAACCGCATCAACTCAGGAGAACTGCTGCCTTTGGCCCACAAACACGTGGATACCGGCATGGGCTTCGAACGCCTGTGCATGGCCGTTCAGAACAAAAAATCGAATTATGACACCGACGTGTTCCAGCCACTGATTCAGAAACTGGCACAATTATCGAATACCCAATACGGACAAAAAGAAGAAACCGACATTGCCTTGCGTGTCATTGCCGACCACCTGCGTGCCGTTTCCTTCGCCATTGCCGATGGCCAGCTGCCCTCCAACACTGGTGCAGGCTATGTTATCCGACGCATTTTAAGACGAGCCATCCGTTATGGTTTCACCTTCCTGAACATCAAGGAAGCCTTCATTTACACGCTGGTGAAAGACCTGGTAGCACAGATGGGTGCCCAGTTCCCCGAACTGAAAGCCCAGCAGACGCTTATCGAAAAAGTGATGCAGGAAGAAGAAAATTCCTTCCTCAAAACCTTGGATTCAGGTATTGCCAAATTCGAGAACTATTGCGCCAAAGCCGGCCAGAACAAGGTCATTGACGGTGCTTTCGCCTTCGAATTGTTCGACACCTACGGCTTCCCCATCGACCTCACCCAGCTGATGGCCGAGGAAAAAGGAATGACCGTCGATATGGAAGGCTTCAACAAGGGCTTGGCAGAACAGAAGCAACGCTCCAGAGCCGCCGCAGCCGTGGAAACTGAGGACTGGATTGAACTAATTCCTGGGGTGGCACAGACTGAATTCGTGGGCTATCACCAGCTGGAATGCGAAGTGAAAGTGGTGAAATTCAGATCCATCAAAACCAAGGGCAAACAGTTGTTCCAGATCGTGTTGGACAAAACTCCTTTCTATGCCGAAATGGGTGGACAGGTAGGCGATACTGGTGTATTGGAATCTGTGAACGAGAAAATCAATATCATCAACACCACCAAGGAAAACAACCTCATCATCCATTCCACTACCGCTTTGGCCGACAACATGGAAACGACTTTTGTTGCCAAGGTAAACATGGAAAAACGTATTGACATCCAAAACAATCACTCGGCCACTCACCTGCTCCATTTTGCTTTGAGGCAAGTGTTGGGCACACATGTGGAACAGAAAGGATCTCTGGTGGCTGCCGATAGATTCCGCTTCGACTTCTCCCATTTTGCCAAAATGAGCATTGAGGAAATAGAGAAAGTGGAGAAGCTGGTGAACCAACTGATTAGAAACAACAATCCCTTGCAAGAATATATTGACACTCCGATTGCCGAAGCCCAGAAAATGGGAGCCATGGCCCTTTTCGGAGAAAAATACGGCGACAAAGTCCGTGTCATCAAATTCGGTGATTCCATCGAATTATGCGGTGGCACACACACACCCGCCACTGGCAATATCGGCTTGCTCAAAATCGTGTCCGAAAGTGCCATTGCCGCTGGTGTAAGACGTATTGAGGCCGTGACAGGAGCCGCTGCCGAGGCTTTCATGATGGAAAAACAGCACTTGTATGAGGAATTGAAGAGCATGCTGGGAACAGATGACATCATGCGTTCCATCGAGAAACTGATGCAGGACTATGACAAGGCCAAGAAAGAAATCGAGCAGTTTGAGAAAGAGAAAATCAACCAATTCACCAACGAAATCAAGCAGAAAGTCACTGAAATAAACGGCATCCATGTCATTCGTGAGGTGCTCGACATGAACCCCGACGGCATGAAACAAGCCGCCTACAATCTGCGTACTTCCATGGAGAAGTTAGCCATTGTTTTCGGCACGAAATATGGCGAGAAACCGAACCTGATTGTCGCTTTGTCTGATGACCTGGTAGCTGCCGGATTCAATGCCGGGCAGCTGGTGCGCGAGGCGGGCAAACTCATCCAAGGTGGTGGTGGAGGACAGCCCGGCTTGGCCACTGCCGGTGGCAAGAACTCCGCTGGCATCGAAGCTGCCGTTGACTTTGTAATTAGCAAATTAGCTTAGCGACATGAACTATTACATCAAAAACGCCACTATAATTAATGAAGGCGAGACATTTGAGGCCGATGTTTGTATCGCCAATGGAAAAATTGCCAAGATTGTCCGCAAGGGTGAGTTTTTTGAGGCAGGCAGCACTCATGTCATTGATGCCAAAGGGAAATACCTGATTCCTGGCATCATTGACGAGCACGTGCATTTTCGGGAACCGGGACTGACACAAAAAGCCGACATCTACACCGAAAGCCGCGCAGCCGTGGCTGGAGGCGTGACTTCCTTTATGGATATGCCCAACACGGTGCCGCAAACCGTGAACCAAGAGCTGTTACAACAGAAATTCGACCTTGCTGCTGAGAAGTCGCTAGCCTATTATTCCTTTTATATTGGCGCCACCAACGACAACCTTGCTGAAATCGCCAAAATTAATCCTAAAGAGATTTGTGGTGTCAAATTATTTATGGGCTCCAGCACCGGCAATATGCTGGTGGATAAGGCCGACACCTTGGAAACCCTTTTCCAAGAAGCACCCTGTCTTATTGCAGCCCATTGCGAAGACGAGGAGATTATCAAACAAAATACACAGCATTATAAAGAACTGGCAGGAAAAGGAGAAATCGCTCCCGATGCCTGTATTCATCCCTTAGTGCGCTCGGCGGAAGCCTGCTACAAATCATCGGCCAAAGCAGTGGAACTGGCGGAAAAAACCGGTGCCAGACTGCATATTATGCACATTTCCACGGCTAAAGAATTACAACTTTTCAGAAAAGATATACCTTTGGAAGAGAAGAAAATCACCGCCGAAACCTGTCCTCATTACCTTTTCTTCAACGAGGAGGACTACAAGCGGAAAGGCTTTGCCATCAAATGCAATCCCGCCATCAAGGCGAAAGAGGACCAACAAGCCTTGCTACAAGCCCTGATGACTGGACAGATAGACACCATCGGCACCGACCATGCCCCGCATCTATGGGAAGAGAAATCTACCGGCAATTACTTCACCTCCAAGTCGGGTTTCCCCTCCATACAGCACTCTTCGGGTATTATGATGGAACTATGCCGACAAGGATATTTGTCGCTACTCCAACTTGTGAAATTAATGTGCCACAACCCCGCCCTACTTTATCAAATCGACCGGAGAGGCTTTATCAGAGAAGGGTATCATGCCGATTTGGTGCTCATTAATCCCAATGCCAGCCACCCCATCCACAACGAGGAGGTCCACTACAAATGCGGCTGGACCCCCTACGACGGCACAATCCTTCACTCCCAAATCACTCACACCTTTGTCAACGGCAACTTAGTGTTCGAAAACGGTATTTTCCACGAAGAAGACAAAGGTAAAAAACTGGAATTTAATCTAAAACCTTAAAAATTTGCATTTTTCGCACTCCAAATCATAATTTTTCGTATCTTTGCCGAAATCTCATAAGAAATTCCTTCATGAGTAAATTTCGGTATTATGAACGAAGTAAAAGTCATCGAAATAAAAAAGAGCGTTTTTGCGGAAAATGAAAAGGATGCGGATGCGTTGCGACAGGAACTGAAAAGCAAAGGAGTATTTCTTCTCAACCTGATGTCGTCACCTGGCAGCGGCAAAACCACCACCCTTATCCAGCTGATTAACAAGATTAAAGACAAAGTACGCATTGCTGTAATGGAAGCCGACATTGACAGCGATGTGGACGCTGTCAAAATCAAAAAGGCCACTGGTGTTCCCTCCATCCAACTCCATACTGGCGGCATGTGCCACCTTGATGCGGAAATGACCCGCCAAGGAATAGACAACCTCGACCTCAACGAAGTGGACCTTGTCATCCTTGAAAATGTCGGAAATCTTGTGTGCCCTGCCGAATTCGACACTGGCAGCTGCCGCAACGCAATGATTCTCTCTGTTCCGGAAGGCGACGACAAACCCCTGAAATATCCTCTCATGTTCACGGTCTGCGACCTTGTCATTGTCAACAAAACCGACGTAATGCCTTATTTCGACTTCGACTTGGAACGTTGCAAAACCAATATCCACCAACGTAATCCCAAAGCAGAAGTCATCCCCATCAGTGCCAAAACCGGCGACGGCATCGACCGCCTAGCCACATGGCTCCTGCAAGAAGTGAATGTTGATAAGCTTCGCTGTTAGTAATTTCATGTTAGTTACTTCGTGTTGATTAGTAAATGTTATGAAAATTTATAATTTTGAAGATTTAGTGGTATGGCAATTGGCAAGAGAACTTGTCAAAGACATTTATGCCCAATTTGCGGCAAGTAAGGATTTTGGCTTTAACAATCAGATTCAGCGTGCTGTAATTTCTGTAATGAATAACATTGCGAGGGCTTTGATAAGAGTAAGAATTCAAAAGACAATAAGCAACTTTTAAGTTATCTAAACATATCCTATGGTTCTTGTGGAGAGGTGAAAAGTATGTTGTATGTAGCGGAAGATTTAGGATATATTAATGATGAAACAGCCAAATCCTTACGCGAACAATGTACAAATTTATCTATAAAAATCACTTCATTCATGTCTAAATTTCACGAATACGACACAAAAAAAAACAACAGCGAAGCTTATCAACATGAAATAACTAACACGAAGTTCACCAACACGAAGTCACTAACATAAAAATTATACTTGTATGCCCGAAATGTCGAACAAGTTTGTCCCAAAACACAAAGGCGACAAAAATCCGAACCCCAAACTACTCAAATTCGTCCGCCACGTAACGGACCGTATCCCCGGAAAAATCAAGATGACCACCGATGCTCCTGAATATTGGGGGCTCGCCTGCATCTTCGAAGACGAAATGGATGCCGTAACACGCGAAGCCGCACTGGATCTGCTTTTAGACATGCTTCCCGGCAATTTCTTCCGGGTGCGTGAGCATCACACTTATGCCAAACTGCATGAAATGAATGCCCAGAAGCATTATACTCCAGATGACAAGTCCCTTGATGAGCTGCTTGACCTGATGGCCCGTCTGGGTGTCATGGAGTACGATTATGGAGACAAATACACCAAAAATGGTCCTGTTCCTGGTACAACATACAAAAGGGAAGACCGTATCTACTGGGTTCCCATGTTCGTTCCAGGCAGTGCCGAATATACCAATATGAACGAGGAATTAATGAAGAAACATCCCGAATTGGGCATGTTCTTCGAACGCATGACCTTCCTCCCGCTGGAGAAAATCACCCCCATGGTACCCATGGGTGGCAGTGGTATTGGCATGCACGTAATTCCAGTGGAAAAGGCCATCTCCATGGAGAATCAATCCATCGACATCGAACACATCTCCTACTGGCTCAAACGCTATGAGGGTCACCTCGCTGTAGGAATCTGCTCATGCCGCATCGGACGTAAACAGTTGGACGAGGGTTGTGCGGACGATTATCACGACTGGTGCATTGGCGTAGGCGACATGGCAGAATACCTGGTTGAGACAAACCGCGGTCACTATATCACCTACGATGAATGCATGGCTATCTTAAAAAAGGCTGAAGACCATGGTTTTGTACACCAGATCACCAATATAGACGGAGAAGGGAAGATTTTCGCCATTTGCAACTGTAACGTAAAGATTTGCAATGCTTTACGCACCTCACAGCTCTTTAACACCCCCAATATGTCGCGTAGCGCATACGTGGCTAAAGTTGACCCAAAGAATTGTGTGGCCTGTGGCCGCTGCGTGGAATACTGTCCTGCCGGGGCGGTCCGTCTCGGCCAAAAACTCTGTACCAAACACGGTGAACAGACTTATCCGAAACAAGAATTGCCTGACGCCACCAAATGGGGCCCACACAAATGGGACGAAGATTACCGCGACAAGAACCGCATCAATTGTTATCCTACAGGTACAGCACCATGCAAAACCGCCTGTCCGGCTCATATCGCCGTACAAGGTTACCTGAAAAAAGCCGCCGAAGGCAAATATACTGAGGCTTTGGAGTTAATCAAGCGCGAGAACCCCTTCCCTGCAGTTTGTGGCCGCGTATGCAACCGTCGCTGCGAGGACGCCTGTACCCGTGGCACCATCGACCAACCCATCGCTATCGATGCCGTGAAAAAATTCATTGCTGAACAAGACTTAAAAGCTGAAACGCGTTTTGTGCCAGAAGTGAACATCTGCTCCAATGTGAAAGACCACTGGGAAGAAAAAATCGCCATCATCGGTGGCGGTCCTGCCGGTCTGAGCTGTGCCTACTATCTCGCCACCATGGGCTACAAACCCACCGTGTTCGAGAAAAACGACATCCCTGGTGGTATGCTGCAGTATGGCATCCCGTCATACAAACTCGACAAAGCTGTTATTAAGGCTGAAATCGACATCATGCGCGAAATCGGAGTGGATATACATACTGGAGTGGAAGTGGGCAAAGACATCACCATCCAGCAACTGCGCGAACAAGGCTACAAGGGCTTCTATGTGGCCATCGGATGTCAAGGAGGCAAATTACCAGGTATCTCCGGAGAAAACCTCGAAGGCACCATTACGGCTATTGACTATCTTCACTATGCCAATTGTGGAAATGTGGATGTAAATATGAACGACCATGCGTCTCTACAAACGACCAATAAAAAAGTTGTTGTCGTTGGTGGCGGCAATGTGGCTATCGATGCAGCCCGTGTAGCCAAACGCAATGGCGCTTCGGAAGTCACTATGCTTTCGCTGGAAACTGAAGACATTATGCCAGCCTCCTTAGAGGAACGCAGTGAAGCCCGTGAAGACGGTGTGGTCATCAACCCCGGCTGGGGACCGAAGGAAGTACTCGGCACCGATAAAGTCACCGGCATTGTCTTCAAGAAATGTACTTCTGTATATGATGCGGAACACCGTTTCTCCCCACAATACGATGAAAATGAAACCATCACGTTAGATGCTGACATGGTCATTTTCGCCATCGGTCAGACTGTAATTCTGAAAGACCTGCTGAAGGATACCAAAGTTGAATTTATCCGTGGTGTATATCCTGTTGCCGACAAGTTGACCTATCAAACCGCCGAAGAGGACATCTTCGTGGGTGGAGACTGCTTCACGGGACCGAAATTCGCCATCGACGCCATCGCCGCTGGTCATGAAGCTGCCGAAAGCCTGCACCGTTACGTACAGCACGGCCATTTGACCATCGGACGCAACCGCCGCGATTTCATTGAGCTGGATAAGGACGACATCGTGGTGGAAAACTACGACAATTCATCCCGTCAGGTTGAAGGTATGCGCAAGGCGGAAACACCGTTTAGCGAATACATGCAGACTCTCACCGAAGAACAAGTCCGCACCGAAACAGCGCGCTGCCTTTCTTGTGGAGCCTCAGTGGTAGATACCAACCGCTGCATAGGTTGTGGCATCTGCACCACAAAATGCGCTTTCGACGCCATCCATCTCTTCCGCGACAACCCCGATGCAAGTATCATGCGTACCTCCGAAGACAAGTTCGGTGGCATCCTGCCATACATGCTCAAACGCACTGGCAAGATTGTATTCAAAAGCAAAAGTTGATGAGCCTGAGGCTGTTAATGAGCTACGCTGTTAATGAGTAAATGTTAACACGAAGTAACTAACACGAAGTCATCCACTTAAAATAACCAACACGAAGTGAATATGCACGAATTAGGAATCGTCTTCTACATCATCCGGGATGTCAAGCAAGTGGCGGAGGATAACCACGTGGATCATATTTCCACAGTGGTCATGGACATCGGTGAGGTTTCCACCGTAGTGCCGCATTTGCTTACCGACTGCTGGCGCTGGGCAGCTGACAAGGAGCCCCTATTGCAAGGCTGTGAGCTGCAATGTAATACGATTCCAGCCGTCACCTGGTGCGACGAATGCAAGCGGGAATACGAAACCGTCAAATACGGCAAAACATGTCCCCATTGCAACAGTGACAACACTTGGTTACTACACGGCAATGAAGTGGAAATCAACAGTATCGTGGTGTGAAACAAATAATTGTTAGCAACCATACTCTTCTACACGAAGTCAACAACAATAAAGTTCAATAATACAAAGTCATAAACAAAAAATCTAAAAATATGTCTTGTTTTTTAGTTCCCTTAACCGAAGCGATAGCGACAAGCACCTATCGCCAACTGAACAAAAATTCCATAGAGAATTCAACATCATCCCTGAAACGGAACATTCCCACATTGGAGAAGATGTTATGGGGCGGCTCATTGATGCTCGTCGTTGACCATGCCATCAACGGCGAACTCAGCTTACAGTTTCCCTTTTTCACCGCACTGAGTGCTGAAGGCGGTTTCCAGATCATGTTACGTGAAATGCTCACCGTGGGAGTCCCCATGGCCTTGGTCCTAACCGCAGCATGGGCCATCTACGCACTTGTGAAAGAACGCAAAACAAATAAACAAACAATTCAACAAATAAATAACTAAACAAATCAACAATTAAACTATTAAACTATGTTTTTCCAAGTTTATGGGGCTAGTGCCCTGGCTCAATGGGGAATGCTGCTCGTCGTCCTCGTGGGTCTCATCCTGTTCAACGAGTTTGCCCGTCGCACTAAACTCGGCGGTATCATCACTTTCTTCGCTATTCCCGTCATTCTGACCATCTATTTCGTGGCCATCGCCATCGGTGCTCGCGCCGGAGCCGACTGGGCTGTTAACAACCAGACTCATATCTACATGAACGGCTGGTTCCACTATGCCAAGCTGTATGCCGCCCTCACAGGCTGTATCGGTTTTATGATGATTAAATACAAATGGGGTATCGGCGCCAAACATTGGTTCAAACCCTTCCCCTTTGTCATCGTGGCCATCAACATTTTAATTGCTGTTGTCTCTGACTTTGAAAGCGCTTTCATGGGCTGGAACAAATGGTGGCTCTCTTCAGAAGGCGTATGGCTCTATGGCGGCTGGCACAATGTGTTCAACGGCATCGCCGGTATCCTCAACATCTTCTGTATGACCGCATGGTGGAACGTGTTCCCCTCAAAAGACAAGAAAGATATGATCTGGGCCGATATGACCTGGGTATTCATCGTGGTTTATGACATCTGGAATTTCGCCTACACTTACAACTGCTTGCCCACTCACTCATGGTACTGTGGTATCGCTTTGTTGCTCGCTCCTACTATCGCTGCCCTTATGTGGAACCGCGGCGGTTGGATTCAGAACCGCGCCAATACGCTGGCTATCTGGTGTATGTTCGCTCAGGTTTTCCCGCTCTTCCAAGAAACTTTCAAAGACGGTTTCCAGGCTTTCAGCTGGGCTGTATTGCCAGTTCAATATCCCGAAGGTATCGCTACTATTGAGCAGATTTATGCCGCTGCAGGCGGTGCTGAAGCTGCTGTAGGCACTACTGTTGACACCGTGGCAGGCAACCCCACCATGATGACCGTAATCAGTGCTTTGGCATTGATCACTAACGCCATCGCTCTCTGCTACATCCTCGTACAAGCCAAAAAACGTCATATCAATCCTTACAAGGAAGACGTATTTATCAACCAGAAATACTACAAAGACGCTATGGAGCGTGCCGACGTGGCATAATCTATACCTAATTTCATTACAAAGCCGTTGCCGATGGTAACGGCTTTTTTTGTAGTTTTGCAGGTAAAATTTTAAATTATTTTTCTATGAAAAAATTTGTACTATTTTTGTTTTTATATGCTGTAACTTCAACATCATTTGCACAATTGACATTATTGCATACATTTGATGGTAATGTACAAGCTCAAGGAGAATACATCACGGAACCAATAAACAGGTACATATACAGAAATAACAATACTATTCAAATATATAAACCAGACTTTTCGTTGGAAAAAACAGTAGCCGTTTCATTGCCAGCTGGATATGATTTCACCCTTATCATTACAACTCAACATTTTTTTAATTCTGACAACAAATTCGAATTTTTTATTTCAGCACACCAAACTGGAGCAGCTGCTTCTGACCATTCTTCTTATGCCGTAATAATCAATGATGAAGGGACTGTTATCCATGATTTTGGATATTCATATTCGTTTAGTGGCAACTGTTATAGAATTGCAGGACAATTAAGGTTCGTTCTGCTCAAAAACATTTATACAGGAACTTATACATATAATTATAGTACAGAAATTTACTCCTGTGCTGGAAGTTATTCAGGAGTTGCACCAATTGAATCACACAACCAATTACTACCCTACCCCAATCCTACAACTTCCATTATTAATTTACCCTATGAATTAACTCAAGGCACAACAGCTGAAATGAGAATCTTCAATATTAATGGTCAATTGATGGAAGTAAAACAATTGGGTTCTCATTTTAACAACATTATGCTTAATGTGGATAATTATGTTCCGGGGATTTATTTTTATGAGTATAACGGGAATAAAGGTAAATTTATAGTTCAATAATATTTAGAGCGACCGGGCACGCTTTCTGCTCGATGCACAGGTTTGTAGCAAGAATGTGACGTTCAGCTATAATATTTGCTTTCGCGGCGGGCAGACACATTGCTTGCGGAGCAAATGACACCCGCGCCGCGACCGTGATATATGACAATGCTTATTTCTATTGATTTGGAATCCCTAACGGGATTCGGTGATGGTTTTTACCCCTCCTACCCCAGGGTGTCGGTGCTTGTACCTCGCACCTTGCCCTGGGCTACCTGCTCCTGCAGGCCTTCAGCCTGCATACATTGGCAAAGTACAAACTTATGGCAACATCAGCCCATTGACGATTTTGCGTTGGGAATGCCTACATGGCGAGACGGAGGTGGAATAAAAAAAATTTTCATGCAGTAAACGTGATAAATTTTCTCCTTCATTCCGCATTTATCCTTTTTTTTTATTACTTTTGCACCTGCAAGTTTTAAATTTGCAGAAAGATATTTAATACAAACCTAAGCTTCAAATCATGAAATACAAGTTTTTATTACTGGTTTTAATGACTTTCACTCTTCTCGGATGTAAAAAGGAAGCCAAACTTCCTGTGGTGAGTACTGGTCAGGCTCAATTAAGTTCGTCGGGCAATGCTATGCTCTGCGAAGGTTACTGCCAGTCCGACGGAGGAAGCGATGTAATTGACCGAGGAATTTGCTTCTTGGAAGGAAATTCAACACCCACTGTCTCCAACCACAGGGTAAGTGGAGGCAGCGGTGTCGGAGCCTTCAATTGCGAACTTACAGGTCTTACCGAAGGAGCCACCTATACTTATTGCGCCTACGCAACCAACTCCATAGGTGTCGGTTACGGCCAAACTTCAACATTTACTTTTAATGGAACCAGCGGTGGTGGCGGTGGGGGTACTGGTGGAGGTACTGGTGGAGGCACTGGCGGTGGAACCAATCAAGCACCCTCCTGTAGCATCACCAATATCAACAACGGTGACGAATTTATCTCCGGTGACGCGTTTACAGTAGAAGTTGAAGCTTCTGACCCGGATGGTAACATCAGCACCATTCGTCTCTATCTCGACGATGTGCCCTTCGACAACCAAATCGGTGACCATGCTTCTTTTATTGTTCCGGCAGGACGATTATCACAAGGAATCCATACCATAAAGGCTGTTGCCACCGATAATCAAGGCGAAATGGGTCTTACAGAGGTGATGATTAGTTACGTGGTTAACTATATCAAACAAGGTGAAAATATCACCAAACTCGGAAATGCCAACTGCTCCATTACTTATAGCTATCAAGTAAGCCCTTCTTTCTGCTCAACAAGAATTGTTCGTTTTTATGCAGAAAATGGAACCCTGTCATTTTTCATTGTGACCCGTACACTTGCACAAGTAACCACTATCGATCCTGGATCCTGGACTTACGATAATGGTTCCTGGACATACTCCTACACAAGCTATACTTACTACAGTTTATTCGGAAATGGAGTTTCCGCTTCTTTGAATTCATTCCAAGTATCCAACAATGGCGCAGGATACGTCATTAACGCCAACATCAACAGCACCACTTCACTCCACTACGAAGGATCTATTCCTATCAGTACCTCAACAGAATACAACTAATCCTATAACACTCCTATTGTTTTAACAATCAAAGCACAAAACTTTATATTATTCTCAGTATAAGTCAATTAAACCTGATTTTTACTGAGAATATTTTTTTCTATTTTTTTGAAATGTTAAAAAAAGTTAATTATAAATACCTTGTGATACAAGGTACTAAAATTTTATCTACTTTTGCCACGGATTTAAAATAAAAAGCTATGGCTATCAACGCTGAAAATGTGAAATCACAGATGCGGAAGGGTTATTTGGAATACTGCATCCTGCTTATCATCTCCCAAAAGCCTATGTATGTTTCCGACATCATCACTGAATTGAAAGAGGCTCACCTCATCGTGGTAGAAGGCACCCTCTACCCTCTTCTGTCTCGATTGAAAAGTAGCGGCATCCTCGCATACCAATGGCAGGAATCGTTGCAAGGGCCGCCACGAAAATACTATGAACTAACCGACGAAGGACGACAATTTCTGGCAGAACTAGAGGAAGGTTGGGAAGAAATCAAAAAAGTTGTTGAATTAATCAAAAATAAAAATATATAATCATGAAAAGGACCAGCACAATCAGTTTAGGAGGCATGAACTTCAATATTGATGATGATGCCTATGAAATGTTAAACCAATATTTCATCGAAATATCCAAACGTTTTCCTGAAGACGAAAAAGAAGAGATTCTCCGCGACATTGAAGGCCGTATGGCGGAATTATTCACTTTCAAAATGAAAGACCGTAACGTCATCACTGCTGACGATGTGAATGAAGTGATTGATGTCATCGGACATCCTGACCAATTTGACGATGAAAACAACAACTCTTCAGAAGCAAATTATTCAGAAAGAAAAAATTCGGAAGAGAAAAGCTCAGAAGAGAAAAGAAACTTCAGCGGTAGCTCAAGAAAAAAATACCGCAAACTTTACCGTAACGGCACTGACAAAATCATCGGGGGCGTGGCTTCCGGTTTGGCCACCTATTTCGACCTCGACCCGGTAGTGATGCGTATTCTCTTTGTGGTGCTGGCTTTCGCCAGTCTCGGCTGGGGTATCCTTATTTACCTGATCTTCCTCATCGCCATGCCCGAAGCAATCACCAAAGCCGAGTTACTTGAAATGCAAGGAATAGAACCGAATTTGGAGAACATTGACAACTTCAGCCAGACACCAGTAAACCCTAAAAGAAGCAGCACTTTTTGGAATATCATCAAAGCCATCCTGATATTCATCGGTATCGCCATCGCCATAACTTTGGCTGTCTGTGTGCTTGGCATTGCCATCGCCATTTTTGTAGGCCTGCTCACCCATACACCTGGAGAATTTGGCAGTTTCATCGATATTGCCCTTTTGGTCAGTTGCGGGGTGTTCTGTCTTTGCCCTCTCATAGGTATTATCGTTCTCTGCGTTCGCGCCTTCAGAAACGGCGAGCGCAAACACAAATGGGTGGGCTGGACCTTGCTTGCCATCTGGATGCTCAGCTTATTTGGCATCATCGGTTTCGGAATAGAAGAAGGCAAACAAGGTGATTTAGGAGATCGTCTTGAAAAGACCGCCAGGAATTTTGATGGCAAATGGGGTACAAATACTTATTCCTACGAATATTACTCCAATTATCCTGAGGAATACAGTTCAGAACAAATTGACAGCATTGTTCAACCAATACTTAATGATTTGAGCGATGATAAAGACTACGATGTATTCATCCAATCAGATCCCGGCTCCGGTACAACTGTTCGTATCTCCAGCAAAAGCAAACCAAAACAACATACCACCAAACAAATTAACAAATTTACCACCCATACGGATACAATAAGTGTTCAGCAATAACGTTATAAATACTCAATAATTGTATAGCTATGCTGATTGAATTAAAGGGCATTCACAAAACCTACGACAACGGGCAGCCGCTGCATGTGCTGAAAGGCATTGACCTCAGCATCGACAAAGGTGAGTTTGTTTCCATCATGGGCGCTTCCGGCTCAGGAAAATCAACGTTACTGAATATTCTCGGCATCCTGGACAATTACGACGAGGGAGAATACCATATTGACGGCAAGCTGATCAAAAACCTGAGCGAAAAAGAAGCGGCTCATTATCGCAACCAGTTGATAGGCTTTGTATTCCAGTCGTTCAATCTCATCAGTTTCAAAACCGCCATTGAAAATGTGGAGCTTCCACTATTCTACCAAGGGGTAAACCGCAAAGAACGTCACGACTTGGCCATGCACTATCTTGAGCGTTTCGGCTTGGCTGATTGGGCATCGCATTATCCCAACGAGATGTCGGGCGGACAGAAGCAGCGTGTAGCCATTGCCCGTGCCCTGATCACTCAGCCTAGTATTTTGCTGGCCGACGAGCCTACCGGTGCCCTCGACTCCAAAACCTCTGTGGAAGTAATGGAACTGCTGACCCGACTCAACCGCGAGGAGAAAGTCACCATCATTGTGGTGACCCACGAGAGCGGCGTAGCCAATTGCACCGACAAAATCATTCATATCAAGGACGGCATCATCGGTGAAACCACTATCAACACCGAACATCACGCTTCCGTATTCGGCAGCACCACCATCATGAAATAAACATAGCATTTTTCAGCATGAAAGACCTCTTTATCGAAATATGGGAATCTTTGAAACGCAACAAACTGCGTACCGCTCTGACGGGTTTCGCAGTGGCGTGGGGTATCTTTATGCTGATCGTGCTTCTGGGCGCCGGCAATGGACTGATGAACGCCTTCATGAACAACGGCCGCGATTTCGCCTCCAACACCATGATGATTTTCGGTGGCTATACCACCATGCCTTACGACGGACTGGAGCAAGGAAGGGATATCAGCTTGAACGACAAGGATATTGAATTAACCGAAAGCCACCTATTTGCCGACCATATTGACGATGTGACCGCCAATCTTACGCAAGGTCCTTATCACATGGTATGGAAAAATAAGAGTGTCAGCGTATCGCTCTCCGGTTGCTACCCCAAGATTGCCGAAATGGATAAAATCACCCTCTTGGAAGGACGCTTTATCGACAACATCGACATGAAACTACGGCGGAAAACAGCGGTAATAGCCAGTTCTCACGCCAAGCAATTGCTGAACGGAGGCACCGACTACGCCTACTTCATCGGCAAGCAACTTAAAATCGACAACACGCTTTATCAGATAGTGGGCATCTACAAGGCACAGGAAAACATGCGTAACAACGAAGTCTATGTGCCATTCAACACCATGCAGATGCTGACCAACAACCTCAATTATGAGGATCATATTCTTTTTACCTTCCACGGACTGAAAACCGAGCAGGAAAACAATGAATTTGAGAAACAGTACAAGGCGGTACTCAACAAGGCACACCGTGCCGATCCCGACGATGAAGGAGCAATATGGGTATGGAACCGTTTTACCCAAAACATGCAAATGAACAAAGGTACCAGCATCTTGCGCAAAGCATTGTGGATTATTGGCATTCTGACATTGCTGGGCGGCATTGTCGGGGTATCCAATATCATGCTGATTACTGTAAAGGAACGCACTCACGAGTTCGGCATCCGCAAAGCCATTGGCGCCACGCCAGCCTCCATCATGAAACTCATTGTGGCCGAAAGTGTTACCATCACAGCCTTGTTTGGATACATTGGCATGATTCTCGGCTTGGTGGCCTGTGAAATCATGGACGTCACCGTGGGAAAATCCTCCTTAGAGATGTTCGGCGAAAAAATTCAAGTATTTGTGGACCCCACAGTAGGACTGGATGTGGCCTTCGGCGTCACCTTTGTGCTGATTGTCGCTGGCACCATCGCAGGCCTCTCTCCCGCCTTGAAAGCTGCTAAAATTCGACCTATAGAAGCCTTACGAAACGAATAAGTTATGAAGTTCGACCTCGACACCTACAAGGAAATATCAGATTCGCTGATGCGAAACAAGCGGAGGAGCTTCCTCACCGGCTTCGGCATCTTCTGGGGCTTGTTCATGCTGCTGTTTCTGATTGGTGGCGGGAATGGACTGAAAGAGCTGCTCTCCAAGAACTTCTCGGGTTTTGCCACCAACACCATCATTATGGGAGCTGGCCAGACAGGCAAACCGTACAAGGGTTTCGAGGAAGGACGTTATTGGCAATTGGAGTTTAAAGACGTAGAACGGCTGAAACATCTGTTTCCTGAATTGGCCATCATCACCCCGCAACTGTCACAATGGGGTGCGGTAGCTGTTAATGGAGGACATATGGTCAACAGTAACATGCTGGGAGCAGATGCCGACTACCAGTATGTGGAAACCCCGGTGCTGAAATATGGACGTTACCTCAACAATGTGGATATTCAACAACACCGGAAGGTATGTGTCATCGGCAAGCAGATTTACCAGTCGCTGTTTCCGGAAGGCGGTGACCCCTGCGGACAGTTTATCTGTGTAAATTCTGTTTATTTTCAAGTAATTGGAGTGAATTACAGCAGCTCCAACATCAACATCAATGGCCGAAGCGAAGAAAGTGTTACCGTACCTATTACAGTTTTACGGGACATTCTTAACACCGGAGATGCGGTAGGAATGATATGCATGGTGGGACGAGACGGTGTGAAGATGAGCGACATGGAACCTCGCATCCGCCAAGCTGTTTACCGCAAGCATACCATTGCCCCCGACGATGACGAGGCACTTTTCATGCTCAACATGGAGCCGATTTTCAAGATTGTGGACAACCTTTTCAGGGGGGTGAACTTCCTGATTTGGCTGGTGGGTATCGGCACCTTGTTGGCCGGAGCTATCGGGGTAAGCAATATCATGATGGTGGTGGTGAAGGAGCGCACTATCGAGATCGGCATCCGCAGGGCTATTGGCGCCACTCCTTTCGACATTCTGTTTCAGATTGTGGCAGAGGGCATCGTGCTCACCCTTATCGCAGGTATGTCGGCCATTGTGTTCTCGGTATTCCTGCTGAATGGGCTTGAAGTGATTGCTCACCACGAAACCGCCTTCCAGATTAACTTCGGCACGGCAATGGCGGCCTTTTTCCTGCTCGCGCTACTTGGCATGTTAGCAGGCATCGCCCCGGCCTACCGAGCTATGCATATCAAACCCGTTGACGCCATGAGAGACGAATAAGCGGGGAGTCTCGCACTGCGTGCTCGAGGGGAGTTTCGGGCTTCGCCCTCAAGGGGAGACATGCACTACGTGCATTCGGGGAGACGGAAAAACGTACACTAACGTGTACTCGGAAAGACGGGAAGACAGGGAGACGATAATCGTCTCACCGAGCGAATGAAATGAGCGTCTATACGCATTAACGAATAAACAATAAAACAACATACAATGAAAAAAGGACTCAAAATTATCATTTTCACGCTGATTGGCCTGATCTTTATCGGCACCTTCGTATTTCTGTGTCAGAAATCAAAGAAGAAAGAAATCCAGTACAACGAATATGAGGTAGTGCAGATGGACATCAAGCGGCAGGCTCTGATTACCGGCAAAATCAATCCCCGCAACGAGGTGGCCATCAAGCCTCAAATCAATGGCATCATTGCCGAACTGTATAAGGAAGCCGGACAGGAAGTGAAGGAAAATGAGGTGATCGCCAAGTTGAAAGTGATACCCGACATGAACTCGCTGAGCGCCGCCCAAAGCCGTGTGCGTCTCGCGGAAATCAACTACGATCAGGCCCTGAGTACCTACAAGCGCGAAAAAGCCTTGTATGACCAGAAACTCATCAGTCAGGAGTCCTTTGAACAGACCACCCAAATGCTGGAGCAAGCCCGCGAGGAGAAATCGGCGGCAAAAGATGCGTTGGAAATTATCCGCGACGGGGTTTCCTCTTCCAACGCCACCTCCAGCTCCACCCTGGTGCGCTCCACCATTTCCGGACTCATTCTGGATGTTCCCGTCAAAGTGGGTAACTCTGTCATTCAGGCCAACACGCTCAACGACGGCACCACGGTGGCCACCATCGCCAACATGAACGACCTGATTTTCGTGGGCAATGTCGATGAGACAGAAGTCGGCACCCTGCAAGAAGGCATGCCGCTCACCATCACCATCGGAGCCTTGCAGGATTTGAGTTTTGAGGCCACCCTGGAATACATCGCCCCAAAAGCCACCGAAAGCAACGGCACCAACAAGTTTGAAATCAAAGCCGCCGTGCTGCCCCAGAAAGAGCACAAAATACGCTCAGGCTACAGCGCCAATGCCGAAATCACCCTCGAACAAGCCACCGGAGTGCTGGCGGTTCCTGAAAGCGCTCTTGAATTCTCAGGCGACTCCACCTTTGTCTATGTCAAACGAAACGGCACTTTCACCCGCCAGGCAGTGGAAACCGGCCTCAGCGACGGCATCAACATCCAAATTACCAGCGGCCTGAAAGAAGGCGAATTGGTAAGAGGCTCACAAATCTTTGATAAAGAATAAACCATGAAAAAAATACTGCTTAGTTTCATTGCAAGTTTATTGTTTACCTCCGTCTTGGGACAGGAAAACAATTCCCTACATGGTCCATGGACACTGGACGAGTGCATCAATTATGCCATTGAGCACAACAATGGGGTCAAGCAAAGCCAATATTCGGTACAGCGGAGCTCTATTGAGTTGAACACCGCCAAAAATAGTGTATGGCCATCCCTCTCGGCCAATGGTTCCCAAGGTTTTAACTTCGGAAGAGGATTATCGGAAGATAACACCTACATCCAGAATAACACCGCCAATACCTCATTCAGCATCGGCGGTAGTTTGGATTTGTTCACAGGATTGAGAACCAAGAACACCATCACCATGGGCAAACTCAACCTGCAAGCTGCCACCGCTGACTACGAAAAGGCGAAAGACGACATCCGTGTAGCCGTAATGCAAGCCTATATGCAGATTCTCTACAGCATGGAAATCAGCAAAGTAGCCATCGAGCAAATCCGCATCGACTCTATGCAGGTGGAACGGCTTACGATTTTGGAAAAAGCAGGAAAAGTGGGTCCCTCGGAAGTGGCTACCCAGAAGTCCTCTTTGGCACAAAGCCAACTCACCTATACCCAAGCCCTCAACCAACTGAAGCTGGCAGTTCTCGAGTTGACCCAACTGCTGGAACTTCCCTCTCCCGAAGGATTTACGGTTAGCCCACTGGACATCTCCAACTTCACTCTGCGCCAGCTGCCCAATCCCGAGCAAATCTATCTTCAGGCAGTAGAGGTTCGACCTGCCATCCGTGCAGAAGAAATCCGCTACGACTACGCCAAAACCAACATCTCTCTGGCTAAAAGCGGCTATATTCCAACCCTCTCCATGAATGGCGGTATTGGCACCAACTATTATGCCCTGCTGGGTTATCAGAACAAAAATTTCGGACAGCAACTGAAAGACAATTTCAGTCCTTACCTCGGGTTTAATCTGAATATTCCTATTTTCGATAAGCTGGTTACCCGCAACAATGTGCGTAGTGCCAAACTGCAGCTGAATAACCAGCAGCTCCAGCTGGACAATGCCAAGAAGACCCTCTACAAGGAAATCCAGCAGGCCTACTACGGGGCGGTAGCTGCACGCGACAAATACAAAAGCAGCAAGACAGCGGCGGAAAGCTCCGAAGAAGCCTTTCTTCTGGAGAAAGCCCGCTATGAAAACGGGAAAGTCACATTAACAGAATTCAACGAAGCCAAGAACAATTACCTGAAAGCATCTTCCGACTTAGTGCAAGCGCAATACGACTATATTTATAAAGTGCAGTTGTTAGAGTTCTACCGCAGCGGGGAAACGGAGAAACGGTAAGACGAGAAGACGGGGAGTCTCGCACTGCGTGCTCGAGGGGAGTTAGGCTTCGCCTAGGGGGAGTCTCACGCTTCGCGTTCGAGGGGAGTTGTGCTACGCACAAGAGGAGTCTTTCTTAGCTTAAAGTCCTATATGTAGCCATTACCGCCATGCGTTTTGCCAACGGTTCCGACACCTACGCCCGCCACAAGGGCTTATACATTTTTTTCAATTAATCTTATTCATAAAAGATTTTTTACTAATTTTGCAGGGTCTATTGAAGCACTATTGTGTGCTTGGATAGGCAGATTTTTATGACATATTGAGCTTGACGCTCTTGTCCTCTCGATGCAAAGTCTGGAAAACAATGCTATGAACTGAGAATAAGATGGCGAAAAGTTCACGTTTTAGGCGTGAATTTTATTCGACCCTTATTTAGTTCAAGGTATTTCCAGACACCTGCATTGAAAATAAGCGGCAAAACGAAGAATTCATGCCTTTTTTTCTATCCCTTATTTGAACAAAGTATCCAGTTCCGAATAGCGGGGATGCCGAAAACCGTATTTGAGAGTAGGTGTATTGAATAAAAACCGATGGGGACAATGTGACAACAGTCCAAAAACAAGATGAAAAGAAATCTGACATTTTTCATGATTGTATGCTTTGCCATACTCTTCACTGCCTGCCACAAGGAAAGTGAAGGCGTGTACAACCCTGGCAAGAAAATCAGCAAAACTTACTACACGGCTTATAACTCCGATGGCACAATAGAACAACCTAGACATTTATCAGAGACATATACATGGAACAAAGACAACACGTTGAATAATATAGAAAGCGAATGGAGTCGGCAATCGTACACTTATTACTCCAATAAACGTATTAAAACATATACATACCAGAGTAAGGTAGATGGATGGAGCTACACATCTGAGTATAAATACAAAGGGAATCAATTGTCTGAAATTAAACTTTCTGATGGTGAGATTTATCAATTCACTCACAAAAATGGAAAGATTGTTACAATAACATACGGGGTGTACAACAACGACAAAAATGCCGATAAAAGCAAAGTGAGTCCTTTGCGTTTTGTGTTATCTGAAGAAATTTGCAGGGATATTCAGGAGAATATTGAAATGCAACGGGCGAAGAAGGTGGGAAAGGGATCCAATACAGGTACTGATGTTCACGTGCTTTCAACCTATACATTAACTTGGACGAAAGACAATGTCACAAAAATGGTTTATATGGATGAAGAAGATGGGCGAACAATAACCAATACTTATCAGTATGATAGCTACAATAATCCATATTATAATAGTGATTATACTGAAGTATACAGTCTGTCAAAAAACAATATTATTAGTGAGAAACATGAACAAGGTAATAGCTTACGTGTAATAACCTATACCTATACTTATGAGGATCAGTATCCTGTTCGTAAGCAACAATCAAGCCAAAGTTATTGGAATGGTTCTCTGATGTCTGAATCTAATAATAGGCTTACAGAATATGAATATTTGAATTAAACACAAAAAGATGGGGAGGTTCATGAAGACTTCCCCGTTTTTTTGCTATTATTTATAATTTTCAACGGCAGTCGGAATATGATTGAATTGTGTGTCGTCAATAGAGTGTCTCCCCGTCTTTGTCATGTAGGTCTGTCACATTGTGACAGCCGTGTGTTGAACCTGTTGCGGCTGCCGTGATACGACTGCCCTACATAATGCTACCTGATGTGCCCATGTGATGTGCGAGTATCGTCTTATACAGACTTTCTACGGAAGAAACCGTCGGCATGGCCCACGCACGCAGCATCAGGAGTTGATTCTTTTCTTTAGCTCTGCCACTTCTTCCCTTAATTTTCGGACTTCATCCTCATTCTCGCGTTTTACTGAATGCTTGAATTTGAACATAGCCAGATTCAGTTCGAAGGAGGTTTCGCTGCTCTGCTTGGGAAGGATATCGCTCATGATGTCCTCCACTAATTGTCCACCTCGGTGTAGAAGGACTTGTTGCTCTGTGCTTTTGTCCTCATATTGCGGAACTTCGACAATCACCCGTGAAAGTTCTTTTAATTTGGCGTATGCTTCCACAATGGCGAGGGTTGTTTCTACCGCTTTCGGACTTTTGAGAATGGTGGCTAACATGTAAAGTCCCTTTTCGGTGAAGGCTTTGGGAACAACAGTAGAATGTTTTTGTTTCTCGAACCGGTGAAAATTTTTCACCAGTTCATCTCTCTCCGTATCCAATAGTTCAAAAACATAGCCTTCTGGAAACTTGTCTGGGTTGTTTTTTACTGATTTGTTGATTTGTTTGGTTTCCACACCATACAAATCGGCCACATCTGAATCCAAAATCACCTGTTGATTCCGCAGGGTGATAATTTTCTTTTCCACTTCAGAAAGTAAATTGTTTTCCATAGTATTGAAAATTTAAGGTTTATACTGTCTGCAAAGTTACGATAACCAAACTGAAAAAACAATAGTGAAATCCGTGTTAATTTATTAAAAATCAATGGTTTGATAAATTACATATTCTTATCAAAAAGTGGACAAAATCGTTCAAAAGATTGCAGAAAAGAAAAAGTTTAATTTTTGGAATCTAGCTTAAGTAGGTAAGAGAGGAACCGAGATTTCGGAAATTTTAAGCCCTGATGCCGCGTGTGGGGGCAAAGTCGACGGTTGGGGGGTGCGGGCTTGTGCGGCTGCACTTACCGTCGACAAGATCTTTTGGTTCCTTTTCCTTCTTTGGAAAAGGAACGGAAAATGTCAACAAAGATCTTTGCACACTTTCCATCTTTGGAACAAGTATGAGAAAAAAGGTTGGTATGGCCTACGCACGCATCGTCATGGCAAGTGTCAGCCAGAATCAGTAAAAAATCCCTGCCTTTATCCTATACTCGGCCTGTGCTTATCCTGTGCTTATCCTGTGCATATCCCCAAGCAGTATTTTCGGATGCGATGCAACGCGGCACTACAATTCCATCATGGGCAAGTGGCGGAGGTCATGAAGAGGCAGCTGCGTCCTCGCAGCTGCACAGCAACAACTGTGGGATGCAAATGTCCCCCATAGAAATGCGCTTTCACCGACAAATTCTTCCAAAATTACATTCGACCAAACCGAAATTTGGACACCAGCGGATTCGCACTTTTTTGCGATTTGTAATTTTTATTACAAAAAAGACATCTTTTCAATTGAAAAATGTAATTTTTTATTTATTTGATTATTAATAAGTTGAATATTATTTATCCTTGATTTATTCGAAATGATTTTGTATGTTTGTCGGCAAAAATATAAAAAATCAAGATTGATCTCATGAGTAAATCAATTACAATTCAAGACAAAGACTACCTGCAATGGGTGAAAGAACTGGGTTCAAGATATCGTAGAAGCCAAATTAAGGCTGCGGTGAAAGTCAATGAGGAGATGTTGCGTTTCTATTGGGAACTGGGAAAGGATATTGTGGAACGCAATGCTGAAAACAAGTATGGAAGTTCTTTTTATGCAAGCTTAAGTACAGACTTGAAAAGCGAAATTCCATCAGCAACAGGACTGTCTGAAAGAAATTTGCGCTATATAAAAAGATTCTATTTACTTTATAATGAATTCTTTGTGAATTTGCAGCAAGTTGCTGCAAATTTTGATACTTGTCCACAATTCATGAACAAGTACCTTGAGGAATTGTTCTCCATCCCATGGGGTCATCACATGTTACTGATAGACAAGTGCAAAGATAATCCAAAAAAAGCGTTGTTCTTTGTACATCAGACCGTGCAAAATGGTTGGAGCCGGAATATGCTTTCAAACTCAATCAACACAGATCATTACGAACGACAAGGTCATGCGTTGACAAATTTTAAACGAACACTGCCCGAAGAAGCCAGTGATCTAGCTCAGGAACTGACCAAAGACCCCTACAACTTCGCCTTTACTGGTATCACTGGCAAACACAACGAAAAACTGTTGAAAGACAAATTGCTTGATAACATCACACAATTCCTTGTGGAACTTGGCACAGGATTCGCGTATATGGGCAGAGAATACCGATTGCAAATAGGTGAAACAGAAAATTATATTGACCTGCTGTTCTACAATTTGAACCTTTCGTGCTATGTGGTAATTGAAGTTAAAATTGGCAAGTTTGAATTTGCCGATGCTGGACAACTTGGAGGATATGTGGTTGCCTGCAATCATATCCTAAAGAAAGAAGGCAGGGACAATCCCACTATTGGCATTCTAATCTGTAAGGAAAAATACAACCTTGTTGCCCAATACGCATTGGAGGCCAGTAGTCAGCCCATGGGAATATCGGAATACGAACTGGCAAAACTTTACCCCGAAAAAGTGAAAGGAACCATTCCTACCATCGAAGAGCTGGAACAACTGGAAAATAGATTAGATATTTGACAGCCATTGCCAGTGATTTTTCCGCTACCATCTCCTCCCTTCTTGTTCACGGCACACCATTCCGCTATGAACGCAGTGAGCAAGAGAAATCTCGAATGCGATTCTTCAATTGGCTCATTAGCACATTATCTCATTAGCACATTCAAAAAATTTGTATCTTTGCCTCCCAAAACAAATATAAATTATGTCCATCGCAGTTCATCATGTTTCAAAGGTTTTCGGCACCCAGTATGCTTTAGACGATGTCAGTTTTGAAATCAAAAAAGGAGAAATTGTGGGCTTTCTAGGTCCTAACGGAGCCGGCAAATCCACCATGATGAAAATCATCACCTCCTTCATCCCTCCCACCAAAGGCGATGTGGAAGTCTGTGGCTTGGATATTTGGAACGACTCGCTGGAATTACGCAAGAAAGTGGGCTACCTGTCTGAGGCCAACCCCTTATATTACGACATGTATGTACGTGAATTTCTGGAATTTATTGCAGGCATCCATCAGCTGAAAAACAAAAAGGAACGCATAGACCACATCATCAAAATCACAGGGCTTACCCCGGAAATGCACAAGAAAATAGGAGCTTTGTCGCGTGGTTACAAGCAACGTGTGGGCATTGCCCAAGCCCTGATCCACGACCCGGAAGTGCTGATTCTGGATGAGCCTACCACCGGTCTCGACCCCAACCAATTGCTGGAAATACGTGAACTCATCAAGCAGTGCGGCAAAACCAAAACTGTGTTGCTGTCCACCCACATCATGCAGGAAGTGGAGGCCGTTTGCGACCGCATCATCATCATCAACAAAGGCAAAATCGTTGCCGACGCCAAGATTGACGACATCAGAAAGATGACGGAGAAAATGGGATTCAAACGTCAGGAAGAACGTGCCACCAACTTGGAGATGGAGGAATTGTTCCGCCAACTTACCAGATAGTTCAGCCAGACAGTAATTCAAACCATAAGCGAATCCGACTGCTATCCAATCAGGACAAGAATTAATCTAACTGGTATCAAATCAAGTTATTAACCATTCATCGAAACCAGAAATTCCTCGTTGCTGCGAGTGAATTCCATCTTCTCTTTCAGGAAGGTCATGGCTTCCAAAGTGGTCATATCAGCCAGATGATTTCTCAGAATCCATACTTTCTGCAATACCTCTTGCGGCTGCAACAGGTCATCACGACGCGTACTTGAAGCCACAATATCCACAGCGGGGTAGATACGCTTGTTTGACAATTTTCTATCCAACTGCAGCTCCATATTACCAGTACCCTTGAATTCCTCGAAAATCACCTCATCCATACGGGAACCCGTTTCAATCAGAGCTGTAGAGATAATCGTCAGAGAGCCACCGTTTTCGATATTACGCGCCGCACCGAAGAAACGCTTAGGTTTCTGCAAGGCATTGGCCTCCACACCACCCGACAGCACCTTGCCCGAAGCCGGAGCCATAGTGTTAAATGCTCTGGCCAGACGAGTGATAGAGTCCAACAAGATGCACACATCGTGACCGCACTCCACCATACGTTTCGCTTTCTCGAGCACCATGTTGGCGATACGCACATGACGCTCGGCAGGCTCGTCAAAGGTAGAGGAAATCACCTCGGCATTCACGCTACGCTGCATATCGGTCACCTCTTCCGGACGCTCATCTATCAGCAGAATAATCAGATAAATCTCAGGATGGTTTGCGGCGATAGCATTAGCTATCTCTTTCAGCAATACCGTTTTACCAGTTTTCGGCTGTGCCACAATCAAGCCACGCTGTCCTTTACCAATAGGAGCGAACAAATCGATGACACGTGTACTCAAAGTCTCGCCCTGATGGCCTGTCAAGCGGATTTTCTGATCCGGAAACATCGGAGTAAGGTAATCGAACGGCACACGGTCACGAATTTCTTCAGGGTTACGTCCGTTGATTTTATCAATTTTTGTTAACGGGAAAAATTTCTCCCCTTCCTTTGGCGGACGGATAGCCCCTTTGATGGTATCTCCGTTCTTCAGACCGAACAACTTAATCTGGGAAGGAGACACGTAAATATCATCAGGTGAAGACAAATAATTATAATCTGAGGAGCGAAGAAAACCGCAGGAATTGTCGGTATTGATCTCCAGGACACCCTCGGCGATTACGGAACCATCGTAATTGGCATTGGCCACTATACCCCACTGTTCGTCAAACACGGACGGTTGTTCGGGAGTTTTTTGCTCCTTCTCCTCTGGCACTTCCGTCTCCGGCATTTCCGAACGCTCCTCTGTTTCGGCGCCGGATTCTGCTGCCGCAGCGATTTGACTCACAAGGTCAACAGATTCCATTACAGTGTCTGCAAAAGAATCATCGTCCAGCATGATATCATTCAAAGCCAAGATATCAGCATTTTTTTCTTTCTCCTCAATTTTCGCCTTCGACCTCTTATGTGAGTTCTTTTTCTTGGGTATCACCTCCGCCACTGACAGCTCCACATTATCGTCCAGAGTCAAATCAAGTTGTGGCTGCACATTCTTTTTTCTGCCTCTCTTGTTTTTTTTCACCTCTTTTTCGACTATTTCCTCCATCTGCGTGGGGAATTCCATACTATCAGGAACCTGAGGAGCATTTTCCAACTCTTTTACGTTTATATCCTGTTTCAAATCTCCTTCCGGAACAATTTCCGCCAAAGGCAGATCATCCTCGGATTTGATCTCATTCACAACAAGCATCCCTGACGATATTTTTTTCACATTTGAGGTAGCCACAGGACCTGTTCCGGGAACAGAAATACGTTTTCTTTTCGATTTCTTTTCAAGGGAGTTCTCCATAAAAAACAAAATAAATGCCAAATTCAGTTTGTTAAAAATTTTTTTCTGAGAAGATTTTGCCTTTGCTTCCTGCAAATTGGAGTAGCTAAGAGCCATCCGCAAAACCGCTGCAAAAATACAAAAAAAAAATTAATATTTCAGTCCCCTGCACGAAAAATCAAAAAAAAAGTGATAAATTTGCAGGCTCAAAAGAAAGTAATACAAATACAACCAATATTAATGCTTATGAAAAAATTACTTCCTATCTCTCTGTTGGCCTTATATCTTGTTATCGGTCAATGGGTATCCGCACAAGTAAACAGCGGTGTTCTTCCCAAAAGTGCTGTGGCACAATTATCTGAAACCTTAGTTCCTCAGATTGAAGTAGCCACTCCCGATTTAGCGGCACTTCAAGCCAGATCGGAAAAGTCCATCATGGATGGCACACCCATGAAGGTGGCTATTGTCATGCCCTTGCAACTTACCACTGACAACGCCGGAACTTGGGAGCATACAAGTGACGGTTATGACATCTGGCGACTGAGATTACACAATGCCAAAGCATTGGGATGCTGCGCGCTCTTCGAACGCTTCCAATTACCTGAGGGTGCACAATTCTTTGCATACAACAGCGACAAGTCCCTGATTTATGGCCCATATACTAACGAAAGCAATCCTTCTGGCGAAGGTTTCAGTAGCGGTTTGTTCGCAGGAGGAGATGTTATTCTGGAATATGTATCTCCAAAACAAACATTTAACCAAAACGAACAACCTGACATTCTGATTGCCGGCTACACTTATTTTTACCGTTCAGAAGGTCTGCCCGACAACAGAGTTTCCGGCACCAAAGACGGTGACACCGGTTACGGTGCGTCACAAAGCTGCATGATCAATATCAACTGTTCTGAGGGTGACAATTGGAGAGTACAACAGAAAGGCGTAGGCCGTTTGCTGGCTTATGGTGTGGAAGGTGAATCCGTACTCGCAGGATGGTGTTCCGGCACCTTGATCAACAATACCATGGGAGACGGAACTCCTTATTTTCTCACTGCCAACCACTGTGCAGAAGGAACTACCACGCAATATCTCAATTATTTTGAAATATACTTCCACTACGAATGTCCTTATTGCACCTGTACCTCCGAACCGGGCATGATTACCTACACGGGTGTCACCAAAGTGGCCAGCAGTCCCATCTCTACCACCAGCAACACTGGCACTATCGTCTATCGAGGATCTGACTTTTTATTGCTGAAATTGAAAAGTGTTCCTTGGACCAGATTGAAAAACGACGGTTTGCTGTTAAACGGCTGGAGCAAAACCGCTGCTCCGAGCACCTCCGGTGTATGTATTCATCATCCCGCAGGTGACGTGAAGAAGATTTCCACCTATACTACCACCTTAACTTCCGGCACATTCAACGAAGGAGCGACCAATGCATACTGGATTGTTCCATGGGCTACCACTACTCATGGCAGAAGTGTTACCGAACAAGGTTCCTCAGGTTCACCCCTTTTCAACTCTAACGGTTTGGTAGTGGGAACCCTTACAGGCGGTAGCTCTTCCTGCACCAACCCCAATGCCAGAGAGTATTACGGCAAAATGTCTTACCACTGGACTTCCGCTGGTACCGCCAACGAAAGAAGATTACAACCCTGGTTGGATCCTGTTCCGCTTTCACAAAGCACCTGCAATATTTTGGATTTCAACAGTCCATTCTATGTCATACCCGCCGCTCACATTTTCAGTGCCAATGGCGCTGCCTTCAACTACACCGTTTTCAGCGACCAGCCGTGGACACTGACCTACCAAAATGACCACAGTTGGTTTACCGTGAATAATGAATCCGGTAGTGGTGACGGTTCCATCCGAGTGACTTGTGAAGCGAATCCTACTGCCAGCACCCGCCGCTGCAATATGATAGTCAACAAAGCCGATGGTACCTCTTTCCAGATCATTGTGAAACAAGATGCTTCCGGAACAGGCATCTCCATGGTTTCGGAAACTGAATTCAACATTTATCCTAATCCCGCCCACAACGAAATCAATATTGAAACCGCTGACCACTTCCTTAGCAAAGTGGAAATCATCGACATGTTAGGCAAAGTGGTGTACAGTGCAAACATCAATGGTGACAACTCCCTGATTATCCCCGTTGCACAATTGGAGAACGCCATGTACCTCGTGCGTCTGACAACCGTGGATAACGAAGTGGTGTACAAGAAATTCTCAAAGAATTAATATGAATTTGATTGTAGAGACGGGGCACGCCCCGTTTCTATGAAAAAATTACAATAACATATTTTTTGCCCTATAGACGGCCTCGTAGAGGTCGTCTATTTCTTTTTTATCATTGTATAAGGCAAACGACGCCCGCACCGTTCCCGGAATGCCAAAATGATCCATAATGGGTTGTGTGCAGTGATGTCCCGTACGCACTGCCACCCCCAATTTGTCAATAATAGCTCCGATATCGGAAGGATGAATTTTATCAATATTGAAAGAAACGATAGCCGCTTTTCGCGCTGCCTGACCATAGATACGGAGTCCCTCAATGCCCGACAAGCGATCCTCCGCATAATCCAGCAACTCCTTTTCATAAGCAGCGATATTCTCAATACCAATACTTTCCATATATTCTACCGCAGCCTTCAAGCCCATGGCATCACCCACACTCGGAGTGCCTGCCTCGAATTTAAACGGCAAATCATTATAAGTGGTTTTGGGAAATGTCACTTGCTTAATCATCTCCCCTCCTCCTTGATATGGTTTCATCCTGTTCAACCATTCCTCCTTGCCATACATCACTCCTATACCCATCGGCGCATACATTTTGTGTCCCGAGAAGCAGTAAAACTCGCAGTCCAGGGCCTGGACATCCACTTTGCAGTGGGAAACAGCCTGCGCACCGTCTAACAGCACAGGAACGCCTTTTTCATGGGCTATTTTTATGATTTTCTCTACCGGATTGACCGTTCCCAGAGAATTGGACACATGCGTCACCGCCACCATTTTGGTTTTGGCAGTAATCAGCTGGCCGAGCTGGTCGATGCACAACTCGCCTTTTTCATTGAAAGGCAGTACTTTCAGCACACAACCACGGTCCTCGCACAAAAACTGCCAAGGCACGATGTTGGCATGGTGCTCCATCTCGCTGATGATGATTTCATCACCTTCGCGCAAGAAGGTACGTCCAAAAGAAGCAGCCACCAGATTCACGGAATCAGTGGCACCACGGGTGAAAACAATCTCGTAGGCATTTCTGGCATTGATAAAACGCCGCACCGCCTCTCGGGCAGCCTCAAACTCGTCGGTGGCCCGCTGGCTCAGATAATGCACCCCTCGGTGGATATTGCTGTTGATGGTCTCATAATAATCCTTCAATGTGTCAATCACCACCTGCGGTTTCTGCGTAGTGGCGGCATTGTCAAGATATACCAACGGTCTGCCGTATATCTTCTGGTCCAAAATCTTAAAATCCTCTCTATTCATCGTCATCATCTTGGTCATTCACTTCCTCGTAATCTGAAAACTGATTTCCGTCATCCCTGTTCATCAGGGCCTCACGCAACAGTATGCCATAACAGGCTATGACAAGTATGGTGGTGAAAATATTCATCCAATTCATGGTCAAAGCCCCTTTAATCACCAGATTGCACATCACAAACAGCCAGATTTGGGCAATGACATACAAATGAAAGCCAAGTTTATTGATTTTCAGCATCAAAGCAGCGCCAACCACCGCCAAGGCATAGCCTAAAGACAAGAGAAAATACTGCCAAGAGGACACTTCCGTCAATTGTTGCATAGCATCAATCACCTCACCAGGCATTCCCATATTCTCATACATCTCTGTCACCGACGGCAACATTCCGCTGGTAAAGGAAAGCATGAAATAGGTCAAGAAGGAAAAACCCGAGAAAATGAAGGTCAATACTGCCAGCACCACCAGCCAAGGCGAGCGCTTGGGTTTGTTTTCGTTAAATGGATCCATAATATTGAATTTTATAATAGTTTTCGGTTTGATGATCTATCTTGAATCTGTCATCAGCACGGAGTCCTACCAACCAAACGATTTTATCAGCGGAACACAGAACCTGCACATTCTTCTTTTCCAGCAAATTGACTTTCTGATCAATGAAAAAATCACTCAGTTTCTTGCTACCACGCATGCCGAAGGGACAGAAACGGTCGCCTTCCTGCCAGTGGCGCAACACCAAAGGGAAGACCAGTTTCTCTACATCCACGTGTAAAATATCAGAATTGAGCGTAAAATCAGGAACAACACTGATCGGGAACTTCTCCACTTTGAAGCCTAAAGTCTCCAAATCCTCTATCTTGTCAATCTTTTTCTCTTCTTGCTGAGAAGTCTCAATAGGACTGACAATCAAGTATTTTCTATCTTTCACCACCTGATAACGGGACGAAAAGAAACGTTTTCCGGAGGATTTTTCCAATGAATCCAGAATCTGCTCCACCTCAGAAGCGTTAAAGCCCTCGTCCTTCAAAATCTCGAACAAAACCAGCGCAGGGTCTTCACATTTGCGCAATTTATCTATCGAAATGCGCAACATCTCACCTTCTTCGGCAAGCAACGAGGACTTGACCTCTTCCATTTTTCGCTGATAAAAAAGATACTGTCGTTTCAGCAAATCAATATTGCGTGAAAAAACGGAAATCAACTCAGGATTCAGCTCCTCCAGCTTAGGCATCACAGAAAGCCTGATTTTATTGCGCTGGTAGGCTTCGGAGCCATTGGAGGCATCGTTTCTGTAGTTGATGCCCTTTTCAGCGGCAAAACGCCTTATTTGAGCCGAAGAGAAATGCAATAACGGCCGGAGCAAGGTGCTGGTTTTTTCCGGTATGGCCGTCAGACCCTTCAAACCCGTTCCCCGGGTCATATTCAGCAGGAAAGTCTCGGCATTGTCATTGGCATTATGGGCGGTTACCACAAAATCAAAGTCAGAGCAAATTTGCGCAAACCAGTGATAACGCAGTTCCCGCGCTGCCATTTCCAACGACAAACCGTGTTGTTTCTGGTAGTCCAGCGTGTCAAACTCACGCTCGAAGTACCTCACGCCGTAATTTTCAGCCATTTCGCGCACCAACAGCATATCCTTATCCGATTCTTCTCCACGCAGGTGAAAATTGCAATGCGCCATGGCAAAAACAAACCCGCAATGATGGAAAAGCCACGCCATCACCGAGGAATCGGCACCACCGCTCACTGCCAGCAGATACTTTTTCTCCTTCGCAAAGGGTACTAACTGTTCAATATGTTGTCGAAACTGATCTACCATAATTCGGCTACAAAATTACAAAATATTCGCCGACTTTCATATAAAAAGGGCAGTTCGTTGCCGACCACCCTTTTTCAATTTATTAACCCCATTAAAAAAAGATTACGAACCACATTTGGAGTAGCCGCAATTGGAGCAGCACAGGCAGCCCTCCTTGTACTCCATGGTATTCTCCTGTCCGCAATTCGGGCAGACAGCTCCTTTAGCTTTTGTACCGTCGCGGAGGAACTTCTTCAAGGCGCGAATCACACCATTCTTCCAAGAGTTGATGGACTCCTCGCGGAAATTCAGACCGGAGATGATATTGATGATACTTTCCATCGGAATTTCATGTCTCAGCAAAGCGGAGATCATTTTGGCATAGTTCCAGAATTCAGGATTGAACGTACGGGACAAACCCTTCATCAGCACTTCATAACCGTCCTTGTCGTAGTATTGGAAATCGTAAGTTTTTGTGCCATCTTCGTGACGGTTCTTGATGATAAAACCTGACTCCACCCATTTCGGGATGACGAAGCGGTCGCTTTCGGTCTTACCGGTGAAAATCTCGTATGGACGGCCATCGCGCAAGCCCACGAAAGCAATCCAATCCTCGCAATTGTTTTTGAATCTCACGATTTCGGCTGGCAGGGAGGTAGGGCGTTTGTAATTCTTAGGCTTTTCGGCAGGTTTTTCCTCTTCTTTCTTGGTGATAGTATTCAGCACACCGTCGCGTGAACCTTCACGATAAACGGTCATGCCTTTGCAACCCACTTCCCAAGCTTTAACATACAAGCCAGCCACGGTTTCCTCGGTAGTGTCAGCGGGCAAATTCACGGTAACGGAAATGGAATGGTCCACCCATTTCTGCACCATACCCTGCAATTCCACTTTCTTCAGATAATCGGTATCGGCAGCCATGGACTTGTAGTAAGGAGATTTCTCAACCAAAGCCAAGATATCGTCTTTATCCATAGCTTCCAGCTCTTCCTTGCTGATGCCCTGAACTGCGGCCCAGTCGATAAATTTCGGATGGAAGACCATATATTCCTCGAAAAGATCACCCACGGTATCACGTACGGTTTTGCGACGGTTCATATCATTGGGATTCACTTTTCTTCTTCTCATATACACCACATTGAAAACAGGCTCGATACCAGAAGTGGTTTGCGTACAAATACTTACGCTGCCTGTAGGTGCGATAGTCAGCAGAGCGATATTTCTACGGCCATAACGGATCATATCTTCATACAACTTCTCGTCAGCGGCTTTCAAACGTAACACGAACGGATTGCGGCTTTCTTTGATACAACTGTACACCGGGAAAGCGCCTCTTTCGCGAGCCATGGTAACGGAAGAACGGTAAGCTGCCAGGGCCAACTGCTTGTGCACCTCTGTTGAGAAAGCGTTGCCGTGGTCGGAACCGTACTGGATATTCAGAGCGGCCAGCATATCGCCTTCGGCGGTGATACCCAAACCTGTACGACGACCTTTCAGGGACTGTTTCTTGATCTTGTTCCACAGTTCCAGTTCCACACGTTTGATATCATCCGTTTCAGGATCTCTGTTGATTTTGTCTATAATTTTCTCGATTTTCTCCAATTCCAAGTCAATGATGTCATCCATCAGACGCTGGGCGTACTGTACATGCTGGCGGAACAGCGGCATATTGAAACTGGCCTGATCGGTGAACGGATTATCCACATAGCTGTAGAGATTCATGGCAATCAGACGGCAGCTGTCATAAGGACACAAAGGTATCTCGCCACAGGGATTGGTGGAAACAGTCAAGAAGCCCTCATCGGCATAGCAGTCGGGAATGGCTTCTCTATGGATGGTATCCCAGAACAAAACACCCGGTTCAGCGGACTTCCAAGCGTTGTGGGTAATCTTCTGCCACAATTTGGAAGCATCGATTTTCTGTCTGTATTTCGGATTGGGAGAATCGACAGGATATTGCTGAACGTAAGGTTTGCCTGTTCTCACGCATTCCATGAACTCATCATCGATACGCACGGACACGTTGGCGCCTGTGATTCTACCCTCTGTCATTTTGGCATCGATGAAGCGCTCGGCATCGGGATGTTTGATGGAGATAGACAACATCAATGCGCCACGACGGCCATCCTGGGCCACCTCACGGGTGGAGTTGGAATACCTTTCCATGAAAGGCACCACACCGGTAGAGGAAATAGCGCAGTTCTGCACCTTGCTTCCGGTGGGACGGATATGGGACAGATCGTGACCCACACCACCACGACGTTTCATCAACTGTACCTGTTCCTCATCCATTTTCATGATACCACCGTATGAATCTGAGCGCGCATCATTGCCGATAACGAAGCAGTTGGACAAAGACGAGATCTGGAAGTTGTTACCGATACCAGCCATCGGGCTTCCTTGTGGGATCACATACTTGAAATTCTTGAACAAAGAATAAATCAATTCCTCGCTCATCGGGTTGGCGTATTTTTTTTCAATACGGGCAAACTCACGGGCCATGCGTCGGTGCATCTCGTCAGGATTGCGCTCCAAAAGCTGGCCTTCATCGTTTTTCAGTGCATACTTATCAATCCAAACACCCGCTGCCAGCTCGTCACCATGGAAATAACCCACCACCTCCTGAAAGATATCCTCTTTATTATACGTTCTCATCGATTCCTTTTCCATATCCTCCACTTTTTTTTCTTCTTCTTGTGTACCTCCCATGACCAATTCTTCCAGGTCATCAAACTGCATTTTTTCCAAACCATTCGCCCGGCTCTCTATCAGCGCCTGATGGTTGTCTTTTTTCCGGACATCCACCTCCTCCAAGGACTCCGAAATTTTTAAATTGTCAAATAATGATAAATTTGTATCCATAAAAATGCCTATATTTTTTTCACATGTAAGTTCCCGTCGCCCCTTTTTCATAAAACTACATAAAACCCGTCAATGGCAAATTAAACAACTCATTGATAGAACGGCTATTAGCTTTACAAAAATCTCTCTAAAACTCTTTCGCTAAAATAAAAAAGTTGCAGCGAATAGAATGTTAAAAAACACATTTATTATGAACAAAATGACGTTGATATTTTTTTTCTTTGATTATTAGAGAATTAAGAGAAAAGTGAAAATAATCGTCATTTTTATGCACAAAATGGCATGAAAAATCAAAGAAAAATCAGTGCATATTACGCTCTTTGAATACCCCGTTTTCATACCCTTGGATACGGGGATTTTCATCGGCCAGCAGCAGTCGTTTTTCCGCCCAAAGGCAATATTCCTCATTTATTTCAACGCCAAGATATTTGCGTCCCAATTTTTTGGCCACCACGGAGGTCGTACCGGAACCGAGAAAAGGATCGAAGACCAAACCATCCGGAGGACAAGAGGCCAGAATCAGTTTGGCAACAAGTTTCTCGGGTTTTTGCGTCGGATGGTCGGTATTCTCGGTCATAGACCAATAAGGAATAGTAATGTCATCCCAGAAATTTGAAGGACAAGTAAGACGGAATTTACCCTCCTCACCTTCTTCCCAGTCTTTCGGCACACCTTTTTCACGATAAGGAGCCAACACTTTTTTCTTCTGTTTAACTGACTCTAAATCAAAGTAATAATTATCCTTATCCAAGACTCCGAACCAAATATCTTCCATGCCATTCTTCCAGTTTCTGGAAGCTCCCCTGCCCTTCTCTCGCTGCCAAGTAATGCGGTTCAGCACCGTCAGATTCTCCTCCATCACCTGCTGCAAGGCCGAGGTGGATTTCCAGTCGCCACAAAGATACAACGATCCACTGGGTTTCAACAATTTACACAGCTGTGGAAACCATGAACGCAAGTATTCCAGATACTGACTTCCCGTGATGGCCTTGAATTGGAGACCATTGAAATTCTTGGACAGGTTATAGGGTGGATCCACGATAATCAAGTCGGCCAGTTGAGCTGGAAGCCGGGACAACAACGACAATGTGTCCCCATGTATTGTCTTGTTGAACAGAATAGCGTTATCATCTACCTGATGGGCAGACAGCAAACGAAACTGAAGAGATTTTCTCTCCTCATCGGTCAGGGTTAAAGTCTTGTTGCGGGGAGCCCTTTCTTTCATAATTCGTGCAAGAAAAGCTACTCGGAAGCAGCGAATTTATCCACTATCTGTTCAGAATAGGTTTTGGACACCGGCAGCGGAGCCACTTCTTCATTATCAAAATTGATAAACAAGCCATCCTTCTCTTTGCTGATCATCTTAATCTTCTGCATATTAACGATATACGAGCGATGACTGCGACAAAAGCCTTTGTTACTCAACTTCTCTTCCAAATCCTTCAAATTATTACGGAGCATATAATGGAACAAATGGCCATTATCTATATAGTATATATTTACATAATTGTCTGCTGATGCCAGATAATAAACATTCGCCAGCAGGATGGACAATTTCAGTCTTCCCTTTTCATCGCAGAAATTAAAAACTTCATCCACATGAGTGTAGGGTTTGTTGTCCCAGATCTCTTTTTTGTCGAGCAAACTATTCAGTTTACTATTCTTTTCTTTCAAAGAATAGTATAAATACGACACCAAATAAGGGACAAAAAGGATAGATGGCACAAAAACCAACGCTCTTTTAAAAATATCCTCAAAAGGACGGGCATCTTTAAGTGCGAATTTGTTAAAAACGGAATAGACAAACACAATAAAGATGACTTCCGACGCAATCCAGAGCACATATTGCAAGATGGAGATCTGATCGCGGCGACAAACCGCCCACAAAATAAAACGGCTCAACACCAAAATGGAAACACAGCCCAAAACGGTGATGGAAGCATAGACCATTTTCATCACATCATCATTGGACTGGTACCAGCTGGTAAGATCGAAGGGGGTGTAAATGGAAACAAATGCGATGGAAAATACCAAAACGAAAAGCAGCATCTGGATGTTGATGCGGAAATTCGCTAAGTAATCTGGTATTTTCTGGTTCATCATACAATATGTTTTAAAGGGGTGCAAAGATACGAAAAATTTATTTCACCCCGTATTTTAAAATTTCGTCCCACCGGACGAGAATTTCACCCCTCATTTGGAGATTTCACCCCTCATTTGGAGATTTCGCCACATTTGTCCATCAAACACAACATAAAACACAAGCATGCCATTTTTTTTTATTCTTTTGCAACTTCTTTTGATGACGAACGACGACAAACTAATAATTTAAATCATAAACATGAAAGAAATCAGCAGACTTTTTGACATTTTGAATCGTTATGAGGAAAAATACCCCAAACAGACCGTTGCATTAGGTTGTAAAAGAGATCAAAAATGGGTAACCTTCTCACCCGCCAAATATAAAGAAATGACCGACAATATCAGTTATGGCCTGATGAAGTTGGGTGTTGAACCTGGCGACAAGGTCGGCATCATTGCCAACAACCGTCCCGAATGGAACATGTTGGACATGGGCATCATGCAAATCGGTGCCATCACGGTTCCCGTGTATCCGACCATCAGCGAGAATGACTACCATTACATCGTCAACCACTCCGACATGAAGGTGGTTTTTGTGGAAGGCGTGGAAGTGATGAACAAGATCAGCAACATCATGGGTGACACACCAAAATTGGAGAAAGTCTATACTTTCATCAACCGCGACCGTTTCCCCTATCTGGATCAGCTGATAGAGCTGGGTCGTGAGAATGCCGACCCTGAAGAGCTGAAACGCCGCAGCGACGCTGTGAAGGAGGAAGATTGCTCCACCATCATGTACACTTCCGGCACCACTGGACACCCGAAAGGCGTGATGCTGTCGCACCGCAATATTGTGCATCAGCTGCTCAACCTGCGCCAGACACCCGCCAAATGGTCCAACAAGGCCTTCAGCTTCCTGCCCATCTGTCACGCTTACGAACGCATGCTGGTATTCCTGTACCAATATTTGGGCATGTCGGTATATTATGCGCAGAATTTGGGCACCATTGCCGAGAACATCAAGGAAGTGAACCCTACCATGATGTCGGCAGTACCCCGTGTGTTGGAGAAATTCTACGACAAAATATGGAGTTCCAAGTTCAACATGAAACCCATGGCCCAGAAAATCTTCGTGTGGGCTGTAGAGGTGGCCAAGCAATACAAGATCCAAGACCACGAACGCACAGCCTGGTACAATTTCAAGCATAGCATTGCCGACAAGCTGGTTTACAAGAAGATACGTGAGAAAATCGGTGGCAATTTTGACATCGTGGTGTCGGGTGCCGCCAGCATACAGCCGCATCTGGCCTCCTTCTTCTCCGCCATTGGCATGCCCGTTTTCGAGGGTTATGGCAGCACCGAGACCTCTCCTGTGATTGCTGTGAGCTGCCGCGACCGTGACGGACGCGAGGTGGGCACCGTAGGTTTCCCGCTGCCTGGCGTGGAAATCAAGTTCGCCGACAATGGCGAGCTGCTGTGCCGCGGTCACAATGTGATGATGGGTTACTACAAGAACCCCGAACTGACCGCCGAGGTCATCGACAAAGACGGTTGGTATCACACGGGGGATATGGGTCGCCGCAACGAAAAAGGACAGATTTTCATCACCGGCCGTATCAAGAGCTTGTTCAAGACCTCTTTCGGCAAATATATCAACCCCGAAGCTTTGGAAGAGAAATTCTGCGAATCGCCATTCATCGCCAACATGATGGTGGTGGGCGAGAACCAGAAGTTCGCCGCCGCGGTCATCGCTCCCGACTTTGAGTTCCTTAAAGGCTGGTGCGCACGCCACGAGATGAAATTCACCACCCCCGACGACATGGTGCACAACCCCGACATCATCAAACGATACAGCCGTGAGGTACAAAGTTACAACAAGAATTTCGGCGATTTCGAGCAAATCAAGAAATTCATCCTGGTACCTGACGAATGGACCATCAAGAATGAGATTCTCACCCCGACCCTGAAAGTGAAGAGACGTTTCGTACAGGAGCGGTATGCCAACCGGATTGACGAAATGTTCAAATAGACATTTTCTTAATACCAAATACCCATTAACCCAGCATTCAATTGAGGGTGACTAAAAAGTAGTCATCCTCTTTTTTTTGCAAATTTAACAGCAATAATCGTAAATAATAATTGACCGGCGTCATTTGACATTGGCAAATGAAAAAAATGGCTATTTTTCTGAAATTCAGATTAATAGCCATTGTTATTTGATGAAATTTTTGTATTTTTGTATCGCCAAACACAAAAAAAACAAATCATCAAACCAATGGCAAAAGTAACATTTAAATCTTACAATCCCAACGACAATCTTCTTTTTCCTCCATGTCTGGGAGATTACCTACCCAAGAACCACAACGCGCGTGTTGTCAGCGCCATCATAGACCGGCTTGACATCTCAGAGATTGAAAGCGGATACAAGGGAGGCGGAGCCAGCAGCTACAATCCCAGGATGCTTCTCAAGGTGATAGTGTACGCATATCTCAACAACGTGTACTCGGGCCGGAAAATGGAGAGGCTGCTTGTGGAGAACATCGCCTTCATGTGGCTTAGCGGGATGCAGACCCCGGACTTCCGCACCATCAACCTGTTCCGCAGCAAGCGGCTGGCAGGCAAGTTCGACGGTCTGTTCACCCAGGTGGTGCTGCTGCTTAACGAGGAGGGCTTCGTGTCACTGGATGTCCAGTACATAGACGGCACAAAGATAGAGTCCGTGGCGAACAAGTACACCTTTGTCTGGAAGGGCAGCGTGGAAAAGAACAAGGCCAGACTGGAGGCCAAGGTGAGATCAGTACTGGAGACGGCCGAACAGACACTGGCGCTGGAGGAGAGCGAGCCGGAAGAGGAGCTGAGCTCCGAGGAGATGACCCGTCGTGCGGAGGCCATCCTCGACAAGATGGACAGGGAGGGCATCAGCAACAAGAAGATGCGCAAAGCTGTGGAGAAAGTGAAGAGCGAGAAAGCCCCCAAGATGCGGGAGTACGAGGACAAGCTGGAAACCATGGGGGAAAGGAACAGCTTCAGCAAAACCGACCCTGACGCCACTTTCATGCGGATGAAGGAGGACGCGATGAACAACGGACAAACCAAGCCGGGATACAATATCCAGATAGCCACCGAGAACCAGTTCATCACCAATTACGGCATTTTCTGGAGACCGACAGACCAAGAGACTCTCATCCCTTTCCTCGAGTCGTTCCAAGACAGATACGGGAGACAGAGCAGTGAGGTGTGCGCCGACTCCGGCTACGGCAGCGAACAGAACTACGAGTACATGTTCGGCAACGGCATCGCCCCGTATGTCAAATACAACATGTTCCATGCGGAGGACAAAAGGAAACGCCGCCAGAACCCGTTCCTGACACAGCATCTTCACTACAACGAAACGGACGACTACTTCGTATGCCCCATGGGCCAGCACATGGAGCACATCGGCGATGTGACCGTGAAATCCGACCTCGGATATGAATCCACCGTGAGCAGGTACATCGCACGGAACTGCTCGGGGTGCCCGTTGCGGGGTATGTGCTACAAAGCGGCTGCTGACAGAAGAATCATAGAGGTCAACCACAAAAACAACGCATACCGGAGAAAGGCCAAGGAACTGCTCACAAGCGAACGCGGAATCTACCATCGCGGTAACAGACCCATAGAGCCGGAGGCCGTCTTCGGGGACATCAAGTTCAACCACGGGTTCAAACGCTTCCGCCTCAAATCCAACGAGAAAGTGAAAACGAAGTTCGGTCTGGTAGCTTTGGCTCACAATATCAGAAAGTACATCGCCATTAACCAGAGCAATATGGCAAAAAACATCAAAAACAACGCTCCCAAACGCCTTTGTTTACCTCTGGCATGGAATCTGAGACGCTTCCATGAAGCCTGTTGAAACAAGGCAAACTTCTATCAGGTATTTTTTTACACCTAAAGAAATACCCCTCGAATAATGAACAAAAAAAGTGGCCGAACCAAAATCACTTTTTAGTCGGCCTCTTTTTGCTTTGATTTTTATTAGTAAAAAAATTGGGAGAAAGATAAGAAATAGATAAAAAAAGACTATCTTTGCAAATGAATGTTTCAACATCTAGTTATGGCACTTGAAAAACAAATAGAAGATCAGTTTATTCGCTATTTAAGCGAGAACCTGAAATATGTTTATCGCCCCGACATCAACGACCGCGATTCGTTGGAACGCAATTTCCGCGAGAAGTTTCAAACCTTGAACCGTTGTCATCTGACCGACAACGAGTTTGCACGTTTGTTGGAGGAAATCACGGAAGCGGATGTGTTCAGTTCGTCGAAACGCTTGCGTGAGCGCAACACGTTTATGCGCGAAGACGGCACGCCATTGCAATATTCATTGGTCAATATAAAAGACTGGTGCAAAAACGATTATGAGGTCATTCACCAGTTGCGAATCAATACGCGGAACAGTTTCCAGCGTTATGATGTCATTTTGCTCATTAACGGCTTGCCAGTTGTTCAAATTGAGTTGAAGACCTTGGATGTCAGTCCGCGCCGCGCGATGCAGCAAATTGTCGATTACAAAAACGATGTCGGAAATGGATACACCAATTCGTTGTTATGCTTCGTACAGATGTTCATTGTCAGCAACCAGCACAATACCTATTATTTCGCTAACAATAACAAGGAGCATTTCAACTTCAATGCAGAGGAGAAGTATCTACCTGTGTATCAGTGGGCTGATGAGAAAAACCAGAAGATAACAGGTTTGGAGGCTTTTTCGGATGCTTTCTTACAAAAGTGCCGTTTGGGTGAGATGATTAGCCGCTATATGGTTTTGGTGGCTTGTGAACGAAAGGTGCTGATGATGCGTCCGTATCAGATTTATGCGGTGAAGGCGATTGTCAGTTGCATTAACGAGAACCGTGGCAATGGATACATCTGGCATACTACTGGCAGCGGTAAGACGCTCACTTCGTTCAAGGCTTCAACGCTATTGAAAGACAATCCTGAAATTGAGAAATGCCTCTTTGTGGTGGACCGTAAAGACCTTGACAAGCAAACCCGAGAGGAATTCAACAAGTTCCAAGAGGGTTGCGTAGAGGAAAACACTAACACCGATACCCTCGTGCGCCGTATGCTTTCCGAGGACTATGCCGACAAGATTATTGTGACGACTATTCAAAAATTGGGCATTGCCCTCGACCCGCAAAACCGCCGAAACTATCAGGAAAGACTCAAGCCGTTGAGAGACAAACGAGTTGTGTTTATCTTCGATGAATGCCATCGTTCACAATTCGGCGACAACCACAAGGCCATCAAGGAGTTTTTCCCGAAAGCGCAGTTGTTTGGTTTTACAGGAACACCCATTTTTGAGGAAAATGCCACTTATACCCAAATCACGGGTGAGGAAGCACAATACAAGACCACAAAAGATGTGTTCCAGAAAGAACTACATGCCTACACCATCACCAATGCCATTGAGGACAGGAATGTGCTGCGTTTCCACGTGGATTATTTCAAGCCCGAAAAGTCAGATATGGCGGGCGAGACGGTGAAGAAATCTGCGGTTGTGCGCACCATTTTGGGCAAACATCGTGCAGCCACTGCAGACGGGCGTTTCAATGCCATTCTTGCTACGGGTTCCATCAATGAGGCTATCGAGTATTACCATCTGTTCAAGGAGATGCAAGCCCAAAAGTTGGAGATGGATAATACATACGAGCCGTTGAACATCGCTTGCGTGTTCTCGCCGCCCGCTGAGGGTAACCGCGACATCCAGCAGATTCAGGAGGATTTGCCGCAGGAACAGAAAGACAACGAACAAGAACCCGACCAAAAAAAGGCGGCTCTGACGGCTATCATTAACGATTATAATAAGCAATATGGCACCAACTTCTCTGTTGCCGAGTTTGACGCTTATTATCAGGACGTGCAGCAACGCATCAAAAACCAGCAATACAGCAACAAGGATTATGCCCACAAGAACAAAATCGACATCACCATTGTAGTAGATATGCTGCTGACGGGCTTCGATTCCAAATATCTGAACACGCTGTATGTCGATAAGAACCTGAAGTACCACGGTTTGGTGCAGGCCTTTTCGCGTACCAACCGCATCTTGAACGACAGCAAGCCTTACGGCAACATTTTGGATTTCCGTGGTCAGCAGGAGGCAGTGGATACGGCCATCGCCTTGTTCTCAGGTGAGAAGAAGGACGAGGCGAGACAGATTTGGTTGGTGGAACCAGCTTCGGCCATCAAGAAGAAGTACCTTGACGCAGTGAACGGTTTGCGCGACTTTATGACGCTTCATCATCTGGATTTCAAAGCTGAAGAGGTGTTCAACCTGAAAGGCGACGATGCCAAGGCGGGTTTCATCGTATGTTTCAAGGAAGTGCAACGACTCAAGACGCAACTCGACCAATATACTGACCTCGTGGAAGTTGAAGATGAAAACGGCCCGATTTATGCAGCAGAGCAACAACCTCAATATGGTTTTACGGAGGATGACCTGCGTGCTTTCCGAGGGGCGTATCTTGACATTGCTCGCGAACTGAAAACACGGCGAGAGAAAACAGGCGCGGTTGTCCCGAATGAGGTTGAGGAACTGGATTTTGAATTTGTCTTGTTTGCCTCGGCCATGATCGACTACGACTATATCATGGAATTGATTTCCAAGTGCATGGGGCAACCAGCAAAATGGAAGATGACCAAGGAGGAATTAATCAACCTGATTCGGTCGAGTTCCAATTTGCTTGATGACCGCGAGGATATCATTGCCTACATCAACAGTCTTGATGGCGTGAACGGTCGTACTGAACAGGAAATCAAGGACGGTTACGAAATCTTTAAAACAGAGAAGTATGCCAAGGAATTGATGGCCATTGCTGAAAAACATGGTTTGAGTGTGGCCTCGTTGCAGGCTTTTGTGAACGACATTGTAGATCGCAAGATTTTCGATGGCGAAAAATTGAACGACTTGCTTGAACCCCTTGATTTGGGTTGGCGCGACCGTACCCGCAAGGAAACCGAACTGATGAATGACCTCGTTCCGCTGTTGAAACGTTTGGTGCCGGGACAGGAGATTTCGGGATTGAAGGCGTATGAGGAATAAATAATTTGGATGTAGCGATATGAGAGAGTACACTAAACCACCATTGACGTACCAACAACAAGTCGAGTTGCTGAAATCGAGAGGATTGTTGATTCCTGATGAAGAAAGGACGATTCGGCATTTGTCAAACATTAGTTATTATCGTTTAAGTGCTTATATGCTGCCATGTAAAGAAATCAAGGACGAGTGTTATACTGACCATTTTATTGAAGGCAAGACTTGGGACGATGTGTACAATTTGTATTTGTTTGACAGGAAGTTAAGGCTATTGGTTTTTGATGCCATTGAGCGATTGGAGATTTCCATAAGGACACAAATTATATATCAGTTGAGTCACAAATACGGTTCTCATTGGCAAGATAATCCTGACATATTCAACGTCATTCATAAAAAAGACAAGGATGGACGTGATATCGAGATAAATGTCCATGAGGAATTAAAAAAGCATATTGCTGAACAACTACACAGCAACAAGGCGGAAGTCTTTATCCAGCATTATAGGGAAACTTATGATACACCTCCGATTCCCCCTTCGTGGATGAGTGTTGAAATTATGTATTTCAATCATTTGTCAAGAATTTGTTCTGGACTGAAGTTGAGAAGTGATCTTGTGGGCATAGCAAGTTTTTATGGCATGCCTCCAAGACAATTCTGTTCTTGGCTTCATACGATTAATTACGTAAGGAATTTGTGTGCTCATCATGCTCGGTTGTGGAATCGCGATTTCAATATTGTTCCTGAACGATTAGACTTCTCCAAAACGCATGTTTGGATTAGCAATCCCAATACGGTGAAAAGGAAAAAGACATATTATTTCATTTGCATGCTTAATTATCTGCTACAGACGGCTTGCCCGAATTCGAGTTTCAAGGAAAAACTCTATGGTTTAATCGAGGAATATGATGGTTCTGTCCCGTTGCAACACATGGGATTTCCAGACAATTGGCAGGAAGAAAAAATGTGGAAAAAGTAAAAAAAATGACGAAAAAAGTGTTTCGTATTGAAAAAAGTTGTATTTTTGCAACCTCATTAAGAGAGATGCTCTCTTTAATGCAACATATTGATAATAAGCCCTTCAGGCGCGCCTTTGGCAGCATACTTGAGGGGCGTTTCCCATTTTATAAGGCAGAGATTCGGAACACACTGTGTACCGAATTCAAAATTGGTCACACAGTGTGTTCAAATTCTTAATATCGAACTAAAACATCAACACCTATGACCACCAAACCATCATACACCCCCGCCCTCCGCTTCCCCGATTTCCTCAACGACGGGGAATGGAGATTTGTACACGGAAATGAATTGTTTGAACCCATTGTAAACAAAAATCACAATTCAGAACTGCCTGTTTTGGCTATAACGCAAGACCAAGGAGCTGTTCCGAGAGATATGATAGACTACAAAGTTATCGTTAGCGAAAAAAGCGTCGCTGGATATAAAGTTGTAGAAGTTGGTGATTTTATTATAAGTTTGAGGTCTTTTCAAGGAGGCATTGAGTATTCAAATTACAAAGGTTTGTGTAGTCCCGCTTATATTATATTGAGGAAGAAAGATGATGGTATTTGCAACGACTTTTATCGTTATTATTTCAAATCAAGTCGATTCATCAAAGATTTGAATCGTAATCTTGAGGGAATTCGAGACGGGAAAATGATTAGTTATCAACAGTTCTCGGAGATTATGCTACCTCTTCCCCCTCTCCCCGAGCAGCGCCGCATTGCCCAAGCCCTCACCGCCTTGGACGAACTCATTGCCGCCACCAACGAGAAACTGGAGCAGATGAAGGCGTATAAGAAAGGGCTGATGCAGAAACTCTTCCCCGCCAAAGGCAAAAAACTGCCCGAACTGCGCTTCAAGGAATTTGAACAAGATGGGGAATGGGAAGAGAAGGTATTGGAAGAAGTTACAAAAGTGGTAAATCGTAGAAACAAGAGTAATCGAGATCTGCCTATTTATTCGATTAGTAATAAGGATGGTTTTATTCTTCAATCTGAGCAGTTTGATGGCCTTGACAGTGTTAGCAGAGGATACGATACTTCGTTATATAAAATAGTTACAAGTAATACTTTCGCATATAATCCAGCCAGAATAAATGTAGGTTCTATAGGATATAGTGGCAACATCAAAGAATGTCTGATTAGTTCATTGTATGTGTGTTTTAAAACAACTGAAGATGTTGATGATTTGTTTTTAATGTATTTCTTCGACACTTCATCTTTTAACCAAAGCGTTGAAAACAATGTGGAGGGAGGAATCAGGAGTTATTTGTTTTATGAGAATTTCTCAAGAATAAAGATAGCCGTTCCCTCTATTACTGAACAAAAGAAAATAGCATCTACAGTTTTGTCAATCAACAATCTCATAGAAGACTATACAAAAAAGCTCTCATTATTAGAAGAACATAAAAAAGGATTGATGCAACAATTATTTCCAAAATTAAACAAGTATAATTATGAATAGACCAACGATATATAAGTACAAGACACTAAAGAGTGTAGTTACAAGGCTACGAGATGAATTATCGTCTTCTGATATTGTATTGCTCTATGCTTTCAACAGAACAGGTAAAACACGACTCTCAATGTCTTTTAAAGATAAAGGGAAAAAGGACAAAGACGGTCCTAACACGTTATACTTTAATGCGTTTACAGAAGATCTGTTTACTTGGGATAATGATTTGCCAAAAGATGCGGAACGTTGTTTGATGATAAATGAAAAGTCTAATTTCTTTAAAGGCATTAAAGGTTTGTCTTTGGAAGATAGGATACATGGTCATTTAGATAGATACGCTCAAATTGATTTTAAGATAGACTATGATAATTGGAAGATAACGTTTAGTAGAGAAATAGCCAATCCCAAATATAATCCAAAGAATCCTCATAATAAAGAGCCTGAGAAAATTGTACAAGATAATATAAAGATTTCCAGAGGTGAAGAGAACATTTTCATATTCTCTGTCTTTATGGCTATATGCGAATTGGCAATAGAAGGACATGAAGATTATCAATGGGTGAAGTATATTTATGTTGATGATCCAATCTCTTCATTGGATGAGAATAATGCAATTACAGTTGCGTCGGATCTGGCAAATTTGATAAGACATGATATTGAGGTAAATAAGGATAAAGAAAGTAACAAGAAATATATTATTTCTTCACATCACAGTTTATTTTACAATGTTATGTATAATGAACTGAGACATGATAAAAACAAATCTTATTTCTTGCATAAAGCAAAGGATGAAACATATCGGTTGCAGTCAACAGATGATACTCCTTTCTTTCACCATATTGAACAGCTATGTGAATTGAATAATGTCGTTAAAAAGTATGAACAAGCAGAAAAGGATGATACAAAAGTAATACAGTCGAATATACTTAAGACATATCATTTTAACATACTTCGTTCTGTTTTTGAGAAAACATCAATCTTCTTTGGACATGATGACTTTTCTTATTGCCTACAAGATGTAGAGGATAAGGATTTGTATTCTCGTGCAGTAAACATTATGAGTCATGGACGTTATTCTTTATTTGCACCAACTGGAATGATGAAAGAAAATGCCGAACTTTTTGTAAAGATTTTCAAATCTTTCGTTGATAAGTATAAGTTTGAATTACCTGAAATTTTCTTTGAGTAATATGACACAGAATAATCAACAAGAATTAGGCAAGACCCTTTGGAGCATCGCCAACAACCTGCGCGGCGCAATGATGGCGGATGATTTCCGCGATTATATGCTGTCGTTCCTTTTTTGGAAATACCTGTCGGACAACTACGTAAAATCCGCGCAGAAGGAATTGGGGCCGGATTATACCACGCTGCAAATTTGGTACAAGGAAAATCCCAACGATACGTTGCTGTTTGAACGGCAGATGCGGCGCAAAATCCATTATGTGATTGAGCCTCAATATCTTTGGAATAACATTGTGGAACTTGCCCGCACACAAAGCAATGATTTGCTCCAGATTTTGCAGGACGGTTTCAAATACATTGAAAACGAGTCGTTTGAGAGTTCGTTCAAGGGCCTGTTCTCTGAAATCAACCTGAATTCGGAGAAGTTGGGCAAAAACTACACCGAACGCAACGCCCTTTTGTGCAAGGTCATCAAGACCATCGCCGACGGACTTGCAGAAATCCCTTCGGATTCCGATGCCTTGGGCGATGCCTACGAGTACCTGATTGGCCAGTTTGCGGCAGGTTCGGGGCAGAAAGCAGGTGAGTTCTATACCCCGCAAATGATTTCAACCATTCTTTCTCGCATTGTCACCCTTGATTGCCAAGACCCCGCGACTGGCAAAAAGAAACGCATAGACAAAGTGCTCGACTTCGCTTGCGGTTCGGGCTCACTATTACTGAATGTGCGCCGCGAGATGAAAGACTATGCCATTGGCAAGATTTATGGTCAGGAGAAGAACATCACCACTTACAACCTTGCCCGAATGAACATGCTGCTGCATGGTGTGAAGGACACAGAATTTGAAATCCACCACGGTGATTCGCTTGCCAATGATTGGGACATTCTCAACGAGCAGAATCCCGCCAAGAAGATGCAGTTTGACGCAGTGGTTGCCAATCCGCCTTTCAGCCTGCGCTGGGACCCAACGGAAGAAACCGCCAAGGATTTCCGTTTCAGTCGATATGGTGTGGCACCCAAGTCAGCTGCTGATTTTGCTTTCTTGTTGCATGGTTTCCACTTCTTGAGCGACAACGGCACAATGGCCATCATTCTGCCTCACGGTGTGTTGTTCCGTGGTGGCAAGGAGGAAGTCATCCGCAAGAAACTGCTTGAAGACGACAACATTGACGCTGTCATCGGTCTGCCCGCCAACTTGTTCTATTCTACAGGCATTCCGGTGTGCATCCTTGTGCTGAAGAAGTGTCGCAAGAACGACAAAATTTTGTTCATCAACGCCAGCGGTGAGGATCATTACAAGAAAGGCAAACGCCAGAACTACCTTCGCGACGAGGATGTGGAAAAGATTGTGGAGACCTATCAATTCCGCAAAGAGGAACCGCGTTTCTCGCGCTTGGTTACATTGGCGGAAATCAAAGAAAACGACTATAACCTCAATATCACCCGCTATGTCAACCTATCGATAGATGAAGAACAGATTGACCTTGAAGCAGTTGCCGAACAACTGCATGAAACAGATGCAAAAATCGAGGAGTCACGCGGTAAGCTCAATCTATTTTTGAAAGAGTTGGGTTTGAAGGAAATATAAAAATTCTATGCTTGTATCAAAAAAATTGTTACTTTTGCAGATTCAAACTTAATAGTTAAAAAAACTGATTATGCGTCCTGATTTCAGTAAAGTAAACTTCAAACAAAAGAAGCAAAACGAGCAGAGTTTTGCCGAATGGGCTAAAGAAAACAACATCGACACCAGTTGGCTGACCACGGAGCAGATTCCCGTCAAGCCAGTATATGGAAAAGAGGATTTGGAAGGCATGGAACACCTCAACTATGCCGCCGGCATAGCCCCTTACCTCCGTGGACCCTACTCCACCATGTATGTGATGCGCCCATGGACCATCCGTCAATACGCCGGATTCTCCACCGCTGAGGAAAGTAACGCCTTCTATCGCCGTAATATCGCGGCTGGTCAGAAAGGACTGTCTGTGGCCTTCGACTTGGCCACCCACCGTGGCTACGACGCCGACCACGAACGTGTAATGGGTGATGTGGGCAAGGCTGGTGTAAGTATATGCTCTGTCGAAGACATGAAGGTTTTGTTCGACCAGATTCCCTTGAACAAAATGTCTGTTTCCATGACCATGAACGGCGCTGTATTGCCGGTTTTGGCCTTCTATATTGTCGCCGCTTTGGAGCAAGGTGCCAAATACGAAGAGTTGCAAGGCACCATCCAAAACGACATTCTGAAGGAATTCATGGTACGAAACACCTATATTTATCCGCCTGAACACTCAATGCGAATTATCGCCGACATTTTCGAGTTCACCTCACAAAACATGCCGAAATTCAACAGCATCTCCATCTCAGGCTATCACATGCAGGAGGCCGGCGCCACTTCCGACATTGAAATGGCATACACCTTGGCCGACGGCTGGGACTACCTGCGCACCGGTGTCAAAGCCGGCTTGGATGTTGACGCTTTCGCACCTCGTCTGTCATTTTTCTGGTGCTCGGGCATGAACCATTTCATGGAAATCGCCAAAATGCGCGCCGCCCGTATGCTGTGGGCTAAAATTGTAAGCACTTTCAACCCGAAAAATCCTAAGTCTTTGGCTTTGCGTACGCACACACAAACCTCTGGATGGAGCCTCACCGAACAGGATCCGTTCAACAATGTGGCCCGCACCTGCATTGAAGCCATGGGTGCCGCTCTGGGACACACCCAGTCACTGCACACCAACGCTTTGGACGAAGCTATCGCCCTGCCTACCGACTTCTCCGCGCGTATTGCCCGTAACACCCAGATTTATATCCAGGAAGAGACCAACATTTGCCGTGTGGTTGACCCATGGGCTGGATCATACTATGTGGAAAGCCTCACCCACGCATTGGCTCACCGCGCCTGGGGTCATATCCAGGAAGTGGAAGCCCTGGGTGGCATGGCCAAAGCTATTGAAACCGGCATTCCGAAGATGAGAATTGAGGAAGCCGCTGCCAGAAAGCAGGCCAAAATCGACTCCGGCATCGAATCCATCGTTGGTGTCAATAAATACCGTCTGGATAAGGAAGACCCGATTGAGACATTGGAAGTGGACAACACCGCAGTGCGTGAGGCCCAGATCAAGCGTTTGACAAAACTGAGAGCGGAACGTAACAACGAAGAGGTCCAGGCTTGTTTGGATGCCATCACCCGCTGCGCCGAGACCGGCGAAGGCAACTTGCTGGAATTGTCAGTGGATGCCGCCAAAAAACGCGCTTCCTTGGGTGAAATCTCCTACGCTATGGAGAAAGTTTTCGGAAGATACAAAGCAAAAATCAATTTAATTACAGGCGTGTACAGTTCAGAACAAAAAGAAAACACCAGCTTCAAGAAAGCTTGTGAGATGGCCGACGAGTTCGCCAAGAAAGAAGGCCGTCGTCCACGTATTATGATTGCCAAAATGGGCCAGGACGGTCACGACCGCGGCGCCAAGGTGGTCTCCACCGGTTATGCCGACATCGGCTTCGACGTGGACATGGGTCCCTTGTTCCAAACTCCGGAAGAAGCTGCCAAACAAGCCGTTGAGAACGATGTTCACGTATTGGGCGTTTCCTCACTGGCCGCCGGTCACAAGACCCTGGTACCCCAAGTAATTGAAGAACTGAAAAAATTAGGCCGCGAGGACATCATCGTGGTGGTGGGTGGCGTTATTCCACCGCAGGACTACGACTTCCTGTACAAGGCCGGTGCCGCCGCTATTTTCGGCCCAGGCTCCGTCATCAGCGATTGTGCCATCAAAATTCTGGAAATTCTGATGAATTAAGCAGATGATACGCTTTTTGAAGCATTCGGAAATCGACAAAGACAGGTGGAACAAAGCTGTCTCCGAGGCACCCAATTCCACTATCTTTGTCGATTTTGATTTCTTATGTATCGGCAATCCGAACTGGTGTGCCTTGGTAGAAGATGACTATCAAAGTATCATGCCCTTGCCGGTACGTTCAAAGCTGTCCATCAAGTATGTCTTCACCCCATTCTTTTATAATCGGATGGGCATTTTCTCCCCAAAAGAAATCACTCCTCAACTGGTGAAGGAATTTACCGATGCCATACCACGGAAATACAAACAGATTGACCTTTTTCTCAATGAGAACAATCCTTGCAAACTCATTGACAAAAAGGTTGTTGAAATGGTTTCGCATCGTATGGACTTGAATCAATCCTACGAAACAATTGTCCGCCAATACTCGCAGAATACCAGCAGGAACATCAAATCCGCACAGAAACAAAACTTACAATATATCGAAAATCCCTCCATCAAGGAAACCATCCTGTTATTTCAACAGAACAGGGGCAAACAAAAGGCAGTACATTACAAAAAAAGAGACTATTTCACCTTGATGAGATTGGCACACCATGCTAACAACCAAGGATTATTGGATACCGTCGGCGTGCTGAGCGAAGGAACATTGATTGCTGGGGCCCTTTTTCTGAAAGATAATGGCAAAATATGGTTCTGGTTTTCGGGGCGGGACAATACACAAGCTGACAAAAAAGCCATGTTTTTCCTCATTGACGAATACATCCGTCGTCATGCAGAACAGCAATATATCTTAGACTTCAACGGCTCAATGAACGAGAACGTAGCTAGACTTTACAAAAGTTTCGGCGGCATTCCATACACATTCAATATGCTTCACTATACCCGGGATTTTTATTTGGGGGGATTGATCAGGTTATATAAGGCGATTAAGAGTTGAAAACTGAAAACTGATAGTTAGCAATTAAGAATTATGAGCGGTAAATTAAGAACTAAGTATTAAGAACAATTCAACATTTCAACAATTAAAATTCATACCTCAAACCTATAAACCATTAACAATTCAACAATTCAACATTATGAAACCCATCAGAAACCTAGGATTAGAAAATTCCATCTTCAATCATTTCATTGCGGAAATAAGAAGCGAGAACGCTCAGCAGGACAGTATGCGCTTCAGAAGGAATCTGGAACGTTTGGGGGAGATTTTCGCTTACGAAATCAGCAAACAGATGGAATACGAAAAGCGTGAGGTCACCACTCCGCTTGGCATTGCCAACATGAACCTGCTCAGGGAGAAGCCCGTCTTAGCCACTATTTTGCGCGCCGGCCTCCCCTTTCATCAAGGATTGCTCAACTACTTTGACGACTCGGAAAACGCCTTTATTTCGGCTTTCAGAAAGCATTACCGCGACGGTTCTTTCGAAATCCAAGTGGACTACATGTCTGCTCCCAACTTGGAAGACCGCACACTAATTATCGCCGACTCTATGTTGGCGACGGGACAATCCATGATTTTGGCTTACGAAGAACTCCTCAACAACGGCAACCCCAGACACACGCACATCGCTTGCGCCATCGCCTCCGCCCAAGGCATCGAGTATTTGCAGAAAAACTTGTCGCCTCGCAAGTGTACCATCTGGGTGGGTGCTGTGGACGATGAATTGACCGCCAATTCTTTTATTGTACCCGGTTTGGGAGATGCCGGAGATTTGGCTTACGGCAACAAATTAAACGATTAACTTCCATTTTGCCCCGCATTTAGAGGATAAAAAAAGAGAAAAATACATGTCTTTATTCAATCTGTAAAATTAAAATCATTGAGTATCAATCATTTATATTGATTCTGAAAAAATTTTTCAAAAAACATAATCCAGATTGATTTTTTTTGTATTTTTGCAACTCCAAAAACAGCTGGTGCTGTAGCTCAGTTGGTAGAGCAACGGACTGAAAATCCGTGTGTCACTGGTTCAATTCCCGTCAGCACCACTTTTTTTTCAAACGTGTCAAACAAATGTTTGACACGTTTTTTATTTCTCAGGGCTGCCATGATATGACAGCCTTATATTATTACAACAACTCTATATTTTTAATATAACTGCTTGTATATTTGAAATTTATGTAAAACCATCCGCTCGGTAAATTTTCGATTCCATTGTAACGTTCTGTGAGTTTTTAGCGTCATGTGATTGAAAGAAAACAATAAAAACCACAGCACAATGAAAAACAATATTATTCTTTTAGCCTTTATCATTTGCGGAATTATGGGGACCATTTCCGCACAGACCTTCGTTACGATGGGCGGTAGCACAACAAGTGTCACAGGATGTGATTTTATCATTTTAGACCACGGCGGTCTTCAAGGAAATTACGGTCCCCACCGTAATGACATCTTGACTATTCATTCGGACGACCCCATGAATCCCAATGTGCAGGTGAAAATCAACATGGGATATCTGGAAATTTGTCACAATGACACCTTGTTTGTGTATGACGGGGACATGGTGGCAGACTCTCTGTTATTAGCGGCCATCAACAGCCAAATTGCAAATAACGTTTCGGCAAACGAACTTGTTTACACGGCTACCGTCCACAATCCGAGCGGAGCAATAACCTTGAGGTTCAAGAGTGACGACACCCTCCAATCCGGCGGGTACCTCGTTGAAACAAGTTGCGTTCGCGCTTGCCAACGTGTCGGTTTGGATATCAATCCCTTTTTATCCTCTCATTATCCACAATTGGATACAGACGGCTTTTATTACATAGATCTATGCGGGAACGACACCCTTCATCTGGTCGTAAACGGGGTTTATCCCGACAATGACTATACTTACCACCAAGCTGACACCAATGTCACATTCAAATGGGACCTGGGCGTTGATTACATGGAAGGAGAAGGGATGACCGTGCTGGATTATCTGTTTGAAGCTGGACGAGGATATGACATTTCAATCAGCAATGAGGATAGCGCCGGCTGCAAGAACATGATGCCTACTATCTTCCGAATCAGAACCTCCATGAATCCCATCAAACACATACAGCCGCTACCCGCTATCTGTTCCGGTGATGAAATAACGATAACCTCCGGATACTCCAATCTTTCCATATTGCAGATTGACTCGGTTCACAGCGTACAGGAAACGTCACTGGCTGTTAACGACACCGTATTCATTCCCGACGGGGTGGATTGCGGTAACGGATGCGAATACTACTCTCCGGTGACCTTCACCGCATTCGCCCCCAACGCCACCATCCAGAGCGCCGACGACATTCTGTATGTCCGAATAAAAATGGAGCACTCCTACATCGGCGACGTCTATATCGCACTCACCTGTCCGAACGGACAAAGAGCCAAAATCATGAACAAGTACGGCTCAAGCGGTTCCTCCCAATGCTCCGCCTATATTCCTGTCCCCTGGGGATGGCAAATGAACTCAGGGGTAACTTCCAGTGCATTTTTTGGCATCGCCTTCGACAACTCCAACGGTTGCGATCCCAATGACCACCTGAACCAAATGGGCCAGCCATGGAATTATTGTTGGTCGAACAACACCAGCAACGGATACCAATATGCCAACGGCTTCGGATACGTTTACGAAACTGTCAATGTCCACAATGGCAGCGTCGATTCCACCAACACGCTCAGCATGACCAATGTTTATCATCCTGACGAGTCCTTCAGCTCGTTGATCGGATGCCCCATGAACGGACAATGGGCGATTACGGTCATTGACGGCTGGGGAGCGGATAACGGATGGATTACCGAATGGGAAATGGCATTGGATCCCTCTTTGGTTCCTCAGGATTGGTCCTATACCGTTTTTGCCGACTCCGTTTACGTGACTGGACCTGGTGCGGAGAACTCCACCATTATCCCCTCCGAGGGTGGAGACTTTGAATACACAGTGCATGTTATTGACGACCTGGGTTGCGAATATGACTCCAGCTTTGTTTTGAATGTGGTGGAAAAACCTCATCCCGACCTTGGCCCCGACATTGCCATCTGCCATGGTGACCTTTATGAATTAGATTGTGGCTATGACGAGCCTTATACCTCACTCGTATGGAGCACCGGCGAGCATACCCCTTCCATCTTTCTGACCTCCGCAGGCGATTACTCGGTCCGTGTGTCTGTGACCAACGAAGACGGGTTGGTTTGCGTGGGTTCCGACACTGTCAATGTCTATGTTTCCCCGAAACCGACGCCCGAATTCACCGCCTCCGACACCTCTGGTTGCGCACCATTGACCGTACATTTCAACAATGCCAGCTTCGCCAACGACACTATGGGCATGTCGTACCATTGGATTATCTATGACGAGAATGGCAATGTGGTCCTTACTTCCGACAAGGCGACCCCCGACCTGCAATTTGATCACGAGGGACAATATACCGTCAAATTGGTGGTCATAACCGATGAAGGATGCACGGATTCTATCACCAAATACAATTACCTGACTATCAATTACCAGCCCTTGGCTGAATTCGACGCCCTGCCAGAGGTATCCTTATGGTCTGAAACCAATGGCTCCATCTTCTTCCAAGTACAGGGCGACACCCTGGAATTCGGCGACGGCATGGGTTTCTATTGGGACTTTGGTGATGGCAGCATCGACTCCTCCAGCTACTCCCTCGAACACAATTTTCCCAGTTGGGGAGACTATGATGTGACCCTCTCCATGTTCACTCCTGAAGGATGTAACAGCAGTATCACCCATACCGTTACTTTGGAAGCGGATCTCATTTTCCCGAATGTCATCACTCCCAACGGTGACGGCGTGAACGACGTATTCGCTATCGGCAACCTCAACACCAGCGTGAACGACTATGACCCGGACAAATACAGAAACAACGAACTGACCATTTATGACCGCTGGGGCAAGCAAATTTACCATGCACTCAACTACGACACCTTCATGGATATGACGGGTAAGAGAGGTAATGGCATCATTGTGGGCGAACAGGTATTCGACGCCTCCAAAGTGACCGACGGTACTTATTACTTCACCTTCCTCTACAAGGGAAAACTAAAAACCGTCAACTATCACGGCACTCTGCAGATTATCAAGGAAAGATAAAATTCCAGAAAAAAATCTATATATAGGCATCTATTTTTTCAAGTAAAGTATATTTATATTAAATATTTTGTATCTTTGCCGATTAGAAAAAAAATTTTCATTTTGCTGTAACGTTTTGAGGGTTTAAAGCGTCATGTAGTTAGATAAAAACAGCAAAAGGCAAAACGTAAAAATGATAACATATTAAAATTTAGATAGTTATGAAAAAACTGATTTTATTTGCGATGGCTTTTTTCCTTCTATTTGGAGCCTATTCACAGCAAAGCAAGAAAGAAATTAAGGTTGATCCTCGCCTCACAGAGATATTAGGAGCTGCCAAAGTCAATGATTTGAGAGCCAATAATCCGAAACAATTACTGATTGAGCATGTCAATCTGAATTATTTCTGCTATGTGGCCTTGAAAATGTCGGAACCGGAAGGCACTTTCATCATGAAAGACGACTTGAAGAACCATATCAAAGCCGGCAAAAGCTGCAATTACCAGGATATTATCAGCAGCGGAGCCCTCAACCGATATGACTTTGACTTGGAGCAACATGCCTTTATGACGATGGTATATCCCATGGGCAATACTGGTGCCTACATCATTGTCAACTCCAAGCAATGGTTTGAGGAACAGAAGCGCGCTGTATTGTCAGAATACGGTTTTTAATCCATAGAAAATCAACAAAAATAAAAACAATAGAACAATGAAAAGATTCATCACCCTTTTAGTCATTATTCTCTGCGGGGTTATCGGTACTGTTTCTGCGCAGACTGTAGTCACCATGGGCGGTAGTACCACAGACGTAACAGGCTGTAATTTCGTTATCTACGACCATGGTGGTCTTCAAGGGGACTATGGTCCCAACCGCAACGACCTGCTGACCATTCACTCCAGCAACCCGAATGCAGCGTGTGTTCAGATATTTGTGGTCACTTTAGACTTCGATATACACCCCAGCGACACACTATACATTTACGACGGTCTCACTCCCGACGACTCACTGCTGATTGGAGCTATCAATAACGATGTGATGTACGGTGTTACCGCTAACGATGTGGCCTTCACCGCCACTGTCAACAATCCGTCAGGTGCCATCACCCTGAGATTTGTCTCCGATGCCGATTCCGTTGGTTCAGGCTTTGTGATCCATACCGACTGTGTGGCGCCCTGCCAGCGCGTAAGTCTGGAAATCGATTCCGTTTTGTCGTCCCATTATCCCCATTTGGCTGAAGACGGCTTCTATTATGTGGATCTGTGTGAAAAAGACACCTTGCACATGGTGGTTCACGGTGTCTATCAGGACAATGACTTCAGCTACCACCAGGATGATGCCAATACCACCTTCTCCTGGGACTTGGGCGTTGAGACCTTGGAAGGTGTGGGAATGAACGAAATAGACTACTATTTTACAACTGGACGCGGATATGACATCGCCATTTCCAACACCGACAGTGCAGGATGTATCAACTATATGCCCACCATCTTCCGTATCAGAACCTCCCAAAACCCCATCAGAAAGGTATCGCAATTACCTCCCATGTGTACTGGCGACCAAATCACCGTATCCTCCACCTATTCTAACCTTTCCGTCATTCAGGTGGACTCTGTTTTCAGTGAACAGCTGACCACTTTGAAGGTAACGGACACCATCTTCCTTCCCGACGGTGTGGACTGCGGTAGTGGATGCGCCTACACTTCGTCTGTGACCTTTACGGCATTTGCTCCCTCGGCCACCATCCAGAGTGCCGATGACATTCTGTATGTCCGCATCCAGTTGGAACACTCATTTATCGGTGATATCTACATTGCCTTGAGCTGTCCTAATGGCCAGACTGTCAAGATTATGAACAAATACGGAACCAGCGGTGCCACCACTTGCTCCAACCAGATTCCGACTCCGTGGGGATGGCAGGTGACCTCAGGAGTATCGTCCAGTGCCTACTTCGGCGTAGCTTATGACTATTCCAACGGTTGCAATCCCAACGACAGCCAAAACCAAATGGGACAGACATGGAACTACTGCTGGTCCAACAACACTGCCCTGGGATACCAATATGCCAACGGCCAAGGTTATGTATATGAAACCGTTAACGTTCATAACGGAAGTGTTGACTCCACCAATACAGTAAACATGACCCAAGTGTATCATCCAGACCAACCCTTCTCACAACTTATAGGTTGTCCGATGAACGGAACCTGGTCTATCAAAGTAATTGACGGTTGGGGCGCCGATAACGGCTGGCTGACCGAATGGGAAATGGCCTTGGATCCTTCCCTGCTACCTCAAGACTGGGATTATACTGTTCACCCTGACACCATGTGGGTTACCGGCCCTGGTGCAGATGGAGCATACATCATTCCCGACCAAAGTGGTCAGATTGAATATACCGCACACATTATGGATGAATTCGGTTGTGTCTATGACACTCTGCTCAACATCGAGGTTGTGGAAAGACCGCATCCCGATCTGGGTCCCGACATCGCCATCTGCCACGGTGAACTCTATGAATTGGACTCTCACTACGACAATCCCCAAAGTACTGTTTACTGGAGTACTGGTGAACACACTCCCACCATCTTCCTGACTTCCGCTGGTGACTATGCTGTACATGTAACTGTCACCAATGAAGACGGACTGACCTGCGCAGGAGATGACACTGTCAATGTATATGTATCACCCAAACCCATTCCCGAATTTACCGCATCAGACACTGTTGGCTGTGCACCGCTTGACATCCACTTCACCAACAGGAGCGTGACCAATGACACCATGGGTATGAGTTTCCGTTGGATTATCTTTGATGAACATGGAAATATTGTCAGCACTTCCGACAAGGCCAATCCAGACCTACGCTTCGAAAATGAAGGCCATTATACTGTCAGATTGGTGGTTCTTACCGATGAAGGCTGTACAGACTCCATTACCAAGGTCAACTACCTGACCATCAACTACCAACCATTGGCAGAATTCGACGCACTGCCCGAAGTATCCTTGTGGTCTGAAACTAATGGCTCTATCCTCTTCCAAGTACAAGGCGACACCCTGAACTTTGGTGACGACATGGGCTTCTATTGGGACTTTGGCGATGGCAGCATCGACTCGTCCAGCTATGCTCTCGAGCACAACTATTCCAGCTGGGGCGACTATGACGTAACACTGTTCATGTTCACTCCTGAAGGCTGCAACAGTAGTATCACCCACACAGTTACCCTGGAAGCAGATTTCGTTTTCCCGAATGTCATCACTCCCAATGGTGACGGTGTGAATGATGTATTCGCCATCGGAAACCTCAACACCTCCATGAATGACTATGACCCAGACAGATACAGAAACAACGAACTGACCATCTATGACCGCTGGGGTAAACAAGTTTACCATGCGCTTAACTATGACACTTTCAAAGATATGACTGGCGAAAGAGGTGATGGCATCATCGTTGGTGAACAAGTATTCGATGCCTCCAAAGTAAACGACGGCACTTATTACTTCACTTTCTACTACAAAGGAAAGCTCAAAACTGTGAACTATCACGGCACTCTGCAAATTATCAGAGACCGGTAATAATTGACAATTAAGAGTTTACAATCGATAATTAAGAGTTAAGAAGTTACCTTCTTAACTCTTTTTTTTACAATATGTTTTTGCAGGCAGGTACATGTTTCAAATTTTTGTGTAACTTTGTGGACTGATTTTAATAGAAATCCAAACGGAGACAATTGAATATCAAAAACAAAAAAAATTATGCTAATGAAAAAGGTTTTCTTTTTGTTTGTACTATTCATCTCCTGTTTACCAGTGACGGTGGCCCAGGGTTCCATTAACCTTGGGACCGGTTCAGCTGCGGCTGGTTGTGACCTGCTAATATATGACGATGGTGGTGCCAGCGGAGACTACTCCTCAAACCTCGACCAGACACTGACCATCACCTCCAACGACCCCACCAACGGCTGTGTTGTGGTGGAGGTCCAGAGCCTCAATATTGACGAAAACGACACACTTTATTTTTATGATGGCACCGACACCAATGGAACATTGCTGCACAAACTCAACAACGGGAACTACAACCCCACCGTCACCTACCGCTATGCGGCCTCCATTCAAAATGCCACCGGTGCCATCACCATCAGATTCAAGACCGACTCCACCAACGTGAATGAAGGTTTCGTGTTGCATACCAGCTGCATTGCTCCATGCCAGCGTGTGAACATTTATCTGGATTCACTGCAATCTACCCATATTACCCATCTGAATCCTGAAGACAGCTACTATTATGTGGATGTCTGTCCCTACGACACCGTACATTTTGTAGTCCACTGCGACTATCCGGACAATGACTTCAGCTATCATCAGTCGGATGCCACCACCTCGTTCAAATGGGACTTTGACTTGGAAGAGTTTAACATTGTGGGCGGGAATACCATTGACTACTACTTTATTCCTGGACGAGGCTATGACGTGGCCATCAGTGCCATGGATGCCAATCAATGTCCATCGCTGGTGCCTATCACCTTCCGTGTACGCACCTCCAAAAATCCCATCAAAGGAATTGCCACCCAGGCTCCCGCCTGCACAGGCGACGAATTGCACCTGTCGGTTGGCTACGACAACATGTCCGCTCTTCAACTGACCCCGGTGGGAAGTGAACAAATCACCTCATTGGCGGTGGTGGACACGGTTTTCCTTCCCGATGGCATAAGTTGTCCGCCCTACGGCTACTTCTACCGCTCATACGTCAATTTCACGGCTTTTTCGCCCAATGCGACCATTACTAGCGCCAACGACATTCTGTATGTACGTTTGAAAATAGAGCACTCCGCCATCGAAGACATACGTATTTCATTGGTTTGTCCCACGGGCAACCGTTGCAAAATTGTTCCCGACTACCAATATGACGGATGGGGCGGGGTCACCCACTACTTCCGGACCAATTTGGGAGTGGCAAACCGCTTACAGGAGGTAGTGAGCTGTAATGCCAACCAAAACCCCATGGGAATCGCCTGGAACTACGTATGGTCAAACAACACCTCATTAGGTTACCAATATGCCAGCACCCCAAATAGCTATTGTTATGAGCCTGGCAATGTGCATTCCTCGGCCAACCCCTATTGGGATGACGGCTCCACCTCCTATAAAATCGACTCTACCGACGTGGCCAATATGGCCCAAGTATATCATCCTCTTCAAAGCTTCGCAGGTATGGTGGGCTGCCCTTTGAACGGCAGCTGGTACATTGAGATTGAGGATGTATGGACCAACGACAACGGCTATCTGCACGAGTGGGAAATGGCCCTGGACCCCTCCCTGCTTCCCCAGAACTGGTCGTATGCCGTAGCGGTGGACACCATCTTCATCACTGGCCCCGGAGCGAATGGCACCTATATCGTGCCCAGCCAAAGCGGAAACATTCCGTACACAGTGAATGTAATCGATGAATTTGGCTGTCTCTATGACACTGTTATGCATATCGACATCACCCAAAGTCCTCAACCGGACTTGGGAGAAGACCGTTTTATCTGCTTCGGCGACTTGTATATGCTTACTTCCAACTGGCAGAATAACAACTCCACCTTCTTATGGAGTACCGGCGAGCATACTTCCGACATTTATCTCACCTCCGCAGGCGAATATTCCCTGAATGTGTTCAACACTTCTGAAGAAGGTTTGGTATGCAGCGGTGCTGACACGGTATTGATTCAGGTGGCACCCAAACCAACGGCGGACTTCTCCGCCAGCGACACCAGCGGGTGTTCTCCTTTGTCTGTTAGTTTTACCGACAGGAGCGTAACCTCAGGAAGTAATTTGCAATATTACTGGACCTGTTGGGATGAATACGGGCAGACAGTTTTCACCTCGTCGCAACAAAATCCCAATTACACCTTTGAGCAAGGGGGCACTTACGGTGTACAGCTCACAATTACAAGTCCCGAAGGATGTCAAGACTCCCTGATCAAAACCGATTTGATCAATGTCAATTACCAGCCTATTGCCGAATTTGAGGCCATTCCTGATGTTTCATTATGGTCGGAGACTGACGGAGTCATCCTGTTTCACGTCATGGGCGACACCATCGCTTTCGAGGACAACATGGATATTCTTTGGGATTTTGGCGACGGCAGCAGTGAGTCTTCCAACTACAGCATTGAGCATAATTACAGGAGCTGGGGCGACTACATTGTCACACTGTCCCTGTCCTCCTCCGACGGTTGTAGCAGCAGCATTTCCCACACGGTAATACTTGAAGCTGACCTTGTCTTTCCGAATGTCATCACTCCCAATGGCGATGGAGTGAACGATGTGTTCGCTATCGGCAACCTCAACACCTCCATGAACGCATATGACCCCGACAAATACAGGACCAACGAGCTCTTCATCTATGACCGCTGGGGTAAGCAAGTTTATCATGCAACCAATTACGACACCTTCAAAGACATGACGGGTGATAGAAGCGACGGCATTATCATTGGAGAACAAGTATTTGACGCATCCAGAGTCTCTGACGGGACCTATTTTTTCACCTTTTATTACAAAGGAAAATTGAAGACCGTGAATTATCACGGAACGTTGCAGGTGATAAGAGAGAGATGACAGATTACAGGAGACAGGTTCGGGTTACAGGGATTAGAGTTTAAAGAATTCAAAGTTCAAAATTCAGAATTCAAAGTATGAATAGAAAAATAAATATAGAAATGAAAAAAGTATTGTTTTTTGTCTGTGTTGCGGCAATAGCATGTTGTGCCTGCAGCAAATCGTGTACATGCTCCATTTCCACTTCCAATTTAGACCAAGAAATTGAAATCGCATACAACGACGACTGCGGCAATTATTCTAACGACAACCGTTCTTGCAAATAAGTTTTTCCGTTTTTACCTGGAAAGATGCTCTAACAGGACATTTTCGTCGATACCGCGGTAGTCCATGCCTTTGACAACCTTTCCGTCGTGCGTGAGAATAAAGGTGGGAAACTTCCCATATACCACATCAATAGCCACATACGGATTAATATGGTGCCATAGGTATTTTTCGCATTTTGTTTCCTCCATAAAGCTTTGGATATGGACTGAATCTCCCCATATCAGCATTTGGAATCTGGTGGAGTCCAGAGCATGTTGCTCCATCATCAGCGACATTCTTTTGGCGCTCATTTTGCAATATTTGCAACCTGAGGCATAAACAGCCACCACATAATTCCCCTCATGGATGTCAAAATCCGCCATTGTGCTGTCCGCCATAAGTGTCGTGAATGCTTGTTCGTTAATCTCTTCCACAGGAGACACAAACTTATTATAAACCGCATCCATTGGGAAGACACAGAACGGCACCACAAACGACACCAGACAGGCGGCAGCTATCGCCCACTTCTTCCCTTTGAACTGATAATCCTCCTCTTTCCGGATGAAAAGCATCAGAATCATCGTCACCACATTCTTGATGATGGAATGTGCGGGATCCAACTGAACAATATCGCCGAAACAATGACAATTGGTATCATCTCTGAAAATGGCCACATAAATCAAGAAAAGAGTGAATCCTACCAGCATCAGCATAGTCAAACGCCATGCGTATTTATACAACAGCTTCGCCATCAAACAAATACCCAACAGCATTTCTGCCATTATCACCAGACGGGCGACCACTGTTGAGAGCAGAAAACTGAAAATATTGAAGCTATAGATATAGGCCTCGAATTCATCTAACGTTATCAGTTTCATGACAGCTGTCGTGATAAACAAACCACCTATCAGCAATCTTAAAATCAATAAAATAATGTCTTTTGCTTTCATAATTTACTAGTATTTTTTTACGTTTATATCACTACCCCGCCCTTCGGGCAGCCCTTCTAAAAGAAGGGGAATTAGTTTTTGCTCATTCGTCAACCCTTCAAAAAGGGGAAATTTTAGTTGATTCCTTTGGGGATAGCCCCGATTAATTTTTTGGTATATTCCGTTTGCGGATGGGCATACACCTCGTCCGCGTCATTCAGTTCCACAATGCGACCATTCTGCATCACCGCCATCCTGTCAGACATGAACTTCACCACCGACAGGTCGTGGGAAATGAAAATATAGGTCAGGTGGTATTCCTGTTTCAACTCATTGAGAAGGTTCAGCACCTGGGCCTGCACCGACACATCCAATGCGGAAACCGACTCATCGCAAATGATAAAACGAGGATTCACCGCCAAGGCACGGGCGATGCTGATACGCTGCCGCTGGCCGCCAGAAAACTCATGTGGATAACGGTAGAAGTGCGACTCGTCCAAACTGACACGCTCCAGCAACTCTATCGCCCGTTTTTTCCGTTCCTTGTCATTGGCATACAACCGATGCACCTGCATCGGCTCCATAATGGCCGAACCAATAGTAATTCGTTGATTCAAAGATGAATAAGGATCTTGCAAAATGATTTGGAGATCTTTACGGCGTTTCATCATCTCCCGCCCCGACAAATTCAGCAGGTTTTCTCCTTTATAGGTCACAATTCCTGAGCTAGGCTCAATCAGTCGGATCATAGATCTGCCCAAAGTGGTTTTGCCGCAACCCGACTCACCCACCAAGCCCAAAGTTTCACCTTCAAATACCTCCAAACTGATATCTTGCACCGCATGGACATATTCCTGTTTCTCAAACAACTTCCGTTTGCGGATGGGATAAGTCTTGAACAGATGCTCTATGCTGATTAACGGTTTCTCGGCATATAACTGCTGATGAAAAACCTGTCTTTCCTCCGGAGTGACAATCTCTTTCGGCACCGCCTTATGCTTTTCCGCACTGCGCATGTAATCATCCACAGTAGATAATTTTTTCAGACGCACATCCAAAGGCGGACGGCAAGCTAAAAGACCTTGCGTATAAGGATGTTGCGGATGTCTGAAAATCTCCAGTATCGGTCCGGCCTCCACAATCTGCCCTTTGTACAGCACAATCACTTTTTCGGCAATCTCAGCCACCACACCCAAATCATGGGTGATAAAAATCACGCTCATGCCATGTTTTTGCTGCAGACCTCGTATCAGTTCCAGAATATTTTTCTGTACCGTCACATCCAAAGCGGTGGTGGGTTCATCCGCAATCAGGATATCGGGATGGCAGCTCATGGCCATAGCAATCATCACACGCTGTTTCTGACCACCGGAAAGCTCATGGGGGTAGGAATCGAAGATTTTTTCCGGACGAGGCAGCATCACTTCCTTGAAGAGCTTGACCACCTGCTCGCGGGCCTCTTTCTCGCTGATGTCATTCTGCAGCAAAATCGCCTCCGTCACCTGGTCACCGCACTTAATGACCGGATTGAGGGAGGTCAGCGGCTCCCGGAAAATCATAGCGATACGGGCACCCCGGATACCACGCATCTGCGGTTCAGAAGCATCCAAAACGCTGATATCTTGGTCTTTATCATGAAAAACAATACTTCCCGACGTGAATTTGGCTATTTTCCGGTTCAGCAGCTGCATCACCGACAGGGCGGTCACCGACTTGCCGGAACCTGACTCGCCCACGATACCAACAGTCTCCCCTTTTTCCAACGAAAAAGTCACGTGATGCAGAATCTTTTTCCACTCCTCATCGCGTTTCAATTCCAGAGAAAAATCATTTACTGTCAGAATATCCATGATAATAATAAAACAAGGGGCAAAAATACAAAAATTTTTGTAGCTTTGCACGCTTAAACTGATACGATGAAAAAACTTGGGCAAATCATGGTTTTGTTCCTGCTTTTGATAGCGGCAGTGCCTTTGTATGCCCAGTTTTACAACGGCTCAAAGCTGAGTTTTGGAAAGAACCGGGTACAGCACCAGAAATTCAATTGGGAATACTTCCGGGACACACAATTCGACGTTTACTTCTATCCCACAGGTAAAAACCTGGCAGAATATACGCTATACAAAGCGCCACAGTTTATCAGTGAGATTGAGAAAATGCTCAACTTCACCTCGGAAAAGAAAATCCAATTCATCGTCTATAACACTCAGGCGGATTTCCGGGAATCGAATTTCGCATACGATGACGAGGATTTTTACAATCAAGGCGGTATCACCAACATATACGGCACGAAAGTGTATCTGTATTTCGACGGCAGCCATGCCCACTTCGACAAGATGCTGAAAGCCGGCATCATGAATATCTATGCCCACCTGCTGGTAGAAGGCAGCACTACCGCCTCCAACATGAAATCGAGCTATAAGGGTTCTATGCCCAACTGGTACTACAACGGTCTGTCTTCTTATATCGGGCGCAACTGGGACAGCGACATCGACGCCCACGTCAAAGATGGCGTACTGAGCCAACGTTATGCCGATTTTGACGAGCTCTCGCCCGTAGATGCCACCTACGCCGGTCATTCCTTCTGGAAATTCATTGTGGATGAATACGGTGAGAAAGCCATTCCCAACATTCTGCACGTCACCCGTTCCTCAGGCAGCTATGAACGCGCCTTTTACCTCGTCACCGGCTTGGAATACCGGCAGTTGTTAGCCAATTGGTTCCGATATTACTACATTCTTTACGCCAAAGACCGTGAGAGGAGCATGCCCGACGGGAAGGGCGTTTTGAAGCGTCCACACAAATTACGGGACTACAACCAGTTCTGTTTTTCGCCGGATGGTGAAAGTTATGCCTACGCCACCAATGAGGCTGGACAGGTGAAAATCTGGTTGAAAACCCCGGGGAAGAAAAAAACAATGGTCATTTACCGGAAATACAAAAAAACAGAAGACAACCCGGACCTCAGCTATCCCTCGCTATGCTGGCATCCCAACGGCAAGATTCTCGCCTTCACCATGGAGGTCAAGGGCCGCTGCTACTATTATCCCTTCGATATTGAAAAACACAAATTAGGCAAAAGGGTTCTGGTGGATGTAGAGAAAATCACCGACTTCTCCTTTGACCCCGACGGCAAGTTCCTACTGTTCTCAGGTTTCAAAAATGGGCAGTCGGATATATTCATTTTCAGTCTGTTGGCCAAATCCTATCAAAACATCACCAATGACTTTTACGATGATTGCTTCCCCGTTTTTCTTGACAAAAAACAGATCGTCTTCTCCTCCAACCGACCGGTAGATTCCATCAAAATCAAGGACCCCTTCTACCTGGCCAAGCCTGTTGACGGATACAATCTGTTTCTGTATCGCTATGGTCAAAAGGATGAAAAACTCCTGCAGATCACCCATTCCAACCATGTGAACAACATCCAGGCACAGGCGGTAAGTCCACGGGAAGTGCTGTATTTGAGCGATGAAAATGGCATTTATAATCAGCAATTGGCCCGTTTGGACAGCAGTATCAGCAAAATTGACACCATCATCCACTACGGCTATTTCGCCCGCCTGTCACACCTCAGCGACAACTATTACAGCATTATTGAACAAAGTTATAATCCCGCATCTGGACAAAGCGGAAGCATAATCCTGTATGACAAAGTCAAACGAATCTATATCACCCCATTGGCATCACCCTTGCACCAGCAGGAGCTAAGCGCTTCCAGCATCAAGGCGCAAATACTGAAAGAGCAACAAATCAAAGACAGCCTTGCCAACGTCAAACCGGAAAAGAAAAAGGAGAACGAGGCGAAACACGGTTTTTACCAATTCAGGAAAAGTGATTTGGTCAAAAGAACTGTGACGGAGGAAGATAGTGTGAGCAACACCGGCATTAAAAAAGGCATTCAAGAGGATGTGCTTTCCAAAGGCTTTGAATATGTACATCCCATCTCCAAAAACTATTACACACAGTACACTGTAAACAAGGTTGTCACACAAGCTGACTATGGTTTTCTGAACACCACCTACCAGCAATTTACCAGCAGCACGAATCCCATTTACCTCAACACCGGAATCAACGCCTTGTTCATGGTAGGTATCCACGACCTGTTTGAAAATCATCGTATCACAGGCGGTTTCAGGCTTGGTCTGGACTTTCAGAGCAACGAATTCATGATCAGCTACGAGAACCTCTCGCGAAGGGTGGATCACCAAATTGTTTTTTACAGACAATCTATCAGCTCGAACAACAGCTATTACGTGTACCGGCAGCGGGCCAACAGTTTGTTTTACATCATCAAACTTCCCTTCGACAAATTCAACAGCATCCGTTTCACCCTGACCGGAAGACTGGAAACCAACATTTTAGGCAGCACAAACGACGCCTCACTCAAAGCAGCCAACGAATGGCATGTATGGGCAGGTGCCAAAATAGAATACATTTTCGACTCTTCCAAGGAATTATACACTAATCTGTGGAAAGGTAGCAAAATCAAGTTGTTTGCCGAATACCAGCAGCGGGTGGAGAAAGAGACGAAGAATCTGTTTGTCATAGGTTTCGACATCCGCAAATCGGTGAAGGTCTATAAGAACATGACCTGGGCCACACGACTGGCAGCCAGCACCAATTTCGGGCAATCGCGCTTGGTGTATTACATGGGAGGGGTGGACAACTGGATTGGTGCCAAATTCAACAGAGACATCTGGGTGGATGTCAGCAAGGACTATGCCTACCAGACTTTGGCCACCAACATGCACGGTTTTGAGCAGAACATTCGCAACGGCACCTCGTTTATCGTGCTGAACACGGAATTGCGCATTCCATTCATCCAGCTCATCGCAGGGCATAAAGTGCGCCTTAACTTCTTCAACTCCATGCAATTGCTTTTGTTTGGCGACTTTGGCACCGCCTGGACGGGTATCACGCCCTATTCGGAAGACAACTGCCTATACACCCGCTATGTCATCAACGGTCCCATCACCGCCAAGATCAAGCGGCAGGTGGAACCCTTTGTGGGCGGTTTCGGCTTAGGCCTGCGGGTCAGCGTTTTCGGTTACTTCCTGCGTTTCGACTACGCCTGGGGTGTCGAAGACTACAAAATATACAACCCCAAAGGTATGTTTAACTTCTCAATAGGGTTGGATTTTTAAAAATTCGAAAGACCTCTACCCTACTCTCCGCACCACCCGGATGCTGAGCTCAAAAAGGAGGTATAAAGGGATAGTTACAAGAATAAGGGTCATGACATCTGGCGGGGTAATGACTGCCGCTGCCAGCATGATAACGATAAAGGCATGCTTGCGGTATTTGGAAAGCATTTCAGCATTGATGACACCCAACTTACCTAGGAAGAAAGCAATGACAGGCAATTGAAACACCAATCCCATGACTAATGTGAGCGAGACAAATGTGCTGATATAAGAATCCAACGTGATGTTACTCACCACTTGAGTTGAGACGCTGTATGTTCCTAAGAAACGGAAAGAGATAGGGAAAAGCACAAAGTAGCTCATCAACACTCCAAGTATGAAGAGCAAATAAATAATGACGGCCACCTGCACCGAATATTTACGCTCGTTTTCATAAAGTGCTGGGGAAATAAAACGAAATAATTCAATCAATATATAGGGAGACGCTCCTAACAAACCTAAATAGCAAGCCGTGGTGATATGTTTCATAAACTGGCTTGACAAATCCGTGGCAATCATATCCACATGGAACTCCTGAAAATGGAAGTCAAAGCCCATAGCCTGAATAGCACGCTCTATCCAACGATAGGTGCAGAAATCCCATTGACTGGGAGCAAGAAGCAGCTGCCAGGTATAATCCTTGAAACAAAATACACCTATAGCGATAGCACCAGCTACCGCCAGGACTCGGAAGAGCATTTTGCGGAGAACCTCCAAATGCCCTCCAAAAGTCATCATTTGACCGTCATTCGCCGCGCTATCGGTTTCTGTCCTTGCCTGTTCCGTCTGCATCGTTTCCGTCTGGCTGGAATCGTTCATCCTCTTTTTCTTCATCCTGTTCGCCTTCATGTTGCTCGGGATTCTCAGGCATAGGCTCATTCATGCCCTTTTTGAAACTTTGCACGCCTTGTCCCAAACCTTTCATCATTTCAGGGAGTTTCTTTCCTCCAAAGAGCAGCAGTGCAATCCCACCGATGAGCAGGAGTTCCGTCGTGCCGATAAATAACAAAGGTATTGCCATAACTAAGCCGTTACTAAAAAGATTTCACTTGTGTCGAAATTGACCTCCCAATGGTCATTCTCAGGGGATTCCCATTGGTATTTTGTTGCCATTCTGTCCCACCAATTCTGGAACTTGGAGCTGTTCTCTCTATCAATAAACTACTCTACCTGCATTTGAATAATCGCTATAATTATTGTAGTCGTTATAATTACTATAGTCGTTATAATTATTATAGTCCCTATAATTACTATAATTAGAATAGTCATTATGATTTGAATAGTTGCGATAATTTGAATAATCATTATAACACCTATCAACATAATTGCTATTTGAACTACTTAATCTGGTATTGTTCGCCAGTGTGTTCACGCCAGGAGACATTGATGCTACGACCACAACCATAGCTGTTTTGGCCATTCTTTTAAGAGCATCACGTCTTGAAATATTTTCTTTTTGTTCCATAATAATACTTTTTTGACTTATAATATTAGAATCAGCGATATTTACAAGAACTTTACCAGCACTTTTTAGTGGCAGTCGGTATAATCGCGATAATTCGTATAATTTTCATAATTAGAGTAATTGTTATAATTATAATAATCCGAATAGTTACCGTAATTTTTGTAATTATTATAATTTTTGTAATCATTATGGTTCCAATATGAACTTGGATCATTTGCTAGTACGTCCACATTAGAAAACACTGAAGCAAATGCTACAACTATAGCAGTTTTTGACATTCTTTTTAGCGCATCACGTCGGGAAATGTTTTCTTTGTTTTCCATGATAATGTTTTTTATGTTAATAATTATGTGTATTTCAATCCTGTTATCGGCTCGAAGTACTTCTTTAGAAAATACTTCGTAGAATAACACCATTCCGATTTAGTTTGTATATTCCCACTAACATTCCATCCGTCTAAAGGACAGCCACCATGACATATCGGGAAATATTCACATCCTTTACATTCACCATTCAATAATACTTTATCTCTCTCCTGAAGCGCTTTACGATATGGATGGTTAAAAGCTTCTTCGACAGACATGTTTTTAATGTTGCCAGTGTTAAACAAATCCCATTCTGATGATCTGCCACAATGGGATAATTCACCAGAGGGTCCGATGTAAAGATGTGAGTAAGCACAATTGGAATCACTACAAACAAGTCCTCTATTTGTTCTCGTATACTTCTCGTAATATGATTCAAATGGGTCAACTCGACTTAAGGCTTTGCGCCTCTTCCACCATTCAGGACATATTTGACCCAAAAAGTCAGCAAATTCCTTAGCAGAGATCAGCACATTATTGGGATCCTCATGATTAATACCATATACGGCATGGATGTTAAAACCTCTACAACAAGAAAAGTTATGAAGAAGGTTAAATACTTCTAAAGGTTTATCCAGAACCTGTCGTGTGACAACATATATAAATCCCCAATACATGTTGTTCTCCTCAAGAAGTTCAATGCCTTTGAAAAATTTCTCGTTATATAATTTACTATCTCGATTTTCCCCAAGACCTCGTATACCTTTGTATGGTTCATATGATGTCCCAATCATTGACATCCCCATTTCTTTAAAAACATCGATTAAATCTTGGTTAAGAAGGGTAAGATTAGATTGAACATTGAATTCAATTCGCTCACGAGTTGAACTACAATGCTTTTTTAAATACTCCAAAACCTTTCTATAGAATTGACTACCCACAATGCAAGGTTCACCACCATGCCATATTATCATCATTCTTTCATTAGGAAATTTTTTCAAATAATCATGCACTTTAGACAACACTAACTCCAACAAGTCATAAGTTATCGTTAGCGGTTTTTTTCGCCGGATAACATTACAATAAATGCAATTGGAATTACAGGCTTCGGTTTCCTTGAAAATTATTGTTGGCATATCAGAAAAGCATTTCGTGAATTATAGACATCGTTTCTTTACAATCTTCAAAATGTTTTTTGTAGAAGCCTGCACATATTTTAAAGTTTGAACATTTGCTACACTCATCTTCGGCATCAAAATGATTGTAAAAACGCAACTTTTTATATTCCATAGAAATGTCCGAATAGTTTATTTGGGAGAGAGCTTCAACCGAATTACAAAGTTGTTTTTGTGATTCCGAGAATTCGCCTTCAAGATATACTCCACCGTCTATACAAATATGAGCAAAAGTATCCGGCGCACAAAAATAAAATTTGTTGAGATCAACGTATTTAACCCTCTTATCGTGAATTTCTTGTTGGATGAATCCGAAAGGTTCTATTTGTGCGTGTGGGACTGGCGACAAATAAGAGTAAGTCGCTAATTCTATAAATGTATCTTTATCAATCACATTTTCACAATCAAGTTTTACTCCAGACTTATATCCACAAGATGAGAGAATCTTTAGCAAAGTTACAAGATTTGGAGTTTCGGCAGAAAATAGATATGTGATGATAGGAGTGAGCTCCTGATTCTCCAATGGTTTTAAAGATTTAATGAGCGATAGCATGTCTCCATTAAAAGTGCAGTTAATATACAAATTAATGGTAGGTTTAATATTCATATTTAGCAGAGTAACAACTTCAATGTTATTCAATTCACACAGAATTGATATACATTGGTCATTATCTTTTGCAATCTCTAATGCTTTTTGAATTTGGTCAACATCTCCAACTCTTAAAACAAATCGATAGTTTGAAATATTTAATTGGAAATATAACTCAATGGGAATTATTAGAATTGGTTTCATATTATTTATTATTCATTACGTGAGAGACACAACCGGCTGTACATAATCCATTTTTACGATAATTACAGGATGTGCAACCTTCATATATCCCCACATTATTTCTCATTTCCTTCATTTTTTCATTATAGAAGTCGTCAATTTCTCGTATTGAATCAAATTCAAAAACACTTCTTTTATTGAAGCTGGACAAGGGAAAACAACTCCATACGGACATATCCGGGCCAATATCTATGGCAGGACCGCATTTAAATACAAGTCGACCATTAGACCAAAGGAACATTTTGCCTAATTGCTCTTCTGTAAAAATACATAAAGGGAAACCACAATCAAATCCAACTTCAACATTTTCTTCCTTATATTTCTCATAGAAAAACGAAAGTTTTTCCGCTATTTTGGGGAAATCAACAGGAGAAATGCAATGGTTCGGTTGGTTGGGAATAGGGTGCGCTAAACCGAGACGGATGTGATTTTTTAGTTTATACTTTTTTATATACTCAAACAGAAAGTCAAAGGAGAAGTCTAATTCATAGATATTAAAGCTTAATGTGGTGCGTTCTCCAAAGGTCTCTAAAAATTTTATTACTTTGGGGATCTCGTGAGCTGGAGATTTTGTCGGGTCATTAACATTGCAGATAAACTGAAATTCAAGGCCTTTATCTGCCATTCCTTCTTTAATAACCTCAAATTTTTTATCTGTTGTAATTCCACTAGTAAAAATTGAAGAATGAATTCTTCGTTTAGAGAGGTAGTTCACAAATTCTGAAAAATGCGGATGAAGAAGAGGTTCTCCTCCCAATAATGACATATGGTGAATCCCAGACTTTAAGAAGAAGTCTGCAAGATAAATGAGATTGTCCCAAGAAAGCATGTCTTTTGGAGACACTTCTCCCATATATTTTTGTGCAAAACAATAAGGACAAGACCTTACACATAGTTGAGTTAGAAGTACATTTGCCATAATAACAGCATTAACATTTAATGTTGCAAAGATGCAATTATTTTATTTGTTATTAGTATTTTACATGTGTCAGTATTGTTTCAAAAACGCGACAATTTCGTCACACTTCCTTTGTGGAAAGGATAGCGGAATACTCTGTGAAAAAATCCCGCCCGAGCAATTCTGAAATGCGTAACAGCAACTGCGTATCGATGCTGTAACTGTCGAATATACGATAGCAGGCACGACGATGAAGGTTCAGTTGTTTAGCTAACCACGTCACTGTACGGCCCTGAGTACGCAACTCCTCTTGTATGATATGACCGATATGGATAGGTTGACCCATGATGTCTGCAATTTTTGGGCGATTGCGGTTCATCGGCACACGGGTCTTCGTCAGGACACAAAAAAACGTGGACATTCATTGTCCACATTCTGAGGTCCTGAGAAAACCCGCAATTACAGACAAGTCGTGCCCACGCGTTACGCAGACATTCACAACTTGTTCGTGTAATTGCAATTTTGAAATTTCTCAGGTTTCAGAATGTTTCCGAACAAATAGCAAACGCTATGATTTATAATATGTTTATTTTACTTGTTGATTCTTCTTGTTATTTTATTGATATTCAGTTAATTATTGTCTTTTTGTAATTTATATAGTTCTTTCTGCTGTTCAATCTCACGACGAAGTTCCTCCTCTGTTGGCATTAATGGCATATATTTGAAGCTGTCTGCAGATACCAACGAGCGGCAACAGGATCTTCCACACGCAAAGTGGTACGAATATGCGACCATGTCAGATTCTGCACACGCGTGTGCAGAATCTCTATATCACTGAATGTCAGGTAGAACTGCTTAAAAAGCCATAAATTTCTAGTGCTGAATCCTTTCCCGTATGTGCGAGTTAATTCAGCGGAAAGTAATTCAATAAGTTGCTTGCCATATTCCGCCCTTTCACTGCCGTTTTGCTCTTGCTCCACAATGCGTCGCCCAATTTGCCAATAGGTCTCAATCATGACTGCATTCACCCCACTGTATGCGATAGAACGACCCTGTTCAACGATTTTTTTCACATCGTTGATAAAAGATATTTCTTTTGTTTTCTTAAGTTCTTGGGTCATATTGCAACCGCTATATTATTTCTGTCAACCTATTATTCCAACTTGTACATTGATTTTTTACAAGCAGCAAAGATAATCAAAATTTTTGAGAGAACGGCTGATTAGCTCTTCAATTGTTTCAAATCGGAAATAAACAAATTGACATCCTCCTCGGTAGTGTCCCAAGAGGTGACCAGACGGATTTCGTGGGTGTTTTCGTCCCAAACGTAAAAGAAATGCTTCTGCAATAGCTTGTCGGCCAAGTCAGGTTCCATTTTCAGGAGCAGAATATTGGCATCGGGCGACTGGGTGAACTCAAAGCCCAGATTCAGCAGCTCGCGATGCAACATACAGGCCATTTTGTTGGCATGGGCGGCGTTTTTATACAGCAGGTCGTCCTGCAGATAGGCGGAAAACTGTGCCGACACGAAGCGCATCTTCGAGTACAGCTGGGTAGATTGTTTGCGCAGATATTTGATATTCTCCGCCAGTTCGGGACGGAACGCAATAACCGACTCCGCCATCATACAACCATTTTTAGTACCACCGAAACTCAGCATATCCACACCGCAATCCACCGTCACCTCTTTAAGCTTTTTGCCCAGGGCCACACAGGCGTTGGCAATGCGGGCACCATCCATCAGCAAATACATATCAAATTGATGAACATAGTCTGCCAAAGCCTTGATTTCGTCAACAGTAAATACGGTTCCCAATTCACTGCACTGTGAGATATACACCAGTTTAGGTTGGGAATGGTGCTCAAAACCGAAACCATGCAGCAGAGGTTTGATCAATTCGGGTGTCAGCTTGCCATTGGGCGTATCCACCTCCTTCACCGCCGCTCCGCTCAGGAAGCCCGGAGCACCGCACTCATCCACCGCGATATGCGCTGTGCGGGCCGCTATCACCGCATGAAAAGGCTGGCAACAGGCCCTGATTGCTGTCACATTGGCACCTGTGCCGTTGAACACAAAATACGGCTCGGCAGTTTCGCCAAAACAAGCTTTGAGGTCTTCTACCGCCTGGGCGGTCCATGGGTCATCACCGTAGGCCAAAGCATGATTGCTGTTCGCTTTTGTCAAAGCCTCCATAATTTGAGGATGAACTCCCGAATTATTATCGCTGCCGAAACTTCTCATAATGTACTATTTTTATTGATAATCAATAGGTTAAAATTCATTATTCTTAAAAGGACAATGGATTTGCAAATTTACACAGAATTCACATATTTTGATACTAGGTGATGAAATTTTCCAGTGGAGAAGGAAGATACCTCGTCTCTACGAATAAAAATATTTTTATACCTTTGCAGGCTCAATTCTAAATGTATAAAAACAATGATTATCGCACTCCTCATCATCCTTCTGTTGTTCATTTTGCCCGATTTGTATATCTCTCTTGCCATGATGCGAGGCGCAGCATGGTGGACGCACCTGCTTTTATGGGCACCCTCCATTGTAGCATTTGTGATACTGCTCTCCGTCAGATTCAGCGGATTGGGAGCCTTGAAAACGCATTTTTTCATTGGTTTACTGCTCTGCATCGCCCTGCCCCAATTGTTTTTCTGTGTTTTTTCCGTGCTGGGCAAGCTTATCGGTCTGGCATGGCACCCTGCCGCCAACATCTGCAACGGAGCGGGTATTTGCTTGGCCTCTGTTTTGGCACTGACCATGCTCTATGGGGTGACTTTTGGATGGAGGCATCTGACCGTCAAACAAGTGGAATTATATTTCCCGACCCTCCCCGTTGAATTCGACGGGTACAAAATCGTGCATCTCTCCGACCTTCACATTGGCACCCACGGCCAACACACCGCTTTTCTGGAAAAGTTGGTTCAGCGTGTGAACGAACAGCAGGCTGACCTGATTGTTTTCACAGGCGACCTTGTCAACACCTCAGCAGATGAAGTCAAGCCCTTTGCGCATATACTGTCTCAGTTACATGCACCTGACGGGGTTATGTCGGTCCTCGGCAACCACGACTACTGTCTTTACGGCTTGAAGGAGCGTCCGGCAGACCCGCGAGACGGAGCTCAGCAACTGATTCAGGATGAGCACCATATAAATTGGGATCTATTACTCAACGAACATCGCTTCATTCAACGAGACGGTGCACAAATTGCCATTGTCGGGGTGGAGAACACCGGCAAGCCTCCTTTTCCGGAAATCGGCAACCTCAATGCTGCTGTGTCAGGGGTTGCTGACAGTGTTTTCACAATTTTGCTATCGCACGACCCCTCGCACTGGCGCATGGAAGTGTTACCCAACACCCATATTCCTCTCACCTTGTCAGGTCACACCCACGCTGCACAAGTCAGAATTGGGAAATGGTCACCCTCACGGTGGCTATACTCCGAATGGGGAGGTTTATATACCGAAGGAGACCAGAGTCTCTTTGTAAGCCAAGGCGCTGGCGGAACCATTCCGTTCCGTCTGGGCGCACGACCTGAGATTGTTGTCCTCACACTAAAAAAATCAAAATGATGAGAAAAAACGTTTTGTTCATCACCATCTTACTGGTCCTGAGCCTTTTCTCCTGCCATAGCACTTTTGACAAGCAGGCTATTGAAGCGTCGGTAGAGGAGCAGTATGCCGCATATCCCGAGATGCACCTGCAAGATTTCTACAAGAACTTCTTCCAAGACCGTTTTGGACCAGGTCATCTCATCAGTGACCGGGAGGCCGCTTTGGAAGCTATCAAAGCCGAGCTGGCCCATGCCGACACCATCGGATGCCAAACAACAGAACGCTGCGGATGGCGGCACAACTATATGAGGGTAAGCCTTTCCGCCGTTCGCGACAGCCTGATCTCCGCAGTGCAATTGACCGACGCTCTGATGGCCAGCGCAAAACCTGTCAGCGAGGAGGACATACGCCAATGGGAAAAAGAATGGGCGCTTATTCTTTCCATCATTGAACAAAAACATCCCGATTTGCCCGATTTTGACCGAGAGAAGCAAAGTATCCAGCAGGCTTTAGCCTCCGGACAATATGTCTTTCACCACAGCGA
>JAFXSR010000018.1 GCA_017525505.1 Bacteroidales bacterium
AGTGCGGGTTGGCCTCCAGGTCATCCTTCGTGATGGAATAGCCGATGGCGTATGCCGCCACCATCCGCTTATAGTAGTCGGGGTGCTCCTTGAAGTAGTCTTTCAATACCAGGCGGAGGATGGCTGCGCCTTGGCTGTGTCCCGCGATGACGAAGGGGCGGCCGTTGTTACAATGCTCAAAGTAGAAGTCCAATGCGGCGGTAATGTCGGTATAGGGAATGCCGATAAGAGCCGCATCAATGTTCCCGTCCTTCTCAAAGGCTTCAAACGCATGTTTCAGACTGCTCTGACGGTACAGCGGAATAAACAAGTTGGTGGATTCCTCAAACACGCTGGACTTAATGGCGTGCTCGATCGGTATCCCCGCCAGTAACTCGGCATTGTCGAGCGTCGCATAGTCGGGGTCACCTTCGTTCGCGCCCATGAATATCGTCGAGTAGATGTAGAATGTGTCGATTTCCTTGGTGATATCCGGTATCTTGTACCAGCAGGCCTTATGGGAATAGTCGGGTGTCTCTCCCACCAATTTCTTTCCGCCGAAATACACTTCCCGCGGCTTGTTAAAGCTGAAGCCCTCGTGTTCTGCCGTGAGCAGGTCGTTGTCGAACACGAGGAAGTCGGCGTCCTTGCCGGCTTCGATAGAACCCTTTGAGGATTCGATGCCCAGCTGCTTGGCGCCGTTGATGGTATAACCGGTGAGCATTTCCTCAATGTTCATTCTCTCGCTTGCAGGTGGGAATGGAGCAACGGTTCTACTGTATTCGTCGAATCTGGTCTTCTCATTGATCCAACGTGTCATGCCTATTTCCATCGCAAGATAGGGACTCCAGTTCCTAAAATCGCCGTAGAAAACCTCATCGCTGGACCAGGTCACAAGGGCTCCGCTGTCCCACATCGTCTTGCAGCGGAACATCGAATGGGCGCGTTTCTCTCCAATAAAAGTGGGCCAGTACTCGATGGGATTGCCGCCTACATTGCCGCTGTGCCACCAGGGTGTGAAATTGGCCGTTACGTCCAGTTTGGCAAAACGGTCCAGATCGGCGTCGTCCTGAACCCATAAGTGGGCACAGGTGACCTTCACACGGTACTTGTCTCCCAACTCCTTTCTGGCCAGCTCCACGCCGTCCAGAACAACTCTTGACGAGGCTTCGCCCACAGTGTGCACGTGAAGGTCCAATCCTTCTTCATTGAGCTCTTTCAGAATCTCGGCCATTTGCTGAGCATTGAAGGCGGAGGCTCCCGTGACACCGGTATCCACGTAGGGCGTCACCATGGCTGCGGTCTCAATCTTCAAGGTGCCGTCCATAAAGATTTTCAACGTGTGCACCTTCATGTGCTCCGTGTTGTATTTCTTCCGGAAGCGCTTCACTCCCTCCATAGCCTCCTTTATTTTTGCGGGCTGGGTGAGCACATAGCATCCGTCCACATAGACCGGCAGTTTCCCTTGCTTGTCCAAATCCTTCAGATAATCGTATATGCGCTCATTCATCCCGTTGTGCTCTGGGAAACCGGCATCGAATACACCGCTCACACCATACTTGATGGAGCTTTCTAACCAGCGCAGGACCGCCGTGCTGATCTGCTCATCCGTCAGGTCGTTGATGCCGTCAAAGAGCATGGGCCAACTGGCGGTCTCGAACGAGTTTCCGGTCAGGTGACCATCCTTGCGTACGAAATAGGCCAACCCTGGAACAGGGTCAGGCGTGGCATCAGTAATTCCATGTGCTGCCAGGATTCTGGAGTTTACCCAGTTGCTGTGCACTTCGCCCTCCAACACCAGCATCTCTGCGTCCGGGCATATCGCGTCCAGTTCTTCCTTCGTGAGATCCTCCCCGGCCAAACATGTCCGTTCCATCATGAATCTGTAACGCTTCAGGCCGGGATTTTTCTGAATCCAATCCGCCATAAAGGCCAGACATTCTTTTTTTGTGGAACACATGACAGGTACACCCAAATCCAGGTATTCAAATCCAACGCCGGTAGTCACGTGGACATGGCTATCGATGAGGCTGGGCATGATAAATTTGCCGCCGAGGTCGGTGATCTCGCCCTTATAATCGGCCAGGCCGGCCTCGTCGCCCACATAGATGAACTTGCCGTCCCTTACCACCAGGGCAGAAGCCTTGGGGTGGTTTTTGTCGGCCGTAAAAATGTTGGCATTTTTAATGATTATGTCTGCTCCCATAGTTATTTCCGATTTGCCTTATATGCTGCGACACGCTTGGCCACGTTGTCCTTGATGTTGTTGTAGAAGAACGCATAATCTTCGCCGTGACGGCCGTCCGGGCCGAAGAAATACTCGGCCACCTTAGCGGTTTCTTCGTCCATTTTCTCGCCCTTGGCATGGGTCACCACCACGCCGCGGTCGGGGAACACCTGCGCGTCCGCACCCAAGTCCTGAATCTCCAGTTCGCCGGTTTTCTCGTTCAGCCAGAGCGAACCCAGGTTCAGGCTGGCCGGGGCATAGGTGTTGTCCAGCTTCCAATTCAGCGGGTTGATGCTCATAGAGCCCGGCTGCAACACGCAAGTATCGGCGTTCATCTCCCTGTTTTTGGGACCTTCCGTGTTCCAGGTGATAATAACGCCTGTGTCGCACTCGCCCGTCGCAAACTTCATGTGCGGGTAGGCCTTGAACTCGTCCTTCGTGAAAGCGTAGCCAATCGGGTAGGCGGCAATCATGCGGCTGTAGTAGTCCGGGTGCTCGACAAAATATTGTTTAAGCACCATCTTGACGATGGCAGATCCCTGGCTATGGCCGGCGATGATGAAGGGGCGACCGTTGTTGTAGTGCTCGAAGTAATAGTCCAACGCTGCGACGATATCGCCATAAGGTCCTTCGGTAAGGGCTGCGTCGAAGATTCCGTCTCTCTTCCAGATTACCCCGGCATAATGCAGACCCACCTGACGGTAGAATGGCATAAACACATTGGTGGAATCGGCGTATGCAGAGGCATGCAGCGCATATTCGCCCGTGGCACCCTCCAGCATTTCGGTATTGTCCATGTCGGCATAAGCGGGAGCGCCCTCCGCCATGCTGCCCAGTATATACTCGGTTGCATATACATAGAAGGTGTCGAATTCCTTGGTGATTTCAGGAATCTGATACCAGTTGGCTTTATTGGAATAATCCAAAGGTGAAGTATTGTTAATATTCATTTTGATTTTAGATTGTAGATTTGTTCATTTCCTTTCCGCCAAAATACACTTGAGATGGCTTGTTGTAGCTGAAACCTTCCTTCTCCGCTGTCAGGAGGTCTTTGTCGAACACCAGGAAGTCCGCATCCTTGCCGACTTCGATGGAGCCTTTTTTCGCTTCAATGCCAAGCTGTTTGGCGCCGTTGATGGTATAGCCGATGAGCATTTCCTCAATGTTCATTCTCTCATTTTCAGGTGGGAATACTTTGGCCGCTACGGTGAATGGGTAGTCCTTGGTCTTTTCGGTAATCCAGCGGGTCATTCCCACCTCCATGCCCAAGTAGGGGTTCCAGGTGGTGAAATCCATAAAGACGATATTGTCGCTGGACCAGGCCACCGTGGCGCCGCTGTCCCAAACCGATTTGCAGCGGAACATTTTGCGTGCACGTTCCATACCGAGCCAGGTAGCCGCAATAGCGGGGTCTCCGGAGTGCCAATGCGGTGTAAAGTTGGCGAAGACGCCGAGCTTAGCGAAACGATCCAGATCATCGTCGCACTCAATTTCAAGATGGGCGCAGGTAACTCTTACGTGTAAGTCATCTCCCATCTCCTTTTTGGCCATCTCAACGCCATCCAATACCGTGCGTGACGCGCGCTCACCCACGGTGTGAAGGTGAAGATCCAGATTGGCATCGTTGAGTTCCTTCAAAACCTTTGCGATTCCCTCCGCAGAGAAAGCGGTAGAACCCGTCGTATGGACGTCCACGTATGGCGTAACCATGGCGGCGGTATGAATCTTCTGAGTACCGTCCATGAAAACCTTCATGGTATGGACCTTGAGGTGCTCTGTGTTATACTCACGCTGTATGCGCTTCAGTTCCTTCAGGCCCTCCTCTGCATCTCGCTCCGCGTTGACCACAAGGCTGCCGTCAATATAAACGGGCAACTTTCCCTGCTTATCCAGTTCTACCAGACGCTTATAGACTTTCTCATGGAACTGCATATCCCCCGGAAGTCCGGCATCAAATACCGCAGAAATTCCATATTCGACGGAGAAGTCGATCCAGCGCTGAAGCGCCGCGTCAATCTGTTCATCGGTAAGTTCCATCCCGCCGTCCAGAATGATACGGACTTCTGTTGCACCCTCATACATATTTCCGGTCACATGTCCGTCCTTGCGCACGTAATACGCCAGTCCCGGTATAGGATCCGGCGTGTCATCGGTGATGCCGTGCCTTTGAAGGATCTTGGAATTTACCCAGATGCTGTGTCCTTCCCCTTCCTGAATCTGCAGCTCGGCATCCGGACAGATGGCGTCAAGATCCTCTTTTACGATATCCTCACCTTTGAGGAACCTTTTCTCCATAAGGAATCTGTAACGCTTCTCGCCGGGATTCTTTTTGATATAGTCCGCCATCACATCCAGAGCTTCCTGCTTGCCGTTGGGCTCAATGCGCTCTCCCATAGGGGCGTACTCAAAACCTACGGGAATGGTTATATGCACATGGCTGTCGATGATGCCGGGCATGATGAACTTGCCGCCGAGGTCGGTGACCTCTCCTTCGTAAGCCGCAAGGACGGCCTCATCGCCCACATAGACGAACTTGCCGTCTTTCACCACAAGTGAAGTTGCCATCGGATTGTTTTTGTCCGATGTGAAGATTTTTGCGTTTTTAATGATTTTGTCTGCTTTCATATTGCTTCTTCTATTTAAGTATTTTTGAGCTGTTTTTTTATAGTAACTATGCTTTGTAAACTTCTTCGCCATCTACGATGGTGGCGATGATGTTGGCCTGTGCCACTTTCTCGATGTCGTCATGGAGGAAATCGCAGTCATACACCGTCATATTCGCAATCTTGCCATACTCGATAGAACCTAAGCGGTGCTCCTGATGGAACTGACGGGCCACGTTGATCGTCATGGCGCGCAGCGACTGCTCACGGGTGATAGCCTCCTTGAGATTGCGTGGTGAGGTTGCGCCGCCATACAACTCCTGAGGATAGTTGCGTTTTTCAGCCGTATAGATGCTGAGTTTGATATCCATCATCGGTGAAACGGGATAGTCGGAGTGGAACACCACATTGGCACCTGCATCATAGAACGACTTGATGGGATACGCCTCGTCTGCCAACTTCTGTCCCATATAAGCGACTTCCTGTTCATAAAGAGGAGAAGCCTTAGCTGTCCACAGTGGCGGAACTGCAGGCACTGAGCCTGTTACTGCCATACGGCGGATATCCTCATCGGTCACGAAGTGCAGATGAGCCAGCACGTTGCGTTGGTCAAGGTTGCCGGTAATCTTCTCTGCGTCTTCAATACAGCCCAGCATGTAGTGGGTAGCACCACCGCCTTCGGAGTGGACATGTACAGACATGCCCTCCTTGTCGGCCTCAACAATCAGCTCTACCATCTTGTCGTGATCATTGAAACGCTCATTGCCGTGGTAGCCTGGCTGATCCAGATAGTCCTGATTCTGCCATCCCGTATGTGCCTCTGTCACGCCATCGAGGAACGCCTTGGGACCGATAATATGGAAATATTCACCGCTCATCTCAGCACGCTGAGCAGCGATGCGGGCTATCTCTGTCTTTGCGTCGGCATTATCAGTCACATACATCCATGCGTATGTGCGCAGCTTCAGCTTGCCTTCCTGCTGCAGCTCACAGTAGGCCTGGGGAGCAGCGCGATGTATAACTTCCGCACCAGCATCACCAACGGCAGTGAAACCGCTGCTGAGGGCCATCTCCTGCCAAGCGAGCAGATATTCCTTGATATCCTCTAAGGTAGTGGGGAGCTTTGGAGCAACCTCGAACACGGGACCTTCACAGATGTAGCCGTCGGGTTCGCCATTCTTATCAACATGTACCAGGTCATAGCCCCATTTCTTAGCGTAGGCAGCATCAATACCTGCCCATTCCATCGCCTTGCTATTGAGCAGCATGGAATGTCCGCCGCCTGTCTGCATGAGCAGCGGCTTGTTGGAGCAGATCTCGTCGAGATAGGCCTTGCTGACATATTCCTCATTCTCCACCCATCCTGCGGCTACGTAGAAATCGCGCTGCGGGTTCTTCTCAATGAATGCTTTGATGATGTTACGATACCTTGCGTAGTCGGTGGTCAATCCTCCCTCCATCAGGTTCGCCTGTCCGATAGCACGTTCTCCGGCAAAACTGCCGTGACAGTGGGACTCCATAAAGCCAGGATAGATAAATTTGTCACTATAATCCAGAACCTGTGCGTCTGCTCCAGCGAGCTTTTTCGCCTCTTCTGCGCTGCCGATATAGGCAAATACGCCGTTCTTCACTAATGCGGCCTTGGCAAAGGGCCTCTTTTCATCCATCGTGATGATGTTGCCGAGAATTATCGTTTGTTTCATTATGTATTTTTTTGTTCAACTATATCTTCTGTCCGTTTTGTATTATATTGGGTTTCAAGTTTCAGGTATGTCATGAAACTTGAAACCGGGAACCTGAAACCTAAAACTTAATCGCGTCTATATAATTCTGGGAGAGCCGCGCCTGTGGTGCTGGCAAACATGGCACCCATAAATTTTTCGAACGCCTCCTTGTCAAATTCCTTTTTAGAACTGGCAATGATAAATTCGGTGCCATTCAGTTTTGTGAACCATCCAGTCTCATAGAAGCCGTTCTTCAGATAGAATCTGCGTCTGCGCTCCCGCTGTTCGGCGTTGTCGCTTTTTTCAAAAGGACTCTCGTATGAGAACCAGAACGGCATATCATTGTAGTATTCCAAGATAGCTTTGAATGCCTTGCCACCGATACCCGTTGAACGCAAGTCAGGACGGGTTGCGAAATAAACCCCATATACACTGGCTTCTCCTCTGACTCCAAAGAAAAATGCGGAAAATTCATCAGGAGTCTCATCTGGATAAACGCCTAAAAGATCACACGGCATCTGATCCATGAACGCAAGTATATTGTCTATGCTCAGAGGACGCTCATTTACAGGAAATGCTTCCTCATACAATTTTTTAAGTGCGGGAATGTCAGGATGATTGGGTGTAAGTTTTTTTAGAATCATATTGTCCTCCTTTTTTGGTTTTTTATTTTTGTATTGAATGATTTACTTAACAATCATGCGGACGATGTTGCCCTCAACGCTGATATCCTGGCAGTAATGGTGCAGGATGGTCAGAGACACATCATCTCTGTCGGCATAGAAAAGATCGCGGTTGATAACCTGCGGACAGTTGAGGGTGAACAACAATGAGTCGTCCTTCTCCTTGTAAGACAGTGTGAGACGTGTGCCAGGCTGGATGGCTTTTCCATCTATGCCAAGGATGGTGAGTGTCTCATCGACAATGTGGAGCGCACTGTCTGTCCGCTGACGCGACAGGTTGTAGTGCTGACAGAACTGCTCCATCTGCGCCAACAAGGCAAAGTAGTCGTGATGCTCACTCTCGATGACAAAGGTAGTCTCGTGTATCTGCTGTATGAACTGCTTGGTACGCTCACGCTGAGGATGTTCGAACAGTTGATCGGGGGTCCCGTCCTCATAGACCACACCGTCGGCAAAGAACAGCACGCGGCTACTCACCTGACGGGCGAAGCGCATCTCATGGGTCACTACAATCATCGTCATGCCCTCTCGAGCCAACCGTGTCATCACGCCCAACACCTCGCTTACCATTGTGGGGTCAAGGGCTGAGGTCGGCTCGTCGAAAAGCAAGATCTCGGGCTCCATCGCCAACGCGCGAGCAATGGCCACGCGCTGCTTCTGTCCACCGGAAAGCTGTTCGGGCATGGCATCGGCACGTTCGGCAAGTCCCACCGTCTGCAAGAGTTCGCGGGCTCGTTGCTCAGCCTCCTCCCGGCTCTTGCCCAAAAGCTGCATCGGTGCCATGCAGATGTTGTCAAGTACCGACTTGCCGTTGAACAAGTTGAACGACTGGAACACCATTCCCATGCGCTGGCGCAACAAAGGAACGTCAGCGTTGGGTGCCAGAATATTTTGTCCGTCGATGAGGATGCTACCGCTGGTAGGTTTCTCAAGCAGGTTCAGACAGCGCAGGAAGGTACTCTTGCCCGTTCCCGACGGACCGATGATAGAGATGACCTCGCCCTTGCGTATATCAACATTAATGTCGCGCAGCACATCAAGCGCACCAAAACTCTTCTTCATGCCGGTGACGCAAATGATAGGACTGTCATCCGTGGAAGAAAGAGGCTGAGAAGAGGACGACTTCCTTGTGCTGGACTTGCGGCGAATGAACAGCCAAACGCCACCACCGATCAGGACAAGAACCACCACCACCCACGGCCATTGTCTTCCCTTACTCTTGGTGGTGGATGGCTGCACCGGATTGGTGAACAAACCTATCTCCCCTTTCCGCGTGGCAAACACCATGTGCGACTCCATATATCCATCGGAGAAGAGCACCTGCTTCTGCCGCTCCTCGGTAATGCTGATCGACCCCATGGCCATGTCGGCCTTGCCCGTCTGCACAGCCGGAATCTGTGAGGCAAAATCCATGATAAGATACTCCAGTTTCCAGTTGCGACGGTTGGCCCACTCCGTCAGTATGTCAATTTCTAAACCTGAGGGGAATCCTGAACTGATAAGGCTGAAAGGAGGTAACGCGGGATAGATGGCAACACGCAGTGTCTTCCCCGTTCCTCGCTGCTGGGGCAGCTCCACCGCTGCGGGGTCGTCGGCATTTTTCCACCGGTCAAAAATTTCCTGGTAGGTGCCGTCACGGCGAATATCGGCAAGGAAGCTGTCGAAGTCCTGCTTCAGTTGAGTGTTGTCTAAGCTGAAACAGGCTCCAAGGGGCATCGGCTTCAGCTTGGCATTCACCGTGTCCACCTTCGAAGCAATCTCCTTGTTGAATGTCACCGAAAGATTTTCTTCACCAATTACATCCACTTTGCCATTCTCCAAGGCTGCAATCATGTCTGTGCTATTGGACAATCGTAAAATATCGGCATCGGGAGCCAAATCGGTGACGGCGATGTCCTGTATGCTGCCGATAATGACACCGACTCGCTTTCCGGAGAGAGCCTTGAACACGTCAGGAACATCCGTCACAGCAGCCGTTTCTTCAGCGATTAACAGTTCCGGCACATAGCATACCGTTCCTCCTATGGCCAGCAGCAGTGCGGCAACGATAGACTTCGTGCGCTGTCGTTTCACCAGTGATGTGAGTAACAGCCCGATGAGCCACGCCATGAGGAAATATATTATTGCCGTCACAATAAGGGGAAAAAAAGCATCGAATGTTCGCGAGCGTATCAGGTCGGATGCCCTGGTCATGTCAACAATAGCGATATATCCTACAATACTCGTGCCCTTCAGCAGGCTCACCACCTCTCCCTGATAAACGGGCATCACCGACTTGACTACTTGCGGCAACACAATCCGGAAAAAAGTCTGCCGCTGCGTGTAACCCAAGGCCAAGCCGGCCTCGGTCTGTCCGCGGTCAACACCTTGTATGGCGGTGCGTAACATCTCGCTGATATAGGCAGCCGTGTTCAGGGCAAAGGTGATGATGGCCACCACGATACCTGCGGTATCCAAAGGCGCCATGACCACATAATACATCAGCATGAGGAGCACCAGCACAGGCGTGCCGCGCATGATGTCGATATACACTTTGGCTGTGCGCTGCAGCCATGGACGACGGCTCATACGCATCCAGCACACCAATCCGCCCAGAATAGTGCCCAAGACTGCTGCGCAGAACGTGATGACTAGCGTCACCTGCAAACCGTCGAGAATCATTCTGTAGCGATTCTCATTGATCAAATTGTTGTAAAAACTTTCGATTAGTCGGTCCATAATTCCTTCGTTTTTTTCAATGTAGTACTTTTCCTAATTAGTTAATCCAGTGATATTTTCGAATGCAGCACGGACAGGGGCATGCCCTGCTGCGAGAGGTAGAACATGTAAAGGACAACGGGTTTGAGGCCGCGGTTCTCACCATGGTGAATGGTGTTCACCATCTCCACAACAGCCTCGCCCTCATGCACCACCTTTTCCTTGCCTTCTTTGCTGATGATGGTCAGCTCGCCCTGCACCAGAATACCATGATTCATCACGGGATGGTGATGCCAATCCAGCTTCTTACCGGCAGGGATCTCATACTTTATGGCTACCACTTCGGGGCGGCCTTGCAGGTAGTCGGGCAGCTCCACTCCATCCCAACTCTGGCTGGTGCGTATCAGTTCGGTACGCTGCACTTGCGGCTCGGGTTCATCGTTATCCTTCACGAAACAAGCCACCAAACCGTAGGTAATGGTGGGGCGAATCCATATTTCCGTGAGCAGGAAAGCGGTGTACTCGTCGGTGGGTTCCAAAATGATATCTATATTGTAAAGTGTCGCAAGGACCATATCCACGATACAAATCATCCACAGATTGCGCTTAGAGTACGTTATCCAATCCTTGCGCGAATAGAAGAAGATGAGCATGAGTACGAGCATCACCGAGAGTGTCATACAAGCCAAATGCAGAGGGTAATTAATCAATGGGGGTGGAAAGAGAATGTCGCGCAGCAGCACCGTGATACCCACACACAGGGAGCACCAGTAGTTGAACTGGTTTGTGGTGATACCCACCTTGAAGAAATACATCGCAGTCATCACCAGGCAAGAAACATAGAACATATTGAGTACCAATTCGTTCCACGCATTCTTCAGTCCAAAATGAAAAACTGCATAGATCATCATACTAACTGAAGCTATACCAGCCACCAATACGATGGAGATATCAATTATTTTACTTTTTTGTTTGAATCTTATTTCCATAATGTTGTTATTTAATATGTATATCGCACTGCGGGAAAGCAATTGTAATACCCGCATCGTTCAGAGCCTTATAGACGACTTCCTTGCAACGCTCTACGAATTCAATTCTTTCAGGAACCAGCACGTACTGTTTCACGGCTATATCCACGGCACTGTCACTCATGTTTTCCAGAATGATGATAATGCCCCTCTTCGGATCTATGATGTGACGCCCGTATTGGTCTTTGGTATCCATTTCCTTCATCGCCTCCAACAGAACTTCCCGTACTTTCTCCACGTTGGTACCATATTCCACACCGACTATGATCTTGGTCAACTCATACGAGTTGTTCCGGGTCAGGTTGTTGAAACTCTGTCCAAAGAGGGAAGCATTCAGAAAAGACATTTCGGTGCCTTCGATAGTCTCCACCATCACGCATTGGTAATTAATGGCGGTTACCCTTCCCCGTGCCCCTTCGCATTCAATCCAGTCGCCGACACGAAGACGCCCTCCCATCAGCTGGATACCATAGATAAAGTTGTTGATGATATCCTTGAGAGCAATACCGATACCGGCAGACAAACCACCGGCGACCAATGCCAGGGAGCCGGTAGGTATCTTCAATTCATCCACCACGGCGATAACATATATCATCCAGACTACCGCACTGATGATACTGTTCCCGATGGACAGGTTGATTTCGTTGGCGCGCACATAGGTGCGTTTGTTCTTGCGCATGAATGACGTGTAGCGGATATAATGCCATAGAACATGAAAGGCTCGGTTGAGATAACGGAATATGAAGAGCAACGTCAGCAAATAGACAATGCTTCCAATGGACACTCGCAGCGTGGAGACACCCGTGGCCTCATCCGTAAGCTGATAAAAAGGATTATAGTAATACCGAGTGAAGAGATCCGTGAAGTCAAACATGTCCAATGACAGACGGATAAAAAACGGTATGGAGAGCAACACCAGAACAGGAACCACAACCTGTTTGATAAGGTCATGAAACCAAGTGATACTGAAGAGCAAAATGTCACGGTCTTCACCATACACGTATGAGTTGTGTTTTCGCCTCTCCTCTATACGCTCGTTCAGTCTTTTTTCCTTGTAGCGTTCCATCAAATCCGAGATACAGTAGATGGTTGACAAGCTCACCAGCATGAAATACCACCATACCAATAAGACCAATGCATTGAAAATAAAGCCGAAGAATGAAAGGATCAACGAGAAGCTATAGATTCCCAATGAAATCCAGCCCAGAACAGAGTCTGTTCGCGTAGCTTTGCCCTGCTTTGTCAGACACACGAGCAACTGTCCCAACACAGCAACCAACAGTACTGGAGTGAACACAATATTCAGCAGAATATCCGGAATGAAGGTGTTCCTACAAATGATAATGAACAACGCCAGCAGAATGGTGGGAATGTATAGACTGAAGCCGTGACGGATTTGGTCGGCTTCGACTCGAAGCAGCAATGAGCCCGAAATAGCCGCAAGCAGCCAAAGGAAGGTATTGATGTTTTTCACACCGTAATGCACATACTCGCTTCCTTCCCAAAAATAGCCGAATAGCAGGAAATACAAAAGAGTACTCACCAATACGGAAAACAGCGGCAGTGACTTACTTAGGATAACTTTTTGGGATTTGGTGTGACGCTTAATCAACCATAAGATCCCAAACACCAAGATCCACACCACAAAAAGCGCGCCTAATTGGATGACACAAGCAATCACAGAAAAAGCTTTTTCCGCCCGTCCTGACAGCTTGTTGAAAAAATTTTCATCCCCCTCACTCGCCTTACTCATAACATCAAAATCGTACTCATTGCGCATCTCTTTCCGCATCTTCTTCCAATACCATCCGAAGTGGGGGAAAATTTCCCAATAGGGCGTTTGTCCTTGTTCAAATACATACTTGTCCAGCGTGGTGTATTGGGCTTCCGCATAATCGTAGGCCTCTTTTGTGCGTAAAAAAGCCTCTCTGTAGTGTGTGCTGTCGGCCACAACCGCATCATGGTTCACCACATACATTTTCAACAGTTCAGAAGCATAAAGAATACAGGAACTGCGGTATTGTTTTCCTGCCTCGTCCAGCACAAACGGCGCTTTCACATTCTCCTCAATGGCAGCCTGGATAATTTCCCTTTCCAAGGAGGATTCGTCGCTCAACATCTGGGTATCTATCGAATCATTGTAGCAAAGCAGACTGTCAGGCACTATCTCGACAATGTTCTCCATTTCCGGAGGAAGACGGCGAAGTGCCTCAACAAGGCGCGCGTAACGCACTATCTCGAAGTTTAATTCGTTGATGATTTGGTCATACGGGCGCATACCCTCGTTGAAATCATTATAAATGGTCGTCACTTTCTTCAAGGCGTATGACATGTCAAAAGTCCTCTTCTGCTCCTGCGAATAGAGCAGTATGGAGAGCTTGTTCGTCTGCGTGATAACATCAATCATCCGTTGATGCTGACGCTCGTAATCATTATCGAAAAGTTGCTGTGTCTCAGGAATTTGACTACACAAAGTCTCCAATTCCAAGTTCAATTCTTTGAGGGTGTTGGTCAAAGAATGCTCATTCACAGTCACCTTTTGCGCCATTGCGCCGACCACAATCATGACAACAGCGAAAAGGCATAATATTTTTTTCATTGTTGAATTGTTTAACAACATTTGCACCGAATTCAATTTCCCCGCAAAAATAATGTTTTTTTTTGAAAAAAACAAACCTTAAAAAAGCTTAAATATGCGTCCCCCCCGACAGGTATTTTGCTCTACGGAGAAGAAGCTTCACGTAAAGTTCAGCCAAGCTTTCGTCTTTCTGTAAAAAAATTAACGACAAACCGAAATCTATTGGATTTTTTTGTTCTGTTAATAGAAAAAGTTTTATTTTTGCAGCGTTTTTTTTTCCGGTCTCGGTGTTTAATGGACTTTGCACCAAGATTGGCGGCAACACAAAGAAAATAACAACAAAAGTCCCTCTGAAAATTATGACAAAGATTGCAATCATAGGATACGGCAATATCGGGAAAGCCGTTGAAGAAGCCGTAAAAGTTTCGCCCGATATGGAGCTGGCGGGAATTTATCACCACAACGACGATTTAAGCCAGATCAAAGCCGACGTGGCTTTATTGTGCACGCCCACCCGTGAAGTACCCGGTTTCGCCGAAAAAATGCTGCAGTTGGGCATCTCCACTGTCGATTCTTTTGACATCCACGGACAGATTTACGATCTGCGGCAACGGCTGACCCCGGTGGCTCAGGCTAACAAGGCCGTAAGCGTTATCGCCGCCGGCTGGGATCCGGGCTCCGACTCAGTGGTGCGCACCCTGTTGCAGGCCATAGCGCCGGGAGGTGTCACCTACACCAATTTCGGCCCTGGCCGTTCCATGGGACATACCGTGGCCGCCAAAGCCATTGCCGGTGTGAAAAACGCCCTATCCATGACCATCCCGCTCGGCACAGGAATCCATCGCCGCATGGTCTATGTGGAACTGGAGGAAGGCGCTGATTTCAAAACAGTTGAAAAAAATCTTCTTCAGGATGACTATTTCGCCCACGATGAGACCCACGTGATTCAGGTGACTTCGGTGGACAGCCTGAACAATGTGGCCCATGGGGTCAACCTCGTCCGTTCCGGTGTCAGCGGCACCACCCACAACCAGCGTTTCGAGTTCAACATGACCATCAACAACCCTGCCTTGACCGGCCAGGTAATGGTGGCCTGCGCCCGCGCCGCTTGTCGCTTCAAAGAAGAAGCACGTTTCGGAGCTTATACCCTTATTGAGATTCCTCCCATCTTCCTGCTGCCAGGCAATACGGAAAACAATATCCGAAGTTTGGTATAACAGCTGCGCCATCCCTCTGCTTTTTCCATCGGATACGATGAATCGCATCCCTACAATAAAATTCACACATCCGTGTATAACTCGGGAATTTTATGTAATTTTGCATCTATGAAAAAAATTTTGCTGTTTGTTTTCGCTGCCCTGTTGCTGGCCTGTGGCTGTAATAATCAAAAGGAGGAAGAACTGCCTGCGGATGTTCTGTCGCGTGAAGAGACAATAGACATAATTGTGGACGCCTGGTTTATGGAAAGCGCCATCCATAATGTCATCACCGACGGCCAGAAACTGGAGCCTGCCACAGTCACCTTGTACGAGAAGTTCTTTGCGGAGCACAACATCACCCGGGAACAGTTTGTCCACTCCATAGAATATTACACCAGTAAAAAGAATGCCTCGGAAAATTTTATTCGGGAATGCATCCAACGTTTGGAAGATCGGCAAGAGGAACTTACCGGGGTTGCAGCCCCAACTTCACAGCCTCAGTAAGCATCAGCTGGTAGGCCTCTTCATAGTTATTGCCGATCACGCCATCAAGGATAGCCTCACGGATGGCTGTTTTGATAATGCCCACCTCGCGTGACGGACCAATGCCGAAGGTTTCCATAATCTCCAGTCCATCTACCGGCGGTTGCCAATTGCGCAAGCGGTCTTTTTCCTCAATATCCTCCAATTTCTTGCGTACTTTGGCAAAATTGGCCATAAAACGCTTCACTTTTTCGGGATTTTTGGAAGTGACATCCGCCTCACACAGGAGCATCAGGTCGTCAATATCATCACCTGCGTCGAAAAGCAGGCGCCGTACCGCCGAATCAGTGATGATATCCTCCACCAAAGCGATAGGACGCAAGTGCAGCAGGACTAATTTCTGCACATATTTCATTTTTTCGTTGGTAGGCATCTTCAGACGGTTGAAGATTTTGCCCACCATTTTGGAGCCGACAAATTCGTGCGAGTGAAAGGTCCACCCTACTTTCTCGTCATAGCGTTTGGTCACCGGCTTGGCTATATCATGTAACATAGCCGCCCATATCAGCCACAGGTTGTTGCTCACGCGGGCGATTTTGTCCACCACCTCCAAGGTGTGAAGATAATTGTCTTTGTGACCTCGCCCGTTAATCACCTCTACACCTTGTAAGCTCAGCAATTCGGGCAGGAAATACTGCAATAGGCCGGCGTCTTTCAACATATTGAGCCCCCTTGAAGGCTGTGGTGAAAGTAAGATCTTGTTGAACTCGTCAATGATTCTCTCTTTGGAAATAATCTCCAAACGGGCGGCATTGCGCTGGATGGCCTCGAAAATCTCAGGCACTATAGAGAACCCCAACTGGGAAGCGAAGCGCACAGCGCGCATCATCCGTAACGGATCGTCAGAGAAAGTCACATCCGGATCCAAAGGTGTGCGGATGAGCTTGGCTTCCATGTCTTTCAAGCCACCGAAACAATCGATGATTTCACCCTTATGGGGGCCATTGAGCGGGATGGCCAGCGCATTCACTGTGAAATCGCGGCGGTTCAGGTCATCTTGCAAGGTGCCATTCTCCACAATAGGCTTGCGGGAATTGGCGCGGTACGACTCCTTGCGGGCACCCACAAACTCCACTTCCGTGTCGGCATAACGGAAACGGGCAGTGCCGAAGTTCTTGAAAACGCTCACCTCTATATGAGGCGAAATCGCCTTGGCCACAGCATTGGCAAAGGCGATTCCGCTTCCTACGACAACAATGTCGATATCTTTTGACTTCCTGCCCAGCACCAAATCACGAACCACTCCGCCCACCGCATATGCGCTGACACCGAGTTCGTCCGCCACCTGGGATGCTATTTCATAAACAGGATGAGTCAGTTGTTTCATATTTTATTTCGCAACGGCAAAACGGCCACTCGACAGAATGGTGTTGCCCTCGATGATACGATACAAATAAGTACCATTAGCCAAAGCAGAAGCATTGTATTCAGCGTTGTTGCCATTCACATTCTGCTCGAAAATCTGGGCTCCGCTGATATTATAAATCACCAAACGGGCGTTTACCTCTTTGTTGAAATCAAAATGTACCATGTCGGCGGAAGGATTGGGATAAACCGTGGTTTTCACAACGGGAATCAAAGGTTCCACCAAGCCCATCGGGCTATTGTCATAGCGGAATGCCAAATCGTCCAAATAGAGACTTGAGCCAGCCTGGCCGTCACATTCCTCCAAATTGGCAAAATTATAATGAGCGCTGGAAGCGAATACCATACTCATCATATCCACATCCAAATAAGAGTTTTCCAGACCAGTGGCGATGTCAAAGGCTGTCCATTCAGGAGTCTCATAAATGAGGAGTTTTCCGCAAGTGGAATGAACCGAATTGCCCAAATAGAATTTCATTTCAATGGCGGCAGAGTCACCAGCAACAGGCTCATATCTGTAGTAACCCGTCAGTCTCCAGGGTTTGAAAGCGAATGCCTCTTTCAGGTTGATCTCGCCCAAATCCAAGAAGTCGGACACATAGTCGTTTCCAATGGGTTCATTCAATGTTGCCAAAGCACCGGGAACGAAAATGGCGTCGGTGCCGAACCAAACAGAAGTCAGTCGAAGAGCATAATTGCCACCATGCACATTTTGTGTTTCACGGAAAGCTGTCGGGAAAGTGGTCATTTCCACACCGTTCATCTCATACAAACCATTCAGGGTCATGAGAATGTCGGTTTGATAATCCCAATAGCCACCCTGGGAATTCTGGTAAGTCCAGTTTTCAAAACCGCCATCAGGGAATTCTTGTGCCATAGCACCTGCTGTCATCACGACAGCCATCAATAAAGAAAGTAAATTTTTTTTCATGTTGTTATTGTTTTTGTTGATTTTTCGGGGAAATTGTTTAATGTTTAGGGGTTAAGGGTGAGAAGGTTAGGAAGGTTAGGAAGGTTAGGAGGGTTAGGAGATTATGGATTATGGATTATGGATTATGGATTTTCAATTTTCAACTGTCAACTGTCAATTATCAACTGTCAACTATGTTAGTGCAAATCATACACCAACTGGAAGGTGTAGGTTCTGGTGGGCTCCATGTACATGGGTCGCAGATAATAACACTCATTCAAAGCATTCTTCACAATAAAGGACAAAGTGAAATCCTTTATGAAAAAGCTTATACGGGCATCCAGGACAAAACTGCCTTTATCATGTTTATGATAGAAATCATAATAGCCATAAAAAGGCAAATCAAGTCCCATAAGCATTTTGTTCTTAACATCTGAATTTTCGGGATTGGCCGCATCATAATTGAAAAAGAAATTATCCACATTCTTCATTGCGCTGAAGTAGTTGGCACTCACACCGATGGCGAAAGTCTTAAAGAAAGCAAACTCCACATCCAGCTTGGCCATGTGTTCGATACGGTATTTCAACACATTGCGTGTGGTATCAGATGAAGTGGTGGTGAAATTGTACTCCTGTCCTGTGGTAGGATGCACAAAGTACACATTGTCCCTGTCCTTGGTCACAGGGTTACTGTAGGTATAACTCAAGGAAAAGTTGTAAGCCACATTTTTGCCGATTTTACCTTCTCCCATAAAGGCAATATCGACACCACTGATACGGGCGGGACCGGTATTCAAGTACATAAATCCCAGCTTATCCATCAAACCACCGGTGGTTCCCCATTGTCCCACACAGAATTCAATAAAGTTTTTGAATTCCTGATTATAAGCTGCCACATCCACCATACCACGGAAATTACCGGCCATGAACGGCTGCATGATACCGATTTCCGCATTCCAGCTGTGCTCGGATTTCAATTCGGGGTTGGGATAGAAGCCGTATTTACCCACGGCGATAGCAATAAATTTCTCGCCGATGCTGGGATAACGGTAACCTTGGCCTATGGAGGCACGGAACGATGTTTTTGATTTGTTTAACTGATAGTTGATACCCGCGCGGAAAACCGGTTTCTGCTCAAACTCGTTTTTGATGTCTTTTCCATACAATTTGTAGAATTCCCAACGCGCACCGAATTGAAGGGTCAGATTCTTGTTTTTCAGCAATTTCTCCTCAATTTGCGCATACAAGGCTATGTTATCCGAACTCACTCTCACCGGCTCATTAGAACCCTTGATGCCGTTAAACACCGCCCCGTACGAGGTAGTGTACATGTTCATCACACCCGCCACAATGTTCATTCCTATCTTCTTGATGCTCTTATTCATCTGGTACTCGTCATATACCATCATGGAACGAGCGCTCTGGGCACCAGACAATTCCGCATTATCACTGAAGATGATTCTGTTCTTGAAACTGTGTGTGAAGCCACGCGGACCGATATATCTCAAAGTAGGGTCGATATAGAAAGTGAAATCCTTGAAATAGGACAAAGATCCTTTGTAAGACCTGTATTTGTTCTCAAAGCCGTCATTCCAGAAGAAAGACTGGGCATTCTGGGTGTACATGAAATTACCGTTTACACTAAGAGTCAAGCCTTTCACCTTCTGAAAACGATAACGGGTAGCGAAATTCAGACGGCCACGGATTTCATATTTACCCCTGGTTTTGCCATCCTTGTCACGTGTTTCCTCAATTTTTTCCTCTGGACCTATATAGCCTTCGTCATTGAAAAACTCACCGCCAACAACCAAGTCAAAATTCTTTTTGATAATTCTTGAATGCAGAAAACTGACCCCGTATTTCACAGAACTTCTATGGTTCCAGCTGGTTTCACGTTCATCTTTCGGCTTGGAATAAATGCCGGCAAATGCGGTCACCCTGGTCTTAGGTTTAGAACGGGGATAAGCGGTCAACACATTGATAGCGCCTGTCAAGGCGGAAGAACCGAAGACCACAGAGGCTGCGCCTTTCATAATATCAATCTGCTCCACACCCTCCATGGGGATGAAGTTCCACATGGGGCGGCCTGCATCGGGACGAAGCAAGGGCATGTCATCCAACATGATCATCACACGGCTACCCATACCAGAGCTAAAACCACTACCACCACGTATCTGGGGCTCATTGTCCACCACTGCGATACCGCCAGCAGTATTCACCAAGGCATCAGCGGAAGTCACATTCTTGGTAACTGACTTTTTGGGGTCAATCACCACCATGGAACTCGTTGCCTTTTCAGGTTCTTTCTCATATTTTGTTGTGACCACACCCACTTCATCCAGCACCTGGGCCTCAGCATACAGTTTCACATCCAAGGTCACATTGCGTTTCTTGGGTATAAAAGTCACCGCGCGAATCTCCTTTGCATACCCCATCGCCTCAAAGGTCAGTACACAATTGTCCTTGCTCACCTTAATGCTGTACTTGCCTTCCGCATCCGTCATCACCGGATCGGGAAAACAATTGCAAGTAATCTTCACATAGGGTATCGGGAATCCTTCTTCCTGGTCTTTCACCACCCCCGACACCACATTCTGGGCAAAGCCATGAGAGGCAAAAAGTATTACAATAAGGGTTAGAATTATATTGAGTCGAATTTTTATCATACGCACTTTTTAAAAAAAACGTGCAAAAATACGAATAATTATCATACCTATGGATAAAAATCACCAATTCAGAATACAATCAACTGATTTTCATAAAATTAAAAAAGTTAATGCAAGTTAAAAAAATCAATGCAGAATCCTATATATCATCTCCATGAGCAACTCCTCATCTGGAGCGTCGCTATCCACCCCCTTGGATTTCAAGTCATATTCACGCAAAACAGACATGATTTTTCGCACCTGCGCCAAAGAATACCGGCTGGCATACTTACGGTTGATGTCCATCACATAGGGATTGATTTTTCCATATACTTTCTCAAGGTTTTGAGGCGACATGTCCGGCAAAAGCATATAGGCCAGCATCTTGCTATAAAAGTTATACAGAACAGCAATGGTCTTTACATTGGGATTATCCTTCATGTTATGGGCAAAGTTCAAGCAAATCCTGAAAGCCTTGTCCTCATTGCGTTCTCCTAATGCGTTCTGTAATTCAAATATATTATATTCCTTACTTATACCGATATTTTTCTCAATGATTTCAGGAGTAATCTCCGAGCCTTCCGGGAGAATGATTTTCAGTTTTTTGAACTCGTTGTCAATACGGGAAAGATCGTTGCCAATATGCTCGGTAATGATATTGGCCGCTTGCTGGTTGAGTTTGAAATGATGTCCGGCGGCCTGTTTCTGCACCCAGGCGGCCAATTGGTAATCTTTAACCGGCTCGGAAGTGAAAACGACGGTCGATTTGTCGCAATTCTTATATTGGGCAGCCTTCAGTTTACCATATTTGTAGCAAACCACCAGAATAGTTGAGGGCTGAGGATGAGCGAAATAAGGGGTCAGCAGGTCGAATTTGGACAAGTCTTTGGCTTCCTTGAGAATCACCACGCGATAGTCGGCACCGAAAGCGAACTGCTTGGCATTCGCCACCACCTCGTCGGGATGGGTGTCGCGGCCATAAAGCACCACCTGGTTAAAATCCCGGTCAGCTTCCGGCAGCGCATTATTTTCAATATATTCCGAAATACAGTCTATATAAAACGGTTCCTCACCCATCAGCAAATAGACTGGGGCATACTTACCGCTTTTCAGTTGGCTCATTATCTCTTCAAACTTCAGTACCATAAGAACAATCTTTATTCGTAATAGTCAAATCTCAAATGTTTCACGGTCGTACCCTTGTTGATAAGCTGCTTCAACGAGTCAATGCCGATTTGCAGATGCTGCATCGAGAAGTTTTCAGTCACCAGCTTGTCACTTTTCTCCGTCTTGATTCCATCGGGCATGGTTGGCTGATCTGAAACCAGCAGCAAAGCGCCAGTCGGGATGCGGTTGTAAAAGCCCACGGAAAACAAGGTGGCCGTTTCCATATCCACCGCCGTGGCACGAATACGCTTCAGGTAGTTTTTGAACTCCTCGTCATGTTCCCATACACGACGGTTGGTGGTGTAAACCGTTCCAGTCCAATAGTCGCGACCATAATCACGAATAGTAGAGGAGATGGCTTTTTCCAAGTTGAATGCCGGCAACGACGGCACCTCTTCAGGAAAATAGTCGTTAGAGGTACCCTCACCCCTGATAGCCGCGATGGGCAGCAGCAACTCGCCCAAACCGATGTAAGGTTTCAAGCCCCCGCATTTGCCCAAAAAGAGCACCGCCTTGGGCATCACTGCCGTCAGCAAATCCATGATTGTGGCGGCCATCGGACTACCCATGGAGAAATTAATGATGGAAATATCATCTTTGGTGGCACTCTGCATCGGACAATCCGTGCCGTGAATCCGCACATCCATCAGTTCCGAAAAACGCTCTATATAATTCTTGAAGTTCGTCAGAATAATATATTTACCAAATCTATCCAAAGGCATTCCTGTGTATCGTGGAAGCCAATTGGCCACAATTTCCGCTTTAGTCATTCCCATCTTTTTTTTGTAGCAAAAATACAAAAATAATCAATGTGTCAATATGACTTTAATTGATTAATTGGTTAATTAGTTAATTAGCAAATGAATTTAATGTCTGATGTGCCAATTTGCTAATTTGCTGATTTGCTAATTGATTTTTTCCGTATCTTTGCATTTTAAATCTTATTTTGATGAAAAAAAGCATTGGCATATTCCTGTTTCTGACACTCCTGCTGGCAGGCTGTGCCAAGATTGTGACCCCTGTAGGTGGCCCCAAAGACACCACCCCGCCGAAAATTGTCAAGGAAAGTCCCGCCAACCACTCAACCAAGTTCGACAACAAGAACATCAAAATCACCTTTGACGAATTTGTGGTGTTAAACAATCCCAACCAAACCGTCATTGTATCGCCCCCTCTCAAAGAAAATCCCGAGCTGAGCATCAGCGGTAAATCGGTGATTATCAAACTGCCCGACTCACTCCGAAGCAACACAACATACAGCATAGCCCTTTCCGAAACCATCAAAGATTTCACAGAAGGCAATCCCCTACCCATCTACACCTACGTGTTTTCCACAGGCAGCCATATCGACTCTTTTATGCTCAGCGGCACGCTGAAAGACGCCGTCAGCCTTGGAATGACCAAAAACGCATCCGTTTTGCTTTACGAACAAGACGTTGACTCCCTGCCACTGAGCGCTCGCCCCACCTATCTCACCAAAACCAATAGCAACGGCAAGTTCACTTTCAACAATATCAAACCCGGCAGCTACAAGATTTTTGCCCTCAACGACATCAACAACAACCTGATCTACGATCTCCCCACCGAGAGCATCGCCTTCCTTTCTTCACCTGTGGAGAGCTGGTGCAAACCCGCCACAGACACGCTCAACGAAAATCGGAAAAAAGACCGCAACCAACAGACAAGCGATGATGAGCATGAGATAAAACTGGCCTTGTTTACTGAACGCGACAGCAATCAAGTGCTTTCCAAATACATTAACACGACAGAGAACGTGTACGTTTTCCCTTACAAGACCGATTTCAAAAGCTTTTCCGCGCGCCATCTGGGCGGACAAAAATTGGACTATTTCCAGTTTTTCTCCAATAGTCAGGACAGCGTATATTGGTATCTGAAGGAAACTCTTACTGACACTGCCCATTACGAATTCACCGTGGACGGGCACCGTCTTGACACAGTCAAGATCACCCCGTTCAGGAAAAACAAAGGCGTAGGCTCCCGCCGCAGAACGAACGAAAAAAACACGCTTTCCGTTTCGCTTAGCAACAAAGAAAACATATTCCAGCCCCTTACTTTGCACTTCTCCTATCCTGTCAAACCCGGCCAGTTCGACATCATCATTTACAAAGCCCTCAAAAGCGGCAGCGACACCATCGTCAAAACCGTTCAAATACCGGATTCATTTGTCAAAAGTTTACCCATCGACTACAAATTTGAGGAAAAACTGCCATACAGAGTCTTTATTCGCGACTCCGTCATCTGGGGGTATAACGGACTGACCAACGACAGCGTCAACGTGCGTTTCACCACCAAAACAGAGAAGGACTACGGCAACCTGCTCATCAACTACAGCATTGAGGACCCCAATTGCCAATACATCGTCTCGCTGCAGAATAACAAAGGCACAACGATACAACAGAATATTATCTCCACCAACCAATCCATCTCATACGAGCACCTTGACCCCGGCAGCTACAAAATCAAAGTCATCAAAGACCGTAACAGCAATGGCCGCTGGGATACGGGAAATTACGAGCTCAAAATCCAACCCGAGGAAATATTCTTTTTTGACAAGTCCATCACCATTCGTGGCTACTGGGACATAGAAGAGGATTTTGAACTGAAATAAATCATTCATTAAAAAAATACGCTAACCTTTTCAGTTACATTTTTTTTGCGTACCTTTGCACCAAATTTATCACAATATGGATGAAGCCACTGTAGCACTATGCAACTTGCTCATTAACAAGGGCGAACTAAAACAAAACATCTTTCAGGAAACCTTGAATGCCATGCTGATGTTCAAGGAAGCAGCCAAGGAATTTGACGAAGCCTACCGAGACCTGTACGAGGAGGACCATGACAAGGTGACTGTTCACTACACCAACCGGAACCAATACGAGTTCCAACTCAAATTTGCCGGCGACATATTGGTGTTTATCATGCACACCAACATTTTCGAGTTCTCGCGCGACCATGAGGTGATGCGTACCCCTTATATCAAAGAGGATAAGGACCGCTCGTACTGCGGTGTTATCCAGGTATTCAACTTCTTGGCGGATTCCTTCAAATATAACCGCATCAACGACCTTGGCTATATGATCGGCAGAATCATGATCAACAAGGAAGGCCACTACTACGTGGAAGGCAAACGCGAGTTGGCTCAGGTGTTCAATAATTTCAGCACCAACAAAATTACGCCAGAGAATGTGCACAGCATTCTCCGTTCCGCCATCGAATATACCATAAATTTCGACCTGTTGCTCCCAAATTATGACGAGATGAAGATCATTACCGTCAACGACATGCTGCAATTTGAGGATCAAAACATCACCTTGCAGACTGGTAAACGACTGGGATTCAGGTTTGAACAAGATACCGTGAACGAAAAAAAATAAATTTTCGCAAAACTGCTTTTTGTATCAAAAAAAGTTGTACTTTTGCAATCACAAAAATAAACCTGATGCCGTATTCGTCTAGTAGGCCCAGGACGCCAGGTTTTCATCCTGGAAATCGGGGGTTCGAATCCCCCATACGGTACGAAACTTCAAAAAAAAAAAAGAAACAGCAACTATTTGGTTGCTGTTTTTTTTTGAGAAAAAAATATTCAGTCCCTTCTTTTGATTTTAAAAAAACATTTTTGCCATAACTGATGTTTTGGCAAAGATGGCCTAAACGTCCGTCACGTGATGGGACAATGAAACTCCGCGACAACGACAAGTATGTGCCACGACACAGGCGCCCATACGCCCCAACAGTCGGCGTTGCCTTCGCACGCAGCATCAGGGCAAGAGATTGGTGAGGGTGTGTTTAGTACTGTGCAAAACAGTTGAACACTTGTGTGGGGAAGTTGGTGTATCTTTGCCTATGAACTAACTCTATCAAGAATAAGTTGCTTACTTATTGCACCTGGCTACTCCCTATGGGTGAAGGATTATGTGGAAAATCACTAGCATTGAAGATGCCGAATCTCTTCTTCTGTCAGACCTGTTGCTTCAGAAATTATTTCAATAGGAATCTTTTTTTTCAATAACTCGAAGGCAATTTTCCGAGCTTTGTTTGCCTCACCTCTTGCTTCACCCCTTGCTTCACCTTCGGCCAGTCCTTCTGCAAAGCCATCCTCCTTGGCTGCAACGCAGGCGTCCTGCACGTCCTCGTACTCCATTATGCTCTTTTTGTACTCATTCATCTCCGTTTCATTTAAGTTCGACATTCTGCATTCGTTCACAAACTCGAGGAATATTCCCGTCTCGCCCTTAACATCCGACTCCTTCATGACTCCAATATTTCGGATATAATAGGCCCATTTCTGACGAAAGTCCCCGAAATCCACCTCTGCCTTATCGCTTGCAAAGATACTCAAATCCACGAAAAAAAACATGATCTTCTCTGAAAAAATTTCATTGTCCTCGTTTTTCAGCATTACTCGTTGTAAAAACTCCCTTCCTCCCATAATTTTAGCATCATGGTGTTCAAGAAAATTCAATGAAATGATATTAGGAAAGTTATACTCGCGGTCTCCTTTCCGCAGCTCGTTGCTCACCGCCCTACTTACGTAAGCTATGGCCCTGCGGCTGTAATAGGTTTGTCTGCCCCGCTGCATCTCAATGAGAAAACGTCTCTCTTCGCCTTCTTTGGCATAAACATCATACGACACTTTCTTGTCGTTCGGCAGAATGCCCAATTGGTCTGTCGGGAGCAATACAAGATCTTTAATCTCGCCTATATAATCACCTAAAAAGGCGTTGAGCATGGCCAACTGGATGTTCTTGTTTTGTGGAGTGCCGAAAACACGTTTGAAGGCGTAATCGACAAGCACATTCATGAAAGGTAAGGATTCTGATAAATTAGACAAATTATTTCCCATAGCTATTGATTTTATTATTGATTTAAGATTTATTTAACTGAAAATTTACAGTATTATTTCCAGAAAATCAATAGCAAAATCACATATAATTTACTTAAATTCAATATTTTAAAAGATACGAAAACGATTCAGAAAGTTGCAAATTTTATGCAAAAAGTAGCAGAAATCTCGTGGTTTAAATTTTTGGCCAAAGTCCATGGTTTATGGATGGACCCGTAATTTTTGGAAGTTTTTTGATGGAAAAATGCATTTGGGGGAAGAAGTAAATCCAGCCTTAAAACCCAAATCCGTTACAGTTACAGTTGTTACAATAAAAAAAAAGCGTTACACCACTCCTTATAAATATCTTATAACTAATTAATATATAGATAGATATATAAAAAAATCAAAAATACACCCCCTCAAAAAAACATCTGTAACAACTGTAACTGTAACGCCCGAGTCTCTCAAAGTTCAGCTAAAAAGCAGATTATCAAATTGTTTGTTTTCTCCGATTAATTCTGCAAATAAACGAATCAACCATCGCAAATTCTCAAAATTTTTACTAACTTTGCAAAGTGATTGTGAACCGTTGGAATACCCACAGTCACTTTGAAAAACAAGGTATGTTAAAGAACGATTCATCAAAGGATTACTCATCATTTGGACCGGCGTACCGCAATTTCAAGGTCAGGGAAGGAGTATATGTGCCCGAACCGACAGCGGAATTTCCGGGCGACAACCCATTCACAAGGATGACTCCTATTCGCGGAAAATGCAAAGACATTAAGTTTGACGACACTTACACTTATCTTGACAAATCGCCGAAATTCAGAATCCTGAACTTCCTCATCTATCTTGTCATCTGGTTTGTGGCTTCCCTGGTAATCCGTATCCGCTTTGGACTTAAGATCGAAGGCCGTGAGAAAATACGCCAAAACCGCAAACTCATTGCCAACGGGGTTATGACCGTCTGCAATCATGTTCACCGATGGGATATGATCTGCGTGGCCTTGGCGATGCGCTACCGCAAAGCGTGGATTCCGATGTACGCCCAGGCTTTCAACGGCAAGGACGGATTCCTGATGAAAACCGTCGGTGGCATTGCCATACCTGAAAACCACAGCGGACTCAGGAAGTTTAACGAGGCAATGGATGAACTGCGCGCCGCCAAACAATGGATACACATCTTCCCTGAAAGCTGCAGCTGGTATTACTATGCGCCACTCAGACCTTTCAAAACCGGCGCTTTCAACATGGCCTACAAATATGCTCTCCCTGTTATACCCCTGATGATTTCGTTCCGACCGCGCAGCGGATGGCGCAAACTCTTTGGCAAAGGCGCCCCTCTGCTTACCATTCATGTGGGAGACCCCATCGTGCCCAATCTCAGCACCCCTCGCAAAGAAGAGGCGGCGCGGATACGCGATTTGGCCCACCAGACTATGCTCAACATGGCCGGTATTGTTTCCAATCCATGGCCATCCAGTATTGATTGATAACAACTATCCCAATGAAAGAAATAATTGCCCCTGTACCCGTTGAACTGCTCAAAGCGGAACTTACCAAATCCAAGAAGTTGGAGGATACAAACAAAGGCCATAATGAGCTTTACATTGTCACTTGGCAGGACTCGCCCAATGTGGTTACAGAAGTGGGAAGGCTGCGCGAGATGACCTTTCGCGAGGCCGGTGGCTCTACTGGCAATGCAGTGGATCTGGACGAGTACGACATGATGGAGAAACCCTACAAGCAGCTGATAGTCTGGGATCCGGACAGCGAGGCGATTGTGGCGGGTTATCGCTTTTTCTTCGGCTCAGACGCGGTGTTCGACGAAAAGGGCCAGCCAATGATGGCCAGCTCCCATCAGTTCCACTTCTCCCAGAAGTTTATCGACGACTACCTGCCCCATGTGCTGGAATTGGGACGCAACTTTGTGGCTCCGGCTTACCAAAGTTCCAAGAATGGCGCGAAATCCATTTTCGCCCTGGACAACCTCTGGGATGGATTGGTGGCCATTATCATGAAAAATCCGAACCTGCTCTATTTCTTCGGCAAGATTACCATATATCCTTCTTACGACCATCTTGTCAGGAATCTGATCTATCATTTCCTTTGGAAGCATTTTGGCGATAAAGAAGAGCTTGTCCGCCCTTGGGAAGACCAAAACATAATGCCTGACTCAGACCCAGAGTTGATGAATCTGGTGGTGAACAAAGATAACGTGATGGAAGATTACAAACTGCTGAAGGCCGCAGCCAGAATGAGGGGTGTGAATATTCCGCCGAATATGACGGCCTACATTTCCATCACTTCCCAAATGCTGATGTTCGGCACGGCGGTGAACCGCCTGATGCACAACATTGAGGACACCTGTGTTCTGGTTCCGTTCGACACCATCTACCAGGAAAAAAAGTCACGTCACATAGGTGCGTTCCTCCGTTTTTCCAACGCAAGAAGACGTAGGAAAGAGACACAGAACGAATCCGAAATAGAAGATCAGATGATAGAGAACTGGCTGGCAAAACGTTATCGCAAGGTAAAGCGTATGCTCAAGAAGGCCGGACGGAAATTGTAACAAAAAAAAGGAGAAAATCTCGCGGAAGATTTATCTCCTTTTTTGTGGAGAATATCGGATTCGAACCGACGACCCCTTGATTGCGAACCAAGTGCTCTACCAGCTGAGCTAATTCCCCGTTTTTCACACGCTCCTACCCTCTCGCGTTTCAGCCTGCAAAAATATAACATTTTTTCAACATGGCAAAATCAAATTCAAGTCGTTATCAATCAAGAAAATCAGAACCTTCTATACGGATAAAGGCACGTTTCTGAATCCCTGCTATGGTAATTTTTAGTATTTTTGCATCCAAAAACACACAATCACTAATCTGACACACTATGACTGAATTCAGTATCTGGGAAGTCCTGTTCCTCCTCTGTTTTGCGATAAGCTGGCCCGTATCTATTGCCAAATCACTGAAAACCAAAGTTGTAATTGGCAAAAGCCCCTTGTTCATGTCGCTGGTAGTGCTGGGCTATATCTTCGGAATCATACATAAGCTGCTCTATAGCAGGGACATTGTTATTTTTATGTATATATTCAACGCCACATTGGTATCCATCGATTTGTTCCTGTATTTCCTTTACATTGGAAAAAACCGGAAAGAAATGTTGCATCAGAAATAACCATTCATCAGTAAAACAAATAATTAATCAAAATAACCCTTAAAAACAATCACCATGGATTATACGAAAAAAATTAACACGCGCAAAACCATTATCTGGTCGCTTGTCGGCATTTTTGTCCTCAGTGTCGTTTTGTCATCCTTTTACGTCATCAAGTCCACCGAGAGAGGAGTACTGAGCACCTTCGGCAAGATATCGGAGACACCGGTTCCCGATGGTTTACATATCAAAATCCCTTTCATTCAGACCATTAACAAGGTGAATATCCAACAGAAAAAGTTCGACGGACACGAGAATTCCTATACCCGCGACGTACAGACCTCAGAAGTGGAATACACCATCAACTATGATCTGGTAAATGCCAATGTGAGCAATCTGATCAAAAATATCGGCGAGAACTACCACGAACGCATTGTGGTGCCCTTTATCCGTTCGGCCATGAAGGAGGCTTTCGGTAACTTCAACGCCACACAGATTGTGGAAAACCGTGACGCCGTAAGACGTGAAATCGAAAACCGCCTGCGTGAGACCTTGAACAAGGACTACTTCACCAATGTCCAGTTCCAGCTGGTGGACATCGACTTTGACGACGCTTTCGAGAATGCCATCAAGGAGAAACAGGTGGCGGAGCAAAACGCGCTGAAAGCCAAAAACGTGACCATCCAGGTTGAGGAGCAGGCTAAGCAGACCAAAATCAAAGCCGAAGCAGAAGCCGAGGCCATGCGTATCAAAGCCCATGCGTTGGAATCCAACCCCAAGCTGGTAAGCTACGAAGCCGTGCAGAAATGGGATGGCAAACTTCCCGAATACATGCTTGGCGACGCAGTTCCTTTCATCAATCTGAAATAAAGCGGATATCACCGGAAAAAATGTTTGTCATCACTTCTTCTTTTTAATTATCGATTATATGGACATCACACTTGACAATAACCAAGGACAAGCAATATTGACCATAACGGGACGTTTAGACACTTCCGTCATTCAACAGGCAACGGAAACCTGCGAACGGCTTTTGGCCGAGGCCGGGCCAATTAGCAACCTGGCCTGTCAGGTAGCCGGGCTGACATACATCTCCAGCTCAGGACTCCGGCTTTTGCTGCAACTGGCCAAGAAATACAAAGACTTCTGCATTTTGGAGGCACAACCCGACGTGTATCAGGTGTTTGATGTGACTGGCTTTACCAAAATGATGAAAGTGGAAAAAGCCTTGCGTACCCTGTGTGTGGATGGCTGCGATGTCATCGGCCGCGGCGGTGTAGGGGTGGTGTACCGACTGGATGACGACACCATCATCAAGGTTTTCCGCGAAGGCAGCACCATCCAAGAAGTACAGAAAGAGATCAGCATGTCCAAAGAGGCATTTGTGTTGGGCATGCCCACCGCCATCTCTTTCGACGTGGTACGCGTCGGCAATTCATACGGTTTGGTGTACGAATTGCTGAGAGCCGACACGCTGAGTTCCTGCATCAAGCGTGAGCCAGAACGCATGGATGAATTCGCCAGAAAATTTGCCATGCTTTTCCGCCAACTGCATGACATCCACGTTCCCCATGGGGGACAAATACCGGATGCCCTGAAACAAGAGGAAATAGCCATCCGCCATATCAGCCGCTATTTCGACACCCCTTCCATTGACCTGCTGTTACAGATTTTGCATGCGATTCCTCAAGGTGACCGCCTGTTACACTGCGACTTGCAAACCAAAAACGCCATGGTACAAGACGGCGAACTGATGCTGATAGATATGGGTGAGGTTGGATATGGCCATCCCATGCTGGATCTCGGTCATGCCTATTCCGCCTTGGTGAGTTTGCTGGGTGACTACGAAACCATTATAGGCATGCCGTACGAATACGGCCAACAGCTGTGGCAGAAATTTATGCATTATTATTTTGAAGGTGAAAGCGAAGAAATGATTGCCCACCGGGAAGAACAGCTTAATGCCGTGAGCTGCATCCGCAACTTCAGCTGGCTTTCACTGTCGGACTCCTTTCCCGAATCCATTATCTGGGAATGCCAGCAAGCCTTTGGCGAACGCGTCACCAAACGCAAAGACCACCTCCTCCGGGTTTGCAGCACCTTCAACGATTGGAAGATTTAAGAGATCCAACATCCCTCCCCCTCTTCTAACCTTCTCACCTTCTAACCTTCTAACCTTCTAACCGTGTAACCTATAAACTATTAACTGTCAATTATCAACCGCCTTCGGTGTCCAATTCCTGAAAAACCTCAGCACCTTGTCTCGATTATACCCCCTGCCCTCTTCCAGGAAACTGGAGTCCTGGATATGGATTACCTTGCCCTTCTCGTTCAGAATCACAAACACGGGATAGCCGAAACGGGCCGGATTGCCCAAGCGCTTCAACATGGCAGCAGACTGCTGTGCCTTGGCGGCATCGCCCGACTGCCGGGGATTGTAGTTCACATGGATATAAACGAAATTCTCCTCTATCACCTGCATAATAGTGCTGTCCTTGCTGACGAAATCCGCAAATAGCAGGCACCAAGGGCACCAGTTGCCTCCCACCTGACACACTACAAACTTCCCCTCAGATTTGGCGGTCGCCAAAGCTTTGTCAATCTGCTCATTAGGATTAATCTCCTCGTTATAAACCCGTTTGATAGCCTCTTGCGCATGAACACTCCCCATGAGAGCGATGAGCAAGACAATAACAGAAATGATGTTCTTTTTCATACTTTACAAATATAAATTTGAATCCCCGAAACTTAGGAAACGATAGCCATGGTTCAGGGCATGGGCATACACATTCTTCCACTTATCACCTAAGAATGAAGATATTAACAACAACAGGGTGCTTTTGGGCTGATGGAAATTGGTGATGATAGCCTGGGTGATTTTCCGCTGATAACCGGGGACAATCATCAGCCGGGTAGCGGCATACAAGGTACTGAGGCCATGCTGCTCCATATATTGTTGAATCTCCCTTAATGCCACAATAGTGTCCACCTTCGTGAGTTCCGCATCCTCGTAAGCCTCCCATTGTTCCACCTCAAAAGGCACCGGTCGGTTCAGTTTCAGTTTGGCACCAATCAGGTATAAAGACTCCAAGGTGCGGGCCACCGTAGTTCCCACGGCAACAACCTTTCTTCTATCCTCCAAAAGACTATCAACAAACGACTTGCTGATAACAATCTGTTCCCGGTGCATGTAATGGTCACCAATACACTCACAAGATACTGGCTTGAAAGTGCCGGCACCCACATGCAAAGTCACATAATCCGTAGGAATACCTTTATCGTTCAAGGCTTTGATCACCTTATCCGAGAAATGCAGCCCGGCAGTCGGGGCGGCCACAGAGCCGTCGTAGCGGGCATAAACCGTCTGGTAACGTTGCTCGTCATCTTTCTCGGCGGCACGCTTGATGTACGGCGGAAGCGGCATCTTGCCGTACTGTTCCAACCATTCTGACAGGGTGATGGACTCATCCGGCCATGAAAAAGTTACCTCGAAAGCACCGTCCTTGCATTCGCCTTTGGTGGCAGTAATCACAAGCGTTTTGTCTTCAAAAACCACAGGGAAACTCAGCGGTTGCTTCCAGCGCTTGGCATTGCCCACCAAACATTTCCACACCACAGGCCCCGTCTGGCTGAAAGCCTTGGCAATCTCGGTAGTTGGCTGCAGGGGTTCCAGACAAAAAATCTCGATGGCGGCCCCCGTGGCATTGTGAACCAGCAAACGGGCATGAATCACCTTCGAGTCATTGAAAATCAGTCGATAATCCGAAGTAAGAAATTCCGGCAAATCCGAGAAACAGACATCAGTAATCTGCCCGTCACGGTAAACCAACAATTTAGACTGATCTCGCTGGCTGACAGGGAAAAAGGCGATTCTCTCCTCTGGCAGTTCATAGTCGAAATCTGCAATCCGAATATTTTTCTCTTTAATCATTAAGCGTCTTTCTTCTGGGGCCACACGTTACGCCATCCATAGAAAAAGCCCAGATGGAAACGTGCAGAGAAAAAATACAACACATGTTTCAGTTTTCCTACCGGCATGTACAGGAAAAGGATAGCTGCCATGATGTAATACGTGTTGACCATACAGCTGCAGGCCGGCATCAACAGATACAAAGTTGTGGCTATCTGGAACAATGTCGTGAAGCCGTTGGACAAGTAATCATCAGGATTGGTAAGGTTTCTCAGATTCCTGTTAACCAGTCTTTTGACAAAAAGACAACAACCTGCAAAAGCGGTAACAGCCGTCAGAGCGGGTAACAAGTAATGTATACCCTTGTCATTGATAAGCCATTGATTGAAGAAATCAAAAAACGACAGCACAAAAATGAGCATACAGGAGAAAATGCCAATATGGAACAGGATGCCCAGCGCGTATGACGGAAGGTGCAAGTACGCAGACTCCTTGTTCTGTGGCATCATGGCCACCGTGTTGGAATAGGCTACCCCCTTGGCAACACTACCGCTTTTCTCCGAAAAATCCTTAGGCTTTCCCAAGCGGACAATCCGGATAAAATGGGCGCACATCAATACAAAACAGATTGCCAAGGCAATCAAGGCAATAATTTGAGTGACTAACATGACGCTAATTTTTGATGACTACTATACGCAACCGTCGGGTTTGGGCAGACCAGCCACACGGCAGGCTCCTCTTGCAGGTCCCAGCGGGAAAAGTTCGTAAATATCTTTCAGTTTCAGGCCAGTTTCCTTGCAGATGGTGCGCACCATCGGAGCCAAACCTTTTTCCTCAAAATTGCTGCGGATAATGCGGACCACTTTCCAATGGTTTTCAGTCAGTTCCTCAATACCATCGGCTTTGGCAATAGCGGTAGCCAGTTCGTCGTTCCACTGGGTGGGATCTACCATGAAACCATCACCGTCCAATTCGATTTTCTTGTTTCCAATTTCAATTTCTGCCATAATCGTACAAATATGAATTAAAATGCAAAAATACGAAAATTTTCGATTAGCGGGTTAGATAATGAGCAAATTAGCAAATTATGGTTTCCCGCAGCTTCCATAAAAAGAAAGACATTGTCATTCTAAATCATTATTTTATGTATCTTTGCAGCAATAATTATTGATTTATAATTCAAGAAGATGAATAAAAACAGATTTATTTCCCTCGCCTTGTCATTGTTGACTGGGGTTATATTGGTGCTAACTTCTTGTAAAAAAGAGCCTACCATGGAACCGACAGAAGCCCCTACCGAGAACGATGACAACACCGCCACATTCCTATCCACAGGAACTGTGATTCACAATGCAGTCACTGACTATGACGGGAACCATTATGATGCGGTGGTCATTGGTAATCAGGTATGGATGACAGAAAATCTGAGCACCACCCATTTTGCCAACGGAGAGGAAATTCCGTTGACAGAAGGATATTCCACTTCATATTTAAGCACCACCGAGCCTTACCGATATGTGCCAAATGTTGGAACAGCAGATGTTGAAGTTTATGGTTATCTTTACAACTGGTGTGCGGTGATGAATGGAGAACCTAGCAGTGAAGCGAATCCCAGCGAGGTGCAAGGAATTTGTCCGAACGGCTGGCATGTGCCCAGCGACGCAGAATGGAAAGAGTTTGCGGACACCATCAGTAGCCATCCCGAATATGTGGTCGGCGACGACATCCGTTATATTGACAAAGCTCTTGCCTCAACAACACACTGGAAATCAAGTTCATACACCTATTCCGTTGGTAACGACCAAAGTTTAAACAATGCCACGCATTTCGGTTTGATGCCCGCAGGGACAGCATACGGCGGATCTCCTGGCGGAGTAGGCCTGGGTTCGTTCGCATACGTATGGAGTTGCACAGAGTACAAAGATAATCCAGAACAGGCTTGGGCCCGTTATATCAACAATCAAAGTGCCAGAGCATTCCACGTTAACAGCCATACTTCTAAAAAGACAGGGATAAGCGTCCGCTGTCTCCGCGACAAGGGGGCGAATGACCATTAACCCTTGACAAGGGTTTCAAGCCATTGATTGATATCCTGCACCCGCTGGCGGTATTTAGCAATTTGCGATTCGATAAAATCCTCGCTATACTTGGTTTCGCAGAAACCATTGCCACGAGCCACGTAGGACAACGATACCTGCAGAATGAGTAGTTCATATTATGGAAATGGTAATCCGTGGTTCCTTCCATGGCATTTTGAATACAAGGAACTGCACTTCGATTGCCATAGTATTTCCCTTTCCCGATTTGTAGAAAACTGTCTCACAGCGGATTTCTATGGGCGCGAAGCCTTTGACAACGCCGTTTTGCTGATGAAAATCGGTGACTATTATTGTCGAAAGAGAAGGTGAAACGCTGCAGAGACGCACTAGTGCATGCACAGATTCTAGCAATATCGTATATTATTTTTTTGTACCTTTGCCGTTTATTCAATAAAGTGTTATGAAAAACATCTACTTTGCAATTATTATATGGATGGCGATGCTTATCACGCCGTTCTTTGGTTTTGCCGAAACAGCCAAATCCCCTGTTAAAGTTACCGATATCGTTTTGACAAGTCCGGACAAAAATTTAGGACTGGCCTTCGAAGTTGTTGACGGCATTCCCATGTATGCTCTGTTTTACAAAGGAGAAACCGTGATAATGCCCTCCAGAATGGGCTTCACCCTGGAATGGCGCGACGATTTGGCTCACGCCTTTGTGCTGAAAGACACAAAATACAGCACTTTCGACGAGACATGGGAACCTGTGTGGGGCGAGGAAGCCCGCATCCGCAACCACTACAACGAGCTTTTAGTGACGTTGGAACAGCCCGTTGGTAGCGTGGCCAGCATGGACCACAGCACGGAAAAACGGCCTACAGTGATGCAGATACGTTTCAGATTGTATAACGATGGACTGGGATTCCGTTATGAATTTCCAGACAAAATTGAAAACGGCAAACTGAAAGCTGAAAACTCTGAAAATGGGGACAAAACCTCTCATTTCAATGCATTGGTGTGCTTCTGGTTCAAGGAGGAGCTGACGGAATTCGCAATGGCTGGCGACCACATCGCCTGGTGGATTCCCGGCGACTACGACACGCAGGAGTACAACTACACGCAGTCTCGACTGTCGGAAATCCGCAGTTTGTGGGATGTAAGCCACAAGAATGGCGGCTGGCCATGGACCGCATTCTCGAAAACGGGCGTGCAGACGGCTATCCAGATGAAGACCGACGATGGTTTGTATATCAACATCCACGAGGCGGCCACCCTCGATTTCCCGACCATGCATCTCGAATTTTTGGATTCCCAATCCATCAACCCTTGGGACACGTTATCTTCTGTTCCTCTCCCAATGCTAATAGACAATGGCCAATGGCAAAAAGCCTACACCTTCCGTGCCTGGTTGTGTCCCGATGCCACCGGCTACAAAGGCCGTATCCTAACGCCTTGTGTCACCCCTTGGCGCACCGTGATGGTTTGTGAGAAAGCCACTGATGTGCTGGCTTCAAGGCTGATTTTGAACCTCAACGAGCCCTGCGCTTTGGAAGATGTCAGCTGGATTCACCCTGTGAAGTACATGGGTGTGTGGTGGGAGATGATCTCCGGCAAGAGTACTTGGAACTACACCAACGACTTCCCTTCGGTGAAATTAGGTGAGACCGACTATGAACACGCCACCCCCAACGGCACCCACGGCGCCAATAATGCCAATGTGCGCCGCTATATTGACTTCGCCGCAGCCAACGGCTTCGACGCCCTGCTTATCGAGGGCTGGAACATTGGCTGGGAGGACTGGTACGGCAAACAGAAAGACTTTGTCTTCGACTTCCTCACCCCATATCCGGATTTCGACCTTCCTGCATTGAACAAATACGCCCATGAGAAGGGCATCCGTCTTATCATGCACCACGAGAGTTCCGCTTCCACAATCAACTACGAGCGTTGGATGGAGCAGGCCTACTCGCTGATGAACCAATACGGCTACAACGCTGTGAAGGGCGGTTATGTGGGCACCATCATCCCCTTTGGCGAAGGCCACTACAGCCAGCCCATCAACAACCACTACCACTACGCCATCGTGGAGGCTGCAAAACACCATATCATGGTAAATTCACATGAAGCGGTAAGACCTACCGGTTTGTGCCGCACCTGGCCCAATATGATTGGCAACGAGAGCGCCATGGGCACCGAGTTCCGCGAGCGCATCCATCCCGGTCATACCTCCATTTTGCCGTTCACACGCTTGCAAGGTGGTCCCATGGACTACACCCCTGGCATCTTCGAGCCCGACATGGGCAAAATCGTACCATGGGGAAAGAAGATGAGCCACACCATCTGCAACCAATTGGGACTTTATGTCACCTTCTACTCGCCCTTGCAGATGGCTGCCGATTTCCCCGAGCATTACGAGCAATACATGGATGCCTTCCAGTTCATCAAGGATGTGGCAGTGGATTGGGACACCAGCATCTACATCATGGCAGAACCGGGGGATTATATTGTTACCGCCCGCCATCCGAAACTCTCCACCCTATTCAAAGCTGCCGATGGACTTGCTCAATTGCCTGACTACAAACCAAATAATTTCAATCTATGCGGTGCCGCTCGCTACATTTACGACATTGATCCGGAAAATGATTACAAAACAGAAAAGGAACCTCTCCCATGGAAGAAATGGCAGGACTCATTTTTTAAAGCGCATGATGTTTGGTACGTCGGCGGCATCACCGACGAGACTGCCCGCGAGGTATCTGTAAAACTGGATTTCCTGCAACCCGGTGTGAAATACGAGGCCATCATTTATGCTGATGCGCCCGATGCGTGTGGGCTTCCTGATGATTCTGAATTCCGCACTCCTGATTGCCAATTGAAATACAATCCTCAGGCTTACACTATCACGAAAAAGGTGGTGACAAGCAAGAGTGTTCTGAAACTGAAGATGGCGCCGTGCGGAGGATTCGCCGTGTCTATGAGACAATTGACCGTTAAGCCCTGACAAGGGTTTCCTGCCATTGGCTGATATCCTGTACCCGCTGACGGTACTTGGCGATTTGTGATTCAATAAAGTCCTCGCTGTACTTGGTTTCGCAAAAACCATTGCCGCGAGCCACATAGGACGGATCATCTATCTCATCCGCCAATTCCAGATAGTTTTGCAAATATAGCTCGTTCTGTTTCAACAATTCCTGAAGTTGACCAGCTTCAACCTCCACCGTTTCTCCATCTGAAAATCTGAAAATCATACACTTTTTCTTTATCGAATTTTATGATGCAAAGATACGGGAAAAAGTTGTAATTTTGCATTCTTAAAAAATGTTAACACACTGCTTACCCATCACGACAATGGATTTCAGAATACGGCAAGGCTTGGATTTGAGGCTCAACGGGGCGGCGGCGGAAACTGTCGAGACAATGGCAAGGCCCGAATACTGCCATATCCGGCCTTCGGACTTCCGCTGGTTGAAACCACACTTGCTGGTGGCGGAGGGCGACTCCGTTGACATCGGCAAAGCTGTTTTTACCGACAAAAACGACGAGCGTGTCCAAATCGTCTCTCCCGTAAAAGGCACTGTCAAGGAAATTGTCCGTGGTGAGAAACGTGTTATAGAATGCATCAGCATTGCCCTGGACCGTGATCCCGGGACAATAGTGCCAGTAACTTTTGAGGATAGCGACGAGGCACCTGCTCTGAGGTCCCTGCTCCTGCAGTACGGACTGTGGCCTTGTCTGCGCCAGCGCCCCTTCTCCGTGATTCCCTCTCCTGATGCCCAACCCAAGGCGATTTTCATTTCCTGTTTTGACACCACCCCGCTCGCTCCTTCCATGTCCTTTTTAATGCATGGCAAAGAAAAGGGTTTTTCTTTCGGACTACAAAAACTACAACAGGCGGCAGGTAGCGGCACCCCGATACATTTGTGTGTACAGGCTGGGAAAACATTGGAACTCAGCAATCTTCCTCAAAACACATACATCCACCACTTTAGCGGTCCCCATCCCACCGGCAATGTCGGTCCGCAAATTCACCGCATCTCTCCGTTGGACAAAGGGGAAACCATTTGGTATATCCATCCCCTGGATGTGGCCAGAATCGGGCGTTTCTTCCAAGAAGATTTGCTGGGTTTTGACACCATTTTCGCCCTTACCGGTCCCGAAGCGTGCAAACCGCACTATTATACCAGCTTTTATGGGGCCGATTTATCCAGACTACTGAAAGGAGCTTTGCAACAAGAGAATACGGAGCTAAACAAGCCCGAAACAGCTGATGAAAACGAGAGTCATACCACTCGTATCATCAGTGGCAACATACTCACTGGCAAGCAAATAAAAGACCAGCCAAGTCTTCGCTTTTACGACCATCAGCTCACACTCATACAGGAAGGCGGAGAACGGGAAGTTTTGGGCTGGTTTTTGCCCGGTCTCAGAAAATGGAGCTTCTCGCACACCTTTTTTGCCTGGCTAAGCAAACGCAAAGCATTCAATTTCAACACTTTAAAACATGGCGACCATCGCAATTTTGTGATGACAGACATCTACGAGAAAGTATTTCCCTTCGACAATATTCCTCCGCTCGAACTCCTCAAAGCCTGCCTCACTCACGACTTGGACAAAATGGAAGAATTGGGCATCTACGAAGTTGATGACGAGGACTTTGCCCTCTGTGAGGTGGTCTGTCCCTCCAAAATGCCCTGCCAGGAGATTGTAAGGGAAGGACTGAGAGAAGACAGAGAAGAGGTTGACAATTAACATTATCACAATAAAAAAAGAAAATATGAATAAATTACAGTGTTTCAAGTATTTATAATGATTTATCGATTTTTTGATTTGAAATACAAAGAGGCGTGCCAAAGGCACGATATCCTATTAACCCCGCACAACTTGTTGTGTGGGGTGGAAAGTGTCAGCTCCTGTCTGCGTGCTGAAAGCACGCTACACACACTCCGATGTAGCGTACCTACGGCACGCTGGAGTATGATAGATTACCGCATACCCCACATTGCGCTTCGCTTATGCGGGGTTAATAGAATTACGTGCTTTCAGCACGACTAATAGCATACATTATATACCTCTTTATAACACACTTCTATCACTAATCTAAACATGGGATTATCACAGTTCAGCGACAAAATCAGAAAGAACTTCGAGAAAGGCAAGCCTTTGCACTGTTTTTCCTCGTTATTTGATGCTGTTGACACGTTTCTGCTGACGCCCAAAACGGTGACCACCACCGGCAGCCATATCCGCGACGCCGTTGATTTGAAGCGCATCATGATCACCGTGATGATTGCCCTCTGCCCCGCCCTATTGTTCGGACTGTGGGACACCGGTTACCAGCATTATCTGGCACTGGGACAAGCCTGCTCGATATGGACTTGCTTCAGCTACGGTTTCCTGAAATGGCTTCCGCTGGTCATCGTGACCTACGTCAGTGGTCTGGCAGTGGAAGTTGGCTTTGCCCAATGGCGCGGCAAACAGGTGGAAGAAGGCTTTTTCGTCACCGGCTTCCTGATTCCGATGATCATGCCCCCCGACATACCCCTCTGGATAGTGTCTGTAGCCACCATTTTTTCCGTGGTCTTTGCCAAGGAGGTGTTCGGCGGCACAGGATATAACTTTCTGAATCCTGCCCTGATGACCCGTGCTTTCGTCTTTTTCGCCTATCCATCAGTGATTTCTGGCAATTCCGTCTGGGTCTCCGGCAGTCCTGAAGCCATCACCGGAGCCACTCCCTTGGCCCAGTTGATGAACGGTGGCGAACAGACCGCCTCCTTCCTCAACATGTTCATCGGCACCATTCCGGGCTGTATCGGCGAGACCTCCAAAATCGCCATCCTCATAGGGGCAGCCTTGCTCCTCTTCACACAAGTGGCCAGCTGGCGCATCATGCTGTCCGTCATCGCCGGAGGCTTTCTCACTGGCAGTTTGTTTTATGGCATAGGTCTTTGCCCCATCAACGGCTGGCAACATTTGCTGATGGGCGGTTTTCTCTTCGGAGCCGTCTTCATGGCTACCGACCCCGTTACCGCCACACATACACAATCCGGAAAATACATTTACGGACTGCTCATTGGTATCTTGGCTATCATCATCCGTGTCATCAACAAGGGGTATCCCGAAGGCATGATGCTGGCCATCCTGCTCATGAACATCTTCGCTCCGCTGATTGATTACTGCGTGATTCAAATCAAAATCAAGAAAAGAAAGAAAAATATCTTATTGCATAAAACACAGGTTTTCAACAACATAAACAAGCCAAAATGAAAACATTCAGCAACCGATACATCTTTATCTATATCACGGTGATGGTTACCATTATCGCCTTGTTGCTGACACTTGTATCGTTGGGTTTGAAACCTATGCGGGAAAACAATCAACAAATCGAGAAAGCCCAACAAATTCTGAAAGCGGCCGGCTATGGGAAAATCGACAAGAAAGAGGCTATTGCGCTTTTCAATGAGGTTTCGGAAAGAGATGACCTCAACGGAGAGGAAGCCTACAACATCCAATGTGCTGACGGCACCCAAGGACATGTGCTTTATGTGAAAGGCAAAGGACTTTGGGGACCGATATGGGGTTATGTGGTTTTATCAGATGATTTCACCACTGTAAAAGGGGTAGTTTTCGCCCACAAATCCGAAACCCCGGGTTTGGGTGACCGTATTACAGAAGACGCTTTTCAACAGGCATTTATAGGAAAGAAACTTTATGATAAAAACGGCAATTATGTATCAGTAAGAGTGCTTCCGGCTGGAAGAGAAGGCGGAATTTCCGATGACAACCGTGTGGATGCCATCTCGGGAGCCACCCTCACGTCGAAAGGAGTAGATGAAATGCTACAGCAGTTGACAGTTGACAATTAACAGTTAACAATTAACAATTAATAGTTGATAATTAAAGACTTAAAAACAGGGGTTTGGATATTCAATAATCAACACGAAGTAACTAACATGAAATCATACTTAGGACCGTTAAACAGGGATAATCCGATACTGACACAGACCTTGGGGGTGTGTTCGGCATTGGCGGTGACGGCACAGCTGAAACCCGCTGTTGTGATGGCGCTTTCGGTCACCGTGGTTTGCGCCATCTCCAATCTTATCATCTCCCTGATACGAAACACGATACCGCCCCGTGTCCGCATTATCGTACAGCTACTGGTGGTGTCAACACTGGTCATCATGGTGGACCAGGTGCTGCAAGCCACTTTCTATGATGTAAGCAAGATGCTTTCAGTCTTCGTCGGTCTTATCATCACCAACTGCATCATTATGGGCCGTCTGGAAGGTTTTGCCCTGTCGCACACCCCAGGAGCCTCGCTGGTGGACGGACTGATGAACGGACTCGGATATGGTCTGGTGCTCGTAGTGGTAGCCATCTTCCGCGAATTGTTAGGCTCCGGCACCCTCTGGAACCATCAGCTTATCCCCTCTTCTTTCTACGAAGCCGGCTATCTCAACAACGGACTGATGATTTTGCCACCCATGGCCCTTATTTTGGTTGGCGGCTTGGTATGGATTCAACAAGGAACACGAAAAAGTAGTGAAAAATGAAAGAATTGTTTGACATTTTCGTCCGTTCGGTCTTCATCGACAACATGATTTTCGCCTACTTCTTAGGCATGTGCTCCTATCTTGTCATCTCCAAGGAAGTGAAAACCGCTTTCGGTTTAGGTCTTGCCGTATGTTTTGTATTGGCCATTACCGTCCCGCTCAATTATCTCATCGACAAATATTTACTGCAAGAAGGAGCCTTGTCCTGGCTTAGCAGTCGCATGGCAAATGTCGATTTGTCCTACCTCACGCTTATCATCTTTATTGCTGTTATCGCAGGCACCGTACAACTTTTGGAGATGGTGACTGAGAAATTCACACCCGGCTTATACCTCTCCTTGGGCATCTTTCTGCCGCTAATCGCCGTAAATTGTGCCATTCTGGGAGGTTCACTCTTCATGCAGGAACGTCATTTCCCCACGGTAATCCATAGCTTCTCTTACGCCTTGGGGTCGGGTATCGGCTGGCTCTTGGCCATCGTGGCCTTTGCGGCCATCCGAGAGCGACTGAAATACGCCGACATTCCCAAACCCTTGGAAGGCAAAGGCATCGCCTATATCATCACCGGCCTGTTGGGTATCGGTTTTATGGCATTTTTAGGAATCTAAAAGACTGAAAAAAAATGAACATTTGGACTACCATAGCGGCTGTTGTCATTTTCCTGATTATCATTTGGGGAATTGTGGTGGTTTTGTTTTTTGCCCGAAAAAAGCTGATTCCCGAAGGCAAGGTCACTATCCATATCAACGGGGAAAAAGAGATAGAGCACGAGCGGGGTTGCTCCCTACTGCAAGCCCTGTCCGACGAGAAAGTCTTTGTCCCCTCGGCCTGCGGGGGTGGAGGCAGTTGCGGCACCTGCAAAGGAAAAGTGCTCAGCGGCGGCGGATCAGTTCTCCCCACAGAGCGCAACCATCTGAGCCGCAAGATGATAGAAGATAATTACCGCCTTTTCTGCCAGGTAAAAGTCCGTGAAAACATGGACATTGAGATTCCCCGGGAATTCTTTGGTATCAAGAAATGGGAATGTACCGTTGTCTCCAACCACAATGTGGCCAGTTTTATCAAGGAATTGGTCTTAAAACTTCCTGACGACCAAACCATTGACTTCCATTCAGGCAGTTATATCCAGATTGACATCCCAGCTTACGATGTCCAGTTTACGCAAATGCAGGTTGAAGAACCCTTCCGGCAGGTATGGGAAAAAAATCACCTGTTCGAACTGCGCTCCCGTAACACCAATCCCACCGTCCGCGCATATTCCATGGCCAACCATCCGGCGGAAAACGGCATCGTCATGCTGAATGTCCGCATCGCTACGCCACCCATCGACAAGAAAAGCGGCGAATGGAAAAAAATCGCTCCCGGCATCGCCTCCTCCTATATCTTCAGCCTGAAGCCAGGCGACAAGGTCATGGTGTCCGGCCCTTACGGCGATTTCCGGGTGAATGAGTCGCAAGCGGAGATGATGTTCATTGGCGGTGGTGCCGGCATGGCCCCCATGCGCTCGCATATCTTCCACCAATTCAAAACGTTGAATACCACACGCAAGACCAGTTTCTGGTATGGGGGACGCTCGCTCAAGGAATTGTTCTACATGGATGATTTTCAGCAATTAGAGCATGAACACAACAATTTCTCTTTCCATGTGGTACTGTCCGAACCCAATCCCGACGAGCATTGGAATGGGTTGACAGGCTTTGTGCACCAGGCCATTTTCGACAATTATCTGAAAACACATCCTTACCCCGAGGACATTGAATATTATATCTGCGGCCCGCCCATGATGTTACAAGCCGTCTTGAAGATGCTTGATTCTCTGGGCGTTGACCCTGACATGATTCATTACGATGATTTTGGAGGATAAACTCAACAAAAAAGGCGGACACGTTGGTCCGCCTCAATTTTATCGTTTCAAGCTTATTCTTCTTTCTTGTTGAAGAAAGCGAACTTGCCTTCTTCCAGAGAGTCCACCATGATGGTTTCGTCGGTTTTCAAAGTGCCGCCCAAGATAATCTTCGACAACTCGTTCAATATCTTCTTCTGTATCACTCGTTTCAACGGACGGGCGCCATACACGGGGTCATAGCCTAACTCTGCCAACTGGTCGAGCGCGTATTTGGTGAATTCCACCTTGATATTCTGCTGTCCCAACAAGTCATTCAACTGATTGACCTGCAGCTTGATGATATTCTTGATCTCGCGTTTCGACAGCGGCTGGAACATCACAATCTCATCTATACGGTTGATAAACTCGGGTTTCAGCGTTTTCTTGAGCAAGTCCACGACCTCAGTCTTGGTTCTTTCGAAGACCTCCTCATCAGAATAATTGTCGCGG
>JAFXSR010000019.1 GCA_017525505.1 Bacteroidales bacterium
AGAGAGGCGGCCTCTCCGAGGCCGGAACCAGAGCGGATGTCATGCGTGAAGAGTGTCAGACTACCTTACGGGTTATCTCGAAGAGAGGCGGCCTCTCCGAGGCCGGAACCAGAGCGGATGTCATGCGTGAAGAGTGTCAGACTACCTTACGGGTAATGTCTCGAAGAGACATCCTCTCTGTAACCCCACATAAGGCCGCAGGCCGCAGTGTGGGGTATGAGAAATGCGGTATATCTCTTCGCAGCGCGAATGTAATGTGCACCGAAGGACCGGATAAACCCGCTGCGAAATGAAGTAGCGTGCAATACCCTTCTATCATTCCCCAAGTACTACCCAAGCTCTACCCAGGCTCTACCCAAGTAGTAGGCAAGCTCAAAGTGCTTGCATATACTTGGAAGGTACTTGGAAGGTACTTGGAAGGTACTTGGAAGATACTTGGAAGATACTTGGAAAAAGCCCAAACACGAATGAGCGGCCAGGTCGCCATCGACTTCAGACACCAAGGGGAATGTCATATCCACCATCGCGAAATAATCCCCAATTTTAAAAATCAAAGTGCCCTGGAAATGTACTACCACTTCCAAGGCACTTTTTTATTATAACGTTTCTATTTCCGGAATACGATATAATTGATATATTTCACATCTTTAACGATGGAAATACTCACTCATCTACAATCTCGAAAATCAGAATGTCAGGAAACCCACACCCAGTTTTATACCAAACCAATAGGCATTGAGCAAACGGTTGTCGGCATAATCCGACACGGAGAGGCTGCTACGGTCACGGCCCAAGGCCTTATATCCGCCAAAAGTGGTGCCAAGGGATATGCCCATTGACAATCGCAAGCAATCAAGGACAAAGTAATCGTAACCATATTCGACCTTGAAAGCGAACAATTTGCCTTTGCCGTTTTGCATTTCGTCGCTGACCGATGATGTCTCATCCCAACTACGATGAGAATCAACATAATCCTGCCAAACCGCATCCGGAACCGAATAATTGTAAAAATAGCCGTCGAAAGTGAATTTCAGATACTGTCCCATGGGGGCCATTGTCTGTCCCAGATACTGTTTGTAAAAGACATTGAAGCCATGGGCCTTCATCGTGGCAAAGGAATTCACGTCGCTCGCACTGTAACTTGCAAAGAACGAACCTGTGGAGTTTGGATTGAAGGGGGACTTATAAAAATTGTAGCCAGCGCCCACTGTTCCTTTGCGCCAAACTATCACTTCCAAATTTGGAGAGAGGAAGTAATTCAGCCCCAAATATCTTGCGGCTTTGGCGGAAATCCCACTCGCTATCAGGGCATTTCCCAAGTCAGTGGGATTTTTCCATGCGGGACTGACATACGCCTCCATGTTCACCAATACATGTCTGCCCATGTAGCCAGGGTTCTGCGAAAAGAGAGAGCCACCCAGCAATACAAAACTGATAATTGCGATTATTTTTTTCATTTCTTTCCTTTCACAAATTTATATAATTCATTGTAAACCTCGGCATTCAGATAAGACTCCCGCATAGGAGAATAGTAGGTGTTGGAACTGTGTAGTACTTGTTTTCCTGTTGTGAAATCGGTTATCACAACATCCACATTGGTGCTGTAGCGGGGCATTGCCAACTGGGCAAGAGCAAATGGAAAAATATATGGACAGGCAATCGAGAAAATCAGTGACTGCAATTTGTAATAGGAGAAGAAATTGTATTTGGAGCTGTTGGTAACCACCAGACACATCCTGTTGCAATCCAGTTCTTTGGCAATCCTTGCCAACTCGTCGCTCTGCTGATATTGCATCTCTATTCCACCCGCCTGCTTATATTCCCGGTACCATTGTTGAATAGTGGCATAATCATTGTATTGGCGGGTATCGAATTGGGCCATTTGTTTGGTATCAAAGAACAGGGGTTTCAGTTTCAGCTTCTTTGCGCTTCTCACCAAGTTAAGAGTCAAACGGTCTTCTTGTTTATCACTCTTTCTGATTGCCTTTTGCAGCGACTTAAGGTCATTCCTATCAGCCTCAACACCACATAACGGTCTAACAATTAATAATTTGGACATATCCGCAGCCTTAGGGGTGGCAATTGCATTCAGAATCTGCTCATTCTCAGCCGACTGCACTACAGAATTCATCAAACTGACAAACAACGAATCACGATGGATATCCACCAACATATAATTGCCGGTCTTGAACTTTTCTGTAGGACGTACCATTTCCTGCTGGTTGTTATGCTTTATTCTGTCATACTTGTTTCCCTCCGACTTTGAATTACCGGAGGTATTCGGCTGAGGTTCGAGAGAGCCCAAGTCAAAACCCATAGGATAATCGGAAAAATCGGTATATTTCATCTTGTTTTTCACAAAAACGTCCTTCATTTCATCCTTTATCAGATCCATATAAAAAGCATCCTCAGGAAATTCCCGATGGGCATTCCAGGCAAAACGCAGTGCCAACAGCGACGACTCTTGTCTTGAGAGTTTTGACAAGAAGTAACTCACCTGTTGCATCTCGCCCTCCACCTCTTTATAAGGAGTGAGCGCATGACTTACCTGACCATAATTCTTATGTTTGGATAAGCCATAAAAGGCTGTCACCATCGACTTGTCAACGAACTTGTTGTCCGGCATAGAATGCTTCAAGACATGGCAGTTGTAGATGACCTTATCGTACTGATGAGAGACGAGCCATTGGTGTATGCATTCCAGGCGGGCCAGATCGCGCATTGCCTTGAAAGACGACTCGGGCTGAAGGAAGACGGAGCGTCCCGCATCCGACAGGCCAGTCACCTGCAACTTCACAGCGGTGCGACGTTTCTCAAGATTCGGGTGGGTTGACAAGGTATCAATAATCTCCGACCTGTCGGCTATGGGTGCCACATTGGGCAGGAAATAGTTGGCTGGAAATTGATAGAAGCTGGTCTCCACCAAATTGTGGTCAAACGGCAGCTCGTCGAAAGGCAATTCCGAATACTGCAGCACATCAAAGACCCCGTCCATAACCGAATAGCTGTAGGAGGAATGACCAAAATAGCGTTCAATGGCTACCTTGTCGGCATCAGCCTCCTGCTCGCGTGAGCGGCTGTGGTAGTTCAGATAATACTGGATAAAATCAGCACCCTGATATTTGTTTTTATATTCTCCCAACAAATCGCTGTGGTGTTCTGTATAATGAGCGATTTCGTGAGCCAATATGAAAGCCAATTCAGCCTCATTGGACAGCTGGGCCAACAAGCCCACGTTCACGAATATGCAGCCCTGCTCCGTCGAATAGGCATTCACCACAGGGGATTTCAGTATGTAAAATTGCAATTCGGATTTCAGTTGCGGGTATGCCTCCAACAAATTGTCGGCAACTTGCTGGACATACGCATTCAAAGAGGTTCCATACAACACTCGTCCCTCCTTCAAGGCAGACAGCACAAAGCTTTCCTTATCGTCAGCCTTGCCCATCATATCGGAGAGTCGCGACGGAATAGGACCCTCTGATTGCAAGGGGCTGAAATTGTCCACTGAGGACTGTGCCCATGATATCCCTAAAGAAAAAACAAGGGAAACAATAAGGGCGACAAATCTTTTTTCCATAATTTTTATAATTCTACATTCAACTTACAGATATTGGCGGCCTTTTTATCCACAAAGATAATCACGAAGCCATCATCTTCCATAAACAGAGGAGCCAGCATACGACCTTTGGCCACCTTTGAGTTGATCATCAAACGGGTAGAGCCTTCCCCTGTTTCGTCAACCGTCAACAGGGCTGTGCAATGTTTATTGTTCATAAACATTCTGATCTGATTGCCAGACTCACCCATAAGATTGTCGATATTGTCAGCATACAACATATACAACTTATTGTCATGGAAGAACGTATAGTATGACAAACCCAAATCCTCGTATTTGAACTTCGGAGTGTTCACGGAGGTTGTCTGGTTTTTCTGGAACATCTTAAAATCCTTTATATCAACATTTTCATCCGCCAAAGTAAACAATATGTTCTTTGCAAAATAGTTGTAGGTAGTCACTCCTTTGTTGTCCACCACAACCGTCATATTGCGTTGCTCCCCTATCAAGGCCACATTGCCGTTGGCAAATTCCACCAATTTATCGGCTCTCACATAACAATTCTGATTGGCGATGGTGTTGGAGAACAACTTGGCCACAACCTTTTCCCTATAGCTGGCGGGAAAATTCTGATGTGAGAAATTAACAATGCTGGAATAATTGACATCGTATTTCAACATATAACTTCCGTTCTCATTCTCCTTCAAGTTAGTCACGTAATAGCCTCCCAAACAAAGATTTCCGTCACGAGTCTGTATTATTTTTCCATTGCTGAGATGTCCAAACTTGACCTCCTCACTGCGGGAGTTGACATTGTTTGAAGAGACCTCATAAATGTGAATTTTTTCATCCGAACGGGCATTTTTGCTCGGCACATTAAAGGACAAAATAGGAATATAGACATCCGCTTCATTTGTAACCAGGATATCCAGCACTTGGAAAGTGCGATTACTGAAATCCAATTCCAGTTCAGTGTCCCAAATTCTTTCACCGGTATTGTCAAAAGTCATGACAACAGCGCCCTTGAAACTACCCTTTTTGGCTGAAGACATGTAAAAAAGAACCGCCTTGCTTTTATCTGGTGACACAGCCATAAACGAATAGGCGTTGTCTTTTTTCTCAAACGGGAAAGTATTCAGCAAAAAAGGATCCCAGGCAGGATTTTCCTCGTTTTTGGCTATTTTATTCATATAGAGGGTCATGCTTCCTTCTTTGGCGCTCTCCCTATAATAAAAGCCGATCACCTCATCCTCATTCTCAATGGCATTGAAAAACTCAACATCCTTGGGATGGACAATGCTGGCCTGTGTCACCTCGGAATTTGCCGTGTTGATAGCAAACAAAGCATCAGACCGCTGTTGTTTGGAAGGAGCCGCAAAGAATTCATCACTATAAAAATAGTGCGTTGAGCCAAATCCTTCCAGTGTCTTCGACACCATGCCGACGGAAGCGCGGGATTTACAAACTGAAGGCGCAAGCGTGCTTAAACTTTGAGCGGACATCAGACAAACTGCCGCCATAAAAACCAGTACCAAAAAATAACTCTTTTTCATAGACTAAATATATAATTAATTAACAACATGATATTTACAAAATCGCCAAACAATTCATTATTAAACATTGGGCAAATTTACAAAAAAAATTACATCGCATTGTCAATTTTTCAAAAAAAAATTTTTACAAGGGATTTTGGATATACGATAAGAGCATGTGCATTAACAATTGTAGGGAATATTTAAGCTTGATTTAAAAAAATCAGAGGGAATTATTATTTTTCCACCAGTCTTTCAGCTCCGCCCACGTAAGTGGCAAAACCACACCCATAACTATCGCCAGCAAATACAGCAACTTTACATGCGGATATACGGGCTTGTCCGAACCATAAGGAGGGTCAATCACCGTGACAAAAGCATGGTCATAGACCTCGTTTTGTTCTACTGCCTCATTGTAGCTTTCCACCAATGCCAACAAAAAAGCATCCGCCTGCTGTGAATCAGTAGTACGGAGTGTCAGTCGTATCACATCAGAATATTTAGAATATTCGGCGGTAAGATTGGACCTGTCATGACTGTACAAAACAAGTTTTCCGGTGTCAGCGTCTTCATTTTCTTCCGCCATCAGTTTCAGCGCATTTTCCACCACTGGTTGGGATTGCAACAGCAGGACTTTCGCCTCCATCCTGTCTCGCACAAACTCCACCCTGTTTCCATCCGCATCAGGCAATGAGTCTCTCAGACCATCGTATGCGCTCATATCGACCTTCAGAACCACAGTCCGCTCGTACTCGCGCGACACAAACCTGAGCGACACAAATACGGCCAAGCCGAACACTGCGCAGCATAGCAGGATCCAATAACGCATACGGATAATCAATTCCAGCAGATAAGCCATACCACGGGTTTCTTTTGCCTCATTTTGGAGTTGTTGACCTTCCATTTTTTCTGTCATAAGCTATATTTTTGCCATTGAAATTATTGTTGATGATCCGGCACAGAAATATCCGAGCTGTTACCTGGTAATTCTGTATGGGCTATTTTCCTTGAATCCAACTGAAAAAGCAGCAGCATATAAATGTATATCACCGCTGTGAAAACTATTCCCATCTGCCTTTCCCACATCGACTCGAACAACAGGCTCACCATCAGCATCAGCAAAAACAGAAAGGAAAAAATATGGCGTTTTCGTAAAGCCATCACCAGAGGGACAATCAACATGGCCAACAACGACAACAAGCCGACAACCCCGGTGGTCATCCAAGTATCAAGATACTGGTTGTGAGGACAATAAGCCTCTTCCTCCGAATCATAATACGGTATAAGCTCGTCCATTCTGTCACCAGCGCCAACACCCAACAGCATATTGTCTTTCAACACCATCCATGTTTTTTCATAAATCTCAAAGCGGCCATCCGATTTATCCCCGTTGGCCACTTGAACTATCGTCTCTGACAAGCGGCGAAAATACTCAGGCAGCGCAAAATGCGACCCCACCACCACCAGAGAAGCAATCACCAAGCTGATCAAGGCGAAACGGTATTTTTTGCGCACAAAACATTGATGTACCCAACAAAATGCCATCAAGATTATCAGACACAACAAACCTGCTCTGGAATTGATGCACAGCAAAAAGAGCACCATACAACAAGCGCATACCACAGACAAAACGGTCAACCTAGCATCCTGTTTCTCCTTACGGACCAGCTCACTGTAAAGGAATGCCAGCCCTGTCAATATATATAAGGCCATATAAGCATGATGAATGTAGTAAAAATCCTCATTCATCATAAACCATAAAAATGAATACTCGGCAGAGGCGCATGCTTTCACCACCTTAATGGACAGCAGCAGCACAAACAGCACCGACAGGGTCAGCACAAACGACCATAGCATCACTCTGACAAGTTTTTCCGAAAACTGCCTGAAATCGGTACACACACATGTCAAAGGCAGCACAAGAAACCATATCAGCTCGCCAATCTCCCCCCAGCCTGTCGTCATATTTTCTGTCCACAACAAACTGAGCAGGTAGGCAAACCAGTAGCACAACACGGGAATCAGAAAATATTGGCTTTTGCCGTATTGGAAATTCTTATCCTGATGCCAGCCAAAGAAAGACCAGCGTTTCAGGATTGTGTTCTTCAATATCACCGAAAGCATCCAAAAAACCGAGAACAACAGGCTTGTCCCCGAGTCTATAGGAACCGTAATCAGCATGGCCGCCAGATTAAAGAATTCCATTTTCTCGGTCCAATGAAATGATCTGATCTCATTCATACACTATTCTATTTTACAGGACGTCCCTCATCGGAACAATAAATGAAAAAGTTTGTGCCATAGCCATCATTGTGAACCAGCGGTTTCAGTTCTTTGCTCACCTCATTTTTCCAGCAGCACCATGGTTCTTTCTCGCAGTTATCGAAAATCGGTTTCAGATATGCGCTTTGGGTGGTCACAAAGTAAACGCCAGCATAACGATGCTGAAATTTACTCGTATCCAGCGGTTTGAAATCACCCATTGCCACCTGTATGATTCCTTTAATATAATGATAACCCGTACTCAGCATGGTCAGCGGCCAGGCGATATGGTCACCACCAGGCCGGGCATTGAATTCGATCAGATAGATTTGATTGTCCACAATTTTGATTTCGGTATGACAAGGCCCATTATCCACACCTATAGCCGTAAGTCCTTCTTTTATGGCATCTTCCACCTTTTTGCGCATTTCGGCGGAAATATCGGCTGGCTGATGATGTCCCAGCTCAACACAATGAGGTGCCCCAGAACTCATCTTCTCTGTCACCTGGATAATATAATGTTCACCTTGACAAGAAAGGCTTTCCACCGAATATTCCTGTCCGTTTTCAATAAACTCCTCCACAATAACCGGATGGTCACCGGAAGTACTCTTGGCGAAGTCAAACGCCCCTTTCAGTTCCGAAATGTCACGTACCACTGTAATCCCCCTTTTACCGCCTTTCGATACCGGCTTGAGTATCAAGGGGAAAGACAAGCTCAATGCGTTCAGTTCATCAAACGTGAGGACCTCTGCGAAAGCTGGCTGTCTCAAATGTGGAAGCGTCCTGCACAATTGGCGGTTACGGTATTTGTCGGTCACCACACGGGCCACGTCGAAAGGAATCCCGTTCAGTCCCATTTTCTCTGCCACGTAGGCAGCCACCGGCACCGTCAACTCGGTTGTCGGCACAACCCCGTCAATTTTCAGCTGGCGGCATATATCCAGGACTTTATCCATGTCCATGATATCCACCAAATGATGTTCCGTGACAGTTTCCTTGGCCACGCAATGGTCGTCGATGGAAAAAGCATGGCTCTCGATGCCCATTTCCTTGGCTTCCCGCCCGAAAATCCAGGCCATCCGGCCGGAACCGATGATTGCCAATTTTTTCATCATTTACTTCTTATCAAAAACTTCTTCGCTTTCAAGCAATATAGGCTCCACATCCACATCTCGCAAGAAAACATACGGCTTGTCATAATGATAATACGGATCACGGACCACACGGTCGGCATTGCCATCTTCCATAATCCTGATGGTATCCTCTATCAAATCGAAGCCCACCTGGGCCATCACGCCGGTATAAGCCATGTGTCTGATATTCACCTCTGTAACCTTCAAATCCCCATTCTTATCCTCTTTCAAGTCAAAGCTCAGAATACCATGTGCCGGCACCTGCAATTTCGCGCACAGGAACTTCACACAGTCATCACAGAAACGGTTGATCCTGTCATCGTTGAGAAAGCGGGCGAAATGTGTATTACCCGTCACATGCGAGGGTGCGATGCTTTCCATCACATATTCGGCACACTCCAATGCGGCGCCTTTCACATACTCATTGTTGTAATACAGCATCTGATTGGCCAGATGGCGCCCTGGAAGGAACTCGCTCACTGTGTATTCTGAAATAAAGCTGTTGATAAACAGCCATGACCTGTAGCAGTCCAAGTTGTCGAGTCGCAAAGAGCCGAGGCCTCCGGTTCCTTCGGTTGCGCGGATCCAGCAAGGGAAACCAATAAGTTTCTCCACTTCCTCAAAACGGGGATTTTTTTGTGTCACCTTGATAGTTTTGGGAATAAAATGGCTTCCTTCCAACAATGAGGCCATGATAGACTTGTCACGCAGGGACAAGGACAATGACTTGCAACCCATGAACACATCTACCGGAAAGCGTCCGTTTTTCTCATAATACGCCCCCCACTCCACTATTTCCGCTTCTGGCTGCACAATCGCATAATCTATCTGATATTTTTCCACAACCCGTTCAATGAAAGGAAAATAGTTCTCTTCGGTACAGCGGGGGCACACCTCGTAATCGTCCAATAAACCCGGCATAAAAAAGCCCATCGCTTTTTTATTGGCATCCACACCTATCAATCGGTAATCGGGATGATTGCGGCGAATCACTTTGGCTATTGAACGCGGTGTCAAACCTCCAATGCCTGTCAATAAAATAGTTTTCATCTTTATGATATTAGTTCGTTTCTTTAATTTTTTTCACGATAAATGCCATTTCTTCCAGTCCATAACGCTGGTCACACAACAAGGACAACTCACAATCAAACAGTTGGTTAACCTTCATTTTGGAAGTTATCATGCTGTTTTTAGGCCAATGTACCGGACAATAGATTTGGGTTCCCAGCAAGACCTTGCGCAACTTCTCACGCTCAGCGTTTGACGCACATATCACGGGCACAAACAAGGGGCAGGATTTGCCACTCAGCTCTCCCAAAAAGTCAAATCGCAAATTTTCATGCAGATAAGCCGCATTGGCGCTTCTTTGCGACCGCATACGCTCCAAGTTCTGTGATTTCAACAAGGCATACGAGAGGTTATCCATACCATAATTGCGGTAATCCGACTCCAGCAACTTTCCAAAACGGGCAAAAGCCTCCAAAAAAGCTACTTTTTCAACCGACAAATCCCCGTTCAGATAGCGATATTTCGCCTTCATCGCCTGGATTTTCACCTCTGCATAAGGGCATGCTGACAAATCCACTGCGTCAAGGCCTTCAATCGCAGCACCGGTGGCCACCCCCATCCATTTACGCAGGCTTACAAAAGCATAGTCGAAAGCAACTTGCTCATCTTCCATCAGATATGAATGTGTCCGGTCGTACAGAATGATGGAGCCTTTGGCTTTGAAATGCCTGATTACATCTTCCGGCAAGGTATTCTCGTAACCGAAATAATTGCTAACGTACAAAATATCGGCGTCTTTGTCAGCATCAATTTCATACTTCAAATTTCCATCGAAAAACATGTCATAGAAATCCACCTTGACATTCATCCGCAAGAAAGGGGCAAGCATCGAGTAGCAGCAATAGGCCGGCATATACACATTCTTCACGGGTTGATGTTTCAGGATATCCTGAAGAATCAAATCGATAGCCGTTCTTCCTGACAGCACAAACAAGCCTTCCCGTTCACTTACGGGAACAAGCTGTTCGTCGGAAATCCAAAACTCACTACCTAATTCTCTCATTGTCAGCAATTTTGCGCATAATTTCCGCTTCTTCCTTTTCCGCTTTCTCTATCAGATCCTGGCGACCTTGCGCGGCCCATTCCGCTTTGCGGTAATCAAAGAAGCTATAAGAGCCGCTTTTCTCGACGCCCACACTCCGGTGATTAGACAAATTAGTCAATGTTTTTCCAAATATCTTCAGATCGAAAGCCAATGACAAGCCATCGACATACTCCAGATCGTATGCCACACGCTCCTTCCAACCCGCGATAGCCCGTCCGTTGACCTGCGCCCATCCGGAGATTCCTGGTCGGACGTCATGGCGATGATGCTCCCTTTCGTTGTAATAGGGCAGATAGTCTGGTGACCAAGGCCGTGGACCGATAAAAGACATGTCGCCTTTCAGCACATTCAGCAGTTGTGGCAACTCATCGATGGAAGTGACGCGGACAAAGCGCCCTATTTTTGTCAGACGTTGCGCATCGGGCAACAGTTCACCCTTCTCATCACACTCATCCGTCATGGATTTGAACTTCAAAATATAAAACAGCCGCTCGTTTTTCCCGACACGGATCTGCTTAAAGAACGCCCCTGTCCCTTTGTTGGCAAAATGAAGCCACAGCGCAATCAGCAGCAAAAACCAGCCGATACACAACAATGCCACTATTGACAAGAGCAAATCAAGAAATCGTTTGAAAAAATTCCTGTACATGACTATACTATGATTTTCAGTTCCCGTTCCGCCAAATATTCATAATCAAATTCTTGTGCCGCCTGATGCACCCTTTGGCACATCGCCGCATAATCTTCGTCCGGCTGTTCCGCCAACTGACGAAAAGCCTCCACATATTCCTCAGGAGTCACCATATACTTTGCAATGCCCAGACCATGTTTTGTAATCACATCGTCGTATGCGATATCGATATTGCAAAGAATAGGTTTTCCCGCCGCCAGGTAAAGGAAAAGCTTCCCCGAACTCACTCCGTATTTACCGAAGTCCTTCTCGTAACTCATCACATTCACAGTGGCTTGTGACACAATCCATGCACACTCGGCAAACGACACAAGACGTTCCTTAAACACCACATTGTCCAAGCCTTGTGACTGCGCATAAGCCTCCAATTCATCGCGATACGTGCCATCACCATAAATGAAAAACCTGTATTTAGGATTATCTTTCAACAAAACCGCCGCCTCTATGAGCGTTTTCATGTTGTTAGCCCTGCTGACAGTCCCTAAATACACAATTTTATATACACTTCTGTCATTAATATCCGCATCTTCCCGGGGATAAAGTGCCTTATCCACTTCAAACTGTTTCAAATCGATACCATTATTGACGTAATGCACATGATTCTTGGCTATTTTCCCTCCTGTATCCGTCGTCCAGCCCTTCTTTCTCAAATAATCGAACGCCCCCTCGAAAGTAAACACAATCTCATCAGCCTGATAATAATACTGTTTCTCAATCTGATAAGCTATTTTCATTGCTGGATTATTTTCCTTTACGAGACCATAGGTCACAAAATCGTCTGGCCACAAATCCCAGGCCTCGGCGATGTATTTGGCCTTCAATTTTTTTGCCAATCTCACAATGGGATAGTCAAAGGGAGGATGAATATTCTGCAGGATAATATCCGGACGCTCAAATTGATTTCTATTTTTGAAAATAGTGCGGGCAAAAGACCAAATGGAATACATGCGTTTGGAGCCATTTCCCTCATATTCAGGCACATTAATATGAACAAATTGAAAGTCGCCATATTGTTTCACCAGAAAATCCTGACCATGGAAATCCGATGTGGTCAATTCGGCTCTAAGCGATGAATTGAAAATGACCACCTCATGACCAGCTTCCATAAAGTGCTTTGCGAAATGGATATAGCGCAGATTTGTGGCCGTTTGAGGCGATCCTGTATAATAATTGATAATCCAGATTTTCTTCATCTTGATTTAATGAGCAACATTTCTATTATCTAAATACCTGGTTCAAAACCATTTAACAAACCAACAACCTCTTTTGCCTGCTCTAAACTGATAACAGGTCCGATGGGAATACTCAGTTCCTGTGCCGCAATCTGTTCCGTCACAGGCAGGCTCAAGTGGTTCCAGTCCCGATAGCATTCCTGCTTATGCGGCGGTATCGGATAGTGGATCAACGTCCCCACCCCATTGTGCCCGAGGTAATCATGTAATTCGTCACGATGAGCGCATAAAACCGGAAACAGATGGAAAACATTGTTTTCCATAGGCAAGGTGTCAGGAAGCGTAATATAATGATTATTTATATTATTGATATAATATTGTGCGATTTGCTTACGGTGCTGGTTGTCCTCATCCAGATAGCTGAGTTTCACGTCCAATGCGGCAGCCTGAATCTCATCAAGACGGCTGTTGCGGCCACAATATTGAAAGACATACTTGGCAGAGGAACCATAGTTGGCCAAAGAGCGGATAGTGTCTGCCAACTGCTGATTATTGGTGGTCACCGCACCTCCATCACCCAAGGCGCCGAGGTTTTTGCCAGGATAGAAGCTATGACCGGCGGCATCACCCAAAGAGCCTGTTTTGCGGCCATCGGCGGCAAGACAACCATGCGCCTGGGCATTATCCTCCACCAGCTTCAGCTGATATTTATCACAAAGAGCGGCTATTTTCTCAGTATAGGCCAAGCGGCCATACAAATGAACAATACAAATCGCCTTGGTTCTCTCCGTAATCCTCTCTTCTATCAGTTCGTCGTCAATTTCCAGCGTATTCAGCTTGGGCTCCACCAGCACAGGGGTCAGACCATTCTCCGTAATCGCCAGAATAGTAGCAATATAGGTATTGGCAGGAACAATCACCTCATCACCAGGTTTCATCACTCCCAATTCCATATAGGCTCTGAAAATCCAAATCAGCGCATCGAGTCCATTGGCGCAGCCCACGCAATACCGGGTACCGATATACTGGGCATAATGCTGTTCAAACCTCTTGTTTTCAACACCCTGCAGATACCACCCGCTATCCACAACACTGCGAACAGCCTCTTGGATTTCGGCTCCATGCAAAGCGGTAACATCTTTTAACGACAAGAAAGGTATTTTCATTTTATTTGTATGTTTCGTGTCCATATACAGCCACCCATTGGTCAAATTCAGAGACCATAGCCTTGATTTTCGGGGTCACCGGCATCACGTCGTCCATCACGTAAGCAGTAATTTCCTCCTGATATTCCATAAAACCATATTTTTTCAGGGCATAAACATTGACTGATATAGGTTTGTTAGGTATATGCCTGCTGAAAGGCTTGACATTCTTCATGCAAGGCGCACCAGTAGCCACCATGGAATACTGTCCAATGATGGTGTATTGGTTGATGGTACACCCCATCCCAAGGTTCGCCCCTTCCAGAATCTTTGCAATACCGCCCAAGACACACTGGTTGGTAATCACCACATGATCCTGCAAGATATTGTCGTGAGACAGATGCACCCCTTGCATCAGAAACACATCATTCTGTATCACAGACTTTTGCTCATAGCAGGGACGCTCCACAATACAAAACTCACGTATCACATTGTTATCTCCTATATGCACACACACATCATCCACGTGAGGGGTTATCTTTTTGGTGTCGGTGGCTGGACAGCCTATCACCGCATGAGAACCAATCACATTATTGTTGCCCAACTGCACACCGTCATAAATGATGGTATAGGGCAAAATCACGTTATTGTCACCCATCAGTACATGTTCGCCGACGATGGCGGTTTTATCTATTTTATTCATAATCGACAATTTACATAATTTGACTCAGATAATAAGCCGCCACCTTCGCATCGGTCAATTCAGCGGCAGTATCCACAGCTTTGCGTGAAATTGCCCGTAACTGGTCAGCGGACAAGGAGCGTATTTGTTTTAGCGTAGTAGCCAGAGCCTCCACATTGTCCGATTCGCACAGAAAGCCGTTTTCGCCGTCCACAATCAAGCCGTCAACGCCCTGGCCTTTGGTAGCCACCGTGACACAGCCTTTTGCCATTGCTTCCACATAAACCAAACCGAAAGCCTCCCGCGAGCTGACCATCACAAAGCAGTCGGCTTCCGCCACAACTTTCTGGGCCTCCTCACGCTTTTGCTGTCCATGGAAAAACACCTGCGAATGCAAGCCCAACTCATCCGTCAGGGACCGCAATGCGCTCTCTTCTGCCCCACTACCCACCACATGGAACTCAAAATCATGCGCAGGGAATGCCAGATGCAATGCTTTGAGGGTCACATCCACATTTTTCAGCTTGAAAAGGCTGCCCACGAATACGAATTTACGCACGCCCTGCTCAAAAGTTTTGTCAGCATGACACAAAAAAGCATCGGGAATACCCGAATAGCACAGGAATTCTTTCGGACGGGCACCGAAAATGGCCTCAAACTGATTCTTGAATGCCAACGAACGGAAGCCCCACACCTCCACCGCATCCATATATCGTGGATAATTCTCCTTGTATATCTCCGGTATCTGCGAGCCATCGCCATGCAACACCAAGCAGGTTTTGGCGGCAGGAAACTTTTGTTTGAACAAATACAGCATCTCCAGCTGTGGCAAGGGAAAATGGGCAGTCACCGCATCCGGCACAAAATTTTCCTCAGCCAAAACCTTGCACACATGGTCAAAAGCCTCCTGAATACGACGTTCCGCAAAATTGCGGTGAGGAATACATTTCGGGATCGGGACATACAATACCGGCACCCCTTCCACCTCATAGCTTTGGCAATGGCGGGCTGGGTGCGAATAGGTGACAAAACCGGTCTTGGCGGCAATAGCATCCCCGAACAAGCGTCCCACCCAATAGTAAGGTCTTGGAAACAGCGACATAAAGTGAACCACCTTGACATTATACCCCTTCTTTCTCCATTCGCGAGTAAAGAAATGGCATACCGGCGTACCATCATACGCGGGGTCGTTCATAGGGTAGATATTCGTCAGCAAAAGAATATTTTTCATAAGGAAATGTTATTCCGCCTGAGATTGTTTTAGTTTGAATTTCACCAGAAAAGAATTGAAAACGCATTTGAAGGCATCCCGCTCGTCCTTCGACAAACCGAAGAAAAACATAGCCAGACAATATACCGCCACGGTCACTGCCGTCACCCACATCACGCTCCACTTCGAATCGACAAAACCATTCAGTGCCCAGCAAACTCCCAAGCCCAGCAAGAAGGGCGGCAGCACCCTCAGCAGAATGGATTTCAAGAAATCCGCAACCTTCAATTCCTTACTCAGCTTCGACATGATCAACACACGGCTGAACGCACCCAGCGACTCGCAAACCACAAACACGACAATCGCCACATAGGCAGGATAACCCATGCGCAAAAAGCACCACGACACCGGCAGCGACAGCATACGGAGAGTAGAGACCACGATGGAGAACCATTTGATATTCCCAATAGCCTGATTGGCATAAAACAGTCCCATTGTCAGCTGGTTTGCCATACAGGCAATCAGCAAGAGGCGCGAAAAGAGCACTGTGCCTGCCGGATATTCATACAACCACAAATTCAGCACCTCCGGCATCATCACCAGCAAAGGCAGGGCCAGTATCGACATCATTGCAAAGCCCAACTTTCCAGCGGTCAGCGACAAGCGCATCATTTTTCGCTCATCTCCGGCGCCATAGCTTTTCATGATTTGCGGTTTCATACTGTCTATAATGGAGGCTGAAATGGTATATACCGGAGTCTCCACCTGGCGGGCCAAAGCGAAAACCGCATTGACCGTGGTACCGAAAAAGCGGTTCAGCAACACCGCATACCCCTGACGCGACAAGGTAGCACCCAACGCATCCAACATCGTCCAACCCGCAAAGCCCGACACGCCCCCCAGTTCTTTCAGTGATATCATTTTCACTCTCAACAAACGTCTGTAACGAACCGTGCAATAGATAACAAAACAAAGCACATTGAAAAAAGTGATCAGCATCATCAGAATACCATAGAGCAATAATCTGTCGCGACTATATTTTGTAATGACAATGGCTATACCCAACTTGCACACGGCATCCACAATATACACCAATGACACATACACAAAATTCTCGTGCGACACCAGCATGGAGACGAACGGTGTAACCGAAATGCTCAGAAACAACGACACCAACATGCACTGGTAAATCCACTTGGCCGTCTGCACCCTGTCCGGAAGAATATTCAAGTAACCGTCAAAAACATAGAAAGACACAAGTTCCAGCACCAGCACCAAGCCGGCGGCCATCAGCAGATGCATCCAAAAACAGGAGTTGAAAGCATTACGGGTTCCCTCGTCGTCATTTTTCCCCAAACTGATGGACAAAAAACGGGTAGAGGTCATGCTCAACGAGGAGCTGATAAAACCGATAAGCCCAATTACACCGGCAATCACATCATACAAACCGTAGTCATCCTCGCCCAATGCACCCAATATCAAACGCACCGACACCAGACCGATCAACGCACTGATAACCAGTCTGGAGTATTGAATCACCGTATTCACTGCCACCCTATTGGTCGCTTTCATAGTCAAGTCCTCTTTCTCAATATATTAATAGTATATTATCAATCTACAATCTCATCTATGGTTTTATAACCATAATAGCAAGGAACACCAGATTTCAATGGAGAACACAAATCGGAACTGTCTAACAGCAGATGGTTCTGTTCATCGATAATTTCCTCGTGGCGAACCTGCTGAGCCCAATGCAAAATCGCATCAATGGTTGGTGTTTCCAATTCCAGCTTCTCCGCCATCCATTTGGCGATACAATTTCCATAATAGATATCATCAAGGAAGAACCGATGGTTTCGGTCTATCTCCCATTTTCCCGACTCATTCTGAACCACAGGGGTCGCAATCGAGACCAAAGTCTGCGAATTGACAAACGACTCCCTTACATCCGTGTTGTGCGACTGGTACGAGAAGCGCTCCAGTGCCAGATAATCGAGCATGTGCTTGAAATTCTTCTCAGGATACAAGGCTTTTATTTTCTCCCTCACTTTGGAATAATCCGCATCGAGCGCGGCCAGCAACTGAGCCGACACATCATCATAATCGCGGTAAAACATGGGGACATCCTCTTTTTTCTCCCAAGTGGAACCACACACCCGGTATAATCCCAGGCAGCGCGAAGTATGGATAATCTGGTTGTCCACCGACAAAGTCAGCGAAAGGAAATTGTCGCTCTGCTCCGTCTGTCCTTTCCCGAACCAACGGAAACAAATCTGGCTGAAGAACTCCTCATCCAGCAGAGGGAAAGCCGACTTCGGGTAGCAGGCGGCATAATTGAGCGCCTTGGCCCCATAGGTCACCCCCTTGTGTCCATATTCTATAATGCGGCATATCCAGGGCAGCAAGCCAAAGGCAAAATAAACCAACTGTCCAAGTCCACAGCGTTCCCTCACCTCATCCACCATCCAGTTGAAACCCGCCTGGCCATACAACGTTCCCAAAGCCACTGTTTTATCTTTGTTGATAAACGGCGCTATGGTATGGAGACAGGATCTGTACTGATGCACCGGCATGCAGAAAACGATATAATCCGCCTGAGGGATCAGCTCCGCAGGGTTATCAGAAGCTTTTTTCAGACTGCCGGCATACCGGCCCAGCACCTTGCCCGAAGGGTCATGGTGCTCCAATTCCACATAGTGGCTCCACCGGTCCGGCTTTGACGTAAAAACGGAAACATCGAAAGCGGAATCCGCCAGCATGGGAATCAGCGTATGCGCACTGCTTCCACCCCCGCAAACCACCAGTTGTTTCTTCATAAGTATTTAATTTATTGTGATTTATGATTTTATTCCAGACAAATCGAGCCACGAGCCGAATACTTGGGAAGCTATTAAGGTATATTCCCGTTCCGGAATGTTTCCGTCAGGGCTGAAAGTCAACTCCCCGAAGAAAATCTCATCTTTGATGGCATACAGGTCCACCCTGACATACGGAAAATCGCGGGACAATTTTCTTGCCATTTCCAACATCTCCGGCAGGCGTTGCGGCTGGGGGTACGAGCAATCCGGGTCTTCGCCTTGCAAAACTAACATCCGTTCCCATGCAGGAGAAAAAATCATCCCTTTTGAGGAATACGTCACAGGATCTCTGTCATAGCATACCCCGATAAACTTGGGTTCCCCATTGAAGCAATGTATTTTGAAATCGACCACATCTGTTTCATTCTCCACGGGCAGGAAAGCCTCTGCGATCACACAGGGTTTGATTTTGGAATAATGGCGTTCTCCCGACATTTTGCCCAGATCCACCTTCAACCATTCGTTCAACTGTTTTACAGCTTTTTCCCTGTCCAGTTTGGTTTTGTCTGTAACCAAGATATTCATGGCACAACCATGATTGCATTTCAGCACAAATTTGTCCGGAAGCGCATCGAAATCAATATCTTTGGCATCTTCCCAAACGCCCAGCAAGGGAATCAGTAAATCCTCCAAGCCCTGTTGCTTGACAAATTCACGAACGCGATATTTATCGGCGCACTGGCTTTTGACTTCCGGCTGCCAATGGTGGTTCAGCCACAGGAGTTTCTCGCCCCAGGTTGAAGGTTCAGAAAGATTCGGCAAGCGTTTTACATGACTGAAATATACACATTTCTCTTTGGCATCCGCCCCGAAAAGCAATAGCACCAAAGACAATATTTGCTGTTTGACTGACAAAACCAGGTTACCCATTTTCTACTTTTATGAATTTCTAAATATTGATAATTGACAAAAAACTGTTCGTTTACAAGCGGTCGTCCACCATATCTCTCGGCAGCACGCCTTTCACATCATATACCACGCCACCCTCTCGGAGCAACGCTTTCAGATTGAGCTGTTCAAACTGGCGGTGGGCCACACCGAGGATAATGGCATCGAAGCGCTCTTCGGGCAAAACATTGACAATGGCAATGCCGTATTCCGAAACGGCCTTCTCCACATCGGCCCAAGGATCATATATCGTGATATTAGAGGTATATTCCGACAAAGTATGATAAACATCCACGATTTTGGTATTTCTGATATCCGGGCAGTTTTCCTTGAAAGTGAAGCCAAGTATCAGTATCTTGGCATCTTTCACCATCACGCCCTTTTTGTTCATACACTTGATGGTTTGGTTGGCCACATAGGCGCCCATGCCATCGTTCAAGCGGCGAGAGGCGTGCATGATGCGGGGCAGCACGCCATACACCTGGGCTTTCTGTATCAGGTAATACGGGTCAACCCCGATGCAATGTCCTCCTACCAAGCCGGGATTCAGCCTGATGAAATTCCACTTGGAAGCGGCGGCATCAATCACATCATGTGTGTCGATGCCCATGGCGTTGAAAATCTTGGCCAGCTCGTTCATGAAAGCGATATTCACATCACGCTGGGAATTCTCAATGATTTTGGAAGCCTCGGCAACTTTGATTGACGGGGCTTTGTGGGTACCATTGACCAAGACGCTATTGTACACCGCATCCACCTTATCGGCGATTTCTGGAGTCGAGCCGGAGGTCACTTTTTTGATTTTCTCCACGGTATGTTCCTTGTCACCCGGATTGATACGTTCAGGGCTGTAGCCTGCGAAAAAGTCAACATTATACTTCAAGCCCGACACCTTTTCAATCACAGGCAGGCATTCTTCTTCCGTCACACCGGGATACACTGTGGATTCATACACCACAATATCGCCTTTGCCAATCACTTTTCCCACCGTCTCACTCGCTTTCAACAAAGGAGTCAAGTCGGGTCTGTTATTTTCGTCCACCGGAGTAGGCACCGCCACCACATAAAAATTACAGGCACGGATGTCATCCAATTCGCTTGTGCAACGGAAACCATGGCTCTTGATGGCCTCTTGCAGCAATTGGTCATCCACCTCCATGGTAGTATCATGTCCGTCCATCAGCGCCGCCACCCTGCTCCGGTTCACATCGAAGCCCACAGTGTCAAATTTTGTGGAAAACAGGCGAGCCAAAGGCAGTCCGACATACCCCAGTCCTATCACCGCAATTTTTATATTTTCCATGATAAAAAGTTATATTCCGTTATTGTTATCCATTGACAATTTTTCAGTTGAGAGACTTTCCGTTTTGGAAGAGGACTTTAGCGCCACTCCGAAAAAGATAAAACTAAGCACCACTGAAGTACCCGGTCCAAAAGGAAAAGCATATTCAAAAAACGACACCACAAAACCTATCAGCAAAGCATAATATCCGACAGTCATCACCGACACCGCGCGGAGAGCGAGCAATTCCTTGATATCCTTGACAATCAGGAGAACATAAACAAGCAGCAACGGAAACGCGCCCAGCAATCCGAAGCGAAACAATTGCCACAAGGGGTAATTGTGCACCACATCGATCTCCTTGGCATTCACCAGCTGCCCGAGCAAGGGGTTCTGAGCCCAAATACTCATTGCCTGATAATTGCGGTCCATCCTGCCTGAGCTGATATCTCCCATGGTAAAACCCATGAACAGACTTTGGTGAACATACTGTTTGACGGAATGAGGCATCAGCATAAAAACCGCCACCAACATAAGAATCGCCGCCCATACGGAAAGCACGGTATATCTGCTCTTAAAACGCCTGAAAAGCATCAGCGACAGCACCATTGCAACCGCCAACAACGCGGCGCGCGCGCGGATGGTAAGAATCAGCAGGACAGACAAAGCCGACAATGCCAGTCCCCATAAAACCACAGGCAGTGCCCTTTTTCCTTTGGCATCGACAACCATTCCCATGCAAAGCACCGCCGCCGTTGCCAACATCGGCCCCAGTGAATTTTTCCGATCCGCGAAATATTCCGTGATACTGAAACCGCTTCCCTGCGTGAAAACCACCAACAATCCCACCGTCACCATACCTGCCGAGAACACGCCCACCAAAAGTTTCAAACGGCACTCATCCAATTTCATCCTCCAACCTAACCACACGGCAGACAGCGAAATAAAAACCGTTCTGACTTCATCTCCAAAATCTTTCGCTGGGAAAAAGGCTCCAATAGCAAGCCATACCAACAAAAGCAAAGCAAAAAGCCAAGCTATTGTCTTAAAAAACGGGGGCAGCACAGGTTTTTCGCCAATCAGCGACAGCAACAGCAACGATATGAACACCGCCACAATCAACTTGTGCCATAAGCCGGGAAGCGACATACCAGCCACCTGTTTAACCTCCATAAGGGGAAGACAAGACATGGATACCGCCAATGACAGAAACAGCAGCAAGCCATAAGCGACACGGTCAGCCAGGATTGCGAAAGCAGGATATTGTACGGTATTCAGCATCATACAACTTTGATTATCAGCGAATGACAAGTTCAACAGGGCAATGATCCGAGCCATATATCTCGTTGTGGATATCTGCTGAGACCACCTTGTTCATCAACGGGGTGGACACCAGGAAGTAGTCGATACGCCACCCTGCGTTCCGTTCGCGGGCGTTCATGCGGTACGACCACCACGAGTATTTCACCTCCTCGGGATGCAGTTGCCGCCACGTGTCGGCGAAACCCGCTGCCAGCATCTGGTCCATGCAGGCGCGCTCCTCGTCGGTAAAGCCCGCGTTTTTCCGGTTGGTACTGGGATTCTTCAAGTCTATCTCCTGATGCGCCACATTCATATCCCCGCACACAATCACCGGTTTCTTCACTGCCAGCCCTTTCAGGTAATTCCCAAAATCCTCTTCCCAGTGCACACGGTAATCCAAGCGTTTCAGGCCATCCTGCGAATTGGGCACATAGACATTCACCAAATAGAAATCAGGCATTTCCAAAGTAATCACACGACCTTCATGGTCATGTTCATCAATACCTATACCATAGCTTACGTTCAGAGGGGAATGCTTGGTATAGACAGCCGTCCCTGAATAGCCTTTCTTGTCGGCATAGTTCCAATACGACTGATAGCCAACGAATTCCATATCAATTTGGCCTTTCTGCAGTTTGGTTTCCTGCAAGCAGAAGAAATCGGCATCCAGAGACTCGAAGATTTCCGCGAAGCCCTTTCCCGCTACTGCTCGCAAGCCGTTAACATTCCAACTTATAAATTTTGTCATCTTTACTGATTATCTCTTTTTAATTTCTTGTACCAGATTGAGGAACTCTTCCGTTTCTTTGCGGATTTGTTTCACGAAGCTGGCGCCTTCAGGGGTGCCGATAACGGCCTCTTTCTCCTCATCGTTGCGGAAGGTGGCGTTTCTGTATGGGTTCTCATAGTCTTTCTTTCTTGAAAGATAAACTTGGTCGCAGATAAACTGCTGAATCTCACACACTTTGTCCAGGCACTGCTGCCACTTCTCCGCGCTGATTTCCTCCATCTCATCCTTGTGCAAGAATACCAGCGACTGGTAAGCATGGAACAGTTTTTCCATTGGGTAGTGCTCCCAGAGGCTGTCGTAACGCTGGTGAATAGCATCCCAGCTGTTGAGAGCGCCTGTACGGATATCCTCTTTCAGCTGATCCAGATCCTCGCCGCACACCAACTGTCCACCCAAGTTAATCCACTCGCGTTTGCGTGAACCGGAAACCATCTTTATCATATCCTGAGAACTCTTTTCCGGATGTTCTTTCAGATAGCGGATGGCATTCTTCATGGCATAGTACAGAATCATATCCCCGTATGCATGATAAGCCTCATAATGTTTCAGGATGCGGACTTTGCGTTTGCTGCATTCCATTCCCTCACCGAAAACCTCCAGTTTGCGGGCCGTTTCGGGTTCATTATCCAGAATATTCTTGCCCACACGACGCAAAGCCTTGGAATCCATGTCGGGGTTGTATTCCCCTGTCGTCAACAGATAAGCCTTGCCTGTCCACTCTTCCAAAAGCTTGCGGCCACGGATCGTTTCCTCCATGGTATCTGGAGCAAAGGTCTCGAACTCAATATTTTGTATTTTTCTTTTACGCTTGTCACGATTCTTATACTTGGATGAATTTCTAGCAATAGCGTACATATTGTACATCCACCAGAATGCCGGCATCACCTCCAATTCATTGGTATGCTCATTGTCATTCACCAAACTAAAAGGAAGTTTGATATTCAGCTCGTGCTTGTAGTCGGCTTTCGAAAGGAGCGTGAAAGAAGCAAAGGTGGACGAGTGCTTCACAGAGGAGCACAATCCCGGCCAGAAACCTCTCTTGGCATTGATTTCACCGTCGGTTGCGCGGCTGTTGTGGTTGGAACCGACAGTGGCACCGGCAGCCATGTTACTCTGTCCCATCACGCAGGAAGCGATGAGGAAGGAGTTGTTATGGTGCTGCTCATGTGAGGGGAAAATCAGGTTATTCAGCACTTCGCAGCAAGAGATGGTGGAATTGTCACCCATAATGGAATAGATGACACGGGCCCCGTATTTCAGGTTGCAATTGTCACCGATGACGAAACGGACAGCCACCACCGAGTAGAAAATATGGCAGCCGTAGCCCACGATTCCATTCACCAGGATAACGCCCTCCCCTATCTGGCTGGGTTCTTCTTTCGACGAGTTGATGGTCACATTCTTCAGCTTGCTGGCGCCTTTGATATAACAAGCGGTACCGACTTTGACATCCTTCAGAATCCAGGAATTCTTTATGACCGAAGACTCGCCGATGGTGCCATAATAGCCTCTTCTGTTGTCAATCCCGTTCTGGGTAATTTCGCCCAAACGCTGCTGCAGCAACTTATCATCCTGATATTTAGCCCACAGATAGGCATCAGCGGTAATCATGCCGTCGAAAGGCATGATCTGACGACCGCCCGCTTCGTTCATTACCTCCAGCCACACACGCACATCCTCGGGCTCCCCTTCCTTGATGATACCATTGCCGAACTTGGAGTGATCGGTCACAGACAACTCATGGATATTGAACAAAATGACATTATCGCCAATGATATAGTTGGCCATGTAATGCACATCATGGATGGCCACATTGTCACCGATATCGCAGGAAATGATGCTGCTGTCGGTAATGCCGACCGGCACACGCAAATCATGGTATTGCAAAATCTCGCATTTCACCCGACCGATACGGATCATACCGAAAAAGCGGTTGTTACGAATCATGTTGGTGTCGAACTCGTCGGTCACCCAGATATCGTCCCAGTTGGTGGCCGAATTACTGTTCTTCACCAGACGCTCCACCTCGTCAGAACGCAGATGGCGCCAGCCGTTAGCGGGCTTTTTCACCTGTTGGTTTCTGAAATAATACTCATCGTACCCATGCAGATACTTCTCATCTATAAAATTCTTGTAAATCCGATCATACGGAAGGAGGGTAACTTGATCCATAACGCGCTATTTTAATGATTTTCAAATAAATATTTCAACTATTGAATTCTTTTCAAACTGGAAATGGGCAAATGCAGCGCATAAGCCGTCAGCTTGCTCAGGGTAATCACAAAACGTTTCCGTCCATTGATTTTCGTCACAATGCCTTCTATTCCCGCAAAATCGCCTTCCACCACCACCACTTTGTCGCCTTCCACCAACGGCACCCGTTCCAACTCGTTGGCACCTGTCAAAGCCACCACCCGCATGAAATCCTCCATCTGTCGATCAGGAACAACCATACTGGATCTGGTAAAACGATCGGTAACCAATTCTGTCTTGTATTTCATGCTGTTCACAATGGTAAAACGGCTGTCCGGGGTGGTTTGCATGAAACAAGTGGAAGGAATCAAGGGCACCTCAATTTTTTTCTTTCGATGATTCACATACACATGCTCTTCTATCCGGGTAGGCAAGTAATTCCGGATGCCATACTCCTCCAGCAATCTCCTCACCGACTTTTCCTGACGGGGTCGGGTTTTCAGCACATACCAACTTTTTTCCGCTTCCATTGTCATCTTTTGTCTCGTCTTTATACAGCTTCGCCACTGTCGGGAGCACCCTGCTTCCAAGCAAATAACTAACTATCAATGCCTTGCAAGAAACAAGGCAAATTTTGACATAACTTACAAAGATAAGATTTTTTTTCAATCGTCCCACATTAATATGTTTAATTTTAAAATATTAAGAGACGGTCGAAAAAAAAGGCAAGACCAGAAATATATTAAATTAAGTATTATTAATTTATTTCACAATTAATAATTACAAACCTGCACATTAGCGAAGTTTTTTGACATAATCCTCAATCTCGTTGTACAGGATATCTTTTTTGATGACACGTTTATCCTTGTCCACCAGGAACATATAAGGAATGGTAACCAGATAGAAAAGTTCCTCTTTCTCTATTTGGTTGTCATAATTCCAAGAATTCAGCCATCTGGGGTTAGCTTCGTTTTTCAGGAAATTGTCGAACACCTTCTGGTCTTTTTCGAAATAAACGGTCAGCACCACAATTTTGCCCTCCTCAATAGCCTTGTTCAGCATGGGATAGTCTTTCATCTTGGTACGCACCTGACGGCAGGTAGGGCATTCCGGATGCTGAAAATACAGCAGCATATACGGACTTTTCACGTCATACAAAGTAGTGGTGTCCCCGTTGGCCATCAGCAAATTGAAATTCGGCAAGATGCTACCGTCAAGGTTCTTGTCAAGATGCATCAGTTCCGCCTCATAGCGGGTTTTGCGCACTTTATCGGTCTTGTTGTATGCCAAGGCGTCTTTCAGCATAACTATATACAGTCCCTCAACACGATACAGTGACTTGGTAGCCCCAAGGATTTCTCCCAGCTGATCAAAGAAACTGAAATAGACCTTGTCATTCGCTTTCGCCGCCTTCAGGGCAGCGCGCAGGTATGGTTCTCCCGCCTCTGCATCAAGATAATAAAGAATATTGGCAAATTGTTTGTGTTTGTTTACCGCAATCGGAGTACCAATCATGCGTTCATCCTCCCATGCGTAGTTGTCGTACATGTGATTCGCCACATACATTTGCATTTGCATCTGGTTGCCATAAATTTCGCGAGGAGGAGTGGGCAGTTCTCCGGTTGACTTGATGACCGAGCCCAGCAGATACTGTTTATATTGCTCCGCCTTGCTTTGTTGGAAGTTGTTTTTTTCTTCACTGATACGCATAGCGCGAGCCATGAGCGAATCCACAAAAGGCTGCATCATATACTGGGGCAGATTGTTGCGTTGCATCTCCCTAAACTCCACATCCAGCTGATACATGCGCTGGTCATACTCCCTCATTTCCCTCATATACTGCTGATTAGCTTCATTTTCAGGACTATTCAAAAACTTAACAACGCTATCCTTTTCCGTAATGGAGAACTGCTGTGATTTACTATCCGAAATCAGGATCTCCGTGATTCCCACAGTGTCGCCTTCCAAGAGATATATTCCGGGGTCAAGAGATTTCTTCCCTTTGAAAACCACGGTTTTGGCGAAGGGAAGAACCTGCAAATCCACAAAATCCTTCTTGCCATCGAATGATTTCAGATGCAGAGAGTCATAGTGCTTTGTGTTTAGAGACACCTTAATTTCGTATCCTTGGGCGTATGATGCTGTCATAAAAAACATTAACATCACCAGCGCCACCATTCCAAACAGATTGTTTTTAGCGTTCATAGTATTCTGTTTTTACAATAAACAACCTGCAAAGATAATAAAAATTTTTACACAAATGATTATTATCTTTCGGAATACAACTATATGAGCGCACCACATGCGTCCGAAGGAGGTGATGTCAATGGCAATTATGACTTGTTAGCGAGGGAACTGGGCGTTTCCCGCCAGATGTTGAGTAATATTGTGCTTGACAGAAGGGAGGTGTCGTTGCCACTCTCTTTGAAAATCGAATCCCTGTTTTCCCTTCAGGAAGGGTCTGTATTGAAAATACAAGATGAATATAAGGTTCGGCAATACAAGAAACAGCTTCGCGATGAACTGTTTGAAAAACTGCAGCGGGCGCACGCTTTTTGGTCATATGATGAGGTAGAGCAATCGGACTTCCCCGACGAACTACTGATTGAGAATGTGTTCGTTCATCTTGACATCGATGATATTTCAAAGTTGTTTGAGCTGTTCCCAAAAAACTTTGTCCAAAAAGTCTGGCGAGAAAACATGGCTGTTCAAGGAGAATATCTCTTTGACCTGAACGTGATGATAGCGATTGTTTTCTTCCATATCAAAAAACCCGAGGCGTACATTCGCCGTCAGGAATTATTGTACATAAAAAAAATGACCCACTATGCGTAAAGGACTAACCCCGAATATTGAAGCCATTATTGACAATGTGGCACAGCTAGAGTGTATAAAACCCTATACACTCTGTGGCGGCACCGCATTAGCCATACAAATCGGACATCGGATGAGCGAGGATTTGGATTTTATGATGTGGAGAATATCCAAAAATGGAGGTGATGCTCCGCCGAATGAAATACAGGGACTATTATGACATCTATTCCATTGTCAAGGCTGGTTATTCCCTGAAAGAAGGCATGGAGGCTGCCTTGAAATATTCTAGGCACAAGCTCAGCACCAAGTCCTTGATGATTATGCTTTCAAGCAACCGAATCCCTATTGATGCGAATTTCGCTCAGATGAATCCAATTTATGACGTTTCAGTAGAGAACATGCGGGAGTACATGGTGCGACACTTGAATGAATAGTATGGTTATTCGTCCACCATCGAGATTCCAATGTAATAAAACCTATTCTTTGGTTTTTAATTCAGCAATTTTATGTAATTTTGCAACCAAATTACAACGACTATGGCTGGTTTTCGAGATTTAATTGCTACCCCTGGTTACAAGACCTTTATGAGGAAAATGCTTTTTTATTCCGTGATTATAATTATTATTGGACTTGTATTTCTTTGGCGTCAATGGTCAGGAGCAGGCACAATGATTATCTTAGGTGGCGGAGTCTTCGCCACCTGGCTCATTTTCTTCATCATCGAGAAAATCATATCCAATCAAGACTAATGTTCCTCTAACCACTGCTCTATGTCGCGGAGAACATCTTCGGAGATGGTGGTTTCAATTTCACCGTATTCTGTTGGAGAGCCAGTGGTACATGGCTGTAACAGGTGGTTCAGCTGCTCGTAGGCACGGGTAGTAAGGCTGGTCTTCTTGGGAAGACTTTGCTCCAATAATGAGAAATTAGGCTTCCACTCCACTTGCAAATCTTTCTTGCCATTCAAAGCCAACACAGGGCATTTCACCTTTTTCAGATATTTGGGCATATTCAGGCGGAACAGTTCGTAAAACCAGGGACTGCCTATATTGCGAAGCGTAGTGAAGATGTCCTGCTGCGTCATCTTCAGGCGTTTCTGCTGTTCTTCGGTCATGCTGGAGCTGTATTCCTGCAGCAACTTACCACAGCGATCCAATGCCTCTTTGGAGGATTTGGCCTGCTCGATATTTTCGTACAGGATTTCTGATATGCGTAGGGATTCCGACAATTCTGATGAAGAGATGGTGGTATCCAGTTGATTGATAGCCTCCACCTGATACAGGAGGGTTTGCTTGGCGGAAGCCATCATACCTGCCAGCGAGACAATGAAATCAACATTCTTGTTGCGAGCTGCCACCATCACAGCTATCGTACCGCCCTCACTATGTCCGGCAATACCAACCTTTGCCTGCTTAAAATGCTCGTTGTATAACTTGAAATAGTTGACCACAAAAGAAGCCGCATCGGCAAAATCGAGGGTAGTGCATTTGGCATACTGTGCCCGAGGAAAATCATCGTAACGGAACACCGCATAGCCACGCCGAGTCAGATAATCGGCAATAACGGCAAAAGGCTTGTGCCCCATGATGCTCTCGTCGCGATCCTGCCATCCCGAGCCGGAAACCAATATCAGCAGCTTGCCGTTAAACTCGTGTCTGTGCGTTGGGTAAGTCAACGTGCCCCGAATGGGAATATTGCCCAAGGTGGCATGAGGGAACTGCAGTTGCACTTCCTCTTCCTCATAGGGAAAGGGCTCATGAGGAGTTTGCGGACGATGGAGTTGCCAGCGTTTCTCTACCTGACGCAAGGTAAGCGGAAGTTTTCCCCCACCCTGTCTGAAAGTGCCTTTTATCAGGCCTGTTTCGGTATTCAATACTCCTTTAAATGAGGCTCCAATGCTGTTTGAACGAAAACTCAGCGTATCGTGCCGATACTGAATCGTGTTAACCTGAATGCCTGCGGCATACTGGTCAGGGCTGTCCAACTCGGCATACAGGCTGTCGCCCCGCTGCTCCACGGCCAGCACCAAACGCAGGGAATCCGTACCTACCGGCAGTTTGCCTTCCCAAACCCCCACAATCTGTGAGAATGCGAAGAAAGGGAAAAGGAGGACAAGGGCTATGAGCGGTGAGCGATACATGATAGGTTACAGGTTACAAGTTATAGTTTATAGTTTAATATTGGATTTTGAATTTTGAATTTTGGGTTATCTCAACCGATTCAGGGCTTGGTGGTAGGCGGCGGCGTTGCGGTTGTGTTCTGCCAGGGTTGCGGCAAAGTTGTGGTAGCCGGAGAGGTCCTCTTTGGCACACATGTACAAATAGTTATGATGTGTGTAATGCAACACCGAATCCATGGTGGAAGCCTCTGGGATACGGATGGGCGCAGGGGGAAGTCCCGGATAAAGATAAGTATTGTATGGAGAATCTATCGTTGTATGTACTAACAAGATACGCTTCAGTGTCGGGTCACCCACAGCGAACTTCACCGTTGGGTCGGCCTGCAGGAGCATCCCTTTGTTCAGACGGTTCATATACACGCCTGCAATCATAGCTTTCTCAGAGGCTTTGTAATTTTCTTCCTCCACAATGGAGGCCAGCACAGCCACTTCAGTGGGGCTGAGGCCTATCTCCTTTGCCTGTTTCAAGCGCTCCTCATTCCAGAACTTGTGATAATAGCTCATCATACGTTCAAAGAAATCCTCCGCCGTGATGTCGTAGAAAAACTCGTAGCTATTGGGGATAAAAGCAGCCACACAGGTAGCGGTATCAAAGCCATATTTAGACAAGAACTCATTGTCATTCAGAAGATCTGACAATTCTTCCGGGGCAAAAAAGAAACGATGGCCCACTTTGTCAACCAATTGCTTTTTTGTCCGCAAATTATTGAAGGTGAACTGCACGCTATAATGCTGGCCCTGGCGCAGCAAGCCCGTAAGCTCCAAGTTCGTCATGCCCGCTTTCAGCTCATAATGTCCCATACGAGGGGTTTTGAAACGACGCAAATCGCAGGTCCACAGGAAAGTACGCTCGTTGAGCAACACCTGGTGAGCCCTCAGCGAGTCCATCAGCTGGTTGAAAGTGGCATTTTTCGGCACGGTAACAATTGCCTTATCCACCGCCACATTATTTTTCTTAAAAACGGTGTTATAGGCCATTGTGCCCCCCACCGCGATAATAATCACCACAACCAACAATATGGTTCTATTTCTCATTTTCATGGATCAACTGTAAAATCAAAACATCCAAAAAACCGTTTTTTCCGCGCATCCAATCTTTCTTTCTGCCAGCCAGCACAAAACCTGCATGCTGAAAAAGCCTCAAACTTATATCATTGTCCTCCATCACGTTGCAATACACTTGATGCAACTGGAACACCGAAAACAAATACTGGCAAACGCAACGTACCGCCTCTTCCGCATAGCCGTTTTCGCGGTACTCCTTGGCAATGAGGATGCCCATTCCGGCACGTCGGTGAAAAGGCTCAAAATCAAACACATCCACCGCTCCCACCGTGTTACCCTTCCAATCCTCCACCATCAGGCGCAACTGCCGCGACGCATAGATATCCATCGTGGAGGTCTTGATGAACTCCTGCAGGGTAAACTTTGAAAAAGGCACCATGGTATCGCTAACCTTCCAAACTTCCGGGTCGTTTTCCCAGCGGTAGAGGAGGTCCACATCGCGAGGCTCCAGGGCCCGTAGGCGTACACGCTCGGTCTGCAACGGATTGCCATTCATCGTGGGAATCCGCATCCCCACAGATCCTCCATTTCCCGTTTGCGAAGAAGCTTCCATCGTAGGAATCCGCGTCCCCGCAGATCCTTTTGTATTTTTCATTTCAATAAGCTTTTAATGATCCGCAACTGGTGGGTGTATTGCCCCTTTTCGGTATTGAAGATACCCGTGTCATCCAACTTGTCGATACGCACCTGCCCTGATGCATGGATGATCTTAGCGGGAGCACAAACCATGCCCACATGCACTATCCTGCCCTCCTCGTTCTGGAAGAAGGCCAAATCGCCGATTTGTGCTTCGGAGGCAAAATCCAACGGCTGTCCCAATTCCACCTGCTGAGAAGCATCGCGAGGAATCAGCATTCCTATACTCTTGTATATCAACTGGGTAAAACCCGAGCAGTCGATACCTGCGGGAGTCCGTCCACCCCAGAGGTAGGGGGCGCGAAGGAAAGTGGTAGCAAATGAGAGCATGGCTGATGGTTTATCAGTTGACAGTTGACAGTTGACAGTTGGGAGTTGGGAATTCTGCGACGTTACTGTTTTTGGATTCTGAATTCTGGATTCTGAATTCTGGGAAGAATCAGCCTGAACAGACGGCAGCAAAAATCCCGCATCGCCCAGCCTAAAACGGCCCTGGGCATCGGGTTTAGGGAAGGAAGTGCCAATGAAGACGGGAAAAACGGTTTGGGATTTTTCTTCGCAAACCAAAGTCATAAAATCACTCACCAACGACTGAGGTGTATTATTCAATTTCTGAAACTGCTCCTCCGTCAGTGCATGATGATACTTCACACCCAGAAAACCCTCGTATCCGCAATCCGATGTTTTGATTCTCAACCAATTACCTTCTTCGGAAAGCAATTCATAGCAATCCCCGAACAGCAATTGAGAAACCATTTCGGACCGTTCGGAGGCCTCTGCCCGCAAAGGCACCACCGACAGAATGCAAACGCCGTAACTCATCGCTTAGAAAGGCAGGTCGTCACCGCCATTATCGGTAAAAGTATCCATATCTTCAGAAGCCATGGGAGGTATCGTCCCTGCGGCGGGGGCAACTGGAGCGGCGGGAGCCGTCTGATAAGCCGGAGCAGCGGTCGGCATCGGACTCTCTGTGGCAGGTTCAATCTTCCATGCCCTCACATCGGTGTACCACTTGCCATTGAACTCACGCGACTCGATGGAGAACGACACCTTCACGGTATCGCCAATATTCACTGTGTCAAGCATATCCAATTTGTCACCCCAAAGGTTGGCACACACTTTCTTGGGATACTGCTCAATAGTTTCTATCACAAATTCCTGTTTCTGCCAGCTGTTGCCCGTACGGCCGATACCCGATTGGAGGGGCAGCTTCTGCAATAATTTTCCTATAATTTCCATATCATAATACTTTTGAAACTGCAAAGATACGAAAATTTTTAATGTGGTACTCGGTTAGAAGGTTAGAAGGTTAGTAAGGTTAGTAAGGTTAGTAAGGTTAGTAAGGTTATTTTTTGAGGAATCGGTAAAATTTTTGTATTTTTGCCGCTGTTCTCAATACATCAAGAATATTTTAAATCCTAATAAAAATCATGAAGATTCCCCACACCTTTACCATCGTCTTCTCCATCATTGTTTTATGCGCCGTAATGACCTGGATTATTCCGGGTGGTGAATTCGAGCGGCAGACTGTCACCGTGGATGGCAGCGAACGCAACGTGGTGGTATCCGACTCCTTCCATCATGTTGACAATCAGCCACAAACCTGGCAGATTTTCACCTCTTTCTTCAAGGGATTTGAGCGCACCTCCAACATCATCGTCTTCATCCTGATGATTGGAGGAGGTTTTTGGATCATGAACGAGACCAACGCCATCAATGTGGGCATTTTCTCTTTTCTGAAGAAGACACAGCGACTACAACAAAACAAACTATTGGGGAAATTAGGGGTCAACAATTTAATAATGATATTGATTATTCTGATGTTCAGCCTTTTCGGCTCGGTTTTCGGCATGAGCGAGGAGACCATCGCCTTCATTGTCATCTTTGTACCCCTGGCCATCTCCATGGGCTACGACTCCATCACAGGTGTGCTCATGTGCTATGTGGCCGCTCATGTTGGTTTCGCCGGTGCCATGCTCAACCCCTTCACCATCGGCATTGCCCAGGGCTTGTCTGGTTTGGCCCCCTTCTCTGGCATCGAATACCGCTTTATCTGCTGGTGCACCTTCACCCTCATCACCATCATCTTCACCCTACTCTATGCAGCCTACATCAAGAAAAACCCGACCCAATCCATCACCTACGAAATAGACACTTTCTGGCGTGACAAGCAAGCGGAGGAGACCGCCATTGAAAGTCGCCCCTCTGGCATCGCCACCTGGGTGGTGTATGCTCTCATCGGAGCGGTCATGATCTACTGCGCTGTCCGCTTTCCACGCACCGACATCAGCATTGGCAACGGACAGTACAACATTGTGTTATGGCCCATTATCGCCGGCACCTACCTGATAGTCGGTTTCCTCGGTGCATGGAAATCCGTGCATCATTTCATTCTCACCATCCTGCTCTACACCATTGTCTGTCTGGTGACAGGCGTGCTGGGTTACGGCTGGTATGTGATGGAAATCGCCGGGCTCTTCTTTGCCATGGGACTTGCCACGGGAGCCGCTTTCAGTTTGAGATTCGACAAAATCATCCGTCTTTTCCTTGACGGCTGCAAGGATATCATGGTAGCCGCCTTGGTCGTGGGCATGGCCGGTGGCATCATCATCATTTTGGAAGACGGCAAAATCATTGACACCATCCTGCACGGCATTTCCCAGGCCATGACTGGCACGGGCAAAGAGGGCGCTGTGGGGGCGATGTATGCCATCCAGACGGTGCTCAACATTTTCATCCCCTCAGGTTCCGCCAAGGCGGCACTCACCATCCCGATGATGGCGGAATTCTCGGATATTATCGGAGTGTCGCGCCAATTGACGGTATTAGCCTTCCAGTTCGGTGACGGCATCACCAACATACTCACCCCCACATCAGGTGTGCTGATCGGGGTGTTGGGTGTGGCCCGCATCCCCTACGCCAAGTGGGTGAAGTTCATCTGGCCCTTCATTATCGGACTGATTATCATTGGCTTTCTGTTGCTGCTGCCTCCGTTGTATTTGCAGTTCAACGGGTTCTGATAGTCGAGTCTCAAAGAGTATAGCACAGATATGAAAAACCCCACACTTACGTGCAGGGTTTTTATGTTTCGACCTCTTCGAGGCCGTATGAATTTTGATTTGATTCATTGGCTCATTAGCACATTAGCACATTGATAATTAGCACATTCAATTTGCCAATTAACTAATTCGCTAATTTGCTAATTGATTAAATTCCTTTCAGTGCATTCACGACAGCTTCCTCAATTGCGCCTTCGCGGAGGTCACGGGCAAGGATAGTGCCATCAGCGCCGATGAGGATAATCTGCGGAATACCGTTCACACCGTAAGCTTCGGTAGCTTTCTTGGTGGGGTCTGTCAGCTGAATCCAATTCATGTTCAATTCCTGAATAGCTTCCGCCTGTGACTCGGGCTGATCCCAAACGTTCAGACTGATTACCGCAATCTTGTCTCCATATTTCTTATAAATATTGGCGATATTCGGAATCTCACCACGGCAAGGTCTGCACCATGAGGCCCAGAAATCCACCAAAGCAATCTTTCCAGCCACATAATCGCTCAACTTGGCGGCATTGCCAGTCTTGAAATCAAACACATCAATATCAACATAGGGCTGACCAACCTTGGTAGCTTCCAATTTCTTCAGCATATCCATCTTCATCTGCACGCTGGGATGATTCACCACCTCAGGAGCGGCACCTTGCAACAGGGTTTCCAATTGATCAGAAGTCAATTGATCAGGAGTTAATTCCACCAGATTATTGATAAAATAAACACCCAAAATATTGGTTTTATTCTCATCATAATACTGTTTGATAAGCTTGATATCCTCGGCAATAGCCTCATCATATCTCTCCTGGAACTCCTGCATG
>JAFXSR010000020.1 GCA_017525505.1 Bacteroidales bacterium
AAGATAGTCAATGATTGCGCATATGGTTATATTTTGTAATTTTGCAAACAGAAAGTCCCTTAGTATGACCACCATGTACGATACCCTTGGCAAAATTACGCATAGCTACTTCTACCTGCCCAACGGCATGTTGTCACGTGTGGAGTTGGGACAGAAGAATGTGCAGGGCACCGACTATGCCTATACCTTGCAGGGTTGGCTGAAGGACATCAATGGCTATAAAGTTGATATTAGAGACATTGCCCGCTACGACATTGGACATGATGGACAACTAAGCACAAACACTGTTAATGCGGAATTCTGCCGTGATGCTTTCAGTTCCATGCTACAGTACCACCAAAGTGATTATCGACCAATTTTCGGCAACAATTATTACAACAAGGAATGCCCTGTAGCAGTACCATTGTTCAATGGCAACATATCTGTCCTGACTACAGATTACTACACAATAGGAGCCAATTGCTTGGCAAAGATATTCCGCTACGACAAGTTAAATAGGATAAAGCAAATGGAGACGTGTTCACCGTCAACATGGACGTGTGTGACCGACCAATATTTGACGAATTACAGCTATGATTACAATGGCAATATTCTGACATTACAGAGATATAATCAGAATTCCAACATCATGCACAATATCAGTTATCAGTATTTGGGGACACGCAATCGTTTGAATTCCATAGTTGCGTCAGGTTTGAATTCGAGCACATACCATTATGATGCCATAGGTAATTTGTTTGAAGACACGGGTGAAAACATGGAAATTTCGTGGAATGCTGCGAGCAAGGTCGATACTATATGGAAAAACGGTAATGTATTGAGTACTTTCCAATATAGTGCCACAGGACAACGGCAAGTGAAAAAAACGGAAAATAACACATACTATTATATTCATGATGCAACAGGCAGTGTGATGTGCATCTACAGGCAATCAAAACAAGCGTTTGAAGCCATTGAACGACCAATATATGGAGCCCAGAGACTAGGGGAACTGAAACATATTGTTGACTTGTCTTTACCTTACTATCCCTCTATAGAAACTTCTACCATTGGTATGAGACAGTATGAGCTCACTGATCATTTGGGCAATGTGATGGCCACTATCCTTGACCGCCGTCAACCTTACTCCTCAGGTGATGACACCTATAAGCCCTATATCATTAGCACCACCGACTATTACCCCTTCGGCTATCCTATTCCCAACCGAAGTACCAATACCGGGGGATATCGGTACTTTTTTAACGGGCAAGAGTGAAGGGCTAAAAGGAAAATTTCAAATAATAAATACGAAAATCAGTGAAATGGAGTTATTAAAAATGAGTATTTTTGCATTTAAATATTATATTACTGATTAACAACACTATCAATGCCGCAAGTCAAAGCCCTGTCACTGTCTTTTCTTTGCCTACTGCTTTCGTTTGCGGCCTTTTCCCAAACCGGAACCATGCAAAAGTCCGGTACCCGGGTCATCGACTCCTCTTATATCGCCCTCGATACCTTGTCGATTGTGCCAGGCTCTTTTTATGTGGATGGAATCGACAGCGGCGATTACCGCGTGGATTATCTGCATGGTGGTGTCCATATCCTGAATCCTTCGGTGATGGGCAAGACCATGATTTTTCGCTATGCCTGCTTCAGCTTTGATCTGACACGTCCTGTTCAGCATCGTTCCGAGGCGTTGAATATCAGGCAGAAAGGTAGTATATACCATACAATGACCCCCATCGTGCCCAAAACCGAGGACGTGTTCGCGGGTGGCGGCACGCTGTTGCAAAGCACAGGCTCCATCTCCCGCGGGGTGAGCATCGGCACCAACCAGGACTTCGTGCTCAACTCGACCCTGAATTTGCAATTGTCGGGCAAACTGTCTGACAAACTGGAGATTACCGCCAATATCACAGATAAGAATGTGCCGATTCAACCTGAAGGTAATACCCAGTCAATCAATGATTTTGACAGGATTTTTATTCGCTTGAATTACGACAAACGCTTTATGCTGGATGCGGGCGATATAGAGGTGAGCCAGCAACAGGATGCTTTTATGCGCCTTACACGCAAGTTTATGGGGATGGCTTTTACCGCAGACAACTCGTTAAAAGGCGGCAACCATTTGACAAACAGTGTGGGTGGTGGTGTCAACAAAGGGAAGTTCGTTCGCCAGACGGTGGAGGTGCAGAATGGGGTGCAGGGACCTTACCGCCTGTCAGGCGAGCAGAGCGAAACCAATATCACGATTCTGGCAGGAAGCGAGCGGGTGTATATGGATGGCGTGTTGCTGGTAAGAGGGCAGGAAAATGATTACGTAATTGACTATAATACAGCGGAGTTGACTTTTACGGTCAAACATCTGATGACGGCCGAGAAACGTATTATTGTGGAATATGAATATTCAGACCGGCATTATGCTCGTTATAACTTGTTTACTTTCAATGAATTTACACACGAGAAGAATCATAAGCTAAAGCTCAAACTGAATTTCTATCATGAACAGGATTTGAAGAACAGGTCTATTCAGCCGGAACTGAATGATGATCAGAAGCGTTTTCTTTCCACCTTGCCCTCGTCGGTTCAAACCGCTTGGTATTATTATGCGGATTCTGCCGTGCTGAACATGGATGAGGTGCTGTATGAACAGCGAGATACCATGTCGCAGGGTGTTCATTATCAAATATATGTATATTCTACGAGAACAGATGTGCAGCTTTATCGCTTGTCGTTTTCGATGGTGGGGGAGAGGCAAGGTAATTATGTGCTGACTAGTAGTACCGCTAATGGCCGGGTGTTTGCCTGGGTGGCGCCGGTGGATGGGGCGCCACAGGGGAACTATGAGCCGGTACAGTTGCTTACGGCTCCTCAAACCCGTGATATGGCGACGATAGCCGCATCGTACGAGTTCTCGAAAAATACGGGTCTGGACTGTGAGTTGGCCTTGTCTAACCACGATAAAAACAACTTCTCGAAGAATAATGATCACAATGTCGGTTTCGCTGGAATGCTGTCGTTTTTTCATCATCAGGAGTTGAAACGAAAATCTATGCATTTACAGCCCTGGATGTTGAAGACAAAGATTTACTATGAATTCTTCCACAAGGACTTCAGTGTGTTGGAAGATGTAAGAGAGGTGGAGTTCCAAAGGAATTATAACCTCGACGAGGCCTATTCGCACCGCTTTTCGGAACAGATGGTGCAGCTGACCTTGGACTTGTTACAAGATACGGTTGGAGAGGTGCGTTATGATTTGAACTGGTTTTCCCGAATCGGCAATATGAATGCTGTCAAAAATGAGTTGACAGCGGATATTCACCAAAACGGATGGCGCTATAATACGCTCACATCCTATCTGTTTTCCAAGGATTCAATACAGAAAACCAATTTTATAAAGACCTATAATACTTTGTCTAAAACATTGAAAAAGATAGAGATAGGTTTGAAAGAAAACTTCGAGTACAATGCGATGCGGACTTTGGACAGCAACACTATGCGGATAGGGAGCCAGGGCTTTAACGAGGCATTGGTCTTCCTGAAAAATAATGATTCGTTGCCCTATCTTTTCCATATTTCTTATAAAAACAGGGTGGAAAGCCGTTTGAAAGATGGCGTGATGGGTATGGGTGCGATGAGTAATGAGGCCAAGGCTTCTTTCGAGTTGGCAAAATTGAAAAACAACAGAATCAAGGCGGATGTGACCTACAGAAACATGCAAATCAGGAATGAACAGGACCGTTATAACACGGAGAATTATTTTCTGGCAGGCTTGGAATATACAGGACGTTTCTGGCGCAACGCCCTGGTTTTGAATACTTACTACGAGGCAGGAAGCGGTCTGGAGCAGAAAATGGTGTTCTCGTATCTGAAAGTGGCGGAAGGGCAGGGTGTTTATGTGTGGAATGACTACAATGACAACGGGATCGAGGAGTTGGATGAATTTGAGGTGGCGGCTTTCCGCGACCAAGCCAACTATATCAAGGTGTGGCAGAACGGCACGGACTATGTGAATACCCATAATAACCAATTTGTGCAGTCCATTCAGCTGCGGCCGGCCAACGTGTGGTCGGGCAAGAAGGATTTCCGACGTGTGCTGGCCCGCTTCTCCGATGCCGCCAATCTGAAAATCGTGCAGAAAAACAATTTCCGGCATAATGCCAATGCTTTTAATCCCTTCTATTTGAATATGGCGGATACCAATGTGGTGTCGGGGAATCTGTCCTTCACCAACACGCTGAGTTATAATCATAAATCTATTTTCAGTATTGACTTTGTCACGCAGTTGAACCGCAGTAAAAATCTACTGTATTATGGAACCGATCGTGGCAGTTATGATATGCAGCAATTGGTGTTGAGGGCTAATGCGGGCAAGATGGTGAGCCTGAAGACGGATTATCTGCATTCTGTAAAAACCAATTATTCAGAATTCCTTACCTCGCGTTGTTTTGCCATAGTGGAACATTGTGCTACGATGGAAGTTATCTTTCAGTATAAAAATAAATTATATGTAAAAACAGCTTATTTGTATTCCTTTAAGCGCAATCGTCAGGACTTTCAGGAGGCGCAGCAGCACAAACTGGACGCGGAATTCAAATACAAGATGGTAAAGAAGGGGAATTTGACGGTGGCTGCGGCTTATTACTATATAAAATATAATGATGCGGAGAATAGCAGCCTCAGTTATGAGATGCTTGAGGGGCTTAGTATGGGGCATAATATGACCTGGGATGCCAAGTATGAGGCCAATATCACCGATTTCCTGCAGATCAATCTTTTATATCAGGGAAGATATACGCAGAACCACAAGGTTGTGCACACAGGTAGTGTGGAGGTGAGGGCACATTTTTAAAGTTGAAAGTTGAAAACTGAAAACTGAAGGTTGTTTTTTTTAGTTTATTTGTGATTTGAATTTATTTTGTTGATTAACAATATGTTGTATATTCATGTAGAAAAAAAAGAGCTTTTGTGTGAAAAAAAAATGAACAATTGTTGATAACGTGAATTATTTTTTGTATTTTTGAGGCTTCAAAATTGTAAAGTTGGATAATGGTGTATGGAATCTTCAGAAAATGGGTGGGGAAGAGTGTTTTCCCACATGGTAGAGAGAAGGATTTTTGCACTAGATGTTGTTGGTTATGAGAAAAATATAGAATTGAAGAGAGAAAATATTAAAGAGTGAACGCATGAAAAAAATCGGTGCTTTTCTGCTTCTTCTGGTGGCATGCTCAACGAGTGTGTTTGCGCAAGATGATGCTCAATTTACGCTATTTCCATGGGCGACGATGTATTATAACGCCGGCGCGATGGGAGAACAGAGCAATACTTTGTGTTTTACTTTCCTGTATAGCCAGGCTTATCTGGGATGGAAAGATGTCTATCAGGACGAAAATGGCAATATTACCAAAGAAAGCACCGCACCTCGTCAAATTCTCTTCAACATCGAGTCTTATTTACGCAAGTTAAAAGGCAGTTTTGGCCTGTCGATTTTGAGTGACCGCGTGGGCTTCTACAATAATGTGGGTCTTCGCTTCGGTTATGCTTATAAATTGAAGATACCAACCGGCCATTTGGGTATCGGTTTGCAGGTAAGCTTCTTCAATCAGGCTATTGACGGATCAAAGCTCCATGCCCTTGAGACCGGTGATGAGGTGTTGGACAAGCTGAAAGGCGAGGAGTCGGTGATGGATTTTGACGTGAACTTCGGCTTGTTCTACAAAGCGGATCGCTGGAATGTGGGTATTTCTGGTACCCAGTTGATTACCAAGGCCCGTTTGTCGGGTGACAATAGTGTGATCAACCGTTCTCGACAGTTGTATGCCCATGGCGGTTATATCTGGATTCTGCCGTGGAATCCGAACTGGACACTGGAACCGTCCGCATTGCTGAAAACTGACCTGAAGACGGTGCAGCTCGACTTGATGCTCTTGACAAGATATAACGGTGTCTTCTGGGGAGGCTTGTCCTACCGTATCGATGATGCCGTTTCTGTTTTGTTCGGTGCCCGTCCTTTCTATAATCATTCCAATAACTATCTGAGAGGTATTGATTTAGGCTTCGCTTACGGTTTTAACACTAGCAAGCTGGGTTATAAGAAAGACAGAGGTTATGGTAACCTGGAAGTAGTGGTGCGTTATTGCTTCGACATATATAAGGAAGAGGTCTTCTCAGGTTATGGATCCACAAGAAATATCTATAAAAATCAATACTAATACAATAAAATAAGTATATAAATCGTTTGTTTTGCAAACATAAACAATAACAATATGAAAAAGTTAGCAGCATTATTATTAGTTGTCTGTGTGATTTTCCTGTCATGCAAAAACAATGGTGACGGCCAGTTGGTCGGTGTCAAGGACCGCCCTGACTTCATGGATGTTGAGCCCTTCGGTATGGTTTATGTTCCGGCTGGACATTACATGATGGGTGCTGGCGACGAGGATGTTCCTTTCGCTTTGACCCATCAGTCCAAGAATGTGACAATTACTGCCTTCTGGATGGACGAAACCGAAATCACCAACAACGAGTATCGCCAGTTCGTATATTGGGTTCGTGACTCTTTGGCTCACGTGCTTCTGGGTGAGGCCGAATTGACCGATTTCGAGAAATATGGCCACTACAAGAAATATACGAAAGGTGAAAACGAAGGAGAAGTAATTGAGCCTAAGCTGATTAACTGGAAAGAGGAAATTCCTTGGGATTCTGACAATGAGGAAGTACAAGCCGCTCTGAGCCCGCTGTTCAACAAGGTGAATACCCGCTTCTATCATTTCCGTCCCAACTCAACCAATACCAGTATGTACAATTATGAGTATTGGGAATATGATTACAGAAATTATCGTGATCCGAAAAATCCTGAGGATTTCGGCGCTTCCTATAAGGAATTCGGTACAGACAACGACTATGAGTACGGTGGTATGTACGCTAACCGTCCCAGTCATTTGAATGGTGGTTATACCCGCTTTATCCGCAAGAATGTGGTGAACATTTATCCCGATACCTTGGCATGGGCTCACGATTTCACCTATTCCTTCAACGAACCGATGCTGCTGAACTATTTCTCCAACACTAGGTATGACAATTATCCTGTGGTGGGTGTCAGCTGGATTCAGGCAAAAGCTTTCGTTCATTGGAGAACAATGCTGAGACTGTCATGGTTGAGCAGCAAGAAATATGAGAATGAACAAGAGTTCCGTTTGCCCACCGAAAGCGAGTGGGAGTATGCCGCCCGTGGTGGTCAGAACATGTCTCCATATCCTTGGGGTGGTCCGAATACCCAGAATCAGAACGGTTGCTTCCTTAGCAATTTCAAACCGCAGCGTGGTAACTATATCGCCGACGGTAATGTATATCCCAGCATTGTGGCTCATTATCATCCCAATGATTTTGGCTTGTTCGATATGGCCGGCAATGTGGCTGAATGGTGCGAGGACGCATACGATGAGTCAGCAGTGAACTTCACCCACGACTTGAACCCGCAGTACACTTACTATGCCAAGAAAACCGACACTCCTGAAAAGAAGAGAAAAGTGATTCGTGGCGGTTCTTGGAAGGATGTGAGCTACTATACCAGAGTGTATGCCAGAACATACGAGTATCAAGATACTTGCTGCACTTACGTCGGCTTCCGTTGTGTACAGCATTACATGGGTCGTCAGAGAGGTGACAGTAACAGTGCATCACATGTATATTAATATATGAAACAATAATAATCAACTTAAATACTTAAACAATTAAAAAAACAAAACTATGGGACTTTACAAATTCGTTAGAAGTAAAGGTTACAAAAACTTTATGACCAAATTGTATGGTTGGGGCGCATCTATTGTAATTTTGGGTGCATTGTTCAAAATCCAGCACTATCCAGGAGCCGGCTTGATGCTGATGCTCGGTATGGGTACAGAGGCTATCATTTTCTTCTTCTCTGCATTCGAACCTCTCCATGTAGAATACAATTGGGCATTGGTATATCCCGAATTAGCGTTGGGTCAAGAAGATGAAGAAGTTAGTAAAGAAGGTAAGAAAGCTGAAAAGAAGAAAGCCCTCACCGGAACTCCTACCCAGCAACTGGATCAGATGCTGACCGAAGCTAAGATAGGACCGGAACTGATTGAAAGTTTGGCCAGCGGAATGCGCAATTTGAGCGACAATGCTCATAAACTGGCTGGTGCCGCTGATGCTACCGCCGCTACCGATGGTTATGTAAACAACTTGAAGAAGGCCGCTGAATCAGTGAGAAATCTGACCCTCCAGTATGACAAGACTTCAAAATCATTGGATACCGACTCCAATATTTCAGCCGCTTATCTTGAAAATGTTAAGAAGGCTGCTAACGCTGTGGGTAATCTGGCCAATATCTATGAGCAGACTACCAAGGCACTGAAATCAGATACCGGTTCTTACAACGATCAGTTGAACAAGCTGAACCAGAACCTTACTTCTATCAACACTATTTACGAGTCTCAAATGAAGAATACCGAGGCTATGGCAAAAGCTAACAAGTCCGTTTTGGATAGCATGAACAACTTCGCCAATACCCTCAACGCTTCATTGTCAAATGTTGAAGTGTACAAGAAAGAAGTTGACCAGTTGACCAAGAACGTGGCTAAATTGAGCGGCGTTTATGGTAAGATGGTTGCTGCCATGAATGTAGGCAACTAATTTCATAACTCAATAAATCTGATAATCATAAAATAAGAAAGTAATATGGGTGCAACAAATTGTCCGGAAACCCCGCGGCAAAAGATGATCGGTATGATGTATTTGGTGCTGACCGCTATGTTGGCATTGAATGTGTCCAAAGATATCATCGAGGCCTTTAGCCTGGTTGACGACACCATGGTTTCTTCAACCGCTAATACCATTGCAAAGAACGAAAGTGACTACTCATGGCTGCAGGCTCAAAAAGTAATCTTGGGAGCTGAAAAAGTAAAAGATGCCGAGCGAAAAGCCAATACACTGAAACAAAAGAGCAACGACCTTATCAACCTGATTGAAGAAATCAAGAAGGGGCTTATTATCTATGTGGATAAGAAATACGAGGACAAGGATGGTAATCCTAAAACCGTAGCCACTATTGACTCTAAGGATGAGCGTTCGAAACCTACTGTATATATGATTGAACAGGGCAACGCCTCCAAAATGAAAGAAGCCATTATCAAATACAAGGCTGAAATTCTGTCATTGGTGGATGACCCCAACCAGCGTGCCGCTATGGAGAAAACAATCGGTTTGAATGTGGAACAGACTTATCAGGGCGAAAAGGGTGAGAAAACCCAAACTTGGGAAGAACATAATTTCTACGATGTGATTATGAGCGCCGCAGTGACCTTGATCAACACCACAGAAGGTGAGGTTCGCAATGCGGAGTCCAAAATGCTCGAATACATCAAATCCTCTATTAGCGCAAGCGACTTCAAATTTGACAATGTGTCAGGTCGCGCTATCCCGAACTCACGTATGGTGTTCACTGGTGACAAATACACTGCCGACATCATTGTGTCTGCTTACGATACCAAATCAACCCCCAAGGTTTATTACAAAATAGGCGTTGATACTTTGAGAGAAAGTGATATCCCCAGTGCTACTGAGTTGGAAGGCGAAAACGGTCTGGTGCGACTGGAACTCGGTGCCGGTGGTCTTGGCGAACAGCGTTATGCAGGTTTGATCAAAATCAAAGCTCCTGATGGAACAGACAAGTATTATTCATTCAGCGACCGATACATGGTGGTGAAACCTTCCGCTACAATTTCAGCAGAGAAGATGAATGTGTTGTATGCCGGCATCGCCAACCCGGTATCTGTGTCTGCTCCTGTAGCTCCCGATCAGCTGACGGTAAATTTCCCGGGTTGCGGTGTAACTCGCGCCGAAGCTGGTAAGTTCAATGTCTCTGTTCCGCAGACTTTGGTCGGAAAAACTGTCGAGGCTACTGTAAGCGCCAACACTGGTGGTAAAACTCAGGCTATGGGTTCTACTGTTTTCCGTGTGAAACGTGTACCAGACCCGCGTGCTACCATCGGTGCCAATATCAGAGGTGGTAAGAGATCAAAGGGTGATCTGACTGCCAACCCGTTCATCAGAGCCGCTATGGGTGATGACTTCGCCTACGACTTGAAGTGGACCATCAATTCATACCAGGTTATCTTCATTGCCAAGGGTTATGAGGAACCTCCTTTGACTTGTACAGGAGCCAAATTCAGTGAGGCTGTGAAGTCCAAAATCGCCAAATCAGCATCTGGTACTACCATCATCTTTACCGGTATCAAAGCTTCTTGCGAAGCCGGTCAGAGAACTTTGGACGAAATCACTGTCCGTTTGAAATAAACTAAAAAAATAATATCATGAAAAAGTTCAGTTTATTGTTATTAGCCTTATTCGCCGCCACTTTTGTTTTCGCACAAGAAGAGGGTGAATTTGATGGCAGCACCATGGCTCAGCCCGTGCGTAAGCCTGTTGAAATGCCTTGGGCACAGGAAAATACTGGTGAGTTTTCGGAACCAATTCCGTTCGCTTATCAGCGTCAGGCCGATGTGATGTACTATCACGTGATTTGGCGCCGTATTGACCTGCGTGACAAGAAGAACCACCCCTTGTACTTCCCCACTGAAGTTAAGGGAACTTGGAGAAGTTTGGCCCAGACAATTTTTGATGCCATAGACTTTGCTAACCCTGATAATGCGGATGCACTGCCCATATATAATGATGAGTATTGTACTATCCCATATAGCAGGGAAGAAGTGCAGAATTCTTTGTCACAGACCAAACAGCAGCCTATTGTAGATCCTGAAACCGGTGACATTATCGACTATCAGGAAACCTATGAGAGCTTTGAAGCCAAGAATATTATGGCTTACAATATCAAGGAAGTTTGGTTCTTTGACAAACGAACTTCCAAGTACTATGTCCGTATCCTTGAAATCGAACCGATTCTGGAATATGAGCGTGAGTCCACAGGTAGCGGTAACTATGATGAGGATTTGGGCGACGAAGATATGGTACGTGCCCAGAAAACTCGTCGTCTCTTGGGACATATTTACTATGAAGAGCTGAGACCTTTCTTGGTAAAACAGGAAGTGTTCAACACCAAGAATAATGCCCAGAGATTGTCATACGACGACTTGCTGACCTTCAAAAGAGATTTCAATGGTTACATCTACGCAGAAGACAATGTGTATGGTCGCCAGATTCAAGATTACATTGCCAATGCCCGTGATCAGATGATTGAATCTGACAGAATTACAGATAAACTTCGTACTTACGAAAGCGACCTCTGGGAATTCTAAGTGACAGAAAAAAAGAACTTATTTCATGATTTAACAATAAAGGGAAGGCCGAGATGCCTTCCTTTTTTTTTGCCTTGTCTGACAAAATGTCAGTCGCCTGTTTTTGGCATAATAATTGCTGATATGTCGGTGTCGTTTGTGAGTACGACAATAAAATCAGAAAGTGAAAAAATAATAATAACAATTAAAAACTTACAACTATGGGAAAAATTATTGGAATCGACTTAGGAACTACCAATTCATGTGTAGCCGTTATGGAAGGTAGCGAACCGGTGGTCATACCGAACAGCGAAGGCAGAAGAACTACACCTTCAATCGTAGCCTTTGTGGGTGACAATGAGAGAAAAGTGGGTGACCCTGCCAAACGTCAGGCTATCACCAATCCGACAAAAACCATCTTCTCTATCAAGAGATTCATGGGTGAAACTTACGACCGTGTGGCAAAAGAGGTGGAACGTGTTCCTTACACTGTGGAAAGAGCCGGCAACAACATGCCGAAGGTGAAGATTGACGACCGTTCTTATACCGCTCAGGAAATCTCCGCTATGATTCTTCAGAAAATGAAGAAAACCGCTGAGGATTACCTCGGACAGGAAGTGACGGAAGCCGTGATCACCGTGCCTGCCTACTTCAGCGACTCACAGCGTCAGGCAACCAAGGAAGCTGGTGAAATCGCCGGTTTGAAAGTGAAACGTATCATCAATGAACCTACTGCCGCAGCATTGGCATACGGTTTGGACAAGAAGAAAGCTGACTCTAAAGTGGCTGTTTTCGACCTCGGTGGCGGTACCTTCGATATTTCCATCCTGGAACTCGGTGACGGTGTATTTGAAGTGAAATCCACCAACGGTGATACCCACCTCGGCGGTGATGACTTCGACCACAAGATTATCGACTGGTTGGCAGAAGAATTCAAGAAAGACTATAATGTTGACTTGAGAAAAGACGCAATGGCATTACAGCGTCTGAAAGAGGCCGCTGAAAAAGCTAAGATTGAGTTGTCAAGTTCCAACTCAACCGAAATCAACCTGCCGTACATCATGCCTATCGACGGTGTGCCGCAGCACTTGGTGAGAACCTTGACCCGTGCCCAGTTTGAGCAGCTCTGCGATGACCTGATTCGTGCTACCATCGAGCCTTGCAAGAAAGCTTTGGCAGACGCAGGTTTGAGAACCTCAGACATTGACGAGGTAATCTTGGTGGGTGGTTCAACCCGTATCCCCGCTATCCAGAAGATTGTGGAAGACTTCTTCGGCAAAGTGCCTTCAAAGGGCGTTAACCCCGACGAAGTGGTGGCCGTGGGTGCTGCTATCCAGGGTGGTGTGTTGAGCGGTGATGTGACTGACATCCTCTTGCTGGATGTTACCCCGCTGTCCTTAGGTCTGGAAACCCTTGGCGGCGTGATGACCAAACTGATTGAGGCCAACACCACTATCCCGACCAAGAAGACTGAAACCTTCACTACAGCCGCTGATAACCAAACCTCTGTGGAAATCCACGTGTTGCAAGGCGAGCGTCCTATGGCCGCACAGAACAAGAGCATCGGCCGTTTCCACTTGGACGGTATTCCCGCTGCCATGAGAGGTATTCCTCAGATCGAGGTGACCTTCGATATCGACAGCAACGGTATCTTGAATGTGACCGCTAAGGACAAAGCCAGTGGCAAGGAACAGAAGATCAGAATCGAGGCTTCCTCAGGTTTGTCAGATGACGAAATCAAGAGAATGAAAGCCGAAGCTGAAGCCAATGCCGAGGCAGACAAGAAAGCCAAGGAAGAAATTGACAAGTTGAATGCTGCCGACAGCTTGGTATTCCAGACCGAGAAACAGCTGAAGGAATTCGGTGACAAGGTTCCTGCTGACGACAAAGCCAAGATTGAGGCCGCTGCCGCTAAGCTGAAAGAAGCTCACGACAAGAAGGACATCGCCGGTATCGATGCTGCTACTGCCGAACTGCAGGGCGCTTGGCAGGCCGCTTCCGCCAAGATGTACCAGCAGGGTGGTGGTGCCCCAGGAGCTGACTTCGGTGGCGCTAATCCGGGAGCAAATCCAGGTGCCGGTGCAGGCCAAGCCAGTGGCAACAATGGCAAGGATTCTGAAGTTCAAGATGTTGACTTCGAAGAGGTGAAGTAATCTTGACATAAGTATAAGGATGCTTTTCGTCGCATCTAAAAAAAAAGAGACGCATTTTGTTGCGTCTCTTTTTTTGTTATCGTGGTAGCAGCAGGTACTGCCAAACTCCGATAAATTGTGTAACGATGCCGATGACCACAAAAACGTGGAAGACAAAATGACGGTAACGTTTTTTCTTGCCAATCAGGTATAATACTGCACCGATGGTGAAGGCTATGCCTCCACCGATAATCCACATGAAACCGGGTAGTGTCATGGCTGGGATGGTGTCTTTCAGACTGATGATGACGCACCAGCCCATGCCCAGATAGCAGGCCATGGAGAATTTGGAGTATTTCTTCAGGTCGATGGCATTGAGGGTGGCTCCAATGATGGCCAGCCCCCATTCGATGGCGAAAATGGACCAGCCCATGGCGGGGTTGATGGGGCAAACTCCTATCAGCATGAGGGGGGTGTACGTGCCGGCAATGGTGAAGAAAATGTCGCAGTGGTCCACCACCCGCATCACCTGCTTGGCCATCCCTTTGGGCAGTCCGTGGTAGATGCCCGACACCAGCATGGTGAGAAGTACTGTGCTGACATAGATAATGCCGCTGATAAGGGCTGTTCGAGAGCCGCTTTTCAACGAAGCGTCTATTGCCAGCCACATCATGACTATGGCACATAGGGCTCCTAACAGATGGCTCGCACTGTTCAGTGTCTCCTCTGTGCGGGTGTAGTCGGGAAAGGGCCTGTCTTTCAGGGGTGTCCTTTTTATTTTACTCATTCTCGAATACTTGTTCTGTCTATTGACTTTTTATGTTGAAAGAATTATACCCCACGGTGTTCGTGGGGTATAAGTTTTAGTTCTTCACAATCTTTCGTATTGCCATGGTCTGTCCTTCTTTTGTGGCCTTCAGGAAATAGATGCCATTGGATAAGTTGGACAGGTCAATCTGCGTCGTCCGAGTGGAACCGTTGTAAGTGTTTGACAATTTCACACTGTTCACGATTTTTCCACTGGCGTCAAACAATTGCAGTACATCAGGCTGCCACTGCTCATTATCCATTCCAAACTCAACATTAATAACGTCAGAGGTCGGGTTGGGATAGACTGTCATGGAGATGTTGAGATTGTGGCTGTTGATGCCAACACTGATGGTCAGGTGGAGTGTAACCACAGAGTCACATCCGTTGGCAGCAGAGAATGTCTGTACATAATCCCCCGATTGACAATAGGTCTGTTCGTTCCAGGTGTAGCAATTCTCGGAGGTTTCGATGCTAAACTCGGTGCTGACGCTATTGTTAATGGTAAGGTGGAGTGTCACAACGGAATCACAGCCGTTAGCGGCAGTGTAGGTTTGTGTGTAGTCGCCGCTTTCCGTGTAGGTGTCCTCGTTCCACTCATAGCTTTCGCAGGCTGTGACTTGCAAATCTGTAGAAACAGGCATGTTTACAGTGAGGGTCATGGTGACCACAGAGTCGCAACCATTAACAGTTGGCAATGTCACATTCTGCGTGCCGGCAGCGTCGAAGACAACCCCATTCCAGGTGTAGGGCAGCTCGCTTTCACAGATGGTATGTGCATCGCTGACGGTATAGGTCGGGTTCACCGTCAAGGTCATGGTGATGATGGAGTCGCAACCGTTGACAGTCTCCAAGTTGAGGCTTTGTGTGCCAGCGGCGTCGAAGACAACACCATTCCAGGTGTAAGGCAGTTCGCTCTCGCAGATAGTCATGCTCTCATTGATGTTGTACGCCGGATTCACGTGTAAGGTCATAATTACAGTGGAATCGCAACCGTTGGCATCTGGCAGGGTAGTGGTATTCACGCCAGCTGCGTCGAAGGTGACACCATTCCATTCGTAAGGCAGTTCGTTCTGGCAGATGGTGCGGCTTTCATTTGTAACGTGCGTCTGATTAACAGTAAGCATCATAGTGACCACAGAGTCACAGCCATTGGCTGTTGTCAGCGTCACGACCTGAACACCGGCATTGCTGAATGTCACACCGTTCCAGACATAAGGCATCTCACTGGGACAGACACTTTTCGTCTCTATAATGTTGTAAGTTGGATTAACGACTAATATCATGGTGACCACAGAGTCGCAGCCATTGGATGCTTGCAGAGTCACACTTTGCGTATCCGTGGCATTGAAGACAACATCGTTCCATGTGTAAGGCAGTTCGCTTTGGCAGATGGTTCTGGTGTCGGTGATACGGTAAGATGGGATAACATTCAAGGTCATGATAACGGTGGAGTCACAGCCATTCTCACCTTGAAGAATTGCGGTGTTCGCTCCGAATGTGTTGAACACGATGCCGTTCCACTCGTAAGGCAACTCGCTTTCGCAGATTGTTCGGTTTTCATGTGTAATCGGGGTCTGATTAACAGAAAGAATCATGGTGACCACAGAGTCACAGCCATTAACTGTTGCCAGTGTCACGGTATGGGTGCCTGGAGCGTTGAAAGTGATGCCGTTCCAGATGTAGGGCATTTCGCTCGGGCAAACGTTCTTAATGTCGCTCACGTTGTAGGTCGGATTGACGATCAGGGTCATGGCCACCACGGAGTCACAGCCGTTGACAGTCCGCAAGGTCACGTTCTGGGTTCCTGCAGCGTTGAATACGACGTTGTTCCAAGTGTAGGGCAGTTCGCTTTCACAGATGGTCTTGGTGTCGGTCACCTGATAAATTGGGTTAACGGTCAAGGTCATGGCCACCACAGAGTCGCAGCCATTGACAGTTTGCGA
>JAFXSR010000021.1 GCA_017525505.1 Bacteroidales bacterium
AAGTGCCCATCCATTAAGCCCCGTCAGGGGCGGCAGACCACAGGCAGGCGGTGGAGCGCAGCGCAACCCCTGCATACGGGCAGACGGTGAAAACCCGCATTCAAACGATTGAAAAGTGCCCATCCATTAAGCCCCGTCAGGGGCGGCAGAGAATCAATCCCCAAACGCATATTGTTCATCGTATTGTATGCCATAAGCATCAAGGAACATTTTATATTCCTCTTGAAATAATCGTTCTTTGTGATGATTCTCTTGTCCACGAATATACTGGATCGTCTTTTCTAATACGGAAGGACTGACCGAAAATGCTCCGTACCCTTCCTGCCAGGAAAAGTTCCGGTAATGACCATCAATCGTTTTTATCCATTTGCTGCTTTCGGCCTTTATGGTGCGGACAAAGTCTGACAATGACATGGTTTTTGGTAACGAGGTGAGGATGTGTACATGATTTGGCACCCCTCCGATTTCAATGGGTAAACCATGAATTTTATTGATAATGCCACCAATATAGGCGAAAATGCGTGGGAGATCTTCTTTGCGCATATTTACGCTTGTGCTTTTGACATGAAATACCAGGTGAACGTCAATTTTTACTAATGTATTTGCCATATTGTTAATATTCTGTCGCCCCTACGGGGCTATGGGTTTGTTTCGCTATTTGTTTGCAGGGGTTGCGCTACGCTTCACCACCTGCCTGTGGTCTGCCGCCCCTGCGGGGCTGCGGTTCATTTTTGCCGCGTGTTCACATGGGGTTACTCTGCTTGTTTGCAGGGGTTGCGCTACGCTTCACCACCCGCCTGTGGTCTGCCGCCCCTGCGGGGCTACGGTTCGTTTTTATAATTAAACGTAATAACAGGACTTATATTGCACATATTTAGGTTTTATTATTATAAAATTATCAGATATTTTATTATTTTTGCCAAGGAGAAATCGTATAATCAAATCGTCATGTCCGCATATTTTCACAAACAAATACCTTCTTTTCGCTTGGTGCTGGTGCTGCTTTTTCTCACTTGCACCCTGACGGGTTTCTGACAACAGCAGGGCGGTAAGGACTTTCGTAGCGAACTGGATCTTTTTGGAACTTTTCCCGCTTTCGCATTGGCTCCGGACGAGAATTGCTGGCTATTGTCCGGAAATAATGGTCATGCCTATTACACTGAGGACATCCAGTCGGACTGGCACTGCGCCACACCACTCTACCCTGCGGATAAACAAACATGGACAGAAATTAACGATTTTTCCTTTTTCGACTCTACTACCTCCTTTGCGATTACAAACGACAATTGGGGTCAACAGAGCTATTGCTACCTCACTGAAGACCAAGGCAAAAGTTGGTCGCTACTTCCAATGGACAAAAAAACTACTTATTTCTACACCGATGGGAAATGGCAAGAAAATAGACAAAGTGCTGTTATGGAATGATTTATGGATAATCCAACAAGGGAAAGAGGTGTTTTTCACCTCCTCACAAAAAATTCAGTGGCAACATTTTCCGATAAAAGTAACGGATTTTTATCTTGATCGGGAGACAAACAATCTTATGGCTATCACCGACAAGAACGAAGTGATGCTTTTCTCTCTCTCCTACGAATTTTCGTTTGTTCACTCCCGAACCTCTGCCTGCAAAACCGGCAGCGGCTGCCATGCGCCACGGAATGCTGTATGTGTGGTCGGTAGGACGAATTCTCTGCAAAACAGATAGACACGGAATAACCTCTGTTTCAAATTTTTACACTACTGAAACACCTATCGAGACACCTAACATGGTGAGGGAAGGAAGCCAGCATCTATGGGGTATTGACTTCCGCAATGTCCTTTACCTCGCTGACAAATCAGACGGAAAGTGGTATCGCCAACAACGTTTCCCAACATTACATTATCGACAATGAATATGCATGGTACCTTCCTTGGATGGCGGAATACAATGGGATACCGTTCCGTTGTTACAATATAGCGTTGTCACACTGGGTATCAGACTGTTTCCCGAAGAAATATGACGGCAAAAATTCCACCTTCACAACTAATCTTTCATAAACTCGCCGTGATGATTCCGGTGATGTCTTGCTCCGTATGGGGTGTATAGGTTTGAGCAAAGCACTCACATGCGGCAATATGGAGTGCCATTTCGCCGAAACGGTTTTCGTCAATGCCCACCGTACATTGCCAAGGGCTAATTTATTTTCCGAAAACCTCTTTCGCCCTATCCATTTTTGCAGGGATGTCCACGCCAAAAGGACAGCGGCTCATACAGGCTTCACAATGGGTGCACTCGCCAGCGTGATGCGGCAGAGCGTCATATTGTTTCTGAAGCTCTGGGGTCATGCCTTCGGTCTCCGCCTTGTCCAACAGCTCGTTGACCTTGGCGATGGGAATACCCATGCTGCAAGGAGAGCAATGGTTGCAATAGGTGCAATTGCCATCAGCTTGGACTTGCTCACGCTTTTCAACAGCGGTATAGTCCTTTTCGGCTTCTGTGGCATGCATCCAGTGTAAGTCAGCCTTTAGCTCATCGAGGTTATCGATACCAAGAATGCAAGTGCTGATACAGGGTTTTGCAAGACAATATGCGATGCACTGCTCGGGAGTGTATGCTACACCGACAGGTGAGGTCTTGGCATCAAGTAATCGTCCACCGCCACCAAAAGTCTTCATCACGGTCACAGCAATATGATGTGTAGCGCAATAGTCGTAAAGCTCCACACGCACTGGGTCGATGCCAGCCTGCAGATTCTCCATAGCTCCTTCTTCCCAGGGAATAGCACCGCCTTTCAAGCGGTCGAAGGCGGGATTGAGAGAGAACATGATAACCTCTACCCAACCGCTCTTGGCAGCCATCAGCGCCACTTCGGCATTGTGGCTGCTTAGACCGATATGTTGGATTTTACCCTCTTTCTTCAGCTGGAACACATAGTCAAGGAAAGGCGAGTTCTGAAGTTCCTCCCATTCTTCGGGGCTGTCGGCGATATGAATCATACCCACCTCTATATGGTCGGTACCAAGGCGTGTCAGCATATCCTCGAAGCTGGCCTTGGTTTCCTCCAGGTCACGGGTACGGCTATGCTGCCCATTTTTGAAAGTGTTGCCGATATGTCCCTGGATAATCATCTCATCGCGGCGACCCTTCAAGGCATAGCCGATATTGCTGCGGGTCACGGGACTGGCGTCGTACAAATCAATGTAGTTCATGCCGCTGTCGAGCGCCATGGTCATCAGCTCCAACGAAGCCGCACTGTCAATTTTCTCGAAACCGCCACAGCCAATGCTGATTTCACTGACCATCAGTCCAGTGTTGCCCAATGGACGAAATTTCATATTGGTCTTTTTTTCTTTTGTTCCACAAGCCGCAAACATCAATGCCGCTGCAAGAAAAAGGAATAATTTTTTCATATTTTTATTGATTTTTGATGATACAAAGATAATCTTTTCTGAATTTCAATGAATATGCCGTACTGTTCTGCCTACTCCTTCACGAATTTCATCGTAGTCACTTTGTCGTGGCTGCCGATCCGCACAATGTAGGTGCCCGCAGATAAGTCAGCAACATGTATCTGCTCATTAGCCTTGGCATTCTCAACATGCTTCACCTCTTGTCCATTCACGGAATAAATGGCAATCTGGGCACCTTCAACATTGTTAATGACAAGCTCTTCCGCAACAGGATTAGGATAGACGGAGATGATGCTTGTCACATCCTCGATGCCAGTGCCGCTGATGAAATAGCCGAACTCTGTCCAACCGCCGGAAACGCTTTTGTTGAATTTGGCATAACCATAAGTGTTGGGGCTGCCTGCAAATTTCAATGCCACATAGCCAGTGTTCATCCCTTGGCCAGAATAGGTGTCCAAGGTGACCAGATTGTTTGACCATACTGCGGACGAATTGCAAGCGGTCCAGACATTGTCCAAGGTAGCGTATTCGGCAACTGTGTACATCTGATCGGCACTGGGGACAGCTACAGATCCGGAAATCGGCTCCAGCTGAACTTCGCTGGGATCATAATTCGGGATGGAAATCTGAGGGATTCCGTTCACAATCAGATTACCGCTCTGCGGAGTGATTTGGACTGTTGAATAATTTTGTGCGAAAGCACCAAAGGTACATACAACGCATAGTACCATAGCCAGTAAATTTTTTTTCATAAGCCTATAAAATTAATTGATTGATACAACTCCATATAATTAAATAATGCAAAGATAATGTTTTTTTTTATCTTTTGCTTTATTTCCATGATTGAAAGACGATTTTTTATAGCGATGCGTCGGGACCGAAGATTTCCTTGGCGTAAGGCGTGAGGGGAATGTGTTTGGAAAGCCAGAAAATGGGCATTTTTACAAATAATGGCCCGCAGGCATAGGGTTGCACACTATATTGGTTATATACTGCAGTAATGACAGAACGGGTACTGTCAATAAAGAAGCAATCGGGCATCGGCAGCCGTTCCTTGTATTCCTCGAAAAGGCATTCTGTGGTGTTGCCATCTTCCTTGTTCACCACCAAATCTTCCAGGGCACGGATCAGCACTTCTCCAAGTTCTGTGGTGTCAATGAAATCTTCCAAATGGACAATCCGCTTGGTATTCAAGTCGATGGTCATGATATCAATCACATAATAGCCATGGGCGGCAAACGCCATACAGCCTTCGGTATATACCGAGAAGGTTACCAAGTTGTCATCGCGGTCACAAGTGCTGGTGATATGGGCGTAATTGTAAGGTTCCAGAGTGATGGAATCAATTGTTTTAAGACATTTGACTCCTTCAAGAATATCATCATCTTCCTCAAACCAAGTATGTTTCAAAAAAAGTTCTGTCGCTTCCTCCAAAGTTTTGGCGGCAGTATCTCCAAAAGTGAAGCGAATCAACGCTTGCTCCAACTCAGGAGTTAGGCAACCTTCGTCAGGCCATACAATCGAATATTCGTTTTCCACCTGCAAACGATTCTCTTCCATGCCATAAACCGGTTCGAAGGTGATGAGTTCCAAGCAACGTTTACCGTTAACTGCATGAACTCCGAAATCCACGTTTTTCTGTTTACAGGCACCAAGTACAAGTGCAAGGCATAAAATTGCTGCGATAAGTTTTAGTTTTTTCATATCTATATCTTTTGGTACTGTTATAAACCATTCTTCAAGAACTCTCTAAGACCAAGATGAATTATACCATTATAATTGCTGTGAGTGACTAAAGGTGATACCGAGATGACATATTTAGGATAGTTGTCATTGATTTTACCCAGAGTCCCGAACTCTCTTTCCGTGGCTTCTTCCGTCGCAATTAAATAACTCACCTGTACATATACTTTTATGTCGTTTTTGGTGCAAACGAAATCAACCTCTCCGGCTTGAAGCTGTCCGATTTTCACATCGAAATCAAGCTTTGTAAGATGTTGATATACTACATTCTCAAGAACCTTTTCAATGTCTTTTTCCCGCCTGTTCAACCCCGACAGCAGATTTCTGATACCAATGTCCTCGAAATAGTATTTTCCGTTTGTCTCAAGAATTTTCTTACCATGAATATCATATCGCTGAACGCATTTCATCAAATAGGCTTCTTCAAAATAAGAGCTATAATCAACAACCACATTGGTGGAAACTGTCGTTCCCATGTTTTTCATGTAGTTGCTGATATTGTTAGCAGAGGTCGGCTTGCCAGTATTGTCGGCAAGATATTGCAATAATTTGTTCAGAAAAGCAACATTGCGGATATTGTGACGCTCTATAATATCTTTGAGAACCACGGTATTCAAAACACCTTGTAGATAGTCGTGAACATGTTCTTCACTGTCAATTCCGATTTGGCGCAAGCCTGGCAAACCACCATAGTTGAGATATTTATTCAGACTATCGTCATTGTCCACTAATTCATGAAAAGTCAGGAACTCTGAGTACGACAATCCATGCACATAAATTTCCTGACATCGTCCTGACAATAAGGTACTTAGGTCTGATGACAACATACGGGCATTACTTCCTGTGATAATAATATCGATGTTATCTTCGGAACGATAACTTCTCACTGAACGTTCCCATTCTTCAATATCCTGAATTTCATCGATAAGTATGAAATTATGTTTCTCTTTGGCAAATTTCTTGTCAATATAATCATTCAGATCAGTATTATTCTTGATAAAATCAAAATCCTTCTTTTCCTTATCGATGTATATGATATTGGCATCAGTTTCCACCCCATGGCGCAGCATAAAATCCTTCAACACAAAGCTTTTCCCTATGCGGCGTTGTCCTACCAATACAATTATCTGGCCTTTCCCAAGCCAAGAATCAACCTTGTCGGCATAATATTTTCTTGAAATCAGATCCATAAACAATATTTTTCCGCAAAGATACAATTTTATTGTTTATAAACAACAGAATTTGTGATTTTATTATTTTTATCACTTATGAATCATTACTACTGATGCAATATTTTCTTATTTAGGCTGGTGAAATAAGTGTGTTATAAATAATGTAAGCGATTAGTCGTGCTGAAAGCACGCAATCCTATTAACCCCTAACAAGGCCGAAGGCCGCAGTTTGGGGTGGCGATGCACATGGTGTAATACAGCGTGCCAAAGGTACGCTACTATGGGAATCATTGTAGCGTGCCTTCCGCACGCATATCACACATTCATTATCACTACCCCACACCACGCACTATCGTGCTTGTGCGGGGTTAATAGGATATTGTGCCTTCGGCACATTAAGACCAAGGAATTCTATTCTCCCGTCAGATACATAACCATTCTTCCGTTGTCGTATAGTTCAACCGTGATGTTGTGATATGTCCACATCAAATATTTGCTCTCTTTGCCTGCTTGAACAGGTTCCTTGCCTGTCAGCCGTGTCAGGATTTGGCGAACTTGCGTATGCTTTTGTTTCACATTGGCCATTGTCCCGGAGCTGCGGGTGTCGGAGTTGTAACTGTTGGTTTTTAACCACTCAAAAAAGACACCGCAGACTATAGAATCGCTTTTATGCACACAATAGTCCACCGACAAGGTCTTTTTGCTATCGATCACGGTGTAGTAACTCATTTTTCCAAATTTGTTCGTTTGAGTGCTTTTCGGGAAATAATCATTGGCTAATTCCCTGAACTCTCCTTGACAAGTAGCCTGCAATGCTTTCTCCACACTGTCTATCTGCGAAAGGGTCAGATGGTCGAGATTATTCAAAAGGAATTGAAGCAACGGTTTGATGTTATCCGTGCCGATATAGGGCAGTGAATCCTGATTATGAATAATATGGCAGATGTGAATGAGCGTATCTTGGATTTCCAACACACCATACGAATTTTTGTTTTCTACAAATTGCTCAAAACATCGGTTCGGAGCAGGATTATCACCCCTAAAGCAATCAATCCATTGAAAAAAATGATATCGATGCCCAAAGTCAAACTTGTTAAGCAGTTTCCCGTCTTCAAGTTGGGCTATGTATGTTTTTTCCTTTGTATTCACCAAATAGTAAATATCCCCATTATTCAAAAATGCGTCTGAAAACACGGAGTCATAAGTTTTTTCGTCCCACAAATTGTACTTGTCTTCTCTGCCAGTGAAATGGAATAAAGTAGGAACAGGGGTGGTGCTTAGAGATTCTTCGCTTCCCCAACTACCAAGGTTATATAGATATTTATAACCATCACGGACAACAGCCTCGTAGGTATGATTGTCTTCACATAATTGTGCCTTCCCTTTCAAAGAAATCAAGGTATCCACTTTGCTGTGCCGAATGAAATAATAGACGCCGTCTTTTTTGATGATGCGTGATAATTTTCCGGGCAAAATATACTGACGGTGTGTTTCTATAAATTCAGGATAGTTAGGCTTTACCGTAACGGAGGTGGAACTGTCCCAAAAATCGCTGCTTACTTGAGGCGTACTATAGCGAGTGTCAACATACGACATTTTCTTTTCCATAAACCAAGTGTATGCCCCCCATTCGCCCACATCAACAACAGCGACACTGTACAAGTCGTCATCATATATCAGATTGGAAACCACTTCAACGGGCTCCCATTGCCATGTATCCATATCAAAATAATAACCTCCTTGTTCATTGCGAAGATGATATGGGCTTAAGTAAAGGGTGTCGTGACGAACAAAAAGGTCACCATAAGAGTTTCCTTGAAAATCTTTGGGCAAACTCACCTCCACAATATCTTTCCCATCTTCAGAAATGACCAATAAACGGTTCCTCGATACCCAAAAGTCATAGATTTGTTGATCCTCGAAAATGCAGAAGTAAAAGCCATGGTATTTGGCCGACCATTTCATTGTAAACTCCGAAATAGGACTTATGTAATCGGCAGCGTTAATCCGTATGGTATCTTCCACCACCTTGAACTGTTGTGCCCGCACTGGAATTGCTATTGCCAAGAATAACAGTAACGTCATAATGCGGAAACAAAACTTAATACGAAAGGATATAAAAGGTGATTTCATAGGATTAATCGTGATTTATATTCGTCTTCATTTCATTTTATCTTTCGCTGTCTTCGCAAACTCAAAGAGCGATTGGGGCAGGTGGCAGTAGCCAGTGGGATTCTTGTCAAGGTAGTCCTGATGATACTCCTCAGCAGTGTAGAAACGCTCCAGCGGCTGTTTCTCCACGGCCAATGGCTGGTCGTAATGCTGCTGTTCCTCGGCATATACCTTGTTGATTACAGGTAGGTCTTCGGCATCGGTGTAGTAGATGCCTGTGCGATAGCGTGTTCCCTCGTCGTGACCTTGCTTGTTCAAGCTCAAAGGGTCGATGGCCTCGAAGAACATCCGTAGCAGAAATTCCAGACTCACGACATCGGGATTGTAAATCACATGGACAGTTTCGGCATAACCTGTTTCGTCGGTGTAAACTTCCTTATAGGTCGGATTTTCAGTATGTCCATTAGCGAAACCCACTTCGGTTTCCACAACGCCTTCAACTTGCTTGAAGAAGTGCTCTGTTCCCCAGAAGCAACCTCCCGCCAGATAAATCTCTTTTGTTTTTGTATTCATTGTTTAATGTATTAATGATGCTGCAATAATCTTTTTATTAGGCTAGTGATAAAAGTATAAAGTAGTATGCAACGCAGGCGATTAGTCGTGCTAAAAGCTCGCAATCCTATTAACCCCGCATAAGCGAAGTGCAATGTGGGGTATGTTGCAAACGGCACGCCTCCATGTCTTTTCTACCGGTTAAATACATCACCATCCGACCTTCTTTATACAATTTTATGGTGAGATTGCGGTATTCCCATAGTAAATACGTGCTTTCACCGACTTTTCTCACAGGATTTTTGCCTGTCAGCCGGGTCAGAATCCGCCGTACTTCCTCCGTCTTCTGCTTCTCTAAACCAAGTTCATAGTAGTCATTATAACATATATCACTTTTCGGATTTTTATCCCAATCGAAAAAGGCCCCGCTGACCATAGAACTGCTTGTATTCACGCAGTAAGACACTGTAAACATTTGTTTATCATCAATTACCGTATAATATTTGATTTGCTTATACTTCCCCGTTTGATATTCATCAGGATAATATTTATTGGCCAGTTCCTTAAACCGTCCGTATGATGTTGCCTGTAGGGATTTCTCCATTTCATCTACCTGAGTATAGGTCAGGTGGTCGAAGTGATTCAAAAGATAGGTCAGCAATGGCTCAATATTGTCTGTACCGATATAGGGCAAAGTGTCTTGCTTATGTTTAATATGACGAATGTGAATCAGCTTGTCCTGAATTTCCATCACACCATAAGAATTTTCATTCTCCCTGAATAGCATAAAGCACTGGTTCGGGGCTGCATTGAGCCCCCTACGGGAACCATACCATTTGAAGAAATCATATCTTCGTCCAAAATCAATCACATTATGCATTTTATCGTCTTTCAATTGCGCAATATAGCTGCTTTCCTTAGTGTTCACCACATAATACAACTGATTATCCGTCAAAAAAGCATTATGGAAGAGCGTATCATAGACCTTCTCGTCCCACCAATTGTCTTCGTCAACACCTTCGAATTGAAAGAGAGTGGGAACAGGAGTAGTGGTTAAAGAGTCTTCGCTTTTCCAACTACCAAGGCTATATAGATATTTATAACCATCACGGACAACAGCCTCGTAGGTATGATCGTTTTCACATAATTGTGCCTTTCCTTTCAAAGAAATCAAGGTGTCCACCTTATGACCATGAATGAAATAATAGACATTGTCCTTTTTGATAATGCGCGATAGGTATTGTGCCATGATATATTGATTCACTTGCGCTTTTGTTTCAGAAGGCTTTTCCATAAACCAAGTATAGGCTCCCCATTCTCCCATATCTACATAGGCTACGTTGTATTGATTATCCTCATAAATCACATCAGGAATCAGCTCTAAAGGCTGCCATTTCCATTGTTCCATGTTAAAATAATAACCATGTTCACAATGGTAGGGCTTTAAGAAAAGCGTATCATGTCGTACAAAAAAGTCTCCATAATAATCGTATTTCTCATAGGGCAAATCAACTTCTTTAACCTCCTTTCCATCTTCGGGAAAGACCAATAACCGATTCTTACATATCCAATGCTCATAGATTTGTTCATCTCGGAAAATACAGAAATAGAAGCCTTGGTATTTAGCCGCCCCTATCATTTCAAAAGTTGAAATCGGGCTTATAAAGATCGCATCATCAATCCATACAGTATCCTCAAGAAGAAAAAATTGGTCAGCCAATTCCTTCATCTTTGAGCCACTGTCCTCATCTTTTGGTTTACAAGCACCTGCTATGAGAGCCAAGAAAAAAATAATTGCTATGAGCTTTGATTTATTCATGTTTCTATTGTTATCAGGAACTTCTATATATTCTATTTCAGTGCCTTTACGGGGCATTCCTTCTTGCATTTATTACATAGAATACACTCCGTGGCATTTTTGCGTTGGCGGGAATCGTTGTTCACCTCGACATCCATCGGACAAACTTTCAGACACTTGCCACAATGGATGCATTTCTCTTCGTCGCAGCGGATGCGGAGCAGGGAGAAATAGCTCATCGGCTTGAGGAAGACTGTGATGGGACAGATGTACTTGCAGAAAGTGCGGTTGTCCTTGAACAGCACAGCCAAGGTGATGCCAACCACGTAATAGACCAGGTTGCCGATGAGGAAAAGCACAAATAGGGTGTGTTTGGTGGCTTTGCCGAAATGAAACAGCAAAAGGACAAGAACAAGCGACAACACAAAAACGATGTAACGGATGAAGCCCAATTTCTTTCGTGGTCCTTGCGGTTGCTTGTAGGGCAACAGGTCAAGAATCATGGCTGTCCAGCAGCAGTAGCCGCACCAGCCTCTGCCGAACAGCAGCGGACCGAAAATCTTGGCGACGGCATAATGCAACACGCCAGCCCCAAAAAAGCCTGAAAGCAGGTAATACCAGAAGCCCTCTATCTGCATATTCTCCCGGCAAATCAAGCCGAGGAAAACGAACATATAGAGTCCCACGCCGAACTGGACAAACTCGCGGGCATATTTCTTTCCAGCGGCCGACAGTGCCATGCCAACCACGATACAGATACCTATGTATGTGAAATTGAGGAAAAAGAATAAATTGCCTGTAGACAGCCATAATGACACGGCGAGAACCTCAAACACGGCAAACAGGATGATAGCGGTTTTGTATTTTTTCATCTTATTTCACAACGGCGATGCGACGGGCGGAATGACCATCAGCCTGCAGCAAATAGATACCAGAAGTCGGGAATTGGAAAGTGAAAACCGAGAGTCTGCTGGTAGCCAGTTGTCGGCCCAGCATGTCGTAAATTCTCACAATGGCTCCGTCAGGATTCTCCACGGTAAGGGCAAGTCCCTGCAAACGGTAGGTTAAGTTGTCGTTCTGTACCTCGGCGACGCCGACAGGGTTTTCCGTTACGGCGCGGATCTGCCAGGTGTAGTAGCCACCAATAGGATGGTAGAGTTCCCAACCCTCCGGGAAATGATACCATGAGCCGTCAGGATTGCCACAGTAGGGACTGGCAGCTATAGGAGCGACTCCTATTGAATTGCTGCTAAGGCTGAGCGTGATCCACAAGGACTGGTCAGGGCCGAACGACAGTATGCTGTCAAGTACCAGCGTATGCCAGCATTGTGATCCAGTGAGTTCATGAATCTTGGTATATACGGGGATAGCACCGTCAAGTGTGGTCTCATCACGATAGATGTTCAACGTATAGTAGCCATCAACCAAGAGAAACATTTGCACAGCTGAAAGATGGCGACCTTGCCACATGCTGGCGGGGATGCGGATTCCCCATTCGAAAGTGCCGCTTTCGCTCCAAGGCTGATCCTCAATAAAGTAGTCAAAGCAATAGCCGATGGGATCGCCAGAGATGCGCTCGAAAATAGCCGTATCGGTGTAATCTTCACCCACGGCTAGGAAAGAGAAGGGCACATTGCGCAAACCTGAGGCCATGCCCACATAGCGGCATCCTTCGGCAGGTTGGACCTGGACATTCACCGTGTCGTAGGGTTGATATACACCGCTTCCGGTGACTGTTCCCAGCGAGGGGTCGTTACTGACGATGTTAACAGTAACAGCGCTGGTAGCCGGCTGGATATGAGGATAAATCCCCATAATGGCTTCGGCGATACCGTTGAAACAATAATATGGAGCGCCTCCATCGGCAGGCGCCAGCGAATCGATGGTGTACCAGCCATCGCAGTTGCCACCCCAACCCCAGTTAACGTGATACATGCCCATGTTGTCATAGCCATCGATAACAAAAGCATGTCCACCCCCACCGGGTTCCACAGCAGCGTATTGCACCGGGCGACCGGCATCCAGCTCAGCATGCATCAGGGCCTCCCACTCGGTTTCGCTATAGGCCTCCTTAAAACGGCTGACAAGCATAGGGTTGTATCTGAAATAGGTTTTGTAAGCATTCTCGGCACAGGCAAAATCGAAATTGCCGGTGGAAAAGCTGTATGCGGCGCTACCACCTGTGGAGGAGGTACCATACATCATGTTTACTGCTACCCCCGCATGGTACATCAGGGTAGCAACGGCATCTTTCTCCAGACTGCTGCAAGTGGCTTTTAGCGTGTCTGGCATCATATCCCAATTGTAATTTGTCGAACCGAAGTCAGCTCCAAGAGTGCCAAAGGGAGGCCAATCGTAAATATGGACACCGTAGCCCACATCAGGCCAATGCCAATAACGCATAATCTGGGCCATAGCCGTGGCTACACAACCCGTGACAGCACGTTCGTTAAAGCTGTTGTTGTAGGGACAGTACATGTTATAAGGATTGGACTGGTTCCATACGGAGGTCAACAGCGGGGCCACCGAGCCTTCTTTGCTGGCAGAGATACCTTTGCTCCAGCGTTTCCATTCTTCCGTCACTTTGGGTGACGAAGCTCTGCGGGCAGCCTTCACGGAGGCAATCTCAAGGCGGTAACCGTCAATCCAAGCAGCTATATGGTCAGGCATGTTATCGGTATCGAAAGTGCCATCCAGCGAATAGCCCAGCACAGGACGCACACAGTCGTCAGCTGAAACCAGGACAAAGCCCTTGCCATCGGCACCGACAAAGAGATAGCACTCGGTGAAGCGCTGCGGAGTAGCATCAACGACAGCCTTGTTCAGCACCTTGGCAGCGATTTGGGCAAGCGCGGATTTGTCAACCGGATTGGCCGACACTCTTGCAGCCAAGCTGACCATTGCGACAAGGGTAAAAAGAATAAAGATTTTTTTCATTGTTGATATTTTTCTGGATTAAAACAATTTTTCTTTTCTCAAAATTATCGATGATAGATAACCTCTTCCACAACATTACCATCCTTCTCCCGCAGGATACCCAAATCATTGTCGGCTTCAATGTAATGCTGCATTTCTTCATACTCAGAGTTCTCGCCGGTAATGAAATCAGCAATCTTCCATACACCATTCTCTTTTACCATACTGAGTTGCAATGGTGTCTTCTTATTATTAAAATTAGAAATGGTTATCCAAACCTGCGCTTTGATGTCAGAAACTTGCTTTGTGGAATCGATTGTATAGGAGAGGTTATCCCAATCCTGCGCCTGAATCCAGTGATCATAATCATGGAAACCTATTTCCCCAGGATACCTCCCATCAATTTCATTAATGATGGTATCAAGTTGCAAATAATCGAAAGATAAAAACTTGTGGTCAAAATCCGCATTGATGATTTCTGCGAGCGTGAGCGTTGTGTAGGCATCAAACACTTCATCGTAAATCTGTTTTACTGCTTCTTCAGCAGTAAGATTTACACCTGTTTCAAGAGGCTTTCCCGCATTGATCCACACTTCCAGACCATCTTGCAGTTCAATGATATTTTTGTAGCCCATATTCAGAAGCTCCTTGGCAGCGAATTTGCTTCTGCGGGCACGAATGCAGTACAACGCAATGGTTTTGTCTTTGTCCAACAACACCTCGGCCTGTTCGGCAAAATGGCCGGCTTTCCAATCGATATTGATGGCACCTGGGATATGTCCTTCGGCATATTCCTCCGGAGTCCGCACATCCACCACAATTACATCTGCTTGGGCAATAGCTTTCTCAAACTCGTCTATCGGCAATGTTTTATACTCAGGGGTGGTACAAGCGGCAAAAGTCATCACAGCCGCCAACAAAATAAAGAATATTTTTTTCATATTGGAATGATTTTTAATTTCCAACTAACTGATTCTCGGTGCAAATATACAATTTTTTCCAATTCAACAGCCTGATATCTATTCCTTAATTACCGCGATGGGTGAGAGCATCACCTTGATTTTTAACAGATCATGCTGGTTCTCAGTCACCCTGTCAATGTCTTGTGCAGGTCAGCAACATGTTACCTTGTTCATCATAACCGTCATCACGCAGAAAAAAAACAACTAAATAAACAAAAAAAAGCGGCCCGCAGAGATCTGCGAGCCGCTGTAGGATGAGGCAACGACCTACTCTTCCACCATTGAAGGCAGTACCATCGGCGCGACCGGGCTTAACTTCTCTGTTCGGAATGGGAAGAGGTGGACCC
>JAFXSR010000022.1 GCA_017525505.1 Bacteroidales bacterium
AAAAAGTAGAATAGCCATGTAAAAAAAGCGTCTGTGGTTAGTTCCTTTGGGGAATACTGGAAGATATTGCACTTGTTATTCATAATCGTTTCCCTGAATTCGTGTCGGGCGCAACTGTTAATTTATGCGATTAAATTTCTTTCATTTTCCAAACAGAAAACAGCGCACCCCTTCCACCCTTCAGGTAGAAAAGGCATCGCCAAACGCCACGCAACACTGAAAAACTGAAAAGAGTACGCCTATAACAGACGTACCTATCAGTGTGTCCCGTTGTTAAAATTTGGCGATTTCTTTCTACAGACAAACTATAGCCTACGCTATCTTCAAATACGCTGCAAGCATACAAAATATTTCTGTTCGGCATACTCTTTTTTTATCGGGGACAAAAATAAATCACAAGTATGCCAAAGCATGACATAGTTTTCAGTTAATAGTTAACAATTAATAATTAGCAGTTGATGATTGGATAAGAAGGGTGCAATCCGTCAGGATTATCAGTTTTCTATAGGCATAATGTCTCAAATATCAACTGATATAATCATCTTTCATTTTATGTAATTTCGGAATCCGATGGCAAAAATACATAAAAAATGAATACCAACAATATATTTTCTCATAGTTCTTAGCTTTTCACTTTTAAGTGCTTTTGTTGCTGAAATTTCCTTATTATTTTGCGACATCCTGATATATGTTGTAAAATTTTACTATTTTTGCACTCGGTATGAGACCAGTCTCATGCCAAATTTTATTGAATTAACGAAGCGTTATGCTCGTCTTGTGACTGAAAACGTGAGAAATTTTCAAAGTTACGCAAGAGTGTATGACGGTTCGCGCTTATAGCGTGGGCTGTTGTCTATTTCTTCGTAACAAGGTTTTCTCACGACCGTCAGTCAAAGAAGTGGTATATCAGCACCACGCTTCTTTTATTAATGCTTTCGGGGTGCTGGAGAGCAGAGAACCTGAAGAGCCGACAGGAAAAAACGGCAGGAATAAAATGAAAAGACTATTATTAGCTTTCACCGCAGTGCTCCTTTTTGCCCTTGCGTTATCATCGTGCAAAAAAGACGAGACCAACAACGTCAACAACAATGGAAACACAGAGAATCCGGGAGGAGGTTCCGGTGGCGGTAACTACAACAACCAGGAATATCCTTCCACAGCAAATGTAATACGCAGAGCAGTGACCGATATAGATGGCAACATCTACGATGCGGTTCAAATCGGCAATCAAGTCTGGATGGCGGAGAACTTGCGTACTACAAAATATGCAGATGGCTCGACGATTCCTTTGGGCACAGACTCAAGTACAACAACAGCCTATCGTTATGCCCCAGGTTCAAACCAAAGTAACGAAGAGAACATGGTCAATGTACCTCGTTATGGTTATTTATACAACTGGCCAGCGGTTATGCATGGGGCAAGTAGTAGTGAAGCCAACCCCAGTGGAGTTCAGGGAGTCTGTCCTAACGGCTGGCATGTGCCGAGTTTACCGGAATGGACGGAACTGAGAAATTACATGAAGACCCAACCGCAATATATGGCAAGCGGCAACGCTGATCATTTAGCAAAGGCCTTGGCTGCAACATGGGGTTGGTACAGTTCAGACAGAATAGATGTTCCTGGCAATAATCCGTCCACAAATAATGCTACAGGCTTTTCGGCTCTTTCTACTGGCTTCTACCGCTTTCCCAGGGGCATCACGGAATTTTGCATCACCGCTCGTTTTTGGAGCGCTACGGAAGACTTTGACTTCTACGCGGACGCATGCGAACTCTGCTACGAAGAGGCCTACATGCACATATTCAGCAAAAAAGAGGACTTGGGTCACTCCGTTCGTTGTGTCCGTGATTAGGGCAGAGTGATGCTTTGCAAGTGAAATTTACCATTGACGGTTGGAGGAATGAGATTCCGCCTGTCGCTGCGCTCCATGTGGAATGGTGCGTAGCGACAGTTATTGTGCGTCTGCCATTAGGTCTTTGCGGCCTATGAGACTGAAAATCGTGATTTTGTTGTCCTCGTTGAGAATACGTAATGTCCGGAGGATTTCACCCAGAGTGGAACCGCTGGTGGCTACATCGTCTATCACCAGCACATTCTGATTCCGAATTTTGGAACAGAGCAACTCATCTTTCTCATTGGCGAATTTCAGGAAATTCATCATATACGGACGGAATCGGCTTTTCTTAACATCCTTAGCGATAGTGAAATATTCCTTCTGGTGGATTAAGTCAAGCATTTGTTGGATGTTTTGCTTCACCTCCTGCTTTTGTGTCTCGGTGTAGCGAGGTCGACCGTTTTCTAATACATCGTCAAGATACTGCTCTTCGTATGCTTCCATATCAAACGAAATATTAGACGGCAACGACTTGATCAATTGCATTTTACACAATGATGGCTGCGCAAAACGGTAAATGTACCTGAGCATGTATTGGTTCACGCCGCTTGAAGACTCGGGCATCACTACCAAATTGTAATCGTAAAGGTTGATTTTACGGCTGAGGTTGTCCACTGCCTTCTTGATGAAGTCGGTCAGGTCGGGATGAGTCTGAAGCGGTTCGGAGAATTTGACATATTTGATGAACGCACTTCGCACAGAGCCGTCCACATCGTCAGCAAATTCATAGCCATAGTAGAAGCACTTGCCGAACGCCTCTACCTGGTATATGTCACCTGTGAGTCGCACGATGTCGCCCTGGCCGTCGTGTTCAAAATCGAACACAAACTGTTGCCGTTCATTGTCAAAGGTTATTCCCATGTCATTGTCTCTTTTTTCATCTGCAAAAATAATAAAAATGCAATAAAGAGAGCTTCATTTAGTTGCTTTTTTACCAAGGTTCCGTAAAACTTTCCTTTTTCAGGCATTGAAAGCCTTTGGCAGATTTTGTGTATTCCAGTAACATTGCATCATACTTGTCGTAGACGGACATTTCCCAATGCCAGCCTCCTCCTACTGTGTCTGTCCTGTGGATATAATCTGACACCTCGATTTTCTTTTCTATGCTCTCACGGTCAAATCTGATGATATTGGAATCTTTGGCGAAAGACTTTTCGATGATGCTTTGACTATAAGGCATGGCTGAATTTTCTGAAAAGTTTTTTTCGGGACCGATAAAAAATAGGTGATGAAGGTGTTGAAGAATTCCATAAGGCACAAAGTCCCTTGTGAAACTGGGCCGTTCCATAAACATTAAATAAAAAGAGTCATAGTCGTACAATTGTTTTATCCAAACTCTCCATACCAATTGTGTGTCTGCTTTTAAGTGAGTTGTCACTATTGCGTATGAGTATGTGTTCGAAAGAGCGGAAGATTCCCAATAATCGCAAATGCTGTCAAACAAAGGGGAAAGACTTACATTATCCAAATGCAGTTCGTTTATCTCAATGGAATCTTGCGCCATCAAAGAAAACTCTCCTTGTCCTTTCAGAAAAGTGACGGATAAAATCAAGGATAATAAAAGAAGTAACCTCTTCATAACACAAGGATTTCAATTGGCAAAGGTATTAAAATTTTTGGAAATGGAAAGAGGATTTGTGGTAAAAAAACGTGAAGTTTTTGGCATGAGATTCTGCCTGTCGCTGCGCTCCGGTCGGAATTGTGGACAAATTGGTAGGACGCATTCGATGCGTCCCTACACATAATGTTATGGCGATGCGTGTGTGGGCAATGCCGACGGTTGGGGGGAACGGGCCTGTGTGGTGGCACTTACCGTCGGCTTGATTTTTTGGTTACTTTTTGATCATAGCAAAAAGTAACGGAAAAAGAAAACCGCTTTGCAAATGAAATTGACGGTTGCTGGTTGACACATAGGGAGAAAAAACTTATATGTTTAATTTACCAATATTTGCTGTAGTGCAAATTATTTTTCGTATCTTTGCACGCTTATTTTATACATTAGGAGAAGAAATGAATGATTTGTTAGATAAATTAGCGGTTATCCATCAGAAATGGCTTGAAATCGGAGAGGAAATCACCAAGCCGGAAGTCATCGCCGATATGAAGCGTTTCATCAAGCTGAGCAAGGACTACAAGGATTTGCAGGCGGTGGTGGAAGCCTATAAGAAATACAAAAATATCGTTGAGAACATCGCCAACACCAAAGAGGTTATCGCCACCGAAAAAGACGAGGACTTCCGCGAAATGGCCAAGCAGGAGCTGGACACTTTTCTGCAGGAAAAAGAGAAAATGGAAGAGGATATCCGTCTGTTGCTGTTGCCCTCCGACCCGCAGGATAGCAAAAACGCCCAGGTGGAAATCCGCGCCGGTACTGGTGGCGATGAAGCCAGCATCTTTGCCGGCGACCTTTTCCGCATGTACCAACATTATTGCGACAAGAAAGGCTGGAAATACGATGTGGTGTCCATGACCGAAGGTACCGTTGGCGGTTTCAAGGAAATTGTGTTCACCATCAGCGGTGAGGGTGTTTATGGCCTGATGAAATACGAGTCGGGCGTGCACCGTGTGCAGCGTGTGCCGCAAACCGAGGCCCAGGGCCGTGTGCATACTTCCGCCGCTTCTGTGGTGGTGCTGCCCGAAGCCGACGAGTTCGATGTGGAACTGAAGATGAGCGATATTCGCAAGGATACCTACTGTTCTTCAGGACCTGGCGGCCAGTCGGTGAACACGACCTATTCGGCTGTTCGTCTGACCCACATTCCTACGGGTATTGTGGTGGCCATCCAGGATGAGAAATCGCAGCTCAAGAACCTCGACAAGGCCATGAGCGTGCTGAGAACCCGTCTGTTTGAGCGCGAGTACAAGAAATACCTCGATGAGGTGGCCTCCAAACGTAAGACCATGGTGTCAACGGGTGACCGTTCCGCCAAAATCCGTACCTACAACTATCCGCAGAACCGTGTGACCGACCATCGTATCAACCTTACCATGTACAACCTCACAGGCTTTATGGACGGTGACATCCAGGAGACCATTGAGGCCTTGCAGGTGGCCGAAAACGCGGAGAGACTGAAAGAGGCAGTGGAAATCTAAAATTGATTCTAACCCATTCAAATAATACATAACATTAAATTTTACAAGTATGGCATTAGCAATTACATCTGAAAATTTTGAAACTATCGCCAAGGGCGATAAATTAGTAGTCATTGACTTTTGGGCACCCTGGTGCGGTCCGTGCAGAGCTTTGGGTCCGACCATCGAAGAGGTGGCTGCCGAGTACGAAGGCAAGGCCGTTATCGGCAAATGCGATACCGACGCAGAGGGCGAGCTCGCCATGCAGTTCGGCGTGCGCAACATCCCCATGTTGGTATTTCTCAAAAATGGCGAAGTGAAAGACATGCATGTGGGCACCATCAAGAAGAGTGACCTCACCGCCAAAATCGATTCTCTGCTGTAATCATCGAGACAAATTTATTATTCACTAAAATTATAAAACTATGTTTGAATTTATCAAGAGTCATTTGACTGAATCTCTCTTGATACTCAGTTTGATAGTGATCACTCCTTTTGTGATTTACTATGTTATTACTGCCAAGAGAGAACACCCGAAAGGTCTGATTGCAGCTGCTCTCAGCAACATGGGTGAACGTTTCGGTTACTACATCATGAACGCTGTTCTGGTGTTGTTCCTCTGTTCCAAATTCGGTTTGGAAGGTACTCAAGCCACCATTATTTATTCCGTGTTCTACATGGGAATTTATATTTTAAGTTTGGTGGGTGGTATCATTGCCGACAGAAAACAAAATTACAAAGGCACCATCATGTCAGGTTTATTTGTGATGGCTGTGGGTTACGTCATTTTGGCGGTGCCTATTATGTCCACCCCTGATAACATTGGTTGGTTGCTGCCTCTTACTTGTTTTGCTCTATTACTCATCGCTTTTGGTAATGGTCTGTTCAAAGGTAACTTGCAGGCTTTAGTAGGTCAGCTGTATGACAATTATGAGGCTGAGGCTGCCAAGAAAGGTGAAGAAGAACTTCGTCTTGCCAAGAGCAAACGTGACCCAGGTTTCCAGATTTTCTACGTTTTTATCAATGTAGGTGGTCTGGTAGCTCCTTTTGTGGCTCCATTAATCAGACAATGGTGGTTGAATATCCACAACATGAACTTCAATGCAGGTCTTCCCGCCATGTGCCACGAATATCTTGAAAAAGGTGATGCTATGAGTGTTGATGCCCTGACTAAGCTGAATGACTTGGTTGCTTCCGCATCTACTGTAGCTGTAGATAATCTTGCTACCTTCTGTCAGGACTACCTCAACGTATTCAACTCAGGTGTTCACTTCTCTTTCATTGCTTCTGTAATCGCCATGTTGATTTCTCTGACCATCTTCTTGGTGAAGAAAAACAAATTACCTAATCCCGAGAAGAAAGCCGCTGTTACCTCTGTTGATTATACCGAAGAAGAAAAGAAAGCCATGGCTACTGAAATCAAGCAGAGACTTTATGCTTTGTTTGCAGTACTGGGTATTGCCGTATTCTTTTGGTTCTCTTTCCACCAGAACGGTACTTCCATGTCCTTGTTCGCTCGTGACTTTGTGGATACATCCGCTATTGCTCCCGAAATCTGGCAGGCCGTTAACCCGTTCTTTGTGATTGTGTTGACCCCGCTTATCCTGATTGCTTTCGGTGCATTGGCCCGCAAAGGCAAGGATATCTCTACTCCGCGTAAAATCGCTATGGGTATGGGTATTGCCGCTACCGCTTATTTGATTATGACCGTTTTCTGTGCATCATGCGGATATCCTTCAGCAGAAGAATTCAGAGCTACAGGTACCGATGCTGAAAAAGCAGGTTGGTGGATTCTGATTATCTATTATTTCTTCATGACGGTAGCCGAATTGTTCATTTCCCCGCTGGGACTTTCCTTCGTTTCCAAGGTTGCTCCAAAGCACCTCCTTGGTCTCTGCCAAGGTCTGTGGTTAGGCGCTACCGCAGTAGGTAACGGTTTGTTGTGGATTGGACCTCTGATGTACGACAAATGGCCCATCTGGCAATGCTGGGCAGTATTCATGGGAGTATGCTTGATTTCCATGGGTGTGATGCTCGGTATGGTGAAATGGCTGGAAAGAGTGGCTAAGTAATCTCACATATTTTGCTATATCACTTTAAGAAGGCTGCCGTAAGGTGGCCTTCTTTGTTTTTCTCTGCTTCCTCCCTGATAAAAGCTAAATTTAGCACGTATGCTGATAAATATTAGTGTGTTAGTTGCAAGTCTTATTTGTAACTAATTTTTTGCTTGAATCAATGGTGATTTTTTGTACTTTTGCAGTTGAATTCAAAACCCAAGGGACTGCCGAAGGGGAAAGGAAAGTATATTAAAAACAGAATAACTTATGAAATATTTTTTATGTTTGGTTTTAACCGTTGGTTTATTATTTATCGTGAAAGCCCAGGATTCTGTGTTTAGCTATGCCTATCAGGGCACGACACTCTATTACATCATCGACAACAATCAGCAGGCACGGGTGGTGCCGCCGCTCTACCCCAATCTGCATTATAATGCCGACAGTACGCAGAGCGACTCGTGGTACGGCTACTCGCAGCCGCAGGGTCCCGTGGTGGTGCCCGACACGGTGGTACTCAACGGAACGCACTATCCTGTCACAGCGCTGGAGGCATATGCTTTTTACCGTTGCTGCGAGGTGACTAGCGTGACGCTCCCTGTAACAGTCACCTATTTGGAACATGATGCTTTCTGGCTCGCCACATCCCTGCAGTCTATTTTCATGCCAGGTGTCACTTGGATAGGGAACGGCTGTTTCTATCAAAACTTCTCCCTGACGAGCGTGACTGTTCCCTCAGGAGTCACAGAACTTATCCCTTGGACTTTCGGTTTATGCACATCTCTCCAATCTGTGATACTTCCGGATGGTCTGATATCCATAGGGCAAGGCGCGTTCTATGGATGTAGTGATCTCCAGGTGGTGGACTTTCCGAACAGTTTGACAACCATTGGTAAAGCCGCTTTCTATGAATGCAATAGCCTTCAGTCGGTGGACTTTCCGAATAGTTTGACAACCATAGGCACACACGCTTTCTTAGGCTGCTCAAGTCTCCAATCGATTGATATTCCTAGCAGCGTAAGTGTTATTGATGAGTGGTGCTTTAGCCGATGCAGTAATCTCGCCACCGTCACCCTGCACGAAGGCACGGAGACAATCGGCTTCTGTGCTTTCAGAGAATGTACAAGTCTTACTACCATCAACTACCCGTCAACACTGACGGTAATAGGCGATTTTTCATTCCAGTACGACAGTCTGCTTGCCATCCCCCTTATTTTCCCTGAAAACCTCACCTATTTGGGAGTAGTGGCATACGGAGATTGCATTAGCATCGTTACAGCGAGTTTGCCAGGAACGTTAGGAAGTGTTCCGGATGAAGTGTTTTATGGTTGCCTGTCACTTTCGACGGTCACCCTCGGAGAGGGTATTACATCTATTGGTGAGCAAGCCTTCAATCATTGCCCTAATATTGACACTCTCTTTGTGATGAGTGCCGTTCCGCCCACTGTTGGTCCTCTTACCGATAGTACCTTCTTCACTTATAATTCTACCGTTGTTGTTCCCTGTGGTTCCAGAGATGCATATATCTCTGATCCGGCGTGGAGTGATTTTGCGGAAATCATCGAAGACTGCAACGTAGGCATCCCAGAGGTTGATTCTTACGATGTCACTATCCGTGTAAAAAACTGTCGCATCGAGGTTGAAGGTGCTGAGGGCGAAACTGTGCGCGTGTTCGACATTACAGGTCGCCTTGTCCACAATGAGTCATTGTCCGCAGGAGTCTATCTGGTACAGGTCGGCAAGCGTCCGGCCCAGAAAGTGTTGGTGCATCCGAATAATTGATAGGTATTATCAAGCGGGCATATACATTGTTCGTGTCAATGCTGAGAATGGTTCGGTTACCCGTAAGGTGTCGAAGTAATTACTTTACATTCATTCCATCGGGAAGAGAAGAAGATTAAATAAATTTCCTAATAAATCAAACTACCTCTATCTATTTCAGCAATTGTGCGCTGTGGTTTTTGGTATCGACTTTGCCGATGGCATCGATAATCACGCCCTGTTCGTCGATAACGTATGTGGTGCGAAGGGTGCCTTCGGTCACTTTCCCGTACATTTTCTTCTCGCCCCATGCCTCGTATGCTTTCAGAATGGTGAGGTCGTTGTCGGCGATGAGATGAAAGGGCAGTTCATATTTGGCGATGAACTTCTGGTGGGAAGCGGCAGAGTCGCGGCTTACCCCCAGCACCTCGTAGCCCATTGCCAGAAAGCGCTGGTAGTTGTCACGCAGGTCGCAAGCCTCAGCGGTGCAGCCTGGCGTACTGTCCTTGGGGTAGAAGTAAAGCACAAGTTTCTTGCCTTGAAAATCTTTCAGGGAAACATTGTTCCCGTTTTCGTCTTTGCCCTCGAAATACGGGGCTTTTGTTCCGATTTGCAGCATAATGGTAATGTTTTTCTTTGGGAAGACAAAGATACTATTATTTCTGTTTTTCGGAAAGAATTTCCAGAAATTTTTCCTGTATGTGTCCTTGTATTATATTATTTTATATTTTTGCAAAAAGAAATTAAAATATAATATTGTATAAAACCATGCAATCACAAATTGTGACCGCATGCTAAAAATCAATGACTTATGGATAGTAATCTTGTACTTACTGGCAATTCAATCCAAAATATAATCTACGACATCAGGGGTGTTAAAGTGATGCTGGACTATGACTTGGCAACAATGTATGAAGTAGAGGTGGCTCAATTAAAACGTCAGGTTCGTCGCAATTTAGACCATTTCCCAAAAGATTTCATGTTTGAGCTGACAACTGAAGAACTTACCGCTTTAAGGTGCCAAAATGGCATCTTAAAGACAGGACGTGGTCAACATAGCAAATACTTGCCCTTTGCATTCACCGAGGAAGGAGTTGCCATGCTATCAGGACTACTTCGAAGCAAAATCGCCATACAAGTTAACATCAACATCATGCGAGCATTTGTCGCCGTGAGACAAGCTGTTGCTGCTATGCAATCATCAGAACTACGTTATGAGCAACTCTCCCATAAGGTTGACCAACTGAACACTTACGTTGAAGACATCCTCCATGATCAGAATGACATCAACGAGCATCAGGAACAATTTAACAATGAACTAGCCCTGCAAATCGAGATCATTAATGATGCATTGGACCAGTTGCGCGAGAAGAAAAACACACCAGGTAATCCAATTGGATTTAAATTACAAGGGAGATGATGCCAAGAGATGGGATTTGTGCTTTTGTTTTTGTATTGGAATATTTTGTACTTTTGTAGGGTTGAAAATACTTATAATGATGAATACCTCTATGGAAAAACCTTTGGATTACAAATATTTTCTGCTTGGAATTATCCTTTATTGGATGTTTGATGCCGTTTGGGCGTCGCTCTTCCCCACTGTCTTCTCTGCTTCGGAAGCTGTACTGCATCCGGTAGCCGTGGTTGTGGGGAAATCCGTAGCGTACCTGCTGGTCTTCTACTTCCTGTTCCGAAAGCCGAGGATGTTCAATGTCAAATGGGGACATTTCGCAATCTTTGTGGGGGCGATTGTTCTGATAAATTTCTTGACCTCTTTTATCTTTTATCGTTTCATTGACCTTAGCACTTTCTCAGCCAGTCAGATGAAATGGGATATCCCCAACTACACGATGAAAAACGTACGGATGTGGGTAAATCTGGTCACAACGCTTCTTACCGTCGGTTTCATTTGGTGGCGCTACGATTCGGATAACGCAGCCGCTGACCCTGAAATCTCTTCGAGCGAGTCACGAAGCTTTTACGCAGGGATGCTGTTCACCATCACCCTTGGGTACATCCTTTCCGTGGTTAATGTGCTCGGCAGCGAATATTGGAAATTTGCTCACTTTCCCATATTGGTTGAGGTGATTACCTGTCTGCTGATTGTGCTCATCACTATAGGAGCTGTCTTAATGCTGAATAAAAGACAAACAATGGTACTCTCCATCACAGCGATTATTATAATCATCACCATACACTTTTTTTCATCGCATTATTTACCGAACATCATGTCCAAGTGTTTCACACCCAACGACGCCATATACGGGCATGTGAATTATTTTGGCTATGTTTCGGCCTTTTGCGATATTGCGTTCAATTTGGACGCATTTATTCTTTATCGTAGGGCAAACTCTTAAAGCGCGGCTGCCGTGTGTTGAATCTGTTGAGGCAGCCGTGACACGACAGCCCTACAAGATGCTACCTGATGTGCCCCCATGTGATGTGCGAGTAGCGCCTTATACAGACTTTCTATGGAAGAACCCGTCGGCATGGCTTTCGCACGGCAAATTGGTGTTAAAGACGGGTTTTGTGATAGACACTTTTCAAATTGGTATGCAAAATGAATATACTGGCTGGGCGGAAGCGTCTGATTATGAGGCTTTGGTTTCACTTTTCGGTCAATTCAAGCCTTACCGACAGCCGTTGATTTTGGTTTGGTGAATGTTCTGTTACTCCTTCCCCTTTGTCGATTGTTCCCATTTGATATATTCATCACGATATATCTGCCAGTCTTCGTACTTCTTGGAAGAAGCCATCAATTCTTTGAACTTCTGCGGGTTGTATCTTTCGATTTTCACTGCTTCGTCCCAGAGCCAATCTGCCACCCAGCCGTCGCTCCAATCGAACCACATTAGAAGATATTTCATTATATCAAGGCTGTCGGCTTTGGCATAGTTGGCGGCTATCTGCCAGATACCATTGTCGTCTTCCACATGTAGGTGTCCCAATTCGTTGGTGGTCACGGCATAATATTCCATTTTAAGGAAGATACGGAAATCGTCGTAGGTTAGAGGCATTAATGCTTGAAGATGCGATACGGAAATTGTCTGTCCCGCTAGCAGGCTATCCTGCACGGCGATTAGTTCCCTGGAATATTCGGGACGGCTGGTCATTAGTTCCCAATCATTGTCGGTTATTCCTTCTGCCCTGCGAAAATCGTTTTGTGCCATGCAGAATGAGAATACTAACATTAATGGCATTAGTATGGATAATCTATTTATTGTTTTTGTCATTGCGATAACGGTTGAATATATGAGTGCAAAAGTATACTTTTTTTCAATAAGAGCCCATCAAAAAAATGAGGCGGGGAGAATTTTTTGTGTCGGAAATTTTCTTATTTTTGCCGTTATTATTTTTGGATTATGTCTCTGAATACGATAAAGGTAACCGATTATAATTGGCAAATCATACTTAATCCCAATGCACAGGACCACAAGGGTTTGGAGCATTGGACGGAAATAGCCGCTAAACTTGATGCGAACCATATCCGTTATGAATTGCATCAGGCCAACGGTAGCCACTCGGGGATGGAAACCGCACAAAAGTTGTGCCAAGAGGGGCACCGCCACCTGATGGTGATTGGTGGTGACGGTACCATCAACGAAGTGGTTAACGGAATTTTCACCTCCGGTATTGACACACATGAGGTGTTTCTGGCGGTGATACCGCATGGCCGCGGTAACGATTGGGCACGTACACATCATTATCCTAAAGATTACCTGGATACGGTAGATGGCTTTCTGAAAGGGAGCTTTACCGCCCATGATGTTGGGTTGACAAAGGTTTTTCAAGGGAAAAACCAAATTGAACAGCGCTATTTCATCAACATCAACAGCTTCGGATTCTCGGCCGAGGTGATTTACGAAACCATTTATACCAAACCCAAGTTCCTCAACATCTCCGTGTATCTTTTGGGGGTGTTCCTTGCTTTGTTTAAGCATAAACCCCTCCCTGTGGTCATCAGTTCTGAGAATTTTCAGTATGAGGGCAAGCCTTTCCTCTTTGCGGTAGCCAACTGCAGGTATCATGGTGACGGCATGAAACAAGCTCCCGATGCCAGTTACGACGATGGTCTGTTCGATGTGGTGATTCTTCCTCAGGTTGGTATATTGAAGGTGCTGTTCAAGATTAAGCATATTTTTACCGGAGAGCATATCCATAAAATCAAAGGCGTGGAGTACTTACGTGCCAACAAGCTCAGCATTAGTGCGGAAACTCCTATTTTGGGAGAAATGGAAGGGGAGCTGCTTTCACAAGGCAGATATGAGATAGAGATGTTGCCTTTAGCTTTTAACACACTGACTTTTATTGAATAACCAGCCATGCAGAAAGCCATTATCATAGCAGGCCCCTGTGCTGCCGAAAGTAAAGAGCAATTGTCTCAAACCGCCCAAGGATTAACGGAATCCTTAGCAGCAAAAGGACTTGCGCTCGATTTCTTCCGTGCCGGAGTTTGGAAACCCCGCAGCAAACCAGGCGATTTTTCGGGCATAGGCACCGAGGCTTTGCCATGGCTACAAGAACTACAGCAACAATTCGGGATTCCTGTTTGTGTTGAGGTCGGCACTCCAGACCAGTTGGATTTGTGTGAGCGATACGATATCAAGGTCTGTTGGATAGGAGCCCGCACCTCGGTAAATCCTTTCGATGTGCAGGCCATTGCCGATGCCGCCAAACATCGTGATTTTACTATTCTGGTCAAAAATCCTATGGTTGCCGACCTGAAACTCTGGATAGGCAATATCGAGAGATTTCTCAATGCCGGCATCACCAAGCTGATGGCGGTTCATCGGGGTTGTGCCGACAGCAACGAGAGTGTATATCGCAACAATCCCTCGTGGGAAATGGCCATTGACCTTAAAGTGCGTTATCCGCAGATTCCGCTGCTTTGCGATCCCTCCCATATTGCCGGTCAACGCCAATATATTGCACAACTTTCGCAGCTTGCACTGGACTATGGCTTTGATGGCCTGATGATTGAGTCGCATTGCCAGCCGTTGGCAGCTCTCAGCGACAAGGAACAGCAACTGACCCCTGGGGAGTTGGCGGAGATGTTGTCCCAACTGCAATTCAAGGATACTTTATCCTCGCCTGCTGAACACGAACTGCGCAAGCAAAGAACCCTGATACATAATATCGATACCCAATTGAGCGTTTTGTTGAGTAAACGTATGGAAATTGTGGACTCTATCGCTAAAATCAAAGCCGAACACAACCTGCCGGTGGTGCAGCCCGAACAATGGAACAAGGTGGTACGGATGTATCAGGATAATTCATTACAAGATGATGACTATCAAGAATTTATAACTGAATTTTTAGAATTGCTACATCAATCCTCCATCAAACGACAAAGAAAATAATCATGGAAAACAATTATACTGACAACAATAGTTCTGCCAACAACCGCGTCAAGAATTTCTTCACCATAGCCATCTCGTTTCTGGTGGGTATGACGGTGGCGCTGTATTTCGTTCCCGGTCGGCAAAACGGACTGAGCAAGATGCAAAGCAACAAGTTGGATGAGGTGGTGAAATATGTCAACTCGTATTATGTGGACACGGTGAATACGGACAAATTGTTTGAGATCGTCATTAATTCGATGTTGCAGGAGCTGGACCCACACTCCACTTATGCGAACGCTACTGAAAACAAGGCCATGATGGAGAGTCTGGAGGGGGCTTTTGAGGGTGTGGGCATCCAGTTCAGCATTATGAACGACACAATTATGGTCATCTCGACGGTGAGTGGTGGACCTTCGGAAAAGCAGGGCATTCGTGCTGGTGACCGCATTGTGACGGTGGACGGAAAGAATGTGGCGGGCATTGGTATTCAAAACGATGAGGTGATGAAGATGCTCCGTGGCAAGAAAAAAACTACAGTGGTTATCGGCATTTTGCGACAAGGTTCTGTAAATGATTATACGGTCACCCGTGACGTGATACCTACCTATACACTTGATATTTCATACATGGTTGATGATCATACGGGTTACATCAAAATCAACCAGTTCGGGGCTACAACTGCCGACGAATTTGAGGCAGCAATCAAGAAGTTGAAAAAACAGGGTATGACCAAGATGATATTGGATTTGCGAAGCAATTCAGGAGGTTTTCTGGATGCCGCCATCCAGATTTGCGACGAATTCTTGGCTAAGGGGGAGATGATTGTTTATACGGAAGGTTTGCATGTGCCAACGGACAAAATTTATGCTACCCGATATGGTAATTTTGAAAAGGGCGATGTGATTGTACTGATAGATGACTTCAGCGCCTCGGCCAGTGAGATTGTTGCGGGGGCTATACAGGACAACGACCGAGGTGTTGTGGTAGGTCGTCGCTCTTTTGGCAAAGGATTGGTGCAGCGGCAGATCGACCTGTCCGACAAGTCCAGTATCCGATTGACAGTGGCGCGTTATCATACCCCCAGCGGTCGTTGCATCCAGCGTGAATATGGTGAAGGGACGGAAGCATACTATGAGGACTTCATCGATCGCTATTACCGCGGTGAAATGACCCATTCGGATAGTATTAAATTTGACGAGAACCAGAAATTCAAGACTAAGAACGGTAGGACGGTTTATGGAGGTGGTGGCATTATGCCTGATTACTTTATCCCCTTGGATGACGACAGCACGCTGAACGCCTATTATCAGGTGTTGAATTCATCGGCCATTATCCAGTTTGCCTTCAACTATGCTACGGATAACAAGGAGAAGGTGATGAAGCAGTATCCTACCGCCGTAAGCTATGTGAAGGGAATGACTGTCAGCAACGATTTACTGAAGCAACTGCTGAACTTCTATACGCAAAAAACAGGACTGAAGGTAAAGGACCTCAACAACGATTCCATCAAAGAACTGAAAGTATGGCTCAAAGCTCTCATTGGTCGTGATATCTATCAAGACGAAGCTTTCTACCCCGTCATCAATAGCAGCGACAAGACTTTCCTAAAAGCGGTGGAACTGACAAAGGAGAAGTAATAAACCATAGAAAAAAAGCATTATGAAAAGGTTTCTTTTTGTGGTATTTTTATTGGTTGCAGCAACTTCATACTCTAATGCACAAAAAATAGAGATTTTTTGGGATGACCCTACAAATTATGTTGTGGTTTCGCCTACCTATATTGCTCAAAGAATAATGCCCTCTACGAACAAGATTAGTATCAATGATTCTGTTTTTTTCGCTTATGTTGCAAACATGGTTGTTGGTTTCTCAAAGTGTGAATCATCTTGTTGTAAATCTAAGGTATGGTATGGAATGATTCAGGTGGTTATAGTTTATGATGACTATAACTATGATGTTATCAATATGACACATTCCATGATAGATAAAACTTTGGATGTCGGCTGTTTGGAGTTGAATGGTAAAATTATGGAGTATTCAAAAGATTTTCAGGAAATAATGGATGAGATTGTCAATTATCACATAGTATATCCATCAGCACCTATTGGCAATCGTTTCTTAATGGAATTGATAAAAGGGAAACGTTATCATTTAATGCCATATATACCAGAATCGCCGTCAAAGTAATTAGTTAATTTAACGTGAGTTCGATATAAGTAATCATAGTCACTGTAAGTTTTTGTCATCTATTAATGGTGTGTCAATTCCGCGGTGTTTGGGTTCAGTGCTTCGTAGCAAGTGTATAACGCACCGCGGCAAGCATATATGTCTGTCATCTACCCCATACTGCGGCCTACGGCCTTATATGGGGTTAATAAGAGGATGTCCCTCCGGGACATATACCTATGATGTAATCATTTACAACAATTGTCAAGACCTCGAAGAGGTCAAATTCTATTAACCCCACATAAGCGGTAGCGCAGTGTGGGGTATGGAAAATGCGGTGTATCTCTTCGCAGCGAGAATGTAATAAGCACCGAAGAACTGAATAAACCCGCTGCGAAATGGGGTAGCATGCAATACCCCATTATCATTAGATTTGCGTTATACTACTTCCTTATCTATAATAAATTTTGATAGTTACGGAAGAGGTATCAGAAAAATCATTATCTTTGCCAACTAATATCAACGAATTAATTTTTATATGCACGATTATAAAGACAAACTGAAAAACATCACTACCTTCATTTTTGATTTCGATGGGGTGCTTTCTGATGGTAAGATATGGGTACTGCCAGATGGCGACCAGTTGAGGGCTACAGGGGTGAAAGACGGCTACGCTTTGCAGTACGCGTTGCGCAAGGGCTATAGGGTGGCGGTCATTTCCGGAGGCTACTCCGAATCCATGCGCCTACGTTACAAGAACTTCCCAGGTATGGAAATCTTCCTGCAGGTGCGCAATAAGCTTAAGGTCTATAACGAATATTTGGACAAATACGGTCTCAGCCGTGAGGAGGTGATGATGATGGGCGACGATATTCCCGACTATGAGATTATGCAACTTAGCGGACTGAAATGCTGTCCCGCCGATGCCGCCGAGGAAATCAAAGCCATTGCCGACTATGTTTCCGTGAAAAAAGGTGGTGACGGTGCCGCCCGCGATGTCATCGAGCAGACCCTCAAAGCACAGGGCCGATGGTTCGAAAAAGATGCCTGCATTTGGTAACAAATGGTTTGAGTATGGAAGCCTGCATCCAGTTGTACAAAAACTACATCAAGCTGGAACGCTCCCTTTCGCCCAAGACAGTGGAAGCGTATCTGCATGATGTGGAAAAACTGAATGATTTTTTAGGAGGTAGAAAAAAACTGGAGGATGTTGAACTTTCTGATTTACAGTCTTTTCTGGCATCTTTATATGACGAGGACATGTCCGCTCGAAGTCAGGCGCGCATCATCTCCGGCTTGAAATCCTTCTACAAATTCATGCTTTATGAGCGTCGTATTGCGCATGACCCTACGGAATTGTTGGATGCTCCCAAAATTGGCCGTCACCTGCCTGAAGTGCTCTCTATCCCTGAGATTGAGGCGATTCTGAACGGTATAGACCTGAGCAAGCCGGAGGGACACCGCAACAAGGCCATCATTGAGGTGATGTACGGCTGCGGCTTGAGGGTCAGTGAGGTGGTGAATCTGCGCATCTCCAACTTGCATTTCCGCGAAAACTATGTCCGCATCATCGGCAAAGGCGACAAAGAAAGGTTGGTGCCTATCGGTCACACTGCCCAGAAGGCCGTACAGCTCTATTTGGAAGGCTATCGTATGCACTTGAAAATAAAAAGGGGAGAAGAAGATTTTGTCTTTCTCAACCGTCGGGGAAGCCGCCTCTCAAGAGAGATGATTTTCATGATGATCAAGGAGATGGCAGCCGCTGCGGGCATACGCAAAACCATTAGTCCGCATACTTTCCGTCACTCTTTCGCCACTCATTTGGTGGAGGGTGGCGCCGACTTGCGTGCCGTGCAGGAAATGCTGGGCCATGAAAGCATCACCACTACCGAAATCTATACCCATCTGGACCGCGAATACGTCAAAAACATCATCGAACAATACCATCCGAGAAAATAGGGTATAAGTGTATTGCTATATTAGGATGTTGATAATTAGTGCATTAACTAATTTGCTGATTTGCCAATTATTTTTTGTATCTTTGCAGTTTATTGTATTAAATATATCAAGATGAGAAAACTGCAATTTTTACTGTTGGGCTTAATCGCTATCGTCCTGGTCTCGTGTAAAGACACTTCTGGAAAATATATTGCTAGACAATTGACTTACACGCAGATGGAAAATGCGTTCAATGATTGTTTGGAATTGGCGACGGAGCTGGCCGTTGAGTGCCTCTGTCCCGTAGATGAACTGGATTATATCTTGGGCTATGGATATTATGACTATGAAGACCAACTCTATCGTATTACTATGCCTACTTCCGCCCATGCTATCGTGGATAGTCTGAACGCTCACGGACAAGGCGCACTCATTGACACGATGGTGTTGCATATCAACCGCGCCGCCGAGGCTTCTGGCTCCGCTATCGGCAGCGCCTGTTCTTCCGCACGGTCAAACCTGACTTACACCAATCATCAAGGTCTGGCCTCTACTTCCAATACCAGCGCTTTGACGGAGTACTTCAAAACACAGTGTTCTTCCCAGATCCATCAGTCCTTGATGACACCAGTCCGTATGAAACTGACTGAAAAAGGTGTTCCTGAAGAGTGGGACAATATCCTGTCAGTGTACTATACCTATAATCCACAACCTGTGTCGATAGATATCTATAGCTATATTGTGGACAAGATGATGGAAGGTGTTTTCGCAGAAATGGGCGAGGCGGAAGCATTGATTCGTACGGATCCTACTATGCACATCACGGAGAGCATGGAGATTGTGTTTGGAAATTAATCATCAGAAAAATAATAATCAAAAAATACAATTATGAGAAACGAGAAAATTTTTGCCGGCAAAACCTTGGCAATCCTGTCTGGCGGTGGCGATACCCCCGCTATCAATTCAAGTATTGAAGCTGTAAGAAACCGCGCCTCCATGCTGGGTTTCAAGGTTTATGGTGTCCTTCGTGGTTGGAAAGGACTCCTCGGCGATGGTGATGTGGTGGATTTGACCAATATCGCTTATAACGGTATTTATGGCGGTACCGGCCTGCTGTCAAGCCGTACCAACCCCTTCCCCAGCAAGAAAAATCCGGAAGACCGCTCCCAGCAGATTCTGAAAAATATAGAGAGATACAAGATTGATGTGCTGGTGACCATTGGTGGCGATGATACCAATGGCGCTGCCAAGAAGATGTACGAGAAATATGGCATTCCCGTTATCGGTTTTCCGAAAACCATTGATAATGACTTGAGAACTAGGACAATCCATCATTATCAGGGACAACAATACGAGACTGTTTTGTGTCCGGGTTTCCCCTCAGGAGCTATGGCTATCAAGAAACTGACGAGCAAGCTGCATACCACTAACGAGTCTCACCAGCGTATCATGGTGCTGGAGGTGATGGGTCGCGATGCCGGATGGTTGACGGGTACGGCTGTTTTCGGTGGCGCTCAGATCGCTTTGGTTCCCGAGGTGGAGATGACTAAAGAGCGTAAAGACTTCTTCTTCGAACATGTGAAAGAACAATATATGCGTTCTCCGAAACATAGCTTGATTATTGCTGTGTCAGAGGGTGTGAGATGGTGGAACGAGGAAAAACAGAGCCTGGAGATGGTATATGCCAGCCCCGATTTGGATGAATATGGTCATCCTCGTTTCGGTGGTATCAGCGGTGTTATCGCTTCCGAGATTTCCAAGAAACTGGGTATTGAGGCACGTGGCCAGATTTCAGGTTACATTCCGCGTTCTGGCAAGTGCTATGAGTACGACCGCCGCTTAACCTCTACCTTGGCCGACAAGGTGGTGGACCTGCTGCTGCGCGAGGATTATGGCAAAATGCCGGTGATGCGCGACATCGTGCCTTACAGCGAATTGGAAGAATTCCACACCGATGCCATCGACATGGGCAATATCGGCAATTTCCCGCTGCCGTCAAACTATTACAACCCCAACGAGTTCCAATTCACCGATCAGTATGTCGATTTCCTGACCAACATCATCGGTGCACCGTATCGTATGGAGTTCACTCATAATTTCCCAATTGTCATCCCACAGTAATTATTAGGTTATAGGGATTAGTTTTTAGGGATTAGAGAGGAGTTAGTAATTAAACTTCAGCAAAATAATATGAAACGGATTGCAGTCGTTTTGGCCTTTTGTTTTTTGAGTCTGTCTCTGTCGGCTCAACATTATGTTTCAATGTCAGAAGCCAGGACGGCTGCGGTGCGTTATATGTCCTCCCGATGGGATAGCCAAAGCTATAGTCCTGAGAATATTTTGGTGGTACATGAGTTGAAGGAAAAGGGGCATACCTTGGTGTATGAGGTGCTGTTCAAGAACAACTCTTCTGTCCTGCTGACAGGAGTGAAGAGTTGCAAGGCAATCATAGGCTATCGCTTCCGGACTGGCGGCATTTCTGTGCTGAACCAACAGGAAGATGTGGTCTCTCCTGGAATGAATATTTTCTTGGAAAAATGCTGTGTGCAAATCCGCTATGCTATTGAGGAGTTGGAAGATAAAAACTGGGAGAGCGGTGAGTGGAAGGAGTTGCTTCGTTCGGACAAAAATGTTGCCAAAGTGCCTTCCAAAGGTGTGTATGGTCCTTTGCTGACCAGCGCATGGGGACAGACAAGGGCATATCCCAAACTTTGCGATGGCTACAATTTCTATGTGAAAGAGACGGTTGCGCAGTGCGCCTGTTCAAATATCAGCAAATGTCCCACAGGCTGTGTGGCCACAGCTATGGGTCAAATTGTGCGTTACTGGCAGTACCCCTCGAAATCACCATATACGGGCGAGTATTATGATTGGTCGAATATGCCCGATACGCTGAAAGCCAAATCTGTCCATTTTGAAAGGGAAAGAAAGGCTATTGCACGCTTGCTGCGTGATTGCGGTGAGTCGGCGGAGACACAGTATTGCTACGCCCCGAAACGCTACGGTTGCCAGTCGTTTGCTTGGCCTTCAAAGGCCTGTGACGGCTTTGTGAGCAAGTTCAACTACAGCAGCTCGGCGGACAAAAAGTTGCGGTCCAGCTATAAGACCAAAACATGGAAAGCCATGATTATCGACAACATACAGCGTGGTTTTCCAGTGTTGTATGCCAGTGCCTCGTTGGCCGTCAAGGATTATGCGGAATGTGGCCACGCATACGTGTGTGATGGTTATAACGAGAACACCGACATGTTCCATTTCAACTGGGGCTACGACGGCGAGGCCAACGGCTGGTATTCGCTGGATGATTTAGTGATAAAACTTTCCAAGCATACCTATAACTGGAATCACCTGGAACGTATGGTCTTCAATATTTATCCTTCCTATATGGATGAGGTGAAAGAAGTGATTTCTGGAAGTAAAGTCGCTGAAAAATAAATTGTTATAAAATCAAACTATGGGCAAATTTATCATTCAAGGCGGTCGTAAACTGAAAGGGGAGATTGTTCCCCAGGGAGCCAAAAACGAGGCGTTGCAGGTGCTGTGCGCTGTGCTGCTGACTGACGAGCCGGTGGTGATTTCCAACGTTCCCGCTATCCGTGATGTACACCGCCTGATGGAGATTCTTTCCGCTATAGGGGTGGAAATCTCCCCATTGGCTTCCGATACTTTCAAGTTTCAGGCGAAAGATATTAATCTCGACTTCCTGAAATCTCCCGAATTCATACGTTTGTCAGGGGCCATCCGCGCCTCCATCATGATTCTGGGACCGCTTCTGGGTCGCTTCGGCAAAGCCTACTCCGCCAAGCCAGGAGGCGACAAGATCGGTCGTCGCCCGCTAACTACTCACTTTGAGGGTTTCGCAAACCTGGGTGCCACGGTAACCTTGACCGGTGATAATATTTATGAGTTGAGTGCCAGTCCCTTGCGAGGAACTTATATGTTGCTGAACGAGGCTTCTGTAACCGGTACCGCCAATGTTGTGATGGCAGCGGTCCGAGCCGAGGGAACTACTACCATCTTCAATGCGGCCTGCGAACCGTATCTGTATCAGCTGTGCACTATGCTGAACAAAATGGGTGCGAAAATCAGTGGTATCGGCTCTAACTTGCTGACCATTGAGGGAGTGGAGGAACTGCACGGCTGCGAGCACCGCATTTTGCCCGACATGATTGAAGTGGGCAGCTTTATGGGCATGGCAGCCATCACGGGCTCGGAAATCACCATCAAGGATTGCGCCGTCAAACACCTCGGTATCATCCCTTATACTTTCTCCAAATTGGGCGTGAAATACGATATCAAAGGGGATGACATTGTGATTCCTGAACATCGGGAATATGAGATAGAAACCAATATGGATGGTTCTATCCTGACCATTGCCGATGCCCCGTGGCCAGGCTTTACGCCCGACTTGATCAGCATCGCTTTGGTGACGGCCATTCAGGCCAAGGGTAGTGTGCTCATCCATCAGAAAATGTTCGAAAGCCGTTTGTTTTTTGTGGATAAACTGCAGGAAATGGGAGCGCAGATTATCCTGTGCGACCCGCACCGCGCTACGGTGATAGGCCTGAATCACAAATACCGTTTGCGTGCCACTACCATGGCTTCGCCAGATATCCGCGCTGGTGTAGCCTTGCTGATCGCGGCTTTGTCGGCCGAAGGAACCAGCATCATCCAGAACGTGGAGCAGATTGACCGCGGTTATCAGCATATTGTGGAGCGACTGAATGCACTGGGTGCGGCTATCATCCGGGAAGCATAACTTTATTGGAATGTTATGATTAGAAAATTTATTGAGACTTTCGGAGAATATTTCATGTTTCTGGGCAAGGTGTTCACCAAGCCCGGAAAGTGGAGGGTTTTCTCCCGGAAACTGATCTATGAGATGGATGCCATGGGCATCGGTTCTCTGCTGATCGTCAGCATCGTGTCCATCACCTTGGGTAGCGTTATCACTATGCAGACCGCTATGCAGATTGAAAGCAACTGGATTCCGAAGTGGTGCGTGGGGTACATTGTGAAGACCTCTGCGGTCATGGAACTTTGTCCCACCATCATCAGCTTGCTGCTGGTAGGTAATCTGGGCTCACGAATTACGGCAGAGATTGGCAGTATGCGGGTTACGGAACAGATTGATGCTTTGGAAGTGATGGGCATCAATCCCGCTTCATATCTGGTGCTGCCCAAGATTGTGGCCGCCGTCATTATGATTCCTTTGCTGATTATTGTCAGTATTTTCTTCGCATTGTCAGGTGGCTATGTCACCGTTCTCCTGACGGGTTCTGTGTCCACCTATGACTTTGTGGACGGAATGACCTCCTTCTTCCGTATGTACGACATCTTTTACGCATTGACCAAAACCTTTATATTTGCTTTTGTAATATCTTCTGTTTCATCATTTTATGGATACAGAATTGATGGCGGCGCCTTGGAATTGGGTGAAGCCAGTACAAAAGGAATTGTGGTGGCCAGTTTTGTGATTCTGATTCTCAATATGGTGGTTACACAAATTATGCTTTAATTTTCAAACTGAAAGAAGATGATAGAAGTTAAGAATGTTTCGAAATATTTTGGTGAGAAACAGGTGCTGAAAAATATCACCACGCAGTTTGAGGAAGGCAAAGTCAACCTGATTATCGGACGCTCCGGCTCCGGCAAAACCGTGATGATGAAATGCCTGGTGGGTTTGCATACGCCCGATGAAGGGGAGATTGTGTATAATGACCGTGTTTTCAGAAAGTTGTCGGAAAAAGAGAAACGGGAGTTGCGTGCCGATATGGGCATGGTATTCCAAGGCTCCGCATTGTTCGATTCCATGACCATCGAGGAGAATGTGCGTTTCCCGCTGGATATGCTGAAAGACATGGAATACGGGGAGAAAATGGAACGGGTGAATTTCTGCCTGAAACGTGTGGATTTGGAGAATACCAACAAACTGTTTCCTGATGAGTTGAGTGGTGGAATGAAGAAACGCGCCGCTATTGCCCGCGCTATTGCCTGCAACCCCAAGTACTTGTTTTGCGATGAGCCCAACTCTGGTTTGGATCCAAAGACCTCTTTAATTATTGATGACTTGATTTTTGATATTACCCATGAGTTCGGCATCACCACAGTCGTGAATACCCATGATTTGAACTCGGTGATTACGATAGGGGAGACCATCTCTTACATATATGAAGGCAATCTCGCATGGGTGGGCAATATGAACAATGTGCTTACCTCCGACAACAAATTGCTGAATGAATTCATCTACGCCCAACCTCTGACACAAAGAATAAGACAGGTTACAGTGAACAGGTGACAGGGGTAAGAAACCTGTAACCTGTAACCTGAAATTTGAAACCTAATAATGAACTGGCTCGACATCGTCATATTGATTCCCACCGCTTGGTACGCATACAAGGGCCTGAAAAACGGCCTGATATGCGAATTGGCGTCCATTATTGCGTTGATCCTGGGTGTGTGGGCCACGGTGCATTATTCCGATGTGCTGGCGGCACGAATGGGCGAAGGACAGACTTATAAAATCATTGCGTTTGCGGGCATTTTCATCGCCACGCTGGTACTGGTTCATTTTGCAGGAAAACTCATGGAGAAAGTCGTAAAACTGATGATCCCGGGCTTCTGGAACAATTTGGCAGGCTTGCTTTTCGGTGTGGCCAAGGTAGTTATTGTTTTCAGTGTGCTGCTGATGTTCATTGAGAAAGTGGACACGAAACAGGTTATCTTGAAACCCAAATTCAAAACCGAATCATTCACCTACAAATATGTGAAACCCGTCGCCCCCTTCCTCACAGACTGGATTACAGAAAAGAGGGAACAGAATTCAGGGGTCAGTGATCAGGTGACAGGTGACAGTGGACGGGAGAGTCAAGAAACAGCCTTTGCCTCGAAGAGGCAATATCTCAATAACCCCATACGTCAGTATGGGGTGGACGAACAATCCCTTCTATCGTCAAGCCTCGAAGAGTCGACACTATCAATAAACACTGTGTAATGAAAAATAACGAACAATTCCTCAAAGACCTCCTTCAGCAGTTTCTCGACAAGTCGGGCAGACAGCGGCTTTACGATGAGCGGCGGGTATTGTCGTTGTGGGCTGAGGTGGTGGAGCCGATGGTTGCCCATAATACCCAGTGCAAAGACATCAAGAATGGCGTACTGACAGTGAAGGTCACCAACGCTGCCCTTAGATTTGAGCTGTTGGCCCGCAAAAGCGAAATCATCCGTCAACTCAACGACCGCCTCGGTGTGGAGGTGGTGAAGGATGTGATTTTCAGATAGCCAATGCGGAGAGATGGACATTTGTCGAGTAGAAAAAAACATGTTATATGAAATTCAAATTTAACATAAAAGAGCGTTGGCAGCGTTTCAAGGCATGAGGGAACAGCCTTCGCAAATGGCTCCGTTGTCGGATGAGTCGCGTGAGTGTGAATGTTGCCACACAAGTTTTCAGGGTAATTATTGTCCCCGTTGTGGACAGTCATGGCTCATAGGAAGATATTCTTTTAAAACTGCCATGCTGGGTTTCCTGAATGTGTGAGGACTGGGCAATCGTGGCATGTTCCGCACTATACGCGATCTTATCTTACGCCCTGGTTATATGATCCGCGACTATCTCAAGGGTATGCAGGCTGCCTATTTCCCTCCCTTTCAGATGTTCTTTGTGCTGGCGGTGTTTTCCATTCTTGTAACGCATGGCCTCTCAATATAAAAATGGAAACCTATGCGGATGACAAGAGTGTTGAATCCGTTGAGCGGTCTTTGAAGTTTAAGGAAAATCAAGATGTAACTGCCGTTCCTCAATCTTCATCGCAGCAGGAGACCAAGGAAGGCACTTTCCTCAGTGATGAAAATAAGGAAAAGGCACATGATAGTTTTACGGACTTGCTCGTTTATCTATCATACTTTTCGGTGCGTTTTCCCAGTATCTTCTCTTTGCTTTTATTGATGTCTTTTTCTGGCGTCCTTTATCTGTTTTTCCGACATTGTCCAAATATCCCTGACCTCCGTTTTCCCGAGTTTTTTGTCTCGATGGTATATGCCAACAATATGTACAGTATTTATTGCATCATTTTTGGCTTTTTCCGTCTGTCAACATTGGTTTCATTAAGCTTTTTGCTCGTGCTTATTCCGTTGAAACAGTTGTCAGGATACTCGTGGATTCGTATCATTTTGAAAATCTGTGCGGCTTTTCTGCTGATGGTGTTGCTGGTAGTGGCCATCTTATGCATAGTATATTTTTTGATAATGGGATATGTGGCGTTGAGGTACTAATTTAAAGAGTATAAAGATAATTCCTTAAGCGGCCTCGAAGAGGCAAGATTCTAATAACCCCGCACAAGCGATAGCGAAGTGTAGGGTAGGAGGCGATTTACGCTATATCTGCGTGCTGGAGGCACGCTACTTATAGGAGATAACCATGTTTGAAAACCAACAATAATAGCATTTATCTCATCGTTATTGTTATGGTTGTTCAAGTTCCCTCTTATGAAAAAATTATGGCAGTTTCTTCAAAAGTATAGTGACAAGAATTGGCATTACATCATCCCTGTTTTGAACATCATTCTCATCGTCATCTCAATTTGGCTCAACACCAACTACAACGGTGGTTTTTGTGTCTTTGTGCCGTGGGCGATGGTGGTGCAAATCGTGTGTTTCATTAATATGGTCACCTTCACGTGGTTGGAACAGACCCCTCTTTGGAGATTCAACGCATTTCTTTGCGGCATCAGTACGGGTGTGTTTTTCTATTGGGTGATTTTTTCCGAATGGTGGGTCATATTTTTCCCCGTATCCATTTTGTTCCTTTTTTTGTTGGTATGGCGGAATGTGAAGCATCCTGTCCGGAAGCAGTCTAAACCTTGGTATTTTGCGGGAATAGCCGTATGCGTGGTTTACGCTATAGTGTCGGCAATTCTATTCTCTTCTGCGGCCAAAAAGGTTCAAAAAGGAGAATACGACACCAAGAACCCGATGACCGAGCGTATTCTGGGAATGCATTTCCGATACCACACCCGTATTTGTATCTGCGATGGTTGGAGACCACCTTTAAATGACCCTGCCATGGTGATGGGTATGCGGCTCATGGGAGACAAAGACCCATTGGCGGGAATGACCTTGGAAACTCGTCTCCAGCTTTATCATGAAGTGTATCCGTTGTTTCCCGTGAAAAACCATTGTGCCTGCTCGAAGGAGTCGAAACAATACGGCTATTTCGATGACTATCTATGGAAGGCTTTGGATTTTAAACCGATGAAAGTGATGAAAAGTGTGCCTGTTTGGAGATATGGTGTATCGGTTGAAGAAAACAATGAGATATTGAAAGCCGCAGGGCTACCCTTTTCGTATACCAGTGATGAATTCAACCGTATTGTTGTCAATTTGGAGGAAGGCTCCGACACTCTTACTTCAGGGAGTGCAGGTTCTTATTTCGATGAAGTTGCGCTTGTGGAATTCGATGGACAGCCGATGTACCGCTTTACCTGTGAGGTCATAAACAAAGAGGTTGAACATATGATTCATTGGGAGATTTTCGTCTTACCTAATGGCATTCAATTCACTACGGAGTCTTTTGACATCCATGGGTATTATATCTATTGGCTCGCATCGGAGTCTATCAATCTTATGAATTCCGTGGAAATTTTCTATCCAGAAAGAGATGTCAAGGATACGGTGAAGATATATAGGATAGAGTCGCAGTAGAATAGTATGCCCAGAAATGTAGTCCACAAAGCATTGCTCAATCAGAAATATTATGTATCTTTGCGATATAATTATGATTCGATTCGAAAACAATGGACACATATCGTTTCAGAAAAACTATACATCGGCTGCCTGGCAAGGTGATTCACCATGTGCCCATGCCTGATCCGCAAGTGGTGGAAGGCCATCAGTCGAGGGCACAGATTGGCGAAATCTGCTGCCAGTGCGGTTATAAGCAGGTGCTGTTAGTGACCGATCAGACTCTCCATAAACTCGGTTACGACCAGGCAATTATGCAGTCTCTTGATGCTGCTGGGGTGTCTTACACCTTGTTCGCAGACATCAACTCCGAACCAACTATGGATTGGATAGATGCAGGACGAGAGGCGGCTATGGCTTCTCATGCCGAGTGCGTGATTGCCTTGGGCGGTGGCTCGGTGCTTGATACCTGCAAAATGATTGCCGCTGGCGTACAGATGCCCAATATAAGGACAAAAGCCCTGCTACTCAAGTTTTTGGTGGTACCAGGGAAATCCCTTCCGATGATTACTGTGCCTTCTACGGCAGGTACAGGTGCAGAGATGACCGTGGGTGCGGTCGTGACCAATGCACGGGGCACGAAAGGTTCTACCGTGATTGTCGGTCTGGATATTACTCACGTCATCCTCGATAGTGAGCTCACTATTCATGCCCCACAATTGGTAACTGCCGCTTGCGGTATGGATGCCCTCAGCCACGTGGTGGAGGGAACGGTGGGTGATGTTTTTGTTGATGTGGAAGATGCTTACCATTCTTTAGAGGGTGTACGGCTGATTTTGCAACATCTTCCCGTGGTGATGCGGGAACCAGAGAATATTGAGTCGCGATTGGCCATGTGCCGAGCAGCTATGTATGGGGGGAATGCCATCAACAAGCAGTTGGCTGGCTATGTGCATGCGTTCGCCCATAGCATTGGAGCTATGTATCATATTCCTCATGGACAAGCGATTACGCTGATGCTGCTGCCTGTGCTACGTTACCAAATGAAGGCTTGCCAAAGAAAATATGCAATAATGGCGCGTTATTGTGGATTGGCTACGGAGAAAACCGATTCTCAAGAAGCAGCAGAGTTGTTCCTGAAAGCTATCGCTGACCTGATTACCACTTGTGGCTTAGATAAGCTGGAATCTCCTGTAAAAGTTGAAGATTACGAGGAACTGACACATCTCATCGCCGCCGACTCCATCAACTACTCTTCCCCCATGACTTTCAGCAATGAGGATATCCGAAATGTGCTGGAAGAGATGACAGGTTGCAGGGTTCAGGTTACAGGTGACAGTGAATAGGAGTTAGTAATTAGTGATTAGATAATAATTTGCGGTAGAACCGCAATCCCCGCATAAAAAATATATATGGCATATTCAGAACAAGAAATCAGCAATATCGTGGCGGCACAGCGGAAATATTTCCGTACTGGTGCCACCCTTCCTGTGAAATGGAGAATCCAGCAACTCAAAAAGCTGAAAGAGGCTGTCATTGCCCATGAGGCTGAGTTTGAAGAGGCTTTGGCCAAAGACCTTGGCCGTAGCAAAGTGGAGGCATATCTTTGCGATGTGGGTCCCATTATTGTGGAAATCAATGAGATGATACATGGTCTGCGCCGCTGGGCACGCCCCGAGTGTCATTTTAGTGGATTGATGTGCTTTCCGAGCCTGTTCACCAAAGTTTATAAGATGCCTTATGGTGTTTCGTTGGTTATCAGTCCCTTCAACTTTCCGTTCCTGCTTACCATCGGAGTGGTGGCGGCGGCTATGTGCGGGGGCAATACAGCAGTCATTAAGGCCAGTTCCAAGTCAGCCGCTTGCACTGAGGTGCTGAAACGCTTCTTCGCGGAGGTGTTCCCACCCGAATATGTCACAGTAATAGATGGAGGCCATGATGTGGCGGATCTGTGCCTGGCTCAACGCTTCGACAAGATTTTCTATACGGGATCGCCTGCAGTGGGTAAGCATGTGTTGGCAGAGGCTGCCAAAAATCTGACCCCCGTCGCTTTGGAGTTGGGTGGCGAGACGGGCAACTGGTGTGTGGTGCGCAAAGATGCCGACTTGAAAGACGCAGCTCACAAAATAGCCTTCTTCAAATTGCTTAATGCGGGTCAGATATGCATCAACATCAATCAGATTGCAGTGGCTAAAGAGGTGGCGGAACCGTTTTTGGAGGAATTGAAACAGGCCTTTGTATCATTGATTGGCGAACAGCCCATCCATAATCCAGAGTATCCAAAACTGATTACAGAGGCGGCCTACGATAAATGTGCCAAGCTGGCTGATGAATACCGCGATCGCGTTGTGTTTGGCGGGGTAGGCAACCGTGATACGCAGCGCTATGCACCCACTATGATTTATCCCGTGGACATCAATGAGCACATCGTTCAGCACGAGCTCTTCTGTCCTTTGCTCCCCATTGTTCCATTCAATGATGCGGAGGTGGATGTCCTGATGGAGACCATTGCCGACCGTGAGCATCCCTTGGCGATGTACTTGTTTACCAAAGATATGAAGTGGGCTAAGCGTACTATGAAAACCCAGCAATATGGTGGTGGCTGTATCAACGAAGTGTGTATCCACATGATGGTGAAGGGGGTGCCTTTTAATGGCACGGGCCATTCCGGTATGGGTGCCTACCATGGTGAGTGGGGTTTCCGCGAGTTCACCCATCCGCAGACAGTTCTCAAAGGCAGCACCCGTTTCAACCTCCCCCTCCGCGACCACCCCTACAGCGGCAAAGCGGAAGCCATGAAGATGAAGATTTTGAAATTGTTTGAGAGGTAATATCTATCAAATTCTTAATACAACTTCGGCAGGGATATCAAGTTTGATGCACATCATACGGGCTGTCTGAAGAGTTGGATCTGCATTCCCATTGATGATTTCACTCATTCGGGGAGCGCTTATTCCGAGCATCTCAGCCATGGTTTTCTGTGACAGTCGCATATCATGCATACATTTTCTCAGGTAATTGGAGAGCACCTCACGTCCCATTGGATAATGAATGTTCTCATATTCCTCAACCAAATCTATGAGCATATCCAATTCCAAATAGTTGGGGTCATTTGTAGGGGTGTTGTCATCCACAATGTTGTCAAGCTCTTCAATGCGTCGCATTGCAGCTTGGTATGCTTCTTCTGATTTTAACTGTGCCATGGTTATATGTTTTTGATGTCCTTAATTTTGTCATATTCACTGTGTGTACCTATAAATCTGATAAGCACATGACTTGGGTGGAATTTTATCAGTACAATAAGTCGATAGTCATTTCCTTTTATATTGAAAACATAGCGCTGATTTCCAACACTTGATACGGTATTGAAGGTGGCTTTAATATCAGCAAAGTTTTTCCAATCAGCTTTTTTTACGGTGTCATACCAGTCATTTAAGGGTATGGTAGCGGCAGGATTTGCCACACAATACTCATTCAATATTTTTTTCGAAATCACTCTCATGCCCTTTTGTTTTAACAGTTGCAAAGATACAAAAATATTTCATGTTGCGAAATTATATTTTGTGAAACAAAATACTTCTTTAACGTGAGTTCGATATAATCAATCACGGTTATTTTATGATTTTCTTTATCTATTATGGTATGTCAATTCCGTGGTGAGTCTCCCGTTAAACCTGGTTTTACGGGAATGTAAAATTCCCCTTCTTTTAGAAGGGGTGCCCGAAGGGCGGGGTAGTGACGTAAATATTTATGCCGTAAGGCATACCTATTGAAGTAGAGATGGAGCAAGTCTCATCTCTACAGACGTATAGGGGCGGGGTAATGACGAAAATAAACTGCTTTGTCTGAAAAAACAGTATTAAACAATAATTGCTTTAATTATTTGTTTAAAAATAAAAAATGTATAATATTGGTAACTATATAATCAAAGAATTTAAGGTGAAAAATATTCCTCAAAATAGAAATTTATGTGAATATGCACGTAGAAATCGACGTAAAGGATGTATTTCAGAAGTCGTTTTCTGGACACAAGTGCATAAGAAAAAATTTCATGGAATTGATTTCAATAGACAATATATAATCGGAAATTATATTGCAGATTTCTTTGCAAGATCTATTAGTCTGGTAGTTGAAATTGATGGGGGTTCACATAATGAGCGGTTAGACTATGACAAGCAGAGAGACTTATATATGCAATCGTTAGGTTTGAAAATTTTCAGAACAACAGACTATGATGTTATGAATAATTTGGATAATGTAATGAAAGAATTGGAACAATTTATCATCAATAACTATGAGCATGAGTGAAGATGTATGTCTACGTCATGATGCTTGCGTCACTACCCCGGCCTCCGGCCACCCCTTCTAATAGAAGGGGAATTACGTGCTTCCTCAAGGATTTGCCTTGACGACTAGTCAAAGTATAGTCTTTCCTATAAGGCTACAAAGATTATCTCCCCACCTCCACAATCTTGAACTCGGTTCGGCGGTTGGTGGCGCGGCCTTCTTCGGTGCTGTTGTCGGCGATGGGCTGGCTCTTGCCGTAACCCTTGTAACTTACTTGGCTGGCTTCAATGCCCTTCGACAGCAAGTAGTCATACACTGCCTTGGCACGGGCCAGTGACAGGCGGTTGTTGTAGTCGTCGCTGCCTTGGTCGTCGGTGTGACCGCCAATCTCGATGGCTATGTCGTGGTTCTGCTTGAGGTAATCCACCAAGAGGTTCAGCTCCACGTAAGAGGCGGGCTGCAAGTCGCTTTTGTCAAATTCAAAGAAGATATTTTTCAGGATATAAGTCTTGCCAACTCCTGCCTTGTGAAGCGGAATGTCCTTGATGTAAGGCTCCATTTCAGAGGCTTCTTGGTTAATCTGGAAGTTCTCGGAATAGAAGGGGTACAAGGGGTTGGACACATTCAGCAGGACATTGGTACCGGTTAAGATACAAGCCAAAAACTCACCCGTTTCGGGGTCAGAGGTGGTGGAGGTCAGCAATTTGTCCTGATTGAGGTCTATCATCTCGATTTGGGCTTCTACCGGGCGTTTGGTGAAGGCGTCAATCACACGGCCTTTGAGATAGGTAACAGGTGTAGGACGCAGTTTCTCGTCCAGGGTGAAAGAGTACAGGTCCAGTCCTCCGAAGCCGCCTTCCTTGTCGGAGGCGATGTAACCGGTGTTGCCTGCCGCATTGATGGAAATGTTGATCTCATCGGCAGGGGTGTTCAGCGGATAGCCCATGTTGACGGGCGCACTCCAGCTTCCGTCGCTGAGCAGGGTGGAGTAGTAGATGTCCTTGCCACCCATACCGGGTCGTCCATCTGAACAGAAATACAGGGTCTTGCCGTCGCTGTGGATAAAGGGAGCGGTGTCGTCGCCTTTGGTGTTGATGACGGGTCCAAGGTTCTCAGGCACGGAAAAAACGCCCTCTTCCGTCATGGTGGTTTTCCATAGGTCCACACCGCCAAATCCGCCGGGACGGTTGGAGGCGAAGATAATGGTTCTGCCATCGGGAGCGATAGTGGGTTGGGTTTCCCAGTGCTTGCTGTTTACTGGCTCGCCGAAGTTGCGGGGACGGGACCAGCGGTCACCGATGCGCTTGGCCCAGTACAGGTCGCAGCTGCCCATGCCGTAGTCGGTGTTGCAGAGCGTGTAAAATAGGTAACGGCCGTCAGGAGAAACGCACTGCGCTCCTTCATTGTAACCCGATTTGATGGGGGCACCCATCGCCTCGCGAGGTTGCCAGCTGTTGTTGACCTGCTTGCTCACATAAAAGTCTTCTTCCGTTTGGCAGAAGACACAAATGGTGTTTTCGTTGCGAGGCTGCCGCACTGTGAAAATTATCTCCTGCTCGTCAGCGGTAAGAGCCGCCAGATATTCATCATGCTCGCTGTTGATGTTCGGTCCCATGTTGATGGGATTGAAATGCATCGGGTTTTTGATGGCTTCTTTACCGAAGGTGGCTGTTTCCATGGCTTTCTCAAATTCTTTGGCCAGAGGAGTGATGTTTTTCTCCCTTTCCTGAAAGATGAGCAGATGGTTGTAAGCATCTTGATATAGTCCGCATTTCAATTCTTCCGCAGCGGTGATATAGAATAAAATGGGTTTCTGATTGGGCTTGAGCTGGATGGCTTTGTTGTAGTTGGCAACTGCCCCCACAGAATTCGACTGGAAATTATATACGTCGCCTTGCAGCAGATAGGCTTCCGCAAAGTTCGGGTCCAGTTCCAAGGCTTTGTCAAGGTATGTCTGTGCCTTGTCGAAGTGGTGACTGTTAAGGGCATCTTGCGCCTTGCGGTACAGGGCATCCGCCTTTTTGTTGGCCGATTGAGCCATGAGCATACCGCACGACAAAGTCATGAATATAATGATCAGAAAGAACCATTTTTTGCTCATATATCATTATGTATTAATGATTTAAAATTCTCTCTAATACTTTCGGATATAGCTGGTGCTCCAATTGATGAATGCGGGTTTCCACCTCTTCTACGCTTTCGTCTTCGTTTTTCTTGAAGGCTTCCTGGTCGATAATGGGGCCGGTGTCCATGCCCGCATCTACGTAATGGATGGTGATGCCAAATACTTTTACGCCGTGATTATAGGCTTTTTCGATAGAATGCGTGCCAGGGAAAGAGGGTAGCAAAGCCGGGTGGATATTGATGATACGGTGGGCATAATTTTCCAGCAATACCGAACCTACCAAGCGCATGTAGCCAGCCAAGGCAACCAAATCAATTTGATAGGCTTGTAGCTGCTTTACAATCTCTTTCTCGTAGGCTTCCTTGGAGTCGTAGTCCTTGGGGTTGAAGGCGAAAACGGGAATGCTGTGGTTATGGGCGCGTTCCACGGCATAGCAGGCGGGCTTGTCCACTACTAAAAGTGCGATATTGGCGTGCAAGGTTCCGTTATGGGCAGCCTCAATGATGGCTTCGAAGTTGGAACCAAAGCCACTGGCGAATACAGCGATATTTTTCATAACAATTCAATTTCCACACCTTCCTTGTCGGTTACACGACCAATAACAGAGGCCTTCTCGCCCAGCTCTTGCAGCATCGACAAGGTTTGTTTTTCGTCTTTGGGATCCACCACCAAAATCATGCCGACACCCATATTGAAGATGTTGAACATCTCGCGATGAGGCACTTGTCCGTATTTCTCCAAGAAGGGGAATATAGGCGGAATGGTCCAGCTGCCTTCCTTGATGTAGATACCCTGTCCTTCGTGCAGCACACGAGGAATGTTCTCATCGAAGCCACCTCCGGTGATATGGCAGATGGCGTGGATGTCTATTTTTTTCAGCAATTCCAGTACTGGTTTCACATAGATGCGGGTCGGGGTGAGCAGAGTGTCGCCCAGGGTGCCGCCCAATTCATCATAGTGTTGTTTCAGATCTAATTTGTTATCCTTGAAGATAATCTTTCTGACCAAGGAGAAACCGTTGGAATGTACGCCAGAGGAGCTGATTCCGACCAGCAGGTCGCCCACATTCACCTTGGAGCCGTCGATGAGCTTGCTTTTCTCCACGGCACCCACCGTAAAGCCGGCGATGTCATACTCGTCAATGTCGTACATGTCGGGCATTTCTGCGGTCTCGCCACCGATGAGGGCACAGTCAGACAGCACACAGCCGTCGGCCACACCTTTTACAATCTGCTCGATTTTCTTGGGGTCGTTTTTGCCCACAGCGATATAGTCGAGGAAGAACAGCGGGGCAGCACCTTGTGCCAGCACGTCGTTTACGCACATGGCAACGGCATCCTGGCCGATGGTGTCATGTTTGTCCATCATGAATGCCAGTTTCAGCTTGGTGCCCACACCATCGGTGCCGCTCACCAACACGGGTTCTTTCATGTTCAGCAGCGAGAGGTCGAACATGCCGCCAAAGCTGCCTATATTTCCCATCATGCCCAAGCGGGCGGTACGGGAGATATGTTTCTTGATCAGTCTTACTGATTCGTAACCGGCTTCCAGATTGACACCGGCCTTGCTATATGATTCTGCCATAACTATTTGATTAATCCATTATTAACATTGCGTCTCCGTAGGTAAGGAATCTGTATTTCTCGGCTACGGCTTCCTTATAGGCCCTCATGATGAACTCATAACCGCCGTATGCGGCCACCATCATCAGCATGGGGCTTTCCGAAGGATGGAAATTTGTGACCAGAGCATCGCCGATGGAAAAGGTATAGGGTGGGAAGATGAATTTGTTGGTCCAACCGTCAAATATCTTCACATGGCCATTGGTATATACCGAAGATTCCAGGGCCTTCATGGTGGTGGTTCCAACAATGGCCACTTTATGTCCATTGTCGCGGGCGGTGTTGATGGCGTTGGCGGCCTCTTCGGTGATGACCATCGCCTCTGATTCGGGATGGTGTTTGGTGAGGTCCTCCACATCAATTCCGCGGAAGTTGCCCAGACCGGCATGAAGGGTGATCTCGGTGAAATCGATGCCTTTGAGTTCCATGCGTTTCAGCAGGTGACGGCTGAAATGGAAACCAGCTGCGGGGGCGGCAACAGCACCTTCCACCTTGGCATAGATGGTCTGATAGTTTTCCTCGTCTTCGGGCACAATCTCACGCAGTCTCTGCAAGTCTTCCGGCAGTGGGGTCAGTCCCAGCTCGGTCAGTTTCTTCTTGAAGGCGTCATGGTTGTCGTCAAACAGAAAACGCAGGGTTCGACCCCGTGAAGTGGTGTTGTCAATTACTTCGGCCACCAGACTCTCGTCATCTCCGAAATACAGTTTGTTGCCGATCCTGATTTTGCGGGCAGGGTCCACCAGCACATCCCACAAGCGGCTTTCCTCGTCCAGTTCGCGGAGCAGGAATACGCGGATCTTGGCGCCTGTTTTCTCTTTCTCGCCGAACAGCAACGAAGGGAACACCTTGGTATTATTGGTGACAAAAATGTCTCCCTCGTCAAAATAATCGACAATGTCCTTGAAAATTTTGTGTTCGATGGTTTGCGTCTTGCGGTGCAACACCATCAAACGGGCTTCATCACGTTCTTCGGTGGGAAACAGGGCAATCTGCTCCTGCGGAAGGTGATATTTGAATTGCGATAATTTCATGCTTTATGCTTGTTTTTTATTTGCTTCTGATGAAAATTGGTGCTCGTTTTCCTTTTTCAGAATAACCACTTCGAAAATGGAATAGAGGAAATAGATGATAAGAAAAGCCACGACAAAGCGGATTCGGTCGTTGTCAGGGCAAAATAGCAGATACAGTACAACAAAAATTATGACCGAAAAGAACTTGATGATGCGCGACAGCATATAGCTTGACACAAATTGCCGGTTGTTTTTGCCAACATCGTCCCTTAATACAATATACAGTGTAAATAGGGTGATGACAAAGAAGAACAGCACGATAAAGGGCAGAGCGGGAGTGCTGAACTGTGGCAACACAAGCTGCATAATAACCGACAGCGCCGCCATGATAGCGGAGAAGACAATCAGCCGGACTGAGAATTTTCTAATCGGTATTTTTTTCGCCATGGTCAGAATGATGGTTGGTGCGAAGGACGTCTCTGATTATGACATAGAAGGCGATAGCGACTCCTAACAAAGAGCATGTCAATGTCAGGATAGGCTTGGTATGCAGCCATTCATCCAGCTTTACACCTCCAAAAGCACCGGCGGCAATGATAAAAAACATTTCAAAAGCCATGCCTGAATAACGCGCATAGCTATTCAGCGACCGGGTATATTGGGCTTTCTTTTTCGCAGGTAGTGACACCTTCGTCAGTTTAGTCCTTATTTGTTGTTATTGTCGTTGGCGGGTGTGGCGGGATGAACGTCAGCCTTCATGCCTTGCATCCTGCAGTTGCCGGCGAAATTGGCACCGGGTTCAATGGCTAACCTGCCGGCGCAGATGTTGCCAACCAGATTGGCTGTCGATTTTAACGACAGAAGATCTGTAACGGTAACATTGGCCTTTACATTGCCTTCGATTTCAATGGATTTGCAGTTGATGTCACCATCAATAATACCGCTTTGTCCAACGATGACTTTGGCTTTGGATCTGACGTTGCCCTTGATGTTGCCGTCAATTCTCAAGTCGCCTGAGCATACTACGTCGCCGGTGATCATGGTGCCGGAGGAAATTACATTCACGCCTGCACCGCTGTTTTCCTCTTGTTCGTATAATTTTGCCATAAGAAAATGATTTATGTTATTATATATTTGTTGTCTTTATTTTTGCTGAAGATAGTTCTCATTGAAGAATGCTGGATACATGTCACGTTTGTCTTTCATGTTGTAGAAAGAAGTGTAGTTGGTGGACGACATGATATAGAGCTCGTAGTGGCCTCCAGACAGGTGTGTGGCGAAGATGGGATTCTTTACCATGATGTTGTAGTAGTTCATGGCCACCTCCTTATTCTTGAATTTGGAGATGGTGATCATCTGGTCGGTTTTGTTCAGGAAGAAACTGTTGAGGTTGAATTGCTCCAGACTGAAGAACTCCCTGTTGAAATTGGCCACCTCATCTTTGACGGTCTGCATGGGTACGGCACTGGAGTTCAGAATAATCACCACATAGTGGATTTCGTCTGGTTTGTCAACGAAAGGCGATAGTTTGGCGAGCTCTTGTTTGGCTACCTCTTTCTTGGCGGTGGTATCACCGGCTTGGGCCAAAGTGACATTCACATCTTCTGCGAAGTTGGACAGGTATATGCGGGCCAATTTCTCCACTTCCGTGTTGGGGAAGTTCATGATAACACCGGTCAAAGCGCGTTTCAGACTGTCCTCCCCCATGATCTGCCCGATAGCTACAGCGCGTATGTAGGCGAACTTGGAGGCCAGCACCACATCGGTACAGGTGGGAAGCACGCTGTTGGCGACCTCCACGGTTTTCTTCCAGTTCTTCTGGGTGTAATAGTCATAGGCGATATCGTACTTGCGGTCATGCTCCTTGGCCTTTTCTTCCAGCCTGATGTAGTAGGTCGGGTCAGAAATCAGTTTGGCATAGTCGGTGTTAGCATATTGTGTCAGGATAATATTTTTGTAATAATCCGATTGTTGCTGGTCGTTCATTTTCCCATAATTGATGTATAGCAAGTAGATGGATGACAGGGCAAGCTCGTGGTCGGGGTATCGCTCAATCAGTTTTTTCAGGGTCTCGTTGGCTCTCTTCATGTCATTGAGCTGGTCCATGTAGATAAGCGCACAGTTGTAAAGGGCCTCTACCACCATGGCGTTAGAGGAGTCCATGGCAGCCTTGGTCAATGGCAGATCCTGGGTATAATAGGCCGGTTTTTTCGGGTCAGTCTCTCTCTTGGGGATGGGATTGCCGTTTTCGTCGTACTCTACCGTGTCTTGGGCGGCGTTGGGATTGTTCAGGACCTCCATGTCCTCAAATGACATTTGCTGTTTGTTGCTGATACGCCAGTTGTCCTCCAGCTTACGGTTACCCCAGCGTCTGTAGAATTCGGTCTGACCGGCGGAAACCAGTGAGGTGTTGTAGAAGTACCATTTGCCGCTTTGGTTGGTGTTGACATTCACATTTGCCATGCCTGCGGTAGATTGAAGCGCCAGCATTCGGGCGGCTTCCTCTTCAGCCTCCCTGCGCTCTTTCTCGGTGTAGGCGGCAATCATGCCCTGTACCCACTGGTTGCGCTGGGCTTCGCTCATCTTGGCAATGCGTTGCAAACTGTCCTGCAGGGCTATCATTTTTAGATTGTCCGTCAGTTCTCTTAAAACATTCGATTTCTTGATGATATTATCGTACCCGGGATAATTCTTGGGCATGGTCATGGTGGCGGTGTCATAATAATTCTGCGCCTCCATATAATTTTCCTCGCTGAAGTTGATGTCTGCCAACGCGAGACTCGAGAAGGTACGCTGGTATTCGTTGTTGCTGTATGCGGCCACCGATCTGGCCAGGTATTCTTTTTGCGAGTCAATGTCTTCGTCAATGCGGTAAATCTCCGACATGGCATAGTAGATCTGGTCTTTGTAGTCCTCGTTTTTCTTCTCGTCCAACATCTTGTTCAGTTCTTTCAGAATTGAGTTCTTGGCTTCTTTGGTGCCGTCATAATTGGTGGCCAGATGCATGTGTGCGCTGAATTCCATCTCATAAGGAGGGGTGCGCTTGATCACGGTCATGAAGCTCTTGTGGGCATCGGTGGATTGGCCAAGCAGTTCGTATAATTGCCCGCGAATAAAGTAAAGCCTTGTTTTAAAATCCCGTTTAGGACGGTTGGCAAGGGCTGTGTTGATGTAGTCAATGGCACTTTCAATCTCGCCGTCGGGAGCCGACAGATGATATTCCGCCATGGCAGCGTTGTATTGAATGTTGAGTTTTCTGGATTTCTTCTTGTAGATAGCATGATCCACTTCGTTGAGCAGGTCAAACGCGCGGCTATAGTATTTCTGTCGGATGGCGGTACGAGCGTTCATGATTTTGGCCTCTTCCTTGACATCCGACACTTTGTAGGTGTTCTCAATGTATGTGAAGGTGCGCTGTGCCTGGTTGTAGTCTTGTTTGTAAAAATAGGCCTTCCCCATCAGGAAATAGGCGTTGTCGATATACTTCACATATTCCTTGCCCCGTATGAACATCGAGTGCTTGTAAATACACTTCGAGGACTTCTGGATCACACGGTCCATGTGAGGCAGGATAGAGCCTAACTCGTTCTGTGGCGGATAGTTGTAGATAGGAAGAATGGTGGTGTAGTTGTCTTTAGTCTTGGTCTCCAAAGCGGCTTCCCCGGCCTTCATGGCTTCCTTGCCGTTGAATAGTACGTTGAACCGGGCGGTTGTGTTATGGTACGCCCTGTTCGGAAAAGTGTTCTTGCGGGTGGAGCATGAAGACAACAACAGCAGTGCTATGGTTACAAAGCTGAACGCAAAGTATGATATGTTCGTTTTCGTTTTCAATTTTTTCTTTTTTAGATGATGAAAAGTGATAACGAGTAATCAGTGGCTTTTATTGTTTTTTATTGTCGGCAAAATATTGCTCCAGCAGTCTTTGGACATATTTCCCGAATACGTCGAATTCGATGTTGACGACTGTGCCTTTCTTGAAATTGTGGAAGTTGGTGACCTTGTGAGTGTACGGGATGATGGCCACTGAAAACATGCCTTTCTCCGAGTCCACTACGGTGAGGCTGACCCCGTTGACCGAAATCGAGCCTTTGGGCACGGTGAAGTTGTTTTTCGTGCTGTCGTAGGAGAAATAGTAGCGCCAGCTGCCATTGTCATCCACCACCTTTTCACATACCGCCGTCTGATCTACATGCCCCTGCACAATATGACCGTCGAAACGTCCGTCCATTTTCATGCTTCGCTCCAAATTCACCTCATAACCCACCTCCCAGTTCTTCAGGTTGGTCTTCAGCATGGTCTCGTCCATGGCGGTCACTACATACTGCTTCTTTTCTTTGTCCAGTTTCACCACCGTGAGGCAGCATCCGTCGTGTGCCATGCTTTGGTCAATCTTCAATTCGTTGGCAAAATCAACTTCTATGGTAAAATGATAATTGGTGTTTTCTTTCTCAATCTTGACGATTTTTCCAGTCTTTTCAACAATTCCAGTGAACATAATTCTCCTAATTTTGTAAATATTTTGAGTTTGCAAAAATAATGTTTTTTTATATATAATACATTACCAAAAAGATTTTTTTTGGAATTGTTGAAATGTTTGGTGTCGCATTGATTTTTTTTTTATTTTTGCATACGATTCAAATTTGCTGAATTTTAATTTAAAACATTGATTATCAAGAAAATAAAAATAAATTCACATGAAAAAGATTTCAAATAACGTTTTTTTAGGCCGACTGACTCAGATTTTGAATGTGGCCGTCTTGGTTCTTTTTGTCCTTTCTATCGTTTTTTTGTTGAAGTTTGACAAGGTCAATGTCGTGAAGGTGGGCAGTGAACCTTCTTACCTTAAGGCTAAGGAACACTTGCATTCTGTTGAGCATCCTCTGAAACAGAATCAGGCTGAGGTTGATTATTACGCATATAAGTTGGACACCCTGAGCAAACATCAGTCAGCTGTAGCCAAAGACAAAAAGGCTGTCAAGTCATTGCAGGAAGATATTGACAGAACAAAGAAGACTTTGTCTGAAAAACAAGAGGCTTTGGCTCAGACCGAGAAAGCTATTGCTGAGGAGAAGGTTTTGTTTGAGCCGATAGAGGCCGAATATAACGACCTTGTGGACCAAACTTCCAAGGCAGAGGGAACTTTCAGTGTCGTTGCCATGATCACTTTGGTGTTGTTCCTGATTAAAATTGTGGTTTGGGCGGTTTGGACTTACAAGAATTCCAAGAGCTTGCGCGGCGTTTGTCCTTGGATGACAAAAGCGGCTGCTCCTTCTTGGGCATTCTGGGGCTGGATTATCCCTGTGTATAATTTGATTAAGCCTTATACTTTCTTCAATGAATTATATGAAGAGACTGAATATGCTTTGACTGACAAAAACATTGTGCCCGAAGATAGCAAAGGCGATAATGATTTCTTGCTGGGTTTCTGGTGGGGTATGTTACTCTTTGCCGTTTGTCTGTGCAACTTTATTTTGTTATCGGCTTTCTTTGGTGAAGGTCCCGCTTTCTATAAATTGAACCACAATACTGTGGCTGTCGTGGCTATCATTTTCTGGTTGGTATATGTCCTGATGGAAGTCCTGATAGTGGGCAAATACAACAAGATGAATAAAATGATGTTAGATAACGAAGACAAGTTCTAATATCAAATCCAATACAGAAAAAAAAAGGACGCCCACCAGCGTCCTTTTTTTTATCCCTATCTACTATCTTCTTTATACTATCTACTTTATACTATCTACGGTGCCATATTGAAATACTCGTCAATCATGTCACCTTCGTATTGTTTGATGCATTCGTTGATATAATGCTTGACAAGGGCTTTGTGTTCCTTGTCTTTCTGTAAACTGATAACTCGCAGTGCTTTGTTCACCCTGGCGATGCGGGGACGGTTGGGGTAGGGGTTGCTCACCAGTCCCGCCAGTTCGTTGAATTCCGGAATGAGTTCTGTGTTCTCCAACAAATCGGCTCCAAAAAGTTGGATTAAGTCCTCGTTGCTGAATTGAGGAGCCAACATGATGTAGGTATAAAGACAGCTGGCGCAATGGCCGCATAGGTCCATTTCCTTGATCTGTTCTATTAAATCTTCAGCTATGGCTTCCCCAACAGGAATCAGGTCCGCATTAAAGTCGTGACAATTCATTCTTTTATTTTTTGAGACTGCAAAGATACGATTTTTCAATGAGCAAATTCGCAAATTGGTTAATTAGGAAATGATTTTAATGTGCTAATGAGTCAATGTGCCAATGAATATTTGGCAATATACTGGACGAATCTATGTACTGGTGCAGTGGAAGAAGTTGAGGTGGAGAGCTGTAAGGGAGGAATTAATGGAGGGTGCCGAAGGTTGGATTTTCGGAATTTTGGAAGTCGATTTTGCAAAACTGTAAGGTCTGAAATCGTTGTCCGTTGAATCTGTTCCCATCAGTATAAACGTTGAATAATGGAGCTGTTTAAAACAAAAAATCAGCAAACTAATTTATTTAACTTGCTGATTCTGATTGTTTTGCAAACTGCTGCGGAGAGAGAGGGATTCGAACCCCCGGACCCGTGAGGGTCAACGGTTTTCAAGACCGCCGCAATCGACCACTCTGCCATCTCTCCGCCGGCAAAAGTACAAAAATTTTTGTTTGTTGCAACGTGTGGACAAAAAAAAATTTCAAAAGGGTGTTTTCGCTGTGCTCATTCGGGAATAAGTTCATTCCATTTGCTCGTTAAGTCGTTCACTTTGTTCACTCGGTTATACGATATCGTCTTCTCTTCTCACCTTCTCACCCTTAAACTAAATGCACGCAGTGCATGTCTCCCCGTCTTCCCGTCTCCCCGTATAACCGAATTACCGAAAGTCCTCAAATTTCCCCATATCCTTCCAATGACCTTCGTTGTGCAGGAAGCCCTTAAGCAGGTTTGTTCTCGCCAAATCGACGTATATAGGGGTGATGGACTGTTTCTCGGCAGAGGGGATCAAGTCTAGTAGTTCGCGGCGCACCACGTGGATGCCGCTGAAAGCCAACTCCTGATAAGAGGTGGATTGTTGCGAGATAATTTCCTCGCCAGTCTTGCTGTTGCGCCAGCCACAAAGCCTCATCTCTTCGTCAAACAGGAAATGACGGCTGGTTTCGCGCTGCCGTACCGCCAAGGTGGCCAATGCCTCGTGGTTTTTGTGACTGGCAATCAGCTGGCTCAAATCAAGGTCGGAGAGAATATCTACATTGTGCAAAAGGATGTGTTCACTGTCGGCTAACAATGGCTCTGCGAATTTCAGCCCGCCTCCAGTGTCCCGTAAATAGTCCCGTTCGTCGGAAATCCGGATTTCGGCATCATGAGGATGCTCTTTCAGGTATTGAATGATGAGGTCGGGAAAATGATGCACGTTAACCACAATATGCTGGATACCGGTGGCAATGATTTTGCGTAGTACATGTTCTAACAGTGGTTCGCCGTGGTACTCAACCAAGGCTTTCGGCTTGTCGGCAGTGAGCGGATACAGGCGTGTTCCCAGACCTGCAGCGAAAATCATGGCGGAAATATTTCTCATCTTCAAAAATTATTCTTGTGCCTCATTCATCTCTTTGGCATTCAAATTGGTCATGAAATTGTCTTCTATTTTGGTGAATCGACGAAGTGTGCGGCGAGAGAAGAGGAATAACATCACTATGGCAATGGCCAGAAGGAAAATCACGAATTTGGTGAATCTGAACGATTTGGATAAAATGACCATGACAAAGAAGCCTGCTATGATGATGCGCAGGACTGTCCATGCCACGATGCCTACCCGGTTCAGTTGCCCTTCTTTCCACAACTGCGCATACAGGGACTGTGTGGAATGGTTGTTGCTCATCAGTCCGTATAGGAATGGCGAGATGAAAGTCAATAATATCAATGCATTGATGGTGTTGATGAGGGATACTGGCATGTGGTCCGAAAGCAAATTTATCATAAAGGGATAGAAGTACTGGAAGGCTATGAAGGTGATGGAGAAACACAGTATGCCGAATATGACACTTCTTAACAGTGATTTTTTCAGAATAATTCCCCATGCTCCGGGAGCGCGGTTGGTCTTGCCCACCAGACTGTACTCATCTAGCGCTTTCTTGGTCTGTGGAGGAAGTATTCTGCTCACCCAGCGTGTGAATGGGTCGGCTAAACGGATGCAGTAGGGGGTGGTGAAAGTGGTGATGACCGACACCGCCACGATGACGGGATAGATATAGTTGCTCAATACACCTAAAGAAACACCTAGAGAGGCAATGATGAAGGCGAATTCACCGATTTGCGAGAGACTGAAACCCGTTTTGACGGACACACTCAGCGATTCTCCTGCCAGCAACACTCCGCCTGCGGAGATGAACGCTTTGACAACCAGGGTGATGATGGTAAGGAAAAGAATGGGCTGCCAGTACTTCATCAGAATTGCAGGATCCACCATCATGCCCACTGAGACGAAGAAGATGGCGGCGAATAGGTCTTTGGCCCCTTTGGTGATGTGTTCGATATGTTTGCCTTCCACAGTTTCGCACAGGATGGAACCCATGACGAATGCGCCCAAAGCGGAGGAGAAACCGACATAATTGGCAAAAACCACCATGCCGAAACAGAGACCGATGGAGATGATAAGCAGGGTTTCGTCGTTGATGTATTTTTTTGCTTTTCTGAAAAAAGTGGGGATGATGGCAATACCTACCACAAACCACAGAATCAGGAAGAACAAAAGCTTGGCGATGACCTTCAGCATTTCCTGTCCATGAAACTGTTGTGAGGCGGCGGCCGTCGAAAGCAACACCATCATCAAGATGGCCACGATGTCCTGGATGATCAGGATGACCATGGTAAGGTCGGCAAAAGGCTCTTTCTTCAGTCCCAGGTCCTCAAACGCCTTGATAATGATAGTGGTGGACGACATGGCCAGCATACCGCCGAGGAAAATGCATTCCATCAGACTCCAATGCATCAGGTAACCCGACAAGGCACCGATGCCCATCATCAGCACTATTTCTATGGCTGCTGCGATGATGGCGGTGCTACCCATCTTCAGCATTTTTTTGAAACTGAACTCCAAACCCAAAGCGAACATGAGGAAGATGATGCCGATCTCCGACCATTCCTCGATGCTGGTAGTGTCGAAAACGGTGGGGAATAATCCGAAATGCGGTCCCACAATGAAACCAGCCACGATATACCCCAGTACCAAAGGCTGTTTCAATAATTTAAATATAATAGTGATGACACCAGCCGAAATCAGAATTAACGCAAGGTCTTCTACCAAGTTCATGTTTTCTCCCATAGATAGTTATTTTTTGCAAGTTACAAAACGGGGTTTCCCGTACAAATCCATTAGTTTTTCTATATTTTGATATTGAAGTTGAAGCAGCAGGGACTCCAGTTCATTGTGGTAATTGTCGTACGTCTCAAAAAACAGCATTCCATTGTCTGTCAGCAGCTCCCGTCCCAGGAGGGCGATGTGCTCGTAAAAGAGCAGAGGATTTTCATCGGGAACAAAAAGTGCTTCCTCAGGCTCGAAATCTTTTACGTTTTTGTGCAGTAGTTGTTTACTTGACTGCGGGATATATGGTGGATTGCTGATGATGGCCAAAAAGGGGCCGTTCAGGCTTTCCGCACCGTCTTGCAGCACATCATGTTGGATGAAATGGACTTTCACTTGATTGTCTTCCGCATTTTGTTGTGCTAGTTCGAGTATTTCGGAACGATAGTCGGTGGCCCATACTTCAGCATGGGGCAACTGTTTGGCCAATGCGATGGCAATGGCTCCGCTGCCCGTGCAGAAATCCAGGATGCGGCAGGGTAGGGACGCACCGTAACCAACTGCGTCCTCGCAGTTGGAGGAGAAGTGTGAAGACAATGTTTGCAACAGCATTTGCACCAATTCTTCCGTTTCGGGCCTTGGTATCAGCACTAACGGGCTCACTCGAAGCGTATATCCGTAAAACTCAGACTTCCCGACCACATATTGCACTGGCTCGCCGTTTTGCAGTCTCCGCAAGTCGTTTTGCATCTCTTGCCACTCCTCATTTTGGAAAGTTTTGTCAGGACGAATGACAAATTCATGAGACGGAATCTGCCATTTCATTCCGAAATAATAGCGCATAATCGCCTCTGCCTCTGTATTATCATATAATATGTATAAAGAGTGCAAGAACAAATTCCGAATGTCGCGCATTGTGAAAATCATGGTGCAAAAATACGAAAAACGTTGATACAATTTGCTGTATAAGCTTATACTTTTCGTTTATACGTTAAGGAGTTAAGAGAAATGCACTGCGTGCATTCGGATAGACGGTTAGATGATATCGTATAACCGAGTGAACGAAGTGAACGCCTTAACGAGCGAATGGAATGAGCGTCTCCACGTCTCCACGAAAAAAATCAACACCCCATTGTTTGTATCAAAAAAAGTTGTATTTTTGCACCCCAAAAAATTAACCAGTTTAATAAACCAAAAAAACTAAAAATTATGTTGAATCAGTACGAAACCGTTTTCATTATGACGCCCGTTTTATCTGATGATCAGATGAAGGAAACGGTAAAGAAATTTGAGAACATTCTCACCAGCAATGGTGCTGAATTAGTTCACGAAGAGGACTGGGGTCTCCGCAAATTCGAGTATCCTATCCAGAAAAAGTCCTCCGGATTTTACCACCTGTTCGAATTCAAGGCAGAAGGTCCAGTGGTGAAGGAACTCGAACTGCAGTATCGTCGTGACGAGAGAGTCCTGAGATACCTGACCGTAGCTATGGACAAACACGCCATCGCATACAGCGAAAAGAGACGTAACTTGAAAAAAGAACCTAAAGCAGAATAAGGAGGTAAATAATTATGGCAACAAATAACGAAATCAAATATTTGACCCCGATTGCGGTTGATATCAAGAAGAAAAAATACTGTCGTTTCAAAAAGAGCGGTATTAAATACATCGACTACAAAGATGCTGAGTTTTTGAAGAAATTCGTCAATGAGCAAGGTAGAATCCTGCCTCGCCGTCTGACCGGTACTTCATTGAAATTCCAAAAGAAAGTGGCCCAGGCCGTGAAGAGAGCAAGACACCTTGCCTTACTTCCTTTCGTAACTGATAACTTAAAGTCAAACAACTAAAAGGAGGAACAGCAATGGAAATTATATTGAAACAAGACGTACAGAATCTCGGCTATGCCGACGAAATCGTTAAAGTGAAAGATGGCTATGCCAGAAATTATCTGATTCCTCAGGGTATGGCGGTCTTAGCTACCGAGCCCAATAAGAAAATGTTGGCCGAAACACTGAAACAACGTGCTTTCAAGGCCGAGAAAATCAGAAAAGAAGCCGAATTCCTGGCTGGCAAGATTGACGGTCTGACCGTGAAGATTTACACCAAAGCTTCAGAAAAAGGTACTATCTTCGGCTCCGTGAACAATATCGCAGTGGCCAACGCCTTGAAAGAGCAGCACAACATCGAGATCGACCGCAAGAAAATCATCATCAAGGAAGATCATATCAAGGAATTGGGCAATTACACCGCTGTGGTGAACTTGCACAAGGACTTCAACAAGGTGAATCTGAATCTGGAAGTGCTGGCCGAAGAGTAATCGGAAGCGTTTTCCATAAACCATAAAAAACGGATGCGTAAAGCGTCCGTTTTTTTTTTGAATCAAGTCTATAATTCTTTTTTGATAAAATTTTTTTTTTTACAATCGGTTTTTTTTTTGTGAATATCAATAAATGTTGTATATTTGCAGGAGAATGTAGTATTATGGGTGGACGAAGATTTGCCTTGTGCAACAGGTTGATACCTAGGGTATTACAGAAAATATATGGTGCCGTGGAAGAAAAAAAACGTTCTTTTTTGCGTCTATAACGTGAGAAAATTTGACAAAAACGTGGTGTTTTCAATGGGGAAGGGAAAAGAAAATGAGTTGAAATAGAAAAAACAAATAAAATTGAGAGAATAAACTTAAGAGAAAAACAAAAATAAACAAAAATAACTACTTATGAAAAAAACATTATTAATTTTGAGTATGCTTTTGTCCGTGGCACTGGTGCAGGCCCAGTCTGTGGATAGGGCTTACGGTGATTTTGCCTACGGTTTCGGCGTAGCTAACGGGCAAGTCGGCAATTCGAGTTTCGAGATGGGCATACCGTTCTTCAGCCAGTATGGAACTTCCCATACGGTGAGCGAAGGTGTTATGCACGCTCAATTGCAGCTTTTCCAATTTGACCTGGCAGGTTGCCAGAACGAGGATGTGGTGAATCCCGACACGGTGAAGTTGAAAACTGGCTTCTTCCAGGGATATGTACCCGAGGAGATTGTGTACGATGGCCAAATCATCAAGGTTTTCCCTGCTGGACACTATGACTCCACAGCCTACAACACTGGCCATTATAGCTGGGCGGCTCAGTTCAACTACGACAGTTTGACTACGCTGGACATGTATGTGTGGGAAGTCTATGAATTGTTTGATACATTGTATCTTGACTCCACAGAACTGTTGGCCATGCGAACGATTTACCCGAATTTGCATGGTGGACCCAACACCATGTACTATACTGCTTCAGTACATGGTTGCGACAGTATAGTGCACTTTTTTGTGAATTTGTGCGGCGGAACAGTGAGAGATGCCAACGGCAATCCTTATGCTTCTCTGTTTATTGGTACGCACCCGGCACGTTACTGCTGGACCAAAGCTAATATGGAAAACACCAATTATGTCGGCGGTGGCGAAACTCCCAATATGATATATGATGGTGTGGGTCATCACAATGAAACCGAGAACCTGAATATCTATGGTCGTTTGTACAATTGGTACGCTGCCGTTAATCTGCCTGAAGGTAGTGATGCGACACCCAAAAAGACCATAGCTGGCGGTTTTGTCAGAGGTATTTGTCCTGCAGGATGGCATCTTCCTGATTCGGCAAATGTATTGAGTCTGAGTCAAATAGATGCTATGGATCTGATGTCCGATATTTTATGGTTGATACCTGGCCATGATACTGGCGCAGGCTTCTATGCCCTGCCGGCAGGTTTCTTCCACCACGCCACCGGACGTTTCGAGGATATGTTGGGTTACACGGTCTTCTGGAGCAGTGTGAAACACAGCTTGACAGAATGCTGGATTTGTTCGTTCGCCTATGGTTGTAACAAGGTTATCTACGACGATATGAGTGTTGAGAACGGTGCTAGCGTGCGTTGTGTGAAAGACCAAATGTACGATGCGGACGGCAACGAGTTGACGGATATTGAACCGTAATATAAACAAGACAGATAAAAAAAGAATACAATAAAATATAAACAATAAAAATTAGAAAACATGAGAAAAATTTTAATGCTTGTTGTGATGGTGGTTTTGTCCGTGGTAGCCATGGCTCAAAGCACCAACAAAATCAGCTATCAGGCTGTTGTACGTGATGGTCAAAACCGCCTGGTGACAAATTCAGCTGTTACCGTGCAGGTGACAATCGGTACCTATGAGGAAACATTCAATGTGACAACCAATGCCAATGGTATGGTATCCCTCTTGATTCCTGACGCCAAACAAACAGAGTTCAATGCTATCGACTGGAGCACTGTCACTACGATTACAACCAAGATAACAGTTGGTTCCGATGAGTTGACCAATACTGTTCCATTGACAGCAGTGCCATACGCTCTGTATGCCAGTAACGTGGATCCCACCATACTTGATACATTGGTTTCAGTAAATGACCTGAATGACACATTGGCTTATTACACAACAACTGATCAGATTGATACCCTTCTCGGTGATTATGCCACGAATGCACATTTGAATGACACATTGGCTTATT
>JAFXSR010000023.1 GCA_017525505.1 Bacteroidales bacterium
GCAATCTTTGATTTCGAGATTACCAACGACACCGCATTTACCGCTAACTTCACCGCTATGGGTGTTGTCGCCACTCCGACCTTCAGTCCTGCTGGCGGCACTTATTATGATTATGATAATGTACATGTGACTTTGGAATGCTCCTCCAGTGGTGCCACCATCTATTACACTACTGACGGTTCAACACCTACAGCAAACTCAACTACATACAGTAGTCCTATCACTATTACCGAAAACACCACCATCAAGGCTATTGCCATGAAGGAAGGTATGACCAACAGTGAAATGGCTACCGCAACGTATGTTATCACGCCAACGTATACGGTTACCATTGCTAACGACATCGTCAATGGTACAGTTCGTGCTGATGTCTCACGTGCAGCCGAGGGCGAAACAGTTAACTTAACCGCCATCGCCAATAACGGCTACCACCTCAGCACATGGGCGATTACCACTGAAACAGGCACTGTTGAAGTTTCCGCAAACAACAGCTTTGCTATGCCCGCTGACAATGTGACGATTTCCGCTACCTTCGAGCCCAACGGCCATACCATCACCTATTATAATGTTAGTGGTGAGATAATAACTGTGGATACCTTTGCTTACGGTGACACCATTACTCCTATCGCTGACCCAAGCGTAGTAGGCTACACTTTCACTGGTTGGTACCCTGCTCTGCCCACTACCATGCCAGATTACGACCTGACTCCAATGGCACATTGGCAGATCAACAGATACAGAATCAATATCAATCAAGTTCAGGGTGGTATCGTCCAAGCAATAGAAGTTGTTGATTACTCAACAGGTGAAACCATTGTGATCGACTCCGCTGATTACGGCTCTTGGGTACAGATTTCCGCTATAACCAATGACGGTTGTACTTACAATGACGTTGTGGTAACCGATGCTAATGGCACCGTTCTCTCCGTTTCAAATAACGGTTTCACCATGCCCGCTAGCGATGTGACTGTAACCCCCAGATTCACTATTCAAGAATTCACTATCACATACGGGGACCGTGGCAATATATTCAAAGTAGATACCTTCGCTTACGGCGCAAACATTACTCCTATCGCCGACCCGACCTGGGAAGGCCACACTTTCATCGGATGGGATCCTGCTCTGCCAATTACCATGCCAGCCAACAACCTGTTCGTCGACGCTCTATGGCAGGTCAACAGTTACAAAGTCACCGTTACACAGGTGACAGGTGGTACCATTTCTATTTACTATTATGACGAAACCGGCCACGAGAACAATATTACTACAGGTGATAGCATTTATTACGGAGCATGGATTTATTTCAGAAGAGTGGTGACCGACAATGGATACAGCTTCAACAGCTATGTGGTAACCGATGCTGACGGCTCACCCATTGCTACTCCAAACAACAATTACTTTATTATGCCCGCCAACGATGTGACTGTGACCGCTAACTTTGATGTCAGAAGCTACGAGCTCACCATCAACTACCTCTATCAAAATGGCGCAGAGGCTGCTCCTTCGTATACCGATACAATCGAGTATAACACTGCATACAGCGTGGTATCTCCTGCATTGACAGGATACACGGCTTCACAGGATACCGTTATGGGTACCATGGGCGCTGAAAATATGATTGTAAGAGTTATTTACAGCATCAACAGCTACAACATCACAGTTAATCAGGTAACTGGCGGTACTGTTTCCGTATCAGTGGAAGATGCTCCTGCAAGTACAACAAGCAACACCACAGCTAACTACAACACACGGGTTCAACTCAGTCAAATGCCCGACAATGGATACTCCTTCAACGGATTCACTGTGACCACCGCTGACGGCACACCTATTGCCGTACAGAACAACGCATTCACCATGCCCGCCAATGATGTGACCGTTTCCGCTAACTTCACTGCTAACGAATACACCATCACTTACTACATGATGAATGGCAGCAATACTATTTGGGAAGTTGATACCTTCGCATACGGCGACACCATCACTACTGTCGCTAACCCAATCCGTGATGGTTACACTTTCACAGGTTGGAGCGGAGCTATCCCAACCACCATGCCAGCTCACAGCATAGCTGTAAGTGCGCAGTGGCAGGTCAACAGCTACAACATCACCATTAACCAAGTGACTGGCGGTACCATTACCGTTATGGTAAACAACGTAGGTTCTACCATGACTACTACCAATACCTCCGCTAACTTTGGGTCTTCGATACAACTCATTGTGGAAACCGCCAATGGATATACATTCAATAACTTCGTGGTGACCAATGCTGATGGAACGCTTATCGAGACCTCGAACGACGGATTCTTTATGCCCGCCAATGATGTGACAGTATCTGCCAACATCACCGCCAACGAGTACACTATTACCTACATGAACGGTAATGATGTATTGGCTGTGGATACCGTTGCTTGTGGTGACACCATCACTCCTATTGCTGACCCGACCATGTTAGGTCACACTTTCATCGGTTGGGGCTCTACATTGCCCACTATCATGCCTGCTCGTAATGTGATAGCTTCTCCTCAGTGGCAGGTCAACAAATATAGAATCAATATCAATCAAGTTCAGGGCGGCTACGTCCAAGCCACCAATGTGATTGACTCCGCTAAATACGCCTCTTGGGTTCAGCTTTCCGCTGTAGCCAATGATGGCTATACTTTCTATGGCATTGTGGTAACCGATACTGGTGGCACAGTTCTTTCCACTACAAACAACGGCTTTGCCATGCCAGCTAGCGATGTGACTGTGACCGCTACCTTCACTATCAATAGTTACGATCTCACCATCCATTACCTCTATTTAGATGGTACACAAGCCGCTCCTACTTATACTGAAACAATCGAGTATAATACTGCCTACAGCGTGGTATCTCCTGTTGTGACAGGATACACAGCTTCACAGGATACCGTCATGGGTATCATGGGCGCTGCAGATGTGATTGAGAGAGTAATATACAGAGTCAACAGCTACAACATCACCTATATAAGCGATCAGGATACATTTGAAGTTGTCACTTACGATTATGGTGAAACTATCGATGCAATGAGCGCTCCTGAGAAAGAAGGTTACACCTTCACCGGTTGGAACCCTGCCGAACCTGTCACCATGCCCGACAGCAACATGACGCTTTACGCTCAGTGGGAGCTTATTCCTTGTATGGCCGCGGAAAATCTTGCAGTGGCCAATGGCTCGCTTACCGCTACCTCGGCACTCATCACTTGGAACAGCAGCCAGGACAACAGCTTCGGCGGCGTGCTCTATGAAAACGGAGTGTTGACCGAATCCGAATCGCAACTCTCCCAAAGCTGGCACCTCTCTGAACTGCAACCTAGCACCCATTACCGTGTAGGAGTTTTCGCTTATTGTTCTTTCGATAGAATCAGCGACACCGTTTGGCTTAATTTCAACACCAACGACACCTGTTATCCTCCTGTAAGCGTCAGCATCAGCGATGTGACAGCACATACTGCACTGCTCTCATACGACTTTGGCGAACACGTGCCTGACAACTTCTTGGTCCTTATCTCTACAGATCCTGATTTTGCCGACCCTGATGGAATCTCCACTTCAACAGAGTACCACCCCAACTCTCTTACCATAGGCAGACCAGATATAGATATGCAGTCCGGCACCACTTATTATGTAAAGATGACTTCACAGTGCAATCCAGGGGTCATCAGCGTTTGGAGTGAAACACTCAGCTTTACTACACTTCAAGAGTATGCTATCACCATTGACGCCAACATCACTAACGGCACGGTCTCCGCTGATACGGCAATTGCCACGGCAGGAACTGTCGTCAACCTGACAGCCACTCCTGACAATGGCTACAGCTTCGGTGAATGGGTGGTGACCTCCGTCAATACTCCGGCTCCTGATACAATAACTGTTACCAACAACAGCTTTGTGATGCCGGAAGGCGAAGTGAATGTTTCCGCTACTTTCACTCCCAACAGCTACAACATCACTATCAACCAAGTAACTGGCGGTACCATTGTCATAACGATTGACAATTCACCGGGCATAGCTTTATCCACTACCGCTGACTACAACTCTTGGATTAACCTCGACGTAGTGACCTTCGATGGCTATACCTTCAACAATTTTGTGGTAACTAACGCTGACGGTTCACCCATCGCCATCCCGAACAACGGCTTCTTCATGCCTGCCAACGATGTGACTGTGACTGGTACATTCACCATTAACAGCTACGACCTCACCATCCACTACCTCTATCAAGATGGTACACAAGCCGCTCCTACTTTTACCGAAACAATCGAGTATAACACTGCCTACAGTGTGGCTTCTCCTGCTGAGACAGGATACACAGCTTCTCAGGATACCGTCATGGGTATTATGGGCGCTGAAGATGTGATCGAGAGAGTAATATATAGTGTCAACAGCTACAACATCACCTATATAAGCGATCTGGATACATTTGAAGTTGTCACTTACAATTATGGTGATACTATCGATGCGATGAGCGAACCTGAGAAAGAGGACTACATCTTCACTGGTTGGAATCCTGCTGAACCCGTCACCATGCCCGACAGCAACATGACGCTTTACGCTCAGTGGGAACTTATTCCTTGTATGGCTGCGGAAAATCTTGCAGTGGCCAATGGCTCGCTTACCGCTACCTCGGCACTCATCACTTGGAACAGCAGCCAGGACAACAGCTTCGGCGGCGTGCTCTATGAAAACGGAGTGTTGACCGAATCTGAATCGCAACTTTTCCAAAGATGGAATCTCTCCGAACTGCAACCTAGCACCAATTACCGTGTGGGAGTTTTTGCTTATTGTTCATTCGATAGAATCAGCGATACCGTATGGGTTGAATTCACCACCAACGACACCTGCTATCCTCCTGTAAGCATCAGTATCGACAATATCAAAGCACACGAAGCAACACTCCATTACAGCTTCGGTGAACATGTGCCCGACAACTATATTGTTCTTATTTCCACCGATCCTGATTTTGTCGATCCTATTTCACTATCCACCTCCACAAGTGCTGAATATTATCCCGACTCTATTGTTCTCAACAGTATTGTAGGAGTAGAACTGCAGGCTGGCACAACTTACTATCTGAAAATGTCATCTTTCTGCAGCATAGAACCTGAACTCATCAGCGTATGGACTGAAACAATCAACTTCACCACTCTCCAAGAGTATGCTATCACCATTGACGACAACATCACCAACGGTACTGTCTCCGCTGATGTTACAGTTGCCACCGCTGGCACTATCGTCAACCTGACCGCAACACCTGACAACGGTTACAGCTTCGGCGAATGGGTGGTGACCACCGTCAACACTCCTGCTCCTGAAATTGTAACTGTGACCGACAACAGCTTCGTGATGCCAGAAGGCGGCGTGAATGTTTCCGCAACCTTCACTCCCAACAGCTACAAAGTCACTATTAATCAGGCGACTGGCGGTGTAGTTATGATTATACTTGAGGGGGCCGCAGTCGGCACCACTATCGGTGACTCTGTCCAGTACAACTCTTGGGTACGTCTTGATGCGTTAACTTTTGATGGATACACCTTCGGTGACTTTGTGGTTACTACCGCATCTGGCAACACCATCGAGGTTACGAACAACGGCTCTTACAACGGCTTTATGATGCCCGCAGAGGATGTGACCGTGACCGCCACCTTCAGCGTGAACAACTACACCATCACTTACATGGATGGTAACAGCATCTTGGCTCAGGATACCTTCGCCTTTGGCGCTGCCATTACTCCTATCGACAACCCGACACGTGAGGGTTACACCTTCATGGGTTGGAACCCGGCTCTGCCCACTACCATGCCGGCAGAAGACCTGTTCGTGAACGCTCAGTGGCAGATCAACAGCTACAACATTGCTATCGAGCAGGTGGCGGGTGGTACCATCACCGTCAGCTTCGCTGGCGAATCGGCTACCAGCTTGATCAGCACCACTACCGACACCTCTGCCAACTTCGAAACTTGGATCCAGCTGAGTGCTGATGCCGACCTAGGTTACAACTTCGTTGACTTCTTGGTGACCACCGTTTCAGGAGACACCCTTGAAACTCCGAACAACGGCTTCATCATGCCCGCTGAGAATGTGACCGTGACGGCCATCTTCAGCATCAACAACTACACCATCACATATATGGATGGTAACAACATGTTGGCTCAAGACACCTTCGCCTTCGGCGCTACCATTACTCCTATCGCCAACCCGACACGTGAGGGTTACACCTTCATGGGTTGGAACCCGGCTCTGCCCACTACCATGCCGGCAGAAGACCTGTTCGTGAACGCTCAGTGGCAGATCAACAGCTACAACATTGCTATTGAGCAGGTTACAGGCGGTACCATCACCGTCAGCTTCGCTGGCGAATCGGCCACCAGCTATGTCAGCACCACTACCGACACCTCTGCCAACTTCGAGACTTGGATTCAGCTGAGCGCTGATGCCGACTACGCCTACGATTTCGTTGACTTTGTAGTGACCACCGCTTCTGGTGACACTCTTGAGACTCCGAACAATGGCTTTATCATGCCCGCTGAGAATGTGACCGTAACCGCCATCTTCACGCTCCACTACTTCAACGTCACAGTGAATGTCAGCGACGAAACCCCGTGGGGTACAGTAACTGGCAGCGGAAGCTTCGTTTACGGCAGCACCGACACTTTGACTGCTACTGCCAACGACCAGTACATCTTCGTAGGCTGGAGTGATTTCAACACGGAAAATCCGCGCGTGATTACGGTGACAAGCGACACCGTCCTTACAGCTTTCTTCGTTCCTGAAGAAATCGAAATCATCAGCGATGACACATTGACTGGCTCTGTCAGCATTCACATTCCGGGAGGTCACCTGTCACCCAACTCTCCAATTGTCATCACCGCTGTTCCTGAACCTCACTACCACTTTGTAAGCTGGAGTGATGGAAACACTGACAACCCAAGAACCATCTTGCCGATCCAGGCTGTCGGCCTGACCGCCATCTTCGCTATCGACCAACACACCGTTACGGTGCTGAGCAACGATGACAACATGGGTACGGTGGACGGTAATGTTACTGCCGACTACGGCACGGTAATTCAGATTTCCGCTACTGCCTACGACGGTTATGCGTTTGTCAGCTGGAATGACGGCAATACTGAAAATCCGAGATACATCACTGTGGAAAGCGACACCACCTTCGTCGCCACCTTCCAGTTAGTCGATGGCATCGAGGATGTCAACATGTCCAATGTAGACGTTTACAGCTACAACAACCAGGTGGTCATTGCCAACGCAGAAGGATTCTCTGTTGAGATCTTTGACATGAGTGGACGTCTGGTTGTCAGCGAGAACAGCATCTCACAGTCTGTATGCAGATACACTATCTCCACCGACGGCATCTATCTGGTGAAAGTCGGCAAGAACCTGTACAAGAAAGTGAAGATTGCCAGATAGGCACTTCACTTCGTCAAATGAAAGGTGACTTCTAACGGGGTCACCTTTTTTTTATATATGGCATTATGTCATATCGAATTTTTTTGTATTTTTGCAGCCCAATTTGAAAGAGGCTCTTCAAATTGACTTATAGACAGTTAACCTCATTGTAAAACCCTAAAAAAGCCTGTGATTTCAGGCAAAAAAAAATTATGTCAGAAGAATTATTAGAAAACCAGGAACCCGTAGCTGAACAAGCTCCCGTGGCAGAAGAGGCCCCCGTTGTTGAAAAAGCAGCTGTGGCAGAGGAACTTCCCGAAGTGGAAAAGAAACCTCGCGTAATGCCTACCATCGAGAACGAGTACGGCGACCTCAAAAATTTTGATTGGTCATCCTTAGACAAAAAAGGTCACAAATACGATGAGCAAGAGAAACAGAGACTGGAAGATGCCTACACCAAATCATTCAAATCCATCGATGAGCAAGCCGTCATCATGGGCAAGGTGGTGTCCATCAACAGCCGCGAAATCGTGGTGAACATCGGATTCAAATCCGACGGTGTCATCGCCGCTTCCGAATTGCGCTACAACCCCGACCTCAAGATCGGCGACGAAATCGAGGTTTACGTGGAAAGCCAGGAAGACGCCAACGGCCAGTTGCAGCTCTCTCACAAGAAAGCACGCATCCTCAAATCATGGCAGCGTGTTAACGAGGCATACGACAATCAGGAAATCATCACCGGTTATGTCAAGAGCAGAACCAAAGGTGGTTTGATTGTTGACGTATTCGGCATCGAAGCCTTCTTGCCCGGTTCACAAATCGACGTTAAGCCCATCCGCGACTACGACGTATTCGTTGACAAGACCATGGAATTCAAGGTGGTTAAGATCAACCATGAGTACAAGAACGTGGTGGTTTCTCACAAAGCGCTTATCGAAGACGTTATCGAAGCCCAGAAGGCAGAAATCATCGCCCGTCTCGAGAAGGGTCAGATTCTGGAAGGTACCGTCAAGAACATCACCTCTTACGGTGTGTTCATCGACCTGGGTGGCGTAGATGGTTTGATCCACATCACCGACCTGTCATGGGGCCGCATTATCCATCCCGAAGAAATCGTTCAGCTCGACCAGAAGATCAACGTGGTTATCCTCGACTTCGACGAGAACAAGAAACGTATCGCTCTCGGCTTGAAACAGCTCACTCCGCATCCTTGGGACGCTCTTGACCCGAACCTCAAAGTGGGTGACAAGATCAAAGGCAAAGTGGTGGTCATCGCTGACTACGGCGCATTTGTTGAGATTCTGCCCGGCGTTGAAGGTCTGATCCACGTTTCCGAGATGTCATGGTCACAGCACCTGCGCACCGCTCACGACTTCCTGAAAGTCGGCGACGAAGTGGAAGCTGTTGTGTTGACCCTCGACCGCGAAGAGAGAAAGATGTCTCTCGGTATCAAACAGCTGATTCCGGATCCTTGGGCAGACATCCTGACCAAATATCCTGTTGGCTCAAAGCATACCGCTACCGTCCGCAACTTCACCAACTTCGGTATCTTTGTTGAACTCGAGGAAGGTGTTGACGGTTTGATCCACATCTCCGACCTGTCATGGTCCAAGAAAATCAAACATCCCGCTGAATTCACCAAGATCGGCGAACCCATCGAGGTTGTTGTTCTCGAAGTGGACACTGAGAACCGTCGTCTGAGCTTGGGTCACAAGCAACTCGAAGAGAATCCTTGGGATGTTTTCGAAACCGTATTCACCGTTGGTTCTATCCACGAAGGTACCATCACCAGCATGACCGACAAGGGTGCTATCGTTGCTCTGCCTTACGGTATCGAAGGTTTCGCTTTCAACCGTGGCCTGATGAAGGAAGACAAATCAACCGCCAAGGTTGACGAAGTTCTGCCTTTCCGAGTTATCGAATTCTCTAAGGAAGCCAAGAAGATCACCCTGTCTCATACCAAAGTATGGCAGGAAACCAAGGAAGACGAAGAGAAACGCATCAAGGCTGAAGAAAAGAAGAAACTGAAAGACATCAACAAAGTGAACGAAAGCAACGCTGAAAAGACCACTTTGGGTGACTTGAACATTCTTCAATCCCTGAAAGAAGACTTAGAGAAAAACGAACAATAATCGTTGATTTCTATAGCAAAAAAAAGACCGCTCATTTGGGCGGTCTTTTTTTGTCGCCGTATCATATGGCAATCGTATCAAAGCACTAAACAAACAGCGACACTGCGTAATTTCATCCGTTTACCACTATTGACCATTTTCCTTCTGACACATGGCCAAAATATCGTGCAGCGTGGTATCGGTAAACGTATGCCAAATCTCAAGTTCGATGGGTTTGTAGTCACGGAAAAGTTGTTTGACGAACTCTATTTCAAAGACCAAACGAAGATCATTGGGGTCTGCATCATAATGAACTTCATGTTTTGATCCAACTCGAGCAACTTTTATGTAGTATAAGTCACGAATACCTTTCCCTTTGCGAAATGGCATAAAATAGTATAGATGATTCAATTCTATTGTTGATGGAAATTTCTTCCCTGTGTAATACACATTGATAGAACCATCAAGCAGAAGATCAATGGTATCATTTTTAACGAGAGAGACCAGAAGATTTTTTGAAAGGTCTAATCCGTTTGATTTGTCAACTTGTTTGTTTACAACAATTTGATCAGGGTATTTTTTTGCCACCTCGTCAAATTTCACCAACGGCACATGCAAAGACATTGCAACCACTGAAGCGATTGGCTGCTTTTGAATTGCCGATGAGATAGTTAACCTATTGCCATTTCCGTTATCTTTTTTACGCCCCCAATCAGTAAGATATGAGGCGATGGTGGAAGCAACATATTTTGCCAAATTGACAGGAACTGCATTCCCAATCATTTGTTCAATATCGGTTTTACTTCCTTCAAAATTAAACTCTTGAGGGAATGTCTGTATCAAACTGCGCTCTTTCGTAGTGAGGGGCCGAACACCTTCCTTACTTTGCACTGGATCGTTTGCATGGATTTCGTATCCATCAGGCATGGGACGGTTTACACCTCTCACCGTTGGACTAGGCTCATCAATGCTAAAGATTCCCCGACGCGCATAACTACGTGGATGGCGATAATAATATTCAATCCCTAGGCTATTACCAAAATAATCCCTCAATGTCATAGGGTCCTTGGACAATCCCCTTTCAAGCGCTGTGTCAAGAAATCCATCTTCTTCTCCTAAAACACCAACCATAAAGAACCGCTTTCGTCGCTGCGGAACGCCACAATAACTTGCATCAAGCACTTGGTATGAAAGACCATAGCCTGCTTCCTTGAACAACTGCTTGGCTTCAACCAACTTGTTTGTTTTCAGGATCCTATCAACATTTTCCATCACAAAGACAGGAGGCTTAATCTTGCTGATTATTTCCGCATAATGTACAGTAAGGTCTCCTCGACCATTATCTTCGTTTCTTTTTCCCGCAGAGGAAAAATCTTGACAAGGAGGACCTCCTATTATCATATTAGGAGAATACGATGATATCTCTTCAACACAAGCTTCTACATCGGAAAGGTCAAGGAATTTAGCTGGGTGTTTAAAATTAGAGTTATAGACGTGTAAAGCAGCATTCCAATTGTCATAAGCGGCAACTACATCAAATCCTGCTTTTTCAAAGCCAAGACTTAAACCTCCACATCCGCAAAATAAATCAACGACTCTCATATGGCTTATTCAAAAATATCAGGACTATTAACAAGGACAGCATCAAAACGACGCTCTGGGCTGAGCAAATCTTGCCCTCCACCCAAAATAATGTTCTTAATTTCGAACTTGGAGATACGGGGAGTTACAATCTGTTCGTTTTTCAGAAAGGCCCTTGATTTCACACCGGGCATGGAAAACGCCTTATCGTTCGCGAGGTTGTATGACTGAAGACGAATGATACGTTTGTAATCGAAAGTGTCGTATGTCACATAGTCCAACAACATTTTATATAACCAAATAACGGTGCGATGGAAACGATTCAGTCTGCTAATGTTTGAAGAATCTTCTGTGCAACACATTTGTATAATTGATAAATTGGACCAGACATAAACATCAAGACAATCGTCCTTTAGTCTCATTTTGTTTCCCTCTGTTTTCCAGATAGGCTGAATAATCAACGGTTTCTGTTTGGCACACATGTCAGTGGACACTGCTAAAACAGAATTCAGTATTTTTGAATAGTGAGGCAACACCTCTTCAATTTCTTCCCAATGGTTGATTTGAGGTACTTTGCGAAGCATGGAACGAAGACGTTCTTTCCCTTTAGTGGTTCCATAGTTTTCGCAGATACTGCATGCAAGAAAGCAAATAGTTGGAGGACGCATCACTATTTCTGTTCCCCATTCCGATTCAGATTGGGATTTAGTAGTGTTATCTGGCAATGCAGTTAGTTTCACTTCCAGTCCCGACAATGGCTTACCTGTGCTGTAGTCAAGCATTACCAAATCAATATGTTCTCGGTCGCCTTGATAGTATTTCTCGTAAGGTGCAAAACCTGCTTCAAAGTTGTAATAAGCATTTTCGCTCAACGGGTCAATGCCAAACAGGTCAACGCTATCTATCTCATCGTGAACAGTCTCGTTCCTTTTGTTTGTCTTAATGTATATGGGTTTGATATCCTTTGAATACATATACGCAACCAATGAAGCTGGAAAAGAACTATTGAACTGATTCTTTCCCCAGCTATCAGCCTTCGTGTAATCACGGCTTGAATGTTTTTGTCCAAAAAGGCCCGGTATTTGTGCCATATTTATAAATTATCGTTTCTATAAAACGCTTATGTGTCTTGTATACTGCTCAAAATCTGTTAGTATTGCTTCATGTTTTTAATGTTGCAAAGATATGAAAAAAACGGGTAAATCGGAAGAAAAATTAAAATTTTTTTAGTATTTTGAAACACAGTCCGTCAACTGGCAACCGACAATTTTGTTTGCAAGCACATTTCACACCTTCACCTTATCCCAAATGGATACAAATCTCACCAGAACGCCATTCATGTCAACGATTTTGGTAACACACAATATCTCCAGACGCCTGTGGCTGTTGACGGATTCAAAAAACTTACTGATGATGTCATCAACAGGGACATTTTCTCCCATGAAATCCCATACTAATGCCCCCTAACCGTCGGCTTAATTTTATGTCGATTATTCAATCAAGCGAAAGTCAGAAGAAAAAAAGTTGGTTTGAACTTTTGGTGAGTTATTCATAAGAATATGTGTGAAGAAATGCTACATGCGCAGACCTCGCCTACAGCTGGGAGAAATAGGCCTTGTATCAAAACTTATAGGTATATTTCTAGCAACCTGCTCTTCCCTTCGGGAATGAGATTCAACTCGGGGGTGCAGGCGGGTACCAGCATCACCTCACCGGTGCGCAACTCAAACTGCTCGTCGTCGGTGAAGGCATGCACATGTCCTTCGATACACATATATATTATAAAGGAATCAATCTCTGTATAGGTCTTCTTCAAGGGTTGTTCAAAATAAATTTCATTTAAATTGAAGAAGTCGGAACGCAGAAGCTTGCTGGTGGTATTGAATTTCTCCTCGTAATTCACCTTACCAGCGGGAAGTGTGTTTTTCACAGTATCATCCGCAGGGGTCGTGGAAGACGACGCCTGCGATGCCTCTACGTTAGATGCATCTGATTCATTCTGAATAGATTCACCTTCGAAATGGATGGCATCGAAAGCTTCATCCACATGCAACTCGCGGCTGTTGCCCTGCTCATCTACCCTATTCCAGTCGAAAATACGGTAAGTCACATCCGATGGCTGTTGTATTTCGGCCAACAGCACACCCTTGCCGATGGCATGGACTGTGCCAGCGGGAATAAAAAACAAATCGCCTTTCTTTACAGGGTAAAAGCGGAGAAGTTCATCTACAGTCCCCTCTTCTACAGCATCCCAGTACTGTTCGCGAGTCACGCCATCTTTGAAACCCACATACAGTCCAGCCCCCTCATCAGCCTGGATCACATACCACATCTCCGTCTTGCCATTCATACCATAGCGTTCCTGCGCCAACTTGTCGTCGGGGTGCACCTGCACCGACAAGTCATCAGTCGCATCTATATACTTAATCAACAGCGGGAAACCAAGACCATATTTGTCATACACCTGGTCACCCAACAAGTCACCCATGTATATCTCTATCAACTCATTCAAGTCATTCTCATCAGCAAAAAAGCCATTGGCCACCACCGACACATTATCCTCTATCGCCGAGATCTCCCAACTTTCCCCACAATGGCTCATATTAACCACGGGACGATGAAGCACTTTCTGGATTTTCTCACCACCCCAGATTTTTTCTTTGAAAAAAGGCTTGAATTTTAACGGATACAACATGATTTTAATGATTTGGAACGTATATTTGTCGGGTTTTGGGCTGATAATTAGGCTTATCCTTATCCGGATTACGGCGATTCACACTCTTGACGAACAGCCATTTGCCCTTGTCCAAGACAAAGCCCTGGTTAAGGCTGGACTCAGGCACCATGAACGACGGAAGATTGGGCACTCCCTCGTCCATAGGGATCAATTCATCGAAAACAATCATCTTGGCATATACCTTGTCAAAAGTCACCTGTCTGGTTTTCGGATCACGCTTACCGCTACCCACATTGTACGACTGGTACTCATAATTCAGGCTCATCGTGGCATCCTTGGAATACGAAATGATGACCCTGCTGCATTTTTCAGTATATTTCTTGAAGATATTCGCCCCGAAGACAGGAGTCATATCATTCTTGAAATGAAGCACTTCGATAATTTTCTCGTTGGTAAAAAGGTCATTGCCGTTCCAGCCCAACAAAGTGTAATAGGTTTTTTCGCCACTCTCCACCGGAATCACCTTGTAATAAACCGCCCCATACCAGCGGTTATGGTTGCCCACGTAAGTCTTCGGATAGTCAATGGAATAACGTTTGTCGTACAGCGGAATCACATCATAATGCTTTCTGGCCGCATTATACACCTGCAGGAAACCGAAATTCTCATAGCTGTAGTCATCTTTGATGATATACCAGGTGTAAATTTTAAACAACCTGTCGGGAGCGGTGACCACCGAGAAATTCTTCACCGAATCCCAGGCGAACTTGAAGGAGCCGTCCATCTGCAACACATTCTCCATCAAATACATGAAATCCTCATTACGGCTCAGACGCTCTGTTTCCGAAGTCCCGTTCATCACCTGTTCACGCAGATTGATCAGCGAATCCTCCCAAAAGCGGAAGTCAACACTCTTCTTCTGCTTCTGCCCCAAGGAGGCGAAACAACAGAGTAACAGGCCGATGACAACAATATAGCTACGCATTCCGATGCAAACAAACTGCAAAATTACATATTTTTTCAATAAGCAACACTAATAAACGGGATTTTTGCCAATAATATTGTATATCAAAGACGCTGAAAACCGAAAACTGAAAGTTTTTTAATATGCTAATTAACAATGTGCTAATGTGCCAATTTGAAAACTGAATATCGAAAGTTATATTTTTTGAATTTCTGACCTCTGACCACTGAAACCTGTAACCTGAGACCTGAGACCTGAAAAAAATAGCACATTGCCAATTAACTAATTTGCTCATTAAGCAATTTACACATTAAAAAAATTTGTATCTTTGCAAATTCTATTTAAACCAAACTGAATATGATCAATATCACATTACCTGACGGTTCCGTCAAACAGTACAACCAAGGTGTTACGCCATACGAGATTGCCAGCAGCATCAGCGAAGGATTGGCACGCAATGTATTGGCTGCCAATGTCAACAATCAGATTGTGGAGCTCAGTCGTCCAATCAATGAAGATGCTGAAGTGAAGCTGCTGACATGGAATGACGAGGATGGCAAGGGTGTGTTCTGGCACAGTTCCGCCCACCTGATGGCCGCCGCCATTGAGAGCCTTTATCCCGGTGTCAAGTTCGGCATCGGCCCCCATATCGAGAACGGCTTTTACTATGACATCGATTTCATGGACTACAGTATCTCTTCGGATGACTTCCCGAAAATCGAAGCCAAAATGCAGGAGTTAGCTTCACAGAAGATCAAATTCGTGCGTCGCGAAGTAAGTAAAGCCGAAGCCCTGGACTACTTCACCAAGAAAGGCGACGAATACAAGTTGGAATTGATCAACGACCTGGAAGACGGCACCATCACATTCTATGAGAGCGGTCCCTTCACCGACCTCTGCCGCGGTCCGCACTTGTACGACACCGCCTCCATCAAGGCCATCAAGTTGCTGAAGACTGCCGGAGCCTACTGGCGTGGCGACGAGAAACGCAAACAGCTGACCCGTATCTATGCCATCACTTTCCCGAAGAAGAAAGAGTTGGATGAATATCTTGTTTTGTTGGAAGAGGCTGCCAAGCGCGACCACCGCAAATTAGGTCGTGAGCTGGAATTGTTCACCTTCTCACCCCTCGTGGGGCAAGGCCTGCCATTGTGGCTGCCCAAGGGTGCCGCCTTGCGCGACCGTCTGGAACAGTTCCTCCGCAAAGTGCAGAAAAAATATGGTTACCAGCAGGTTATCACCCCGCATATCGGCAATGTGAACCTTTATAAAACTTCTGGTCACTACGCCAAATATGGTGCGGACTCTTTCCGTCCCATCACCACCCCGCAGGAGGGCGAGGAATTCTTCCTCAAACCGATGAACTGCCCTCACCATTGCCAGATTTACGCTGCCCGTCCGCGTTCCTACAAAGAGCTGCCGCTCCGTCTGGCCGAGTTCGGCACCGTATATCGTTACGAACAAAGTGGTGAATTGCATGGTTTGACAAGAGTTAGAGGTTTTACGCAGGATGATGCACACCTTTTCTGCACTTCCGACCAGATCAAAGAGGAATTCTGCAAGGTCATCGACATTATCCTTTATATCTTCAAAACGCTGAAGTTCGAGAACTACAAGGCTCAGGTATCACTGCGCGACCCCAACAACAGAGAGAAGTACATCGGTACCGACGAGAATTGGGAGAAGGCACAGCGCGCCATCATTGAGGCCGCCGCTGAGAAGGGCTTGAATACCATCGAAGTGGAAGGCGAAGCCGCTTTCTACGGCCCGAAACTCGACTTTATGGTGAAGGACGCCATCGGCCGCGAGTGGCAGCTGGGTACGGTCCAAGTGGACTACAACCTGCCCGAGCGTTTCGGTCTGGAATACACGGATGCTGACGGCCAGAAGAAGCGTCCGGTGATGATTCACCGCGCTCCGTTCGGTTCTATGGAGCGTTTCGTGGCAGTGTTGTTGGAGCACACCGGCGGCAACTTCCCGTTGTGGCTCACCTCTGACCAGGTTGTCATCCTGCCCATCAGCGAGAAGTGTATGGACTACGCGCAGAAGGTGCGCGCCGCTTTGGACGAGCAGGACATCCGCTGCTACATCGA